>CAZCBH010000112.1:0-16086 GCA_964496875.1 uncultured Candidatus Obscuribacterales bacterium | reverse complement strand
CTGCCTGCCGGTACACACTCGCACGACTCTCCACTTCAGCGCGTGAGGCCCCGGGCAGCACTCACGCACAGAATCGAATCGCGCAGCTTCAGGCAGGTCTGATGTTTGTCCACAGCTTCGATTATGCTTCCTGTATCACCAATTATACATACATATGCATGGGCGTCAATTCAATTTAATTACTCGCTCACCTTGAACGCTCAAAAATGAATGATAAAGAACCTTTCAGAGTTCCTTATTCCTGGCGCTCCGCCGCGTCTTTATCGGCATGAGAGACATCCTTCTGGGTGTTGACCATCAGCTTGCCGTCCTGATTAAGGCTAATGCCGAGCCGCAGATGAATCGGCGAAGGCTCTTTGCTCTCGGGTGTGGTCAGTTCGGCATAGAGGTCGACGTCGGTGGAGACGCTGCTGGTCGGCTCCTGGACCACTTTACTGATCATGACGGTTTGATTCTGGGGCAGCCTGGTGAGCTGTTTACGCGAAAGGGGAAAGCTGGTCTCGTTCCAGTATTTCTTCATCAGCTCCGGCTTCATCACCGCCATCGCTTGAATCTGAGAATACTGGTAGGAACGCGGACTGAAATCGAGCAAGTTAGATACATAGGTGCGAACGAAGGTATCCACGTTCTCGGAACTCATTTCGTTCCTGGTTATCTCTTTAGCCACGTCCGGAGGTGTGGAGGAGCTGTAATTGAAGAACAAGAAGGCTCCGGCGATGATGGAACCGACAATTGTTACAGCCAGGGCGACACCGCCGAATATGAGGATCTTCTTCTCTTTCTCCCGGCGAGGCGAAGCCATGTCAGCGCGGGAGCGCCGCCGGGTCTCAGGCACCTGCAAATCGCTGAAGTCCGAAGTCTGGTGAGTATCGGCAGTCAGAGCCTGAATTGCTTCATCGGCAGTCGGGGTCCTCTCCAGCTTGCTGGAGACTTGATATTCCGCGGGAAGATGGTCCGGGACTTCTGGGGTACTGAGCGGTGTGTAAGAAGCTGCGGCGCTGAGAGCGCCTTTGCCGCTGGTCAGAATGCGGGAGAGCTTCAGAGACTCGTCTCCGGTAAGCAGAACCTGGCTGGCGGGCGGTGTGCCAATCTTGCGCTTGACCGAAAGCGAGACTCTTTCGTCCACATCCTTAAGCACGACAAGAAAGCCCGATTGGGTCTCCACCATTCTCAACGTAGTCACCGGCGACTGGGCGACGAAATTGTCCTCGCTCTGGAAGATATCACCAGTCTGGTCTCCGGTGAACGGCGCCTGAAAGCTGGAAGATGTATGGTCGTCTGAAGAGTAGGTCACGGTCTGAGCCCCTTTTTCCTGGTTGCACCTGAGTACTTTTCAACTCAAGCCAATAGTTTAACCAGGATCTCTTGATTTGTCCTGAAAACTAATTGAGAAGACCCAAGCCGTAATAAAAATTGGCTTGGGTCTCTATAGTTTTAGTTAATGAGGCGGATGCTTACAGATACTCTCTCAGTCTGGAGGATCTGCCCGGCTGCCGCAGTTTTCTCAGTGCCTTGAATTCGATCTGACGAACTCTTTCACGGGTTACGTTGAAGAGCTGACCGACTTCTTCCAGGGTTCTCTGTCTGCCGTCATCGAGACCGAAACGCAGTCTGAGCACGTCTCTTTCCCGGGGAGTGAGCTCGTTGAGCATCTTAGCCAGGTCCTGACGGAGCAGTTCATGAGTTACGGTGGTGTCGGGTCTATCGGTCTCGGCGTCTTCTATGAAGTCGCCCAGGCGAGAATCTTCTTCTTTACCGATAGGAGTCTCGAGCGAGATAGGCTCTTTGGCAGCCTTGATAATCTCGTGCAGTTTGACGATCGAGACGTCCATGGCATTAGCCAGTTCGTGTTCGGTCGGCTTTCTGTTCAGTTCCTGGGCAAGCTGACGGGTGACTTTCTTCAGCTTGTTGATGGTCTCCACCATGTGGACAGGAACTCGGATGGTTCTGGATTTGTCAGCCAGAGCCCGGGTGATAGCCTGACGGATCCACCAGGTGGCGTAGGTAGAGAATTTATAACCCCGTTCGTGGTCGAACTTCTCGGAAGCACGAATAAGACCGAGGTTGCCTTCTTGAATAAGATCAAGGAAGGAGAGACCTCTACCGATATATTTCTTGGCGATTGAAACGACCAGTCTCAGGTTAGCCTGAACCAGCTTTCGCTTAGCCATCATGTCGCCCTGCAGGATTTTTCGGGCTAGTTCAATCTCTTCGTCCGGCTTGAGGAGCTGGATTCTTCCAATCTCTCTCAGGTACAGTCGGACCGAATCTTCTGTGGCGATCTCACGGGTCGAAGGCATCTCGACCGGCTCATCATCATCATCCATTCCGGCGTCGTCGTCATCGATAATGGTGAACTGATCGTCATCGATAAGATCAAGCTCTTCCATTTCATTTCGCTTAGCGGCGTTTTCGTCTTCTACGAACATTCCGCGAACCATGCGATCGGTGGAAGAAGCTTTACTCTTGGATACTTTAGGCATAGATAGGTTTCCTCATCCTTTTAAAAGATAGATTCTGGACAATACGCTATTTGTTAATCACTGTTGCTTTGTCACGCTTCAAGAAACGACTGATTCTGACTCTCTTTTACCGTTATATATAAATGACTTGGTTGTCCCTTAGATGGACCTATCTATACGGCGGAGCTATCGAATGCACTTCCTATAAAGACATGTTAGGTGCGAAGGTTGAAATCAAGGGGAATCTACACAGTTCCATAATATTTGCATTAACTGGATGCAATTTTTGTGCTGCTACGGCAGCTCGTTGTGTCAGGAATCCCGCAGTAAAACGCCTTTTCAAAGAATCGCGGCGCTTGCTTGGCAACGGCACCAAATCTAGTATAGGTTCGCTCCGGGAAAGTGGCGCAACCTGTTAAGCTAGATTAACAAGCCCCTTGATTCTATTACCGAAGACGCAAACACCTACTAATACGAGCGTTTCGGGATCCGCACCAAGTTTTCTGTACTAAGATTAATGGAAAAAGTCCGAAAGCCCTCTTGGCAACCATGTTTCCAGGTGCGAACTGATGATATTGCCGGATACCTTTATATAGACATAGCGAACCCAGAAAGCTAATCCTCAACTAAGTTTTCCATATTAGCTTCGAAGGCACCATTTTCGATTCAAAATCGCAAATCGAATGAAATCGCAAGATTGCCTTCAGAAGCCGATTTCAGAACTGGCTGTCACCCGAAGAAGACGACTCGAACAGCACCAGATATGGTTTCAATTCGGACGCGCGACAATAACAAAGCGCGGATAGCGAGCACCTGAATCCCCGAGGCAATCATTGACCTCATCAAGGAAGTAGCTGCTCTCGATAGAAAATCCCGCTTGCTCCATCAAATATGTCATCGAGCGAATCGAGCCCGGACAGGAAAGAGGCAGAGATTCGACTAAGAGGGCCCATTCTCCGGTCCAGATGAAGCGGTCCCAGAGAGCGTCCAGGATAACCGCCCGTCCCCCTGCTTTCAGTAAACCTTTCCAGAGCTTGAAGACTTGAATCGGGTCCTCGAAAAACACCACCGACTGCCTGGCTACTATCAGGTCGAGAGAATGATCCTCGATGGGCGAAAAAACCCCGCGGTCATGGGCGTCACCCTCCAGATACTTAAGAGTGGCTTCAGTCTTGCCGGTCAAATGCTCACGGTTCAACTCTATGGATTCCAGGGAAAAATCCTGGGCATACAGGGTCCCGGACTGGTTGAGACTCAATCCAAGAAGCTCGGTCAAAACCCCCGTACCGGCACCGACTTCCAGACAGGCTGAATTCTCATCGATAGATAGCCCCTTCAGCACATGCATCCAGGCGTCGCGCTCTTCTACCGAGCAGAAGCCGTGACCTTTCTGACTGCCATAATCAGGCGCACTAGCGTCATGCAGCTCTTTGACCTTTCGCGCAACAACAGAGACTTGATTCAAAATGATGCCCTCTTCCAAATCCGGATTCAAGATTCGAGAATAATATTAATAGAAGGGGTCGGCGAGTTCGTTTTTTGTCCAGCGTTTGCAAAATCTATTATTATTAGCAAGCTGTAATCTATGAGTCTGCCAGACGGAATTATGGAATTCCTTCGAAGCTACTTCATAAGACGGAGAGCTTATGGATAACCTCAGAAACCTGACCGTCAAACTAGAACGCTGCTTCTTAAAATATACGGGAACTTACGAACGACAACCCCAAGAAACATCCAGCAAAGCGCTCCAGAAGCTGGGTCGCGAATATGGTATCAAAATAATTACCAAAGACTCACTGGTCTGCCGTGATATCAGATACGATGCAGCGACCAGATCACAGGTGGTAGCAGCAAGAGAAAAGCTCGCACAGAGCCTGAAGGTCTATAGCCCACTTATCATAGAGAAATCCGGAATCGAACAGATAGTTATATGCAGAAACCTATCCACGAGCTCCACCGGCAACAAATTCAAACCGGCAGCCGGAGTAGCCGTGGTCGGTTATGACGTTGTCGACACCCTTTTTCTAGACGCCGGATATTTTGTCATGGCAGGTGACGATTGGGTCGGAAACAGAGTCTTCCACCATGAGCTGTACCATGCCATCGACTACCGCGACACCTGGTTCGGCCACGCCGATGGAGAATGGAAGCATCTTCAAGGTCGCAATTTCAAATACGGTCTCGATATTCTCTATGAGCATTTCAGCACCTTCAACCGTGGTTCGATGTCGGACAGAGAGCTAGATGACTACGAAATCAAAGGCATCGACTCCCGTCCATCTAATGAAGCCGGCTTCGTCTCGGACTACTCCCGCCACTCTTATGTGGAGGACAAGGCAGAAGTATTTGCTTCTCTCATAACCGACTACAAAAAGACCATGGCTAGAACCCGGCGAGATCTTCCTCTGAAGCGCAAAGTCGAGCACATGAAAATGCTGCTGTCTAAATTCTGTTCCGATTTCAATGACGACTTCTGGAAGAGCAGAGCTTAAAATCCACTGCCTGTTCCCTACTATAAAAAAACACAGCTAGAATTCAGAACTCTTTGGCGGGCGCCTGTTCGATAGTCACGCCTAGCGCGCACATCCTATCTAGAATTGTCCCCATCAGCTCATAATGCGCCTCGAGCATGGCTGAGTTTTCGGCTATACCGAAGACTTCGTATTCTATGACATCAACCCGCTCAGCACCGCTACGCCGGAAGAAACCCTCGTTTTTGAGCACCGACAGCACAAAGCCGCGGTCTGTTAAAAGCTTGCTCCGCAACCCTTCATCAGAAAAAAGCTCTTTCAATTTTGCCGGGTCGCTACCCTGAATAATGAAGGTCTCGTCGAATTCCGGATAACCAAGCACAATGTCCTGCATGCCGAAGATCTTTCCTATTTCGCTTCGAAACCCTTCTTGATAGATTTTAAGCCGGAATCTCTCCGGACTGACGAAGGCTGCTCTCAGCCTGGTGAAATACTCGACATAGTTGACACTATGGCGGAAGACATCGATATCGATGGTTACCTTCCATGCTTTATAAGGCACTTCCACTTTGCCGAAAGCATCTTCGGAAAAGGAGAATTCATCAGGCAGATATCGTCCGCCGTGCTTTTCGGCAAAAGCTTTCCATTCTTCCAGAATTTTATCTTTTCCCGATTCCGGCATAAGTCCTCAATTCTTCCTCGTCGCCTTTTTCTCCGCCCTGACACGCTTCTCTTGCAGCTCCTGCTGCAATAAGCGCAGATGGTCTCTCAACTCTGCCGCCTTTTCAAAATCGAGATTTTTGGCGGCATCCTTCATATCCTTTTCAAGTTGACGAACCACACTGTGTATGCCCTTCTTGCCAGAAGCGGAAGCGGCCGCCTTTGTTTTCTGTTTGCTGTATTTCGGCAACACCGAGACATCGTCTTCAGCCTCATCATTCCTGCCTCTCAAAGACTCGAGAATTTTGTTACTGGTATCTTTGACAATAGTTCGCGGCGTAATATTATGCTCTTCGTTGAACTTCATCTGAAGCACTCGACGACGCTCGGTCTCTTTCATGGCTCTGTCCATAGAGTCCGTCATCTTGTCGGCATAAAGCACCACTTCGCCGGCTGCGTTTCGCGCCGCCCGGCCAATGGTCTGGATAAGCGAGCGCTCAGCCCGGAGAAAGCCTTCCTTATCAGCTTCCATAATCGCCACCAGACTGACTTCAGGCAGATCGAGACCTTCTCTCAGAAGGTTGACACCAACAAGAACGTCAAACTTACCTTCTCGCAGATCTCGCAGCAATTCGATGCGTTCGAGCGCTTTGATATCACTGTGGAGCCAGCGGACTCTTATACCAAGCTCTTGAAGGTACTCGGTCAGATCCTCGGCCATGCGCTTGGTCAGGGTAGTTATAAGCACTCTCTCTTTTCTGGCGGATCGTGTTTTGATCTCTCCTATCAGATCGTCTATCTGACCATCGATAGGTCGCACTTCGATTTTAGGATCTATCAAACCGGTGGGACGGATGATCTGCTCCACCACCTGGTTACTTATCTCTAGCTCCCAGTCTCCCGGAGTGGCAGAGACGAAGACGACCTTGCCTATCTTCTCGAAGAACTCATCAGAGGTCAAAGGGCGGTTGTCCCGGGCACAGGGCAGACGGAAACCATAGTCTATGAGCGTGTCTTTGCGGGCGCGGTCACCGCGGAACATACCACGTAATTGCGGAATGCTCACGTGAGATTCATCTATGAAAGTCAGAAAGTTGTCCTGGCCAAAACGACGAACGAAATAGTCTATTAAGGTCTGGGGCGGCTCTCCTGGCTTTCTGTCTTCTAGAATTCTGGAATAGTTCTCGATGCCGTTACAGTAACCGACCTCTTTCAACATTTCGATATCGAATCTGGTGCGCTGCTTCAACCTCTGCGCCTCCACCAGCTTGCCCTGACCGGATAGCTCTTGAATGCGCTCTTCCAGCTCGATCTCAATCTGTTTGACCGCCCGCTCCAGATCGTCTTCCTCGGCGACATAGTGTTTAGCGGGATAAATTTTGATCTCCTGCGGCAACTCCTCTACTTCTCCGGTGACCGGATTGAGCACGGCAATACGCTCAATTTCATCCCCGAAAAACTCGACGCGAATCACCCGCTCTTCATAAGAAGGATAGACCTCGACAATCTCGCCCCGGGCACGAAAACGAGAGCGCTCCACAATCATGTCGTTGCGCTCATAGTGAATGTTGACCAGGTTTTTCAAAAATTCGTGCCGGTCGATATCGTTGCCGACTTTCAGATCTATGGCGTTTGATAGATAACGCTCTGGCACACCCAGACCATAGATGCAACTCACCGATGCCACCACTATGACATCATCGCGCTCCCAGAGCGAACGAGTCGAAGAGTGCCGCAACCGGTCTATCTCATCATTGATACTCGCTTCTTTTTCTATATAGGTATCGGTGTTGGGAATATAAGATTCGGGCTGGTAATAGTCGTAATAAGAGATGAAGTATTCGACGGCATTTTCCGGAAAGAACTCCCTCATCTCGTTGCAGAGCTGGGCAGCCAGGGTCTTATTATGGGCCAGGACAAGAGCAGGCAATTTGGTCTCTTGAATGACATGAGCCATGGTCATGGTTTTGCCTGACCCGGTCACACCCAGAAGGGTTTGATGCTGCTGATTCTTATTGATTCCTTCAGTCAGAAGCCGGATCGCCTTGGGCTGATCACCGGCGGGAGAGAAGCTGGATACTACCTTGAGCTCCGCCATCGGGCTTACTTAGCAGACTCTTCGGTCTTCTTCTTTTCTTTGTCTTCGATCTCGGCAGCGTTGGCCACTTCGTCCTGGGCGTCGTTGAGGGCTTTCTTGAAATTGCCCAGACCCTGACCCAGGGACTTGCCGAGTTCGGGTAACTTCTTGGGTCCAAAGACCAGAAGCACTATTCCAGCGACTATCGCGATATCTACAGGGCTGTTTAGCATTAGCTTCGCCTCTCTTCTACCCTTATGATCCTAACATACAACGGGCTCTTCCCGCACCAACTATCCTATTCTTCTTTCTCCGTTTGAGACTCGCGTTCCAGTTGTCGCTCGATAAGCGCCTCGTTGAGATAATTTTCAAGAACACCATCCAGAGGGCAGGAAAGATCTTTGTGCTTGGTTCTATCAGCCAGCTCGGAAATCACCGCCCGCATATACATGGCATCGGTGATATAACCTTCCGGTTCCAGATAAGCTTTTATGTTGGAAGCTTCTATCGGTCCCTTTATCTTGTTGTTGACAAAGTTTTCCGGATTCATATCGGCGGTGAATCCGACATAGACCCTGGCGGGATTGAGCCTCACCCATTTAATTTTGCTGCCGAGAAAGAGGTTGTAAGCGAGTGCGATGTGCGGATGGTCCACCTGCTGCTCATTGTGGTCGATGCGGCTGCCAAAGATGGTGACCAGTAAGTCGGGATAGAGTTCCCCTAGCTTTTCTATGTAGAGGGCGCCGTCTCTTTCCTGATAGTAGGCTTCGGACTCTTTGAGCCTGGCCACGTTATCCGGCCAGACCTCCTTGAGAATCATATCGTCCTTCACATCTCCAAGTTTCGGCTTTTCAACCTTCTTTGGCTCGTCGGCATCGGGCTTGACGGCAGCCCCGGACGGCGGCACCGCGGTGGTTTTATCGCTTGCTCCTCCACCCTTCACAAACCGGGACCAGGGAGCCTTCGATGTTTTGACCGGTGGTTTCTCCAGCACTTCTTTTTTCAGTCTTTCTTTCTTCTCTTCAGGAGTCTCTTTCGGAACCCATTGATGGAAAACCCCCCTGGTCTTCATGGCTATGGTTATCTCCGGAGCATAATATTGTTTTTCCACCCCGGGCATGACACCGTAATTCAATGGAAATTCCACGGTTTCATCAAACCTACCATTTTCATTATCATCAAAGAAAAGAACACCCTGGGGGGTGTGCAGCTTCTGCTTGCGCCGCAGAGCCCGATTGCGAAAGCCTTCGCCCAACCAGGCTATCTTCTCGTAGTCGATCAAGACTTTCCCTGTAGCGGCGCTACCCTGTTTGTAGTGCGGATTCAGATTCAGTTCTCGCGTAGTACCGAGATTGGAAGGAAGCAATAACGCCCCCACCGGGCTCTCGAAACTGGCGAGCCACTTCACCACTTTCAGCTCCGGATGGAATTTGCAAAGGGTGATGATGGCGATGTTGAATCCGTCGTGCCATCCTAGTAAGCCTAAATTCGCGGTGTTTACCTTTCTGGGGACGATCTCCTGGATAGAGCGATTTTTATAGTCCTTCTTTTTGCCTGCGGCATAAAGCAGAACATCGGCCAGGGCTCTTTGAGAATTTTTGCCTCTATTGTCCCAGGAGCCGCCGGAATGAAATTTTTTGAGGCCACCGCCGGGAAATGCGAACTTCACTTCGACAAAACCAGCCTGGACGGCATGGGTGGTAAAGCGCAACCCGCTAGCCTTGCCGTCCCCGGGGACAAGTACCACCACCGGTGCGCCTTCTTCATAGCGGGGCATCGTAGGGTAGCTGAGGGTCACAGCCAGACCACCATCCGGAGCCACATCCGAAGGGACATAGGTGCTTACAGATCTCTCCTGCACCATAGGCAATGTCTTGAAACTCTCGGCGGGAATCTCCTGGGAAGCAGCTGCTACAGCCTGTGCCGCCGGGATGAGAGCGTCGCCAAGTAAAATTGCAACAAGCAACAAAAGCAGGAAGAAGTTCGATCTGGACTTGAGCATCTCTAGAACTGAGTGGTCAGGATAAATTGACTGAATCATTGATAGGGTAACAGCTATGACCTCTGGCTATCCCGTTAGGTTTCCATTAATCAAGACATCCTGATGAAGCTCCGGCTGGATAGCTGATTCTATGATGTTTTCAAGCTCTTTAGAATTTGGTAATTAGCCCTTCATGGAAGAAGAGGCTGCAAGGGCTTGAACTCTCCTATCTGTTTGAAGTGCCTGTCAATATTCATGAGAATACCGTGACGCAAGTCTCTTTTACGACTATCCTCATCATTGACCATCACCCCTTCGAAGAAGGAATCGATTTTTCCGGTAAGAGGCTTGAGACAGTCAAGCATGGCCCGGTATTCATCGAAGCTGGCAGGATTCATCAAATGTTCCTTGGACTCGATTCTGGCCAGGACTTCGCTCTGATAGGAACTCCAGAGGTTCTTCTCCTCATCGGTGGAGAGCAAAGACTCGTCCACTGTCGAGCAAGAGTCGGGTTTCAGGATATTGGCCACCCGCACCCCGGACCGTACAAGCTCGACACCGTCTTCGGAGGCGAGGAGGAGAGAGAGCACTTTACAGCGGTCCTGGGCCGTTGAGATCTCCTTCAAAGGCTGCGGCTTAGAAAGAACACAGTCCACGATCTCCCGGTTTACGCCCTGGGAGGTGAGCTTGCTTCTGAGACGCTGCAAAATGAAATCGGTCAACTCCTCTTTTACCCTGCCGCGCTCGAAGGCTTTTTTGTTGTTCTTTCTGGCTTCGAGCATGGGCTCGAATTTGTCAAGCAGAAAGTCGATAACCAGCTCCAGATCAACGACCTGGTCACTGAGCCCATCGAGAAGGATATCCACAAGACCCTGGGCATTGCGGCGCAGGGCAAAAGGATCGCTCGAACCGGTCGGTCTTTTGCCCAGGGCGAAAAGTCCGGTCAAATGATCAATCTTATCTATGACTCCGGCCCACATGCCGACCCTGTCCCGGGGAATGTCGTCATCGGTATGCCTGGGGGCGTAGTGGCTGGCGATCGCCCGCACCACCTCTTCCGGTTCGGATTCAGCCGAAGCGTACCAGGCCCCGACATAACCCTGGAGTTCGGGCAGCTCACCGACCAGATTGGTGACCAGATCCAGCTTGGCAAGCTCGACTGCGCGCTTGAGATGCTTGCTCATAGCCGCATCCAGCTCCATGGTCCGGGCCAGGAACTCTGCCAGCTCAGAAAGACGTTCCCGCTTGGCCAGATAGCTGCCGAGACCATGCTGATAGGTGAGCTGGTCTAAATCGGCAACTCTATCTTCCAGCTTTTTCTTCTGGTCGTCGAAATAGAAAAACTTTCCATCGGCGAGCCGCGCTCTCAAAACCCTTTCGTTGCCCTGACGAATAGTCTCCCTGGCCGCTTCACGATCGTTATTGGCCACGGTGATGAAACAGGGAAGCAGATTGTTGGTTTTAATAGAATCCGGGCTGCTCCCGCCGTTCGCTTTCTGTACCGGGAAGTACCGCTGGTGGTGCACCATAATCGTCTCTAGAAGAGCGTCGGGCAAAGCCAGATAATCTTCCGAAAAGGTTCCTTTCACAGCGTAAGGCCACTCGGTGATATTGACCACCTCTTCCAGCAATCCGCTATCAAGCTTCTTAGATTCACCGCCGGCTTCTCTGCTCAGTTTCTCGACTTGTTCAAGAATAATGGCGCGGCGCTCGCCCTGATCTACTAAGACGAAAGCAGCTTTCAACTTCTCTTTGTATTGCGCTGGGTTCTCTAATTCGATCGACCCGGGAGAAAGTATGCGATGCCCGACCGATTGCCTACCGGCTTCTACATTGTTGATCGAGAAAGGAACCACCTCTTTATCCAGAAGCGAGACCAACCAGCGAATAGGCCTGGAGAATTTGAACTCTGAATTGCCCCAGCGCATCAAACGCTCTCCCGATACATGATTGATCACCCGGGGGACGATGTCGCCGAGAAGTTCGCCGGTTTTCTTGCCCTGGATAGTGATGTTGGCGACAATATAATCGACGTCGCCCACTTTCTCTTTTGCCAGATCCTTCACATCGATGCCGTTTTTCTGAGCAAAGCCGATGGCCGCCTTCTTAGGAGAACCGTCGGCTTCGAAGCCGGCATCATATTTGGGACCGCGTACAGATTTCTGGATGGTCGGCTGCTCTTGCGGCAGACCCGAAACCACCACCGTCAACCGACGCGGAGTGGCATAGGTCTTGATTTCATCGAAAGGCAGAGACTGCCCTTTTAACTCTTCGGTAAACAAAGTGGTGAGCCTGGTCTGCGCCTCCGGAATATGAGCGGCTGGCAGCTCTTCTACACCGATTTCCAATAAATAAATGCCCGACATCTTCTAAATATCCGTTTCTCGAGTTTCCCTCATAAATGGACCGTATTGCCATTTGCTTAATCAGGATATCGACACCCATGTTCAGATAAATGAAATATGGAGATATATTTTCAAGGAATTAACATGATCATCTAAAGTACCTGCTCAGCCCCGGATGTGGTGCAATTCACCGGTTATAAAGAGAACGTTGTCACGAGGGCAGGGCGAATGCGCTCCGATTTTGGTACAAAATCAGGTAAGAGCTTAGATATGATTATCGGAGATCCTAAATTTAAACCAGTCAGACCAGTCAGACCAGGGAAGACCATGAAAGCCTTACTAAAAATCTTGTTTCTGCTGATATTCGCCGGTATCACCTTCTCAGCCTGTGAGAAGAAAGCCAGCGAAATAGTCGTGCCCGAGGAAAAGGGACCGAAATGGGGCTATATCGACCACAGCGGTAAATTCGTGATCAAACCCAAGTTCCGGCGAGTGAAATCCTTTCATGAAGGTCTTGCTGCCGCCGACCTCCACGCCCGCTGGGGTTTCATCGATAAAGAGGGCAACTTCAAAATCCCTCGTCAATACGAAGATGTCAAAGATTTTGCCGGCGGCTATGCCGGGGTTCAGCTTGGCGGTAAATGGGGTGTCGTGGATAAAAACGGTGAACTGGTCGTACCCTGTGAGCACCTCGATATCGGAGTAGCTCACGAAGTCAACCCCGATGCCGAAGACCACGCCGTACTGATGCCTTACATGAGCAAAGACGATAACCTTTGGGGTTTCAAGGATTTCGGTCCTCACGGTCAGGGAGATATCGCCCCCCAGTGGTCCCAGGTCAAATATTTCAATGACGGTCTGTGCCCCGTCCAGGATCCTAAATCAGGCAAATGGGGCTATATCAATAACAAAGGCGAAGTGGTCATACCCTACAAATTCGATACCGCTTCGGTCTTTCAAGACCGTGTGGCCGAGACCATGATGGGAGACGACTTTCTCTGGGTCGATCAAATTGGCACCATGGCAGAAAAATCGAGACTGCAAAGCAATCAGCTTTTCTCCGAAGGTGTGGCGCTGCAGCAGAGAAAAGGCAAGTTCGTTTTCATTAACAGAAAAGGAAAACGCGCCTTCCGCAAAAAATTCCGCTATGCCGACAACTTCTCGGAAGGACTGGCTGTGGTTCAACCCCTGCGTTCAATCAAGCGTGGTTTTATAGATACCCGGGGGCATCTGGTGATTGACGCTATCTATGATGATGCCCGGGGCTTTTCAGATCAGGTCGCCGCGGTAAGAGTGGATCCGGACGAATTCTTCAAGATCTACAACGAAAACGGCACGCCTAAGGACGGCTCCAAGAGGAAAGCGGATGAATCTGATGAGGACGGCGAAGACAGAGACGAGGACGGTGAAAAGATAGAGCCTAAAGACGGAGAAGGCGCTGACGAAAACGCAAACGGAAGCGAAACGGAAGAAGCCACCAAATCCGATACCGATTCCGAAAAATCTGAAAAGCCAGACAAATCGGAAGTATCAAATAAAACTGATAAGGGTGCCGATTCAGGGAAAGCCGAAAAATCCGACAAATCAGAAAAGCCGGCCAAGTCTGAAAAAACCGACAAAACTAACGACAAAACTAACAAAGAATAAGTCTGTCAGCCATGGAAGCTTATATAATGCCGGCTCTCATCGCGATAGTCACGATTGTGGCGGTGGTGGCCCTGGCCGCAAACGCCAGAGCGTCAGATCCTGCTCACAGCCAGATTGCCAATCTTCTACAATCGGCCAGCCTGGCACGAGGAAGTGCCGACCACGGCCAGGCCGCCATTCTATATGCAAGAGCGCTTTCTCTAATCGATTCGATGAGGAAAACCGACGAGTCTTTACTGAGCGAATGTCTGGTCAATTATTCTGATGTCCTGGACAAAACAGGCGAGCGCCACAAAGCGGAAGAACACAGAAAAAGACTGCTTGCGATCTGGAACAACGCCCTTGCCTCGGGTGACGCCGACCTGATGACCGAGGTTGATTATCTTTGCGCCAACGCCACTTTCGGCGCCCAGACCGCAGATGTGGCAAACTATTATGAGAGATTACTGGCCGCAAGAGAGAAGACCCATTCTCCGAACAGCGAGGTCTTCATCAATACCGTGGTCATCTATGCCCGGCTGATGAGAAGCCTGGGAGAAAAAGATATCGCCGACCAGCTCGAGCAACATGCCGCCAACTTGCGCGCCGGAGGGGCGAATCAAATAGAGGTAGAAAGCAGTGAAAATACCGAGCCACCTCAAGACTAGTGCCATTGTTGCCGCTCTGCTATTTTCTTTGCAGCCTGTCGAAGTATACGCCTGGGAATATGCCGGTCTTGAATTTTTCGGCTCTTCCCAGCTGACAAGAAGCGAAATCGAGAAGATGCTGCATCTCGGTCGAGGCTCCGGCATAGAACGGATGGAAAAGGCGAAAGAGAGACTGGAGCAAAAAATAGAGAAGCTCAAACTCTTCGCCAATATTCAGATAGTAACTGCCGACTCGGATAGAGCCTATGTCTCGGTGGATCTCATCGAAGTCGGTGACGACATGATACCAACGCGCAAGCTGCCAAATCCGCACCATGTAACCACCAGAAGCGAAAAGCCCGAGATGCTTCTAACCCGCCTGAACGCAAGGCTCGACGAACTTACCGCCACCGGCAGAGACTGGAAAACATTATATAAGGGTGGTATCAAGTTCTATTCCGATGAACCGGCCAATCAGCTGGTCGAAGAGATTAGAAGATTCGCCCCGACCATGAAGCCTGACTGGTTGTCCGTGGTATCGAATGACCCTGACCCGGACAGGCGCATCCAGGCGATTGAGCTTTTGAACTGGTCGGGGGATTCTGTCGATACCTGCTACAGGTTGATAGGCGCCATAGACGACAGCAACTACCGGGTAAGGGGGGCTGCCACCCGTTTCATCTTCGACCGGCTCGACCTGCTACCCCATGACTTCCCCTTCGAAGATCTGATGCATGCCCTCTGCCGCCAGATTCGTCGCCCCTCCCACGAAGACCGGATCAAATCGGCTTATTTGATGTTCGCTATTTTGAATCGCAAACCGCTGCTCACCGGCATGGCATCCGAATGTGCCGGTAAACAGGTGGATATCTACGCGGAAAAGAGCGTCATTCCGACTTTGAGGAGCATTGCAGAAAGGCTCAAAACAAAATTCTCCCAGCCCGCTCCGGTCAAAAGAACAAACCTGGCCCCGCCTCCGTCTTCCGGTTTCTGACCTTTTTCGAGAATATTCAAAAAGCAGGTGTTAGATTTTTGGAAATATGGGTAGTAATACATGTAGCTGGTAGAAGTTGAAAGCTGCCCGGGCTTATATATTTAATTCGTATTTGGGCGCCTTCTACCAGCGCCTTTTTTATTCTCTAATTCTTCCTCGACCATCATAAAAAAGCCGCTCGACCGGTTTGTCACCGAGCAGGTGCTCTTCGACAATCTCCCGGGCATCCGCCGGCTTGACATGGGCATACCAGACCGATTCTGGATAAACGACCACCATAGGACCGTTGCCGCACTGGTCGAAACAGCCCGCTTTGTTAATACGGAAGCGGGTTTTGAGACCTCGATCGAAGACCTCTTTACGAAGGGCGTCGAAGACTTCCACCCCTCCCTCTTGAGAGCAGGTTTTACCGCTAAAGCAGACGAACACGTGTTTTTCGAATACATCCATAATCGCTGCCATTATAGTCCAGAGCTCGCTCCAGTCCCAAAAGTAATAATGTATGTAATATTCGATATTTATCCTTGACGTCCAAATGGGGAGCTGGGAGAATCTCTGCTTACGCAAAGCTGCGTCGGGCCGCAGACAGTCGGTACCTCGAAAGAGGAATAATGAACTTCTTGTAAGCTTCGCCGACCTAGGTCACACATGAGATATCAATCTCTGGGTAATTTTTACTCCAGTGTGGTCCCTGCGGTATTACTGCCGGGATTTTTTCTTGGCCGTAATTCGACAAGCTATAACTACTCGTCAATTAAGGAGGCATCATTGGCCACCAAAGAACGCAAGCGAGAGATAGTAACCGAGCTTCAAGAGTTCTTTA
>CAZCBH010000111.1:0-16266 GCA_964496875.1 uncultured Candidatus Obscuribacterales bacterium | reverse complement strand
TCACCGAAAACCGCTTTCTTCAATGCAGGATGAATCTTATCTTTCATCTCCTTGCCGGTGAGGCAGGTCAGCACCTTTCTCTGCCTGTCGGTAATAACATAGGCCGGCAGCTCTTTTATCTCGAATTCCTTTTGAAAACGCCGGCTCAATTCGGAGCTTTCGTCCAGTTGATAGCGGGCGACATAGGTAGAGAAGATCCCCATAACCCGATCCGCTTCTTTTTTGAGGGCACCATCCCCGGTTCCAAAGAACTCATAGACCTGGACCGTGGGACTGTGCTGAATATGTTGGACCCGGGTGCCTCCAGCACTTGCATCGAAGTGGGTCGCTGCGTTTTGTTGACCGACCACTCCATTGAGAAGAGAGAAGGCATAGCCTGAGAGGGCAACCAGAATCAGCGCTAGGACCGAGAGAAGGGTGATTGCGATAACATTGCCGGTTTTCTTTTTTGAGTCAGTCATCTTTTATTATGGATAAGCGGTCAGAATATATTGACAGACACATACGGATGTATGTATAATTGAAATACAGGATTAAAAATCCGGCGGCAGGTAGTTCCACTCTCTATCGGTTCGATGCAAAGTCGAACATGCAACTGTCTCTGGCCGAGCCGATTCTCCCTGTGCGCGAGTGTAGCCCGGGGCCCTCGCGTCGACGCAGGTTTGGTCGTGCGCTCTTTCGGAGACAGGTATCGGCGCAGGTATTTTTCTGATGGGGAATAGTCCCAGGTCGAAAGTTGAAGATGAAACTGATCCTGATCCTGATTCCAATCAGTTCCCGAATCAGCCCAAAATTCAGGTTCTGAATCAGCCATAGAGCTCCTTCTCTTTTTCTATGATCAATTTCGGCATCCGGACTGGTTTCATCGTCTCTTTTCCTATGAAAAGTCCGGTGAACCAGGATCTCGTTGTTATCTCCCCATCTACTAAAAGCTCACCTTCGAACTGGAAAGACGCCGGACCACGTCCGGCTATCCACATGTGCCCGCGAGGCTGGTCGAAAAGACCGACCGATTTTTTGTAGACCACTCTAGATTCGGTGATAATCGGAAGCAGACCATCGTTCATGAAGAGCTCGAGTGGGAAGAACTGATCGAAGATCTTGAGGCGCATGTCCTCGAACCATCTCAGATAGGTGATGTTGGAGACATGACCGGCAAAGTCTATATCATAGGTCTTTACCTTGATGTCATGGATTATTTCGAACTTTCGCACTTCGGTGCTGGAAGCTGTCATCGTCTCTCTTTATCCTGCTTTGAATCAGATAGGAACCAGGCTAAACAGAATAACCGATAATATCCGCTCTTGCCATAGAAGATATTTGTTGGTTCTTTTCGGAAATTGCAACTGCCGAATTTTGCACCGTATAAGGTGTCAACCTGTCCGATGCCCCAGGGAGAAGCCGGTGATAAGGATAAATCACCGGCTTCTCAGAATTCAGGCGGATTTTTTTTGTTCGCCTTGTTCGCTTTCTGCGCTTTGTTCGCCCAGATTCTCCAGAGCTTTTTGATAGCGGCGGGCATGCCATTCTTCTACTTTTCCCAGAGAGTTGAAGCGTTTTGCCGCCTGGGTGAAGACCCTGGCGTGCTCTCTCGATTCATCCGCCTGTTCGATGAATTCTTCCACTGCATCCAGTCTGCCTTCTTGGCGTGCTATGCGCTCGAATTCGGGATACATCTGGTTGGTTTCATAAAGTTCTCCTTCGATGGCCAGCTCTAGCAGCTTCTCTACGGTCATCTCTTTTGAAGGATAGAGCAGTTGCAAGTGGGCAAAAGCGTGACCGGTCTCTTGATTGGCGGTCTCTTCGAAAAGTTCGGCAACTTCTTCGTTGCCCAGCTCTCTTGCCAGTTTGGCGAAGTAGAGATACTTGCGATTGGCCATGGACTCGCCGGCGAAGGCGGCTTCTAGATTTTTTTCGGTTTCCGTATTGGTCAGGTTATTCATGACGTTCTCCTTTTAATTGTTGTACTTGTTCTCTATTTAGAATTAGTCTAAGATGTGTTCAAAAAAAATGCCCTGGTCTATGTTTGCAGGTTAGCTTCCTGCCTTTCCATAGAAAGTAATTCTGAAATAGTCCGCATTATATTCTGCGGGTAGTTTGAAATCATTCAGAAGAGAGATTCCCTCGCCGTCTACCTCCAGGTCATAAATCCGACCGCTTTCTCTGTCCACGAAATGGTGGTGGTGATCTGTGTTTGCGTCGTAGCGAATCTGTCCTGGTTCGGTAGAGAGCTCCTGCAAAATCCCTTTGTCCACCAGAAGTTTGAGGGTGTTATAGACCGTTGCCCGGGAAAGCGAACAGGGCAGGCGATCTTTCACTGCCCGCATCACTTCTTCTGCGGTGGGATGGCAGTCGGTTTCGAGCAGGTAGCCTGTGACCACACATCTCTGGGCGGTCGGTTGAATACCGTACTCCATCAATAACTCTTCGACCGTGGTTCTGTTCATCTCTCTGACTCTTTATCCGTTTAGCTTTATCGACTGGTTTTAAATCAGTCTGTATTTAGAATAAGTCTAAAGAGAGAATCTGTCAAGTCTGCTTTTGCGATTCCGCAATCTGTGATTCCGCAAACCTGCAATATGGTCAGCATCGGTCTATAATCTCTAGGAAAAAGAAAGGAGATTTCTCGATATGTCAGAGTCCAGGCTCAAAGAAGCGATATCAAGCAAGAGGATGATCTGCCCGGAGTGCCAGAAACCTGTTGAGAAGTATGAAAAGTTTGTCGAGACAGTGGCCTCGGTCTGGGACGGCGCAGGCGATTCCGGTGTCGAGCACGAAGGCAGCAAAGCGACCCTGATCTGCGGCAACTGTGACTGGAAAGAGCGCACAGAGTACTGGGATTCTTATATACAGGAATAGAATTTGACCCGGAGCTTAGACTCTATTCTTTCTCGAATCTATATAAGGAAGCAGATCGATGACCACGCTGGTCTTTTCTCCCCGGGCAGTGGTTCTCTTCTCTTCGAGAGTACGGGTCATATCGACCCGACGGCATAGACCGAATATAAGCTCGGCAAAGTACTCGTTATCCTCTGGAATGTCCCCTGCCGCTATGCGATCTTGCAGGATGTTCAGCAGTTCCTCGTAGGAAACGGATTCCGGTACCTTCAAAAGCACTATCTACTCCTTGCAACCCTTTTCGAGGTTGCTCGCCAGAAAAATAAATCTAACCAATATGAAAGTGACGCGTGTTAGAACGACTTTAAAGCTAACATCGTATACAGGAATTTCCTAGCTTCTGTTAAGGAAAGTCTCTTAGCAACTACTAAGGAGAGAAGCCATGCAGGCTGTGGTGATCGAGAAAAGCGGCGGCCCGGAAGTGTTAAAGGTAATGAACCGCGATTTACCCGAGCCGGGACGGGGCGAAGTGCGTGTCGACGTTAAATGTACCGCCGTCAACCGCGCCGACTTGATCCAGCGCCAGGGCTTCTATCCGGCACCGCCTGGAGCCCCTCAGGACATACCCGGTCTCGAATATGCCGGAGTCATAGCCGAGGTCGGTTGCGGCGTCCAGGATCTGAAAGTGGGGGATAGGGTCTTCGGACTCACCGCAGGCGGCTCCTATGCCGAGTCTGTTGTGGTTCACTCCGGCACAGTGGCGCCGATTCCGGATAGGCTCACCTACGAGGAGGCGGCGGCGATTCCCGAAGCCTACACCACAGCTTATGATGCCATGGTCTGTCAGGGCGGACTCAGCGCCGGCGAATCGGTACTTATTCACGCAATTGGCTCGGGAGTGGGAACGGCTGCTCTGCAGATCGCCGATGCGATTGGGGCGAACGCTGTGGGGACCACCAGAAACGAAGAGAAGTTGCGTCAAGCCAGGGAGCTTGGTCTCAATTGCGGAGTAGTGGCAAAAGAGGGACGTTTTGCCGAAGCTGTGCTCAAGCACTTTCCCCATGGTGTGAATGTGGTGCTCGAGCTGGTTGGCGGTGGTTATGTAAGCGAAGATCTAGACTGTATCGCTACTCGTGGCAGAATCATTCTGGTCGGCCTGCTGGCCGGCAGAAGTGTCGATCTCGATCTTGGTAAGGTCTTGCGAAAACGGGCATGTATTCAGGGGACCACTCTGCGAGCCAGGCCGTTAGAAGAAAAAATCCTGGCAGGCAAAGTGCTTGCCGGAAACATCGTTCCTTTATTAGAATCCGGAAAGTTGAGACCTTCTATAGATCAGGTCTTTTCCTTGAAAGATGCCGCCGAAGCCCATCGCTATCTGGAGAGTAACGAGAGTTTTGGTAAGGTGATTCTCAAAGTCGGTGAATGAAGCAAAAGATAATGAAGGACTCGTCTATATAGAGACGGGTGACGGCTCTATTACGCTTGCCGATTACGAAACCGGTGAGTGGTATCACAATAGTGCAGGCGCTTTCAAAGAGTCCCTGGTTAATTATGCCGAGCCTGCCATAGCACTTTTAGGAGTTGAGAAGTATCCAGAAGATCTCGCTCTTCTCGATATCTGTTTTGGCATGGGCTACAACACTTTTACTTTTATAGAGACTCTGATGCAGTCTGATTTGCCCGCATCGACCATAGAGACTCTGTCGATTAAGGCGGTGGAGATAGATAAGTCGCTAATTCCTGCGATGATCAAGACTTTGGAGCAACCTGTTTATCCGATTTTGAAATCCTCCGGACTGACCCCGGCTATAGTCGAGATCTTGAATGAATTGCTTGAAAAGGGGGCGTGTCAGAGGAAGGTTTCGATGATACCACAAGGAGTATCATCTATAGAGAGAATAGATTTCGAGATCGTTTTCGATGATCTGCGCGTGTCTCTACCCGGTTTGCTTGCTGGGGAAAAGCAGCGCTATGACCTGATTTTTCATGATCCGTTCTCTCCCAGAAAGTTTCCACAGTTCTGGACACTGGATATCTTTTCGATCTATCGCAGGCTCTTGAAAGAGGGAAGCGGCAAGCTCTTTACTTATAGTGTCGCCGGCGCCGTACGCAGTGCTCTTGCTCTTACCGGATTCTCCGTCTATCGAACCCGGGCCCTGGGCAGAAAAACCGGTGGCACTCTGGCGGTGGCGGACGCAAAAGGGAGTGATTGTTTCGGGTTGAATTTAATACCTGAAGAATTGCCGGGTTTGTTTCAATTTAGTCCTGAGCTTTTTTTCGTTCTCGATGAAAACGAACTCGATAAACTGACCCCGAGGCAGGCGGTGCCCTATCGAGATCCCGGGCTTAGTCTGGACCGAGCCTCTATTTTGAGAAATCGGCAAAGGGAGCAGGATCTGCTATCGCAGGATGGTTGAGAACTAGAGCTAGGCTCTTTTCTTATGCATGCAGTAGCGGCAGTAGACCGGACTGTGCCCCATGGGTTTGAAGGGGACATAGGTCAGCGTTTTACACGATATGCAAACGACGGCGCTCAGCGAAGATCTCTTCGAGAAACGAGAGCTGGCGCGGCGCAGGACTCTGCAATTGTGGCAGCGACTGGGGGTATACTCCAGCTTCTTATCGCAGAAGAAGCTCTGCTCTTCTTTGCTGAATAGAAAGCTGGCGTCGCAATCTTTGCATCTTATGTATTTGTCTGTTGAATCTGGTAAGCATTTTGAACTATCGAGAAAATTAATCGATAGTCCTTCGGGTTCCTGATCCTTTATCAAGTACTCGGACATCTCCAACACCTCTTGAATATAACGTGGTTTAAGCAACCTGCAACCACTTTAGTGTCGAGCTTTGACCACTAAGGGCAGGTTAAAGGGAGATGAGATAAATTGTAGATTGTAGAAGAGTTATCGTTTCGGTCAAAGCTTTCTGAACTATCTGAAATAGTCTTTCAACATCTCTGTCTGGTTTTTGATCTCGCCTTTCCCCAGTCTGTCGACAATTTCCATGTTGGGACGCTTGCTCTGCATTGCGGCTCTGGCTCTTGTGCTGAGCCCACTGCACATAGTTAGATCTACCCGTCTTAAATTTTTCATTCCGGCAACGTAGTCGATGCTTTTATCAGTGAGATTTTCACTGCCGACCAGACCGAGACTGGTAAGACGATCCAGCTTTGAAAGCTCCATCACGTCTTGATCCCTTAACCAATCACCACCAAGCTCTACCGTGGTCAACTTCGATGCAACTATCATCGGTATCACGGATCGGTTGATTTTTACATGGTTCATCTTGAGGACGCGTAAACTGGTACAGGTTTTCAAAACCTTTTCGATACCACTAATGGTTAAATGGGGACACATGGTCAGCTCCAGATGTTCGAGCCTAGGCAGTTTTTCGAGGGCGACAAGACCCTGGTCGCTTATACCGGTGCCGGACAAATCGAGCTTGGTTATGGTTTTGAATCGGCTTACCTCTTTTAAACCTTCATCCGTCAGGGAGCTGCCTTCAAAAGAGATACCTTTTAATGGCCAGTCAGGTAGATACTTCAGACCGGTTCCGGTGACTTCGCATTGTTTGAAGCTCAGGTTGAGTGGCTGTCTATCGGCAAGAAGTTTTAAGTCTTCGTCTTTGGTAATGAAGGGATTGCCTATCCAGCATTCGTCGAAGCCGCTTTTCTTGCCCTGTTTAAACGGTTTGCCGCCGGTATCGACACCTTCTTCCACCAGGGCCGGTGCCATAAGAGCCATTGCCGTCTGTTCGACCTTCTTTTTCTCCAGGACCTTTTGCGAAGGCGGCTCCGCTTTTGGCGCTGTCCACATGTAGACCATGCCTAGCAGTGCCGAGGTTAGAAGCGAACCGGTTAAAACCGTCGCCACGATAATGATTCCGTATCGGCTCCAGATCCTGGTCACTGGATGCTCGGAATCTGAAGAAGGTTTGAACTCTCCGAAAGCGCCCGTTCTCAGAGACGGATGCTGTAAGGGGATTCTCTTCAGATCGTTGAGGAACTCATCGACACTTTGATATCGTTCGGATTTGTCTTTTGTAAGCGCTCTCTCTATCAAGCTCTGGACCGGATCGGCATCAGGCAGTTCGTATCGGCAAAACTCTTTGACCGATGGAACCGCGGCTTCACTATGGAGGGCAAAAGTCCCTACCATGGTATCTGCCTGGAATGGGACCCGGCCAGTGAGCAACTCGAAAAAGATACAGCCCAGGGCATAGATGTCGGCGACGGAAGTTCCGGATTCTCCATGAATGACCTCCGGTGCCATATAGAGAGGACTGCCGGCTATGGTATTGGGTCTGGTGCCAGTGCCAAAAACGGCCTGGCTTTTTTCCGGGTCCACGGCATGCGCTATGCCAAAGTCGATGATCTTGACTTCGTCCTGGACCGGTTCGGGATCTTTTCTGTCATAGACGATTATATTCGCCGGTTTTAAGTCGCGATGGACGATCTTCTCTTCATGGGCCCTGGCGAGACCCCGGCAGATTCTGGTCATTATCGCTACGGCTCGGCTTAGCGGCAGGGGACCGTTTTTTTCGAGAAGCTCTTTCAGAGACGTGCCTTCTATGTATTCCAGCACCATATACAGTGAACCTGATTCACTGCTGCCGAAGTCATAGACTTTGACCAGATTGTCATGGTTGAGCCGACTTAGAAGCTTCGCTTCTTGCTGAAAACGAACAGCGCATTTTTCGTAATCGTCGACCTCGAGGACGGTCTTGATCACCACGTTGATACCAAGAGCCGTGTCAAAGGCGCGATAGACCGACCCCATGCCGCCCTGACCGATCATTTCGATAGCTTCGTATCTATCCGTCAGGAAAGCTGGCTGTGTGTAATTCGAAGGTATTCTGCCCATCAAGTCTTCGACGATTTATAAGGATTCCGTTTTTCCAAGACCCCATGCCAGTGATGAGGCTCATAATTTTATCTTCCCGCCCGGGCGCTTTTCTAATTAGGGCTTCGATTAAATAGTCTGTTAGTATGGAAAAAAATCCTTGTCTTCTAAGGAAAGCCCGAGGTCCTATGCATTTGTATCGGAGAGCCTTTCATTTTTCTGGGATGTTCTATATTCTGGCGGCGTTTTTAATCGCCGTTTCTATCGGCGGTTGCACTCCCAAAGAAGAGGCAAAAGCCGTACCGAGCCTGACAGTGGACCCCAGTCAAATCGAGATGGGCGAGTTGGAGGAAGGTGAAGAGTACAATCGTCTGGTTAAGCTGGAGAACCGCGGCAAGGCGCCACTCAAAATTTTTGAAGCCCATTCCTCTTGCGGCTGTACCGTGCCATCGCTCAAGAAGCAGGATCTGGCTCCCGGAGAGAGGACGGAGCTGGAGATCATGATCGATACAGCCATGAAGCAGGGCGATGTGAAAAAGGTGGTCAATATCTCCAGCAATGATCCGGTTCATCCGATTATTCCGATCAAAATCTCCATGCACGTCAAGGATCGTCATAAGTCCATGGGAGAAGACGGTGCTGCCAAGATCTTCACCAGCGAAAAGTGCACGAGTTGCCATGTCGACCGCGGAGTCGGACTGGCTGGAAAAGAGCTTTTCGATGCCGACTGCGCTATGTGTCATGGAGAAGGGGCGAAAGGGGCAGTGGGTGGCGCCTTGATCTATGGCGACTATAACAATGCCGAGTATGTGGCTCATATCAGGAAGGTTATTAGCTACGGCAGCAAGACCCACCAGTCTATGCCGGGATTTCTCAATGATGCCGGCGGTCCTCTTATAAAGGAACAGATCGATTCGATCATCGATTATCTAAAAGAGCTATCTGTCAAAGAGAAGGCGAAGAAGGCGAAATCTGAATCTAAAATGGGCAAATAGCTGTGTAGAGACTTTATAAAGATATAGTTGATATCGAGAAGCGGGAGTTCGTCCGCAAAAATTGTGAAAAACCGCTACAGGACTTGCTGTTGCAGAATGCAATCTCTCTTGAATTTGAGAACCGGGGCGATTAGCATTAGTGAGGAGTCTTTGAAGAGAATTGGAGAATTTGGATGGCGTTTCAAGAACGTGAGCTGAATAAAGAAGAGATCGCTCAGTTGAAGAGCGATAATCGCTACGGTTTCAAGCTTCTGGAGATCAAGAAGCGGGATGCTACCGCTCGCGAGATATGCCATCAACTCGAGTATGTCGTCCAGGAACTGCAGAATGATTTCCGCGCCGGCACCAGGAGGTCTGATGCCCAGGAGTCCGTGGAGATCGCTTTTGCCCTGGGAGCTACCTGGGGAAACCAGCTGGTGAAAGAGTTCGGTTGGACATGGATCTGTATCGAAGCCAACGGAGTCGAGAACTATGTGGTTGCCTCGGGTAATCGTTCCGTCTTTGTCGCTCCGGCACCCTTCGTCAAGCTCTGTCTCGATAAGCCCGATACGCGGTGCAATATCCTTTTCGCCTTTGATTTGATTGACGGCGGCAGTCTCGATAGCCTGGCGGAGAATGGCTATGCCAATCTGATGGTCAGTCTTCAACAAGCGGCAAAAGAGCCATCTCGCTGAGGCTTCTTTACCGATTCGCCTTTTATTAAATCGATTTGACCTGGCTCTTGGCAAGGTTTATTATTAATAAGCTCGCGCCTAATCCACTGTTGCCGCACGAGTAAAAGTACGAAGCCGAGAGGACGGGGGCTTTTCCTCCTTTTGTCCCCGTCATCTGGTTTCTTATTGCTTTTGTCCTAGTTCGTTTTTAGTTCCTTTCCTCGCTGCACAATAGAACCATGAGTCGACCGGAGTCCGGTAGTGAGAGTCATGGAAGTGACTCCAACTTAGTAGACAACAGAAATCATCTAGATAATCAGGGGGCTCTGGCTCCATCGCTTCTTGGCGGGCGCGATGCCCTGGCTGATATCAAAGCGCTCAACAGTCTGGGCCACAATGGTAAAGCGCTGTCGGCAGAGCTGCCCGAATGCAATATTGCCGATTGGCTGACCGAAGCAAAATTTGCCGTTATGGACACCGACGGAAACGGTTTTTTGAACAAAGAAGAGATCAAGGATGCCCATAACTCTGGAAACTATTCAGAAAGCGAGAAGAAGAGTCTGCGCTATATGCAACGCGGCATAAAGATTATCGAGGAGGCTTCAAACGACGAGTGGTTCGATGAGAACGACGGTATCACTTTCAGTGATGTCAAAGCCTACAAGCCCTACACCCCGGATTTGAAGTTCTCTCCGGTGGACGATATGCTCGCCAAAGATGACATGGTCGTCTGGGCCAGCACCATGGCCGATTCCCTCAAATTTCCCGATGACGGCACCAACAACTACACCAATGCCTTCAGGCACACCCTGACCACCGCTATGTACGCTCTCAAATACGGCGACCGGGCCGCTATGGCCCTGGCTGATACCAATGAGATTGCTACAGGTCTGAGAGACACCGGCGAAGAATGGCTGGTGGATGCGAAAAACGCTGCTCGTAGGATATTCGGCGGTGAGGGTGTGAAGACAGAGCAAAAGGATACGTACTGGCGCTACGACACCCGGGCCGATGACTATAACAATCAGGTCGGTCTCGGTCTTGCCCGGGAACTGCGCACCGAAGCCGAGCGCACCGGCGAACCTGTCTCTATCGAGCAGCTATTGAATCGGGTGGTCGAGTCTCTCGAGAAAGGCGATGTGGTGACCGATGTCTACCAGGGTAGAAATCAGTACGGAAAGCTTCTTCAAGACCCAGGAGTCTCAGACGATTCTAGGAGCAAGACTCTCTAAACAGTCTATTCTGCCGAGAAAGAACGCGTAAATTTCTCCATGTTTTGCATCGAAGGGGGTGGAGCCGTTTTGTCTAGGGATGAAGATTTATAGGGAGCTCCGCTTATGGCGCGACTCTGCTTCTTGAGCTCGTCGGTGATTTGCTTGGTGTTACTGAGCTGAAAGTCTCTGATCTGTTCATTCATGACCTGGGCTCGCTTGATCTGCTCCAGTTTATATTTAGCCAGATCTGCTTCATACTTCGCGTCCAGGGCGGTACTGTCCATGGTGCCGCGTACCGGCGGCAAATCGTTTACGCTGTCGGCAGCAGTCTGTGTCGGGGTCGACGCGGAAGCCGAAGCAGGACTTTGCTGGGCTAGATCCTTGAGCGGCAGGGCGCGACGTTCGAGCTCCTCTTTTGCGCTGCCGGAAGTTATTTTTGAGGCGAGGGCTAGAGCACTCTGGGCCCGTCTTGCTGTCTCCGGAGTCCAGTTCAGTCCGTGGCAGAGTTCGGCGCTTTCGAGCCAGGTCTGAGCTACTTTCGAGGCTGATACAGAGTTGCCTGCGCGGGTGTATTCGGAAAGAGCCCGGTCGAAAAATGATATCGCTCGGTCACCGGCTTTCTTTTTATTATCGCCACTGGCTCTCTGGGCTGCCAACCTTGCCGAAGCAAGATAGAGGTCACCTTTCAGCTCCGCTGAGATCTTCTCCGATTCGGCTAGTTTAAGCGCCTTTTCTAGAATTGCCTTTGCTTCGTCTTCTTTTTTACTTTGCCTGTATACCTCGGCCGAGCCCGATAAAGCGGAGAGATGCAACTGCGGCGCATCGACTTTTCCGGCAGAGAGCTTTTCTATGGTCTGCTTGAAATAAGACTGTGCGCTTTCTAGCTTCCCGTTCTCTAGATTGATGTTGCCCAGCCTCAGGCAGTATGTTGCCGCGGCGGTAAAGTCAGATTCAGAGTCGGCCCGGGAGAGAAGTTTCTTATAGTCGGCTTCAAGACCCGCCCAGTGAAGCTTTCCTTCTTTGTAGGCGGCCTCGGTTTTCTTGCCAAGAGCTTCATACTGTCCCTGCTCGAATTGGTTTATCAGCGGTGGACCGGCGAAAAACGCTCCGGCGCCGATCAGCACCAGAGTGCCAGCCAAGACCAACATTTTTACCAGGGCGTTTTGCTTCGGTCTTTCCTCCGTCAGAGTACTGTTACTCTGGCGCAGCCTGCTGCCTGCCTGGGGTGCCGGTTCGCTAATCGAGAGAACTTGTTCCGGCGATTTTGTTCTCCAGGGGTTTGTCGTTCTGCTATCGGACGATGGCTCCAGGCTTTGAATCGGAGTCTCATCTTGATCAATAGTCGGGGCAACACTTTTTTGCAGGGGATGCTCATGGTCGCCTGTGTATTTGAGGGCGAGCCCTTCTTCCCGGGTGGCATTCAATTCCTCCAGCAGTTCGGCGGCGTTCTGAAATCTTTGGGCCGGATCTTTTTCAAGACATCTTTCAATCATCGCCGCCACTCTTCTTCCCATCCTTCCGTTTTTCAGCTCTGACGCTATTATCGAGGGCGGACCGTTAACATGTTTGAAAATAGTATCGAGGGCGTTCTCTCCAATAACCGGAGGAATTCCAACAAAACACTCGTGCATGACACAGCCGAGAGAATAGATATCCGAGCGACCATCGGTATCTTTGCCCCGGCACTGCTCCGGGCTCATATAGAGCGGACTGCCGAAGACCGAGCCTGTGGCGGTCAGATCTTGTATGGTCAATCCACTATCAGCAAGCACCTTGGCTATGCCGAAGTCCAGCAGTTTGGCGAAAGACTCTGATTCGGAGTCGATCTTCTGCAACATTATATTGCTGGTTTTGATATCCCGGTGGATGATGTTCTGATTGTGGATGTATTTGAGGGCGCGAGCCACTTGTTCGAATATTCGCAGAAACTCTTCTGTTTCTATCGGCCCGCTTTCTGCTATACGCTCTTGAAGGCTTTCTCCTTCTAGATATTCCATGACCAGATAGGGTTTGCCTTCGGTGGTCACGCCATAGTCGAAGACCGCTATGAGATTGGGATGGGCAAGCTGACTGCCTGCTTTTGCTTCTATGTCGAAACGTTTCAAACTGATGGAATCGAGCGAGAGAGCAGTGTTCAAAATCTTGATCGCAACCAGCTTGTTGAGCTGTTTATGGCGGCCTTTGAGGACCAGGCCCATGCCGCCCTGACCAAGTAGCGCAAGCACCTCATATCGCTCTGGTGCCACCACCGGCAATGGTGGCTGAGAGATCTCCTGGTTGGATTTTTCTGCGTTCATTGCTTCTCTCTTTTATCTTTCTATCAGCGATAGCGTCTCCTGTATTTCCAGTCTGCCTGGAATTTCTCGTGGTCTTTGTTGTATTTCGGTCTTTGATTGCGTGCACGACTTTCCGCTTCATTCTGTCTTCTATTGCTCTCTCTCTGGGCTTCTCTCTGTCTAATCAGGGCTGCTTCTTCAGAAGTCAGCTCAGGCTTGATCTCCAGGGAGGCAAGAACCTCTTTCACCGCCGGCGATGCTACCCATGCTTCAGTTCCGGTGGCTTCGATTATGTACAGAAAGCGTCTTACCAGAATGGTTCTATAGATGTAAGCTCTTTTTTTTGTTTTGTCTTTGGATTCTACTTTCAGGTCTATCTGGCGACCAGGATAACCCTGCCACTTCAGTGAATGCTCCTCGTGTTTGCCGGGATGGCTCTTTATCAGACTCTGGCTGATTGAATTCAGAAATCCGCCTTGCTGACTGTAGGGGATCTGACCGGGGAGGATGGCGTATCCGACCTGGTAGCCTCCCTGGGGCTCTTCATACTGATACTGTACAAAGCGCATTCCGGCGGTGTCTTTGTACTTTGTCAGAGGATTGCCCGGCAACTTCACTTTGAACCGACCTTCTTGAAAGCTATAGCTGGATAGTTTCGGCGCCCCGAAGTCCGTCTTCTCTCCTTTTGGTTTATCCGGCTTCTCGGGCTCATTCGGTCGACCGGCAGCTTCGGTCACCGGATCAGTCTCTGGTTCGGTTTTCGTTTCAATGACCTTCTTCTTCTTCTTCTTTTCTATTTTGCTCTCAGATTTCTCAAATTTATCAACGGTCTTCTTGAATCTGGTGATGAAGATCTCGGGTGTACCCGGGTCGAAGAGCAGCCTGGTATGCAGATGTTTATCCAGAGGCTCATTGTACGGAGCCATCTCGATGATGACATAGCGCATCTCGTTGACTCTACTGGGTAATATCCTGTCACCTTCATACTTGCCTGGTTTGAGGTCGAGTTCGCAAAGTATCCCGTCTATTTTCGGCGCCATTATCGTGCGTCCGGTAGTGGTGGCTTGCTTGCCTACTTTGAAAGAGATTTCGAGGTGTTGACCAGTCTCTTCTACTTTTGCCCGGGGGTAATATTCCATGAAAAGCGCTTTGAGACCCTGGCAGGCATTGTCAAAATCGGAATCTCGGTTGTCTTGAGATGTTTTACTCTCCACAGCCAAGCCAGGGGGCACGGTGACGCAACCGGCTGCCAGGACCAGGAACATACTAAATAGTAAGTAGATTTTATTTGATCTGCCTTTCATTATGTATTTCCTACCACCGCGATTCCCGGAGCTAACCCCCGGGCTCCAGTCACAAAGCCTGTCATGACGGTGAAACTTGCCAACTGCAAGTGTTTCGCTGTGCGGGCTGTGGTTTTGATCCGGTGTGCCGGTGGTAGGGGAAGCATAGTGAGTTAAATTGAGGAAGAGTTTTTTGATCTCCCGTTTCAAAATAATCGTGGTCGCCCTTTTGATTCTGTTCCTTACAGCGAATCCGTCGACGCAAGCCTCCGAACTCAAGAAAGGTCTCGATCAGCTCTCCGAGTTATTCAAGGAGTATTATCCCCGGGCGCGCATAGAAAGAGCCGCTGATTCTCTTGAAGTGAGCTACAAATGCAAGAAGTCAATCAGCGTTTACACTCAAAAAGAAGAGTTGATGCCGGAGCCGGGCGGACTGCATTGTCGAATCTCGCTACAGCCCGGTCGCTACGAGGGAGAGGAGCGCCTCAATGCCGAGGTCAATCAATTCTATTACGAGAAGCTCACCCTTGCCCCCTACTCTAAGAGCGCCGATAAGCATCTGCTTGCCAGGCTCGATTTCTCTGCCAATACTCCGACCGATTTCAAGAACCGCTACAAGTCTATTGTCCAGAGCATCTTTCCGGAAGTGGTGGAGACCGCCGCTGAGAAGTCCTCTGTCCAGCCGATTCAGTCGCAGACCGAAACAGAGTTGACTACCGGCATTGAAGAAGGCAATGCCTCGGATTCGAAGAAAGTCTACTCCGGCAGGAGATTCGACACCGGTGATCTCTTCATGTGGAAAGCCACCAGGGGCGATGACGTTGTCTATTTACTCGGCACCATCCATGTCGCTAAGAAAGACTTTCATCCCATGCCCCAGGGGATTTTGAAAGCTTTCAAAGAATCCAATCATCTTCTGGTAGAAGTTGATGTCACCGATCCGGATTCGATAAAAAAGATGAAGGAGGCTGAGAAAGGTATCGAAGAAAAGTACAAGCCGCCTGAGCGTCTTAGAGACAAGCTCAAGCCCGACACTAAAAAAGTCTTCGACGAGTATCTAGCCTGGTCCGGAGAGACCTGGGAGATGTATGACTCTTTTCGTCCCTGGAAATGTATAGAAGCACTGGGGGGCGCTATTCCAAGACGAGGCGATATCACAAAGTTCTCAGGCCGATTCGGCATCGACCTGTTCTTGCTCAAGGAAGCCAAAGAAAACGAAATTCCGATAACCGGTCTGGAAGCAGCGGACCGGGGCAAGTTGTTCGCTTTGATGCCGGACGATGTTTCGGAAGCTCGTCTCAAGTCTCTGCTTCTGGATCTCAAGAATCTGGCAGGGGATATTCAAGAGGTTTTTCTTGTCTGGCGAGCCGGTGACTTGAAGGGGATGGAGGAGCTCGACCGGAAAAAAGAGAGAGAGATTCCTCTATTGAAGAAGTTTCACAAGGTTCTCCTCGACGATCGTAATCTGATTATGGTGGATAAACTGATGGAGGTTCTACCGAAACAGGAAGGACCTCACTTTGTGGCGGTGGGCTCCGCTCATATGTACGGACCTACCGGACTGCCTGCTCAGCTGGAGAAGCGGGGCTTCAAAGTGGTGCAGATGGAAGATAGCCTGCCTTCTTTTGCCGGACTGGATACAGCCACGATCACTGATGATTTCAAGCCTGCACCCGGACCACTTTTAGAAAGGCGGTTTGATTTATACAAAACTATCCAGGCAAGCAAAAGTAAAGGCATAGGCATAGCCGGATATATGAACTCTTTCAACTGGCTCGAAACCAGGGTCAAAGCCGGTGCCGATAGGAATGAAGTCAAGGCCGGGGTCAGAAAGATCGAGATCGCCCTGGGCGAGCAGTATCAGCCTTTCTTACAGTATACGATAACGCCCTACTGTCTTAAACTGGAAAAGTTGCTGACTGAAAAGCTCAAAGGTCGATCAGAGCTTAAGGAAGGAGTGACCTTGCACTGCACCGTGGGTAGTGACGGTAAAATCAGCAAGGTTTTCGTATCTAAGAATGATAAAAGTAAACCGGAAGCGAAAAATATCGCCCGGGATATGGTTCTTGCCATGAGCCCATTTCCAGCCCCACCGGAAGGCAAGTTGAAATTGCGGTTGGAAGCATCCAGTGATCCTTCCAAAGTGGAAGCCTATGTCGACGGTTTCGT
>CAZCBH010000110.1:0-16464 GCA_964496875.1 uncultured Candidatus Obscuribacterales bacterium | reverse complement strand
TAGCTCTCGAGCCTTATCTCAAACTAGTCAGCCAGGTTCATCCAGACACTCTTGATGTTGCTGTAGAGCTCAATCGAGTGTTTGCCAAGCTCACGACCGTAGCCGCTCTGTTTGTAGCCACCGAAGGGAACTGCCGGGTCGAAGACATTGTAGCAGTTCACCCAGACGGTACCAGCCTGGATTTTCTTGACGAACTTGTGCGCTTTCTTGACGTCTTGGGTCCAGACAGCGCCGGAGAGACCGAAGCGAGTTTTGTTGGCTTGCTCGGCGACTTGATCCATTTTGTCGAAAGGAATAACCGAGAGAACAGGTCCGAAGACTTCTTCCTGGGCGATTCTCATATCGTTGTTGACATTGGTGAAGACCGTGGGCTTGACGAAGTAACCTTTGTCGAGACCTTCGGGACGCTCACCACCGCAAGCAAGCTTGGCGCCTTCTTTCTGGGCGATGTCGATATAGTTGAAGCAACGCTCTTGCTGCTCTTTCGAGACCTGCGGTCCGATCACGGTCTTCTCATCGAGACCGTTACCCTGAACCATCTTGCCTACGCGATCGAGGAGCTTGCTCATGAACTCGTCCTGGGCTTTCTTCTCGATGAAGAGCCTGGAGCCTGCGCAGCAGACCTGACCCTGGTTGAAGAAGATGCCGGTGATGGCGCCGTTTACGGCAGCGTCCATATCGGCGTCGGCGAAGACGATGTTGGGAGCCTTGCCGCCCAGCTCGAGCGAGACACGCTTGAGGTTACCGGCAGAAGCCTTGACGATGATCTGACCGGTTCTGTCTTCACCGGTGAAAGCGATTTTGTCGATGTCCATGTGGTTGGCGATGAATTCGCCGGCGGAATCAGGACCGAGACCGGTGATGATGTTGATAACACCTTCTGGAATGCCAGCTTCCAGAGCCAGTTCGCCCAGTCTGAGAGCAGAAAGAGGTGTTTGCTCAGCGGGCTTGAGGATAACGCTGTTTCCACAAGCAAGGGCTGGGCCCCACTTCCACGCAAGCATCAGCATCGGGAAGTTCCAGGGGATAATCTGACCGACTACGCCGACAGGCTCGCGAAGAGTGTAGGTGAAGAAGTCGTTATTGGTGTTGATGGTCTCGCCTTCGAGCTTGGTGCACCAACCGGCGTAATAGCGGAAGGTTTCGGCGGTCATCGGAACGTCTACCCAGCGGGACTCTTTAATGGGTTTTCCGTTATCGAGGGTCTCGAGTTGGGCGAGTTCATCGGCATGTTTGTCGATGAGGTCTGCCAGGGTGTAGAGGCACTTGGCTCTCTGGCTGGCGGAGAACTTGTTATAGAAGGCGCCGGTCTCGAAAGCTTTGCGAGCAGCTTTGACGGCGAGATCTACATCTTCCTTGCCGCCTTCGGGAATTTCAGCCAGTACTTCTTCGGTTGCCGGGTTATAGGTTTTGAAAGTTTTGTTGGTTTTAGCTTCTACCCATTTACCATCAATGAGCAGTTTTTTCGGCTTAGCAAGCCATTCTTTGCACAGTAATTCTTTTTCTTGGACAACGGCCACTTTGAGACCCTCCCGAGATTGTCTTGCACTATCTCCACGGCGTCTTGCGCCTACGGAACCCGTACAAAGTACCATGGCCAATCTATATTTATTGAATAGATCCTAAAGGTTTAAGATTGCTCTAATGATTGCATAATTAAGGTACCCCTTGAGAAGCAAAGGGGGCAAAATGAGCAAATTCGACAGGCCGGCAGCCAGCAGTCAACACCACTTGTGAGCACCACAGGCGACACCACAATCAGCCTGTCAATCTTGAGAGATCCTTATCTATATGAACGATGAAGCTATTAGACTCAAATCCAAGTTGCAGAGACTGGAAGACGTCCTCGAAAAGCAGCGCTGGTCGCAGAAAGAACAGTTGATCAAATTCGAGAAAAGCATCGAGAAGCTAGAAAGAGACAGAGACGAACAGCGCTTCGCCGCCGACTATAACAAAGAGCAGGTGGCTCGCTACCAGCTGGTGCTTGCCAGCCTGGCCGAAGGTGTTTATGCCATGGATGCCGACGGCAACGTTCTGGCCATGAACGAACAGGCTGCAAATATGCTCTCGGAAGAGGAGATCACGCCCTATCTCCTCCAGGCATCTTCCTTTCATAACTCTCCCGATTCCACCATAGTAGAAATCATCGAAGCGCAAGAGCAGATCTATCAGATCACAGCCAGACCATTAATAGACAACGACGGAAAGATTGTCGGCGGCGTCGCTTCGGTTCGCAAAGCGCCGCATCATATATAGTATCAATTACCAGAGATTCTTATACTCTGTCTCGGCTTTACCCCGGGACATGGCGCTGTCGATCCGCCAGACCTGACCTTCTTTGACCATCCGGTAGAGACAATAACCCCGTCCGCTGGTTTTGAAGACTTTGATATTGCCGTCCACCCGGACATCACAACTCAGCCCGCCCGGGTGCATGGTAACCGAGGTAATCTTTGGATTGCCGACATAAGTCGCTTTCAGTTTTACCAGAGTACCGCGGGCTATCAAACTGTCCTGATGCTCCATCGCTACTCTACAATGCCGGGTGTAAAAATCTTTGACCGGGGTCAGATCGGTAGCGTAGTAGAGCTTGCTGTAGAACTGCTTGAACCAGGCTCTGAAGTAGGCTTTCATATCCTCTTCCGAGACTGCTTTCTTAGCTTCAGCAGGCTTTTCTACACTATCCACTTTCTGCGGCTCAGCCTCCGCCGACTCCGATTTAGAGCCAGGCTTGGTCTCTGACTGAGGTTCTAACTCTACCTGAGAGTCAGCCGGCGCCTCGTCCGCCATAACCGCCACTACAGAGGCAAGCCATAAACCGGCGCAGCAAAGCAGAGAGAGGAGCAATGACAGCCTGTAGCGATGGCGGAGCTTCAGCATATACGCCCTATCAAATTGAAATCAGGCGAAACTAGGCTTCCAGTCTGGCGCTTTATCGTCTTGAGAGTCGTCGTCCTTGTCTTCTTTGTCTTTGGACTCGGCGCTATCGGAGGTGCTCAGCTTTATTTTGCCATCCTTATCGCCTTCACCGCCACCACTGATCTTGGGAGGACCAAAGCTGGTGGGGTCTTCTCCGGCAGCCAGGCGACGCTCTACATCTTCCATGATGGCGTCAACTTCCGGTCTTTCAAGGGTCTCTTTCTCGAGCAGCACCTTGACGATAGCGTCCATATGAGGGCGATGTTTGATGAGCAGATTTCTCACCTTCTCGTGTTGATCCGAAATAAGAGTAGAGACCTCTTCGTCGATGATGGTGGCGATGCTCTCGCCATAATCTCTTTCGTGGCCGAAGTCTTTGCCCAGGAAGACATGTTCGTTGCGCTTACCGAAAGTAAGCGGTCCGAGCCTGTCGCTCATTCCCCAGGAGGTGACCATTCTACGAGCGATGCTGGTGCTTCGCTCCAAGTCGTTCTGGGCACCGGTGGTGACATCACTGTAAATAAGGTCTTCTGCTTCCCTTCCCCCGAGCAACACACCGATCTCGGCAAGCAACTGGGACTTAGTCCTGGAAAGAAGTTCTTCATCGGGCAGCATCATGGTCACACCGAGGGCGAATCCACGGGGGATAATGGTTATCTTATGGAGAGGGCTTGCCTGGGGCAAAAGCAGAGCCATTAAGGCGTGACCGACTTCGTGATAAGCGGTCATCTCTTTTTCCTTGGCCGAGATAATGCGAGATTTCTTCTCCGGTCCCATACGAACCTTGTCGATGGCCATCTCCACGTCATCCATGCAGATTTCGAGTTTATCCTGACGAGCCGCTTGCAGCGCCGCTTCGTTGAGGAGGTTGGAGAGATCGGCGCCGGTGAAGCCAGAGGTTCTCTTGGCGAGAATCTTGAGATCCACATCCTTGCTTATCGGCTTGCCTTTGGCATGGACCTGGAGGATTTTCTCCCGACCGAGCACATCGGGCGGATCGATGACGACCTGACGGTCGAAACGACCGGGTCTCAGAAGGGCAGAGTCGAGAATGTCCGGACGGTTCGTGGCAGCCACGACGATGATGCCGGTGGTTCCTTCGAAGCCGTCCATCTCGACCAGCAACTGGTTGAGGGTCTGCTCCCGTTCGTCATGACCACCGCCGAGACCGGCGCCGCGCTGACGACCGACAGCGTCGATCTCGTCTACGAAAACAATACAGGGGGCATGCTTCTTAGCCTGATCGAAAAGATCCCGGACCCTGGAAGCACCGACACCGACAAACATCTCGACGAAGTCGGAGCCTGAAATACTGAAGAAAGGCACTCCGGCCTCACCGGCGACAGCCTTGGCAAGCAGGGTCTTACCGGTACCAGGAGCACCGACAAGCAGCACGCCACGGGGAATGCGGGCGCCAAGAGCGGTGAACTTCTCTGGGTTTTTGAGGAAGTCGACAATCTCTTGCAGTTCGAATTTGGCTTCGTCTATTCCGGCGACATCGTTGAAGGAGACCTTCACCTTATTGTCAACCATGAGCTTGGCTTTGCTCCGCCCGAAACTCATAGCCTGATTACCGCCCGACTGGGCGCTACGGAACATCAACAGAAGACCGACAAGAATGAGGATAGGCAGGAGGAAAGAGCTGGCCATGCTAAACCAGAAACCGGATTTATCCACCCCTTTTACATCCACGGGGATGCCGGCGCCGTCGAGCTCTTTGAGCAGAATCTCTTTGGACTCTTCCGGCACAACGACAGGGATAGGCTTCTCACGCTCGGGGCTGTTGTACTTGACCTGAATGGTGGACTCACCATTGGTCATACTCACCTTCTCAATGGACTGAGGCTCATTGCGAATGGTCTTGATAAGGGCCGAATAGGTCATCGGGCCTTCTTTTTTATTGATGCTCGACAACGAAAAGATGAACACTACAAGGACAAGTAGTAAAACAAAAACGGCCCAGGTAGTACCGTATTTCCTCATTTAACTCACTCCACGACAACCCGCTGGCATTATACCATGTTAGTTAATAGCTCTATTATAGCTACAGAGAGGCTTTTGCGCCGCTCCGGCAGCCGTTCACTTAAGCCGAAGCTCGGCGGGAAGAGGCATCGAAAGGGGTCTATAGATTCGGGCTGCTCTCTCTAGTATGGCAAAGTTTTACCGTCTTAGCCTGAACTCTAAGAGATAATGCCGCCAAAACAAGCCAATTAAGCAAGGGCCGGTCAGCCGGCCATCCCGGACTAAGTGCAGAGAAGTTCCTGAAAATAGGCCTTTCGGCGATTAGCCTCTTCGCGAGTCTCGATCAATAAAATCCAAAAATATTAAGCTTCCGATAACACCTTCCGACCCGGACCGGACTTAATCAAGCCAATATCGGTCCCCCACTGGCAAGGTCCAGCCACTCCATGACATAGGTCGGTTTGCGCCGCGCCCTCAGCTTTTCACTCAAGCCGAAGCCCGGAACCCAGAGCACCTCTTTCTGGTCGGCTACCACAATCACCGTTCTAAGATCCCGTTGAAACTCGGGCAAATTCTCTTCGCCTTCCCCTTTATGTGTATGGAGATATTTTTTGAGCTTGACCGAATTCTCCATGCCAAATGGCTGGATTATGTCGCCGGTTCGGCGCATGCGAACGCACACAGGCTCACTTTGAAAATCCAGGTCCACATGGGCGGTCAGCTCTCGCTGCCCGGGGAAGCCGCCGGAGCCACCACCCCCATCCCCATCTTCATAACGAGCGATTCGCAGACTCTTGTTCAACCAGGTGATTAAATTAGAGCAACTGCCTCGCTCCGAGGTGAGGTCGGGGAAGTGAAGCTCGGTATATTGCCCGGAAAGAAAGTTATAACGCCTGGTCTCAGACTCGTTGTCTATGTAGAGAAAGAGGAGCAGCCCTCCTTTGACCCTGGCTTCCAGCCAATCAGACAAAGTCACCGCGCCGGTGAATTCCGGATCCACCGCTCTATCAATCAGATCCGTCACATAAGAGATACGCTCATAACTGGGCTCCATCTCTAAATCGCGAAACTGCCGGGCGATCATGCGTCGAAGCAGAGCCCTGTGTATGTTCCTGAGAGCCTCCAGTTCCCAGGCTGCCGCCACCACTTTTCCGGAGCGCGGCTTCTTGACAGAACGTACTCTATGGATTTCCCCTTCGACCACTCCATTGAAATAGTCCTCTTCGACGCTCACCACATCATGCAGACGCAAAAGGCTTCGCTTCCACTGCCCGAAGCGGCTCTCTATCAAAGGTACGACCTGGTGGCGGATATAGTTGCGGTCATAATCGCAAAGCGCGTTAGAGCTATCCTCTCTGGCTGTGGTCTCGCACTCGGCAAGAAATTTGAGACAGTCTATTTTTTCCAGGGCCAGAAGAGGCCGCATAAGCCAGATGCGATCCCCCGGGGTGAGCTGCCGCAAGGGCGACATGCCCAAAAGCCCCGAGGGGGAAGTGCCTCTAAAAAGCCTGAAGAGCATGGTCTCTAGCTGATCGTCCACGGTGTGCCCGGTCAGAATCAGCCCGGCTTCTATTGTTCTTGCATACTCCAGCAATTTGGCATATCGCGCTTTACGCAGCTCATCTTCAGAAGGATTGGCCGAGAGTTCGTCTCCAAGGCTTTTTATAGCAAGACCGAGCCCGAGCCCCTGGCAGAGATTCTTGCAAAACTCTTCGTCGGTCTCGGATTCTTCGGAACGAAGCTTGTGATTGACATGGACCGGACGAAGCTTGATATTGCTTACGGCGGCAAACTTATGCAGAGCAATCAGAAGCGCTGTCGAATCCGGACCTCCCGAGATAGCCACCACCGGACGCCGCAGGCTCCAGCTATCGGCCTCTCCGCTCAATTGATCTAATGAGCTGAAAAAATTTCGGCGCACTCTTTCGATGAAGCGCTCTTTGTATTCGGTGATTTCGGGGAATTCGGCACTTTTCATTGGCACATTTTATTATATTGAACTTTTGCGTTATCCTACAGAATAGATTCTCAATGCAGCCGCCCTACCCTTCTATAAAATTCGGAAATTCATCCATGACCCTCAAGTTATCGAAGTCCATAGCCCTGAGCCTGGCGCTATCTATTTCTGTATGCCAGGGCGTAGTCTTTGCCGAACCTCTGCAGGGCTCTATAGACCAGACCGATATCGAGCCTGCCACCGTAGAGAAAGCCGCACCGACATTCTCGATGCCGACTCCGGTACTGCCTGCCAGCGCTTCTAAAGATAAGCTCAAATCAGGAGAAGGCAGCCTCGATTCTCAAAATCCCCTCAAAGGCAAAGCGGACGATCAGGCTCTGGAGGGTACTGTCGAGGATGAAGGAGATATAGAGTTTCGGCGACGCTTCGGCAGCCTGGATAAACCGAAAAACAAGCTACAGGGAACAGCCAACAAAGACACGCTGCAAGCCACGGTTTCTAAAGATGAAAGCGCGCTGCAATCTCAAGATCCGGATTTCGGAGACGAGGAGCTTGCCATAGCCTGGGACAAATGGCGCAATCGATTTCTGTGGTCGGTGCAGTCCGGGGTTACCCAGGCCATGAACGATCCGGATAATCCACAAATCCAGTGGGATCCGCAAAGACAGACCATGGTAAGCAAGTTTCCGATGGGCACCATCGCCTGGTTCTCTTGCAAAATTTCCAACGACCGCAAGATATCCAACCTCAAACTCCTGCATTCATCAGGATATCCCGACTACGACCGGGCAGTGCTCAATTCGGTACAGGCTTTAGAGGGCTCGGCCATATTGAAGTTTCCGGCCCGTTCCAGGCGCCCCTGGGTATCTCAGGATGCCGGCATTAAGACCGCCGCCACCAGCGGCAGACAGTTTTTCAAGTTCGGCGATGTCGAAAGATACAACGTTCAGCCGTAACTCTCGGTAATACCGGATATGGTTATTAGTCGAAAAAATAGCACGGGACAGAATCGAACTGTCGGCCTGGCGATTATGAGTCGCCCGCTCTAACCATCTGAGCTACCGTGCCGCAAAATAGACAAAGGATGGTAGACGATTATCCTTATCCTTCCCTTTCCGTGTCAAGTTTAAATCGAGATTATGAAAATCTTCCACCGCCTGACAGCCCGCTAAGATGGTAATATCGGCAAATCTGGTTAGTGAAATGATTTATTACGAACTAGCAATTTTAGGGGGCATCTTCATTCTGGCCCTGGTCGCGCTGGCCTCCTTCGGAAGACCGATGGCGGAAGCCTATGCCGAGAAAGTGAAGCTCGAATCCCGCGAGGCGGGAAGCGAGAAAACTATCAAGCTGGAAAAACGGGTGGAAGAGCTGGAAAAACAGCTCGATCAAGTCACCAGCCAGATGCTCCAGATGCAGGAGACCCTTGAATTCACCAGCAATCTGGTCGATTCTAAGATCCAATTGAAAACAGACAGAGCTGAAAAAGAATCGGCCTGAATAAATAAAAGGAGTTGCGCGTTTAACTATGATTGAATTTGTCTTTTTGATTCTTGCCGTAGGCTGTCTCTGTGTGGCCGCCGGCTCTAAAGAATCCAAGTCTCGCATCGGAGGCTGGTTCGGCTTTGCTGTCTTCGGCGCCATCTGGGTGACCACCAGCCTTGCCGTGGTGGTGGATGCCGGTCATGTCGGAGTAGTTTTCAACCGCATGACCGGAGTCGAGCCCCGGGTCCTCCATCCTGGTGTGCAGATCATCATTCCGGTGGTAGAGACCGTAGACCAGCACGATATCCGCACCCAGCGCATGTCCCTCAAGAACGAGGAGTCTGTGAGCTCTGACCAGCAGGTGATTCACACCGATGTCACCCTCAACTATCATCCCCTTCCCAATGAGCTCTGGAAGCTCTACAACGAAGTGGGCTTCGACTATGGCAGCAAGATTGTCGGACCGGTGGTGAGAGAAGCACTCAAAGCCGAAATTGCCAAGCACGAAGTATCGGAGCTGCTTGCCAATCGCGCCGTGGTCAGCCAGAACATAAGAGACTACGTCACCCGCAAACTGGCAGAGAAGCATCTGGTGATGGAGATGATCTCGATAACCAACGTGCGATTCTCTAAAGAGTACCAAGCCGCCGTCGAGCAAAAACAGGTGGCCTTGCAAAACGCCCAGGCCATGAAAAACACCCTGACCAAAGCGAAGATCGAAGCAGACATCACCAAAACCCAGGCCGATGCCGAAGCCTATAAAATCATGGCGGTGCAAAGAGCCCTGGGCAGCAGCCCCGACTATGTCAAGCTGGAGGCAGTGCGTAAACTCAATCCCAATGCCGAGATCATCTACGTGCCCCACGGCACATCCGTCCTGGTACCCGGAGCGATGCCCGGCGCTAAATAACCGGAAGGTTATGAATTGCCGTTGGCGGAAGCTTTGACGAAACTATCGAAGAGAGGCTTGTTGAGGTCATAACCGCGCTCGGGGTGCCACTGCACCCCTATGACCATGCGCTCGCCATCCAGTTCGATAGCCTCGATCACACCGTCATCGGCACTGGAGACCACTTTCAATCCATCCCCGGGATTTCTGACCGCCTGGTGGTGCGAAGTGGAGATCTGCAACTCTTCTTTCTGGAATATCTCGTGGAGCCGGCTGCCCTTTACAAGACGGACGCTGTGCTCGTTGAAACCTTTGTTCCATCCGTCCGGACTGGAGTGTTTGATGGCGGATTCAGGATAGGTCTTGGGAATATCCTGGACCAGATCACCGCCCCGGTGCACATTGAGAAGCTGCATCCCCAGGCAGATCCCGAGAACCGGCACGTCGTAATCGGTCATCACTTTGTTGATAAAAGCAAAATCGAAATTATCCCTTGTAGGATTTATCAATACGGTCTCTGGCTCTTTCTCCTGGTTATAGCGACAGGGGTTGTAATCGAGACCGCCGACGAAGATGACACCATCGACCATCTCCATTATCTTATCTAGATCGCTTTCGGACACAGGCGGTATCAAAACAGGTATGCCACCGCTTTTGACCACAGCGTCCAGGTAGGTGGTTTGCAGGCTGGCTTCCGGAGGCGGGCCGTCCCTGACGTCCAGATTGATTCCGATAACAGGTTTTGTACTCTTCGATTTCATTCCATGAAGGATACAACAGTTGATAAAAAACTTGAATCCCTGTATACAAATCTAACCAAGGATCGAGGGGTGATTGACCATGACAGAGACTTCTATAGATACGGCAGATATAACAGGTAAAACCTTGAAATCCGTTGAAGCCTGGCAGACCGGCCACTTCATCTTGACCTCGGGTAAACACAGCAGCGAATACATGCAATGCCAGAAAGTCATGCAGTATCCGCGCCTGGGCAATCTGCTGGCAGACTTGCTAATAGAAAAGGTCGAAAGCGCCGGACTAAAACCGGAAACCGTCGTCGGACCTGCGCTTGGCGCCATCCACTGGGAACTCTATGTAGCCCAGGCCCTCGAAAGACACTTATGCAAAGACAACAAGAAAGCATGCGACACTACCAGCAGTGCCGAGCAGCTGCAGCACCTGGCTGACCATGGTGCAAAAATCCGAGCAGACAAATCGCTTGTCAAAGCGGTCTTCGCTGAAAAAATTCCAGAAGACCCGGGCTTCGCCATAAGACGCGGCATAGAATTAAAACCCGGCGAAAAAGTTCTGGTGGTTGAAGATGTAACCACCACAGGAGGCTCCGCCAGAAAAGTGGTGGAGATGCTCAAAGCGATGGAATGCGATCCAGTGGCAGTGGGTGCCGTTGTCGACCGATCCGGCGGAAAGGCCAGTTTCGATGTACCCTTTATCAATCTGCTCGCCCTGGATTTAGAGACCTACGAACCGGACGCCTGTCCTCTGTGCGATCAGGGCTCAGTGGCGATAAAACCGGGTTCGACAATTAAATAATTTAGGCTTCTGAAGGGCATAAAGGTATTCGGAGATAGCATAAAAGGCTATTGCTTTGAAGCTCGTAAAAAGACTCAAACGCCTCTCGACAAACGGGTCCCGGTACTTTCTGCCGGGCCTTGTGCTGGTAGTGGCGTTGATAGTGCTTTGCCTGCGGCTATCAGGTCCTGTGCAAGCTCGGTCTATAACGGTGAAGCCGGTCAAGGATATTCAGACCGAGAACCATGTAATCCGGCTATATAAACAAGCCCGGGACGTTTATCTGAAAGGCAACAAAGTCCAGGCCAGACAGATGTTAATTCAGGCAGCCAAATTCGACCGTACAGGCATGACTCCCCATATCCACGAGTTTCTCTCCCGAATCTATTATGAACTGGGCAATCCCAATCAGGCCGTGGACGAAGCGCTGATCACCTTCAAATACGACCCGGATAGAGAGAATCTGCTTTATAACATAGGCATCTATTGCAACGAAGCCAATCGTCATGACGAAGCCATCATGTTTTTGCGCAAGTACGCCGAGAAGACCCGGGGAGAGAAGAAAGCAAGAGCAGAAAGCCTTATTACCATGCTCGAAGAGGAAAAGGGTAAAACCCAGAAATACTCGAACAAGTCCCCGGACTATCTAGACAAACTGACCGCAGAAGACAACGTCAATCGCTGGGACAAGAGCAAATTTCCCCTGAAAGTCCACATAGAAGAAAACGCTTCTGCAAAGGGCTATCAACCTTCCTTTCCGAATATTGCCCGCCAGTCATTCATTGCCTGGTATCGAGCATCGGGCAAGAAGCTGGCGTTTACTTTTATCGACTCGAAAGAAGAAGCGGACATCAATCTAGAGTGGACCGACAAACGTCTGAGAATAGACAATGACAAAAAAGAAAGAGAGAAAGCCGGTCTGACCACCAGCGCCACCACCTCGGCAGGCGAAGTCAAAAAAGCGCGCATTCAGATAAGAACCCAGGACCCTTTCACAAAAGAAGGCACCGACGAAGACCGCATCAAAGAGACCTGCCTGCACGAGATCGGTCATTCGCTGGGACTGAACGGTCATTCTACCAATCCTGCCGATATCATGTACCTGGGTACGACCAGAAGACAGCTTCCGGCCCTGACCAAGCGCGACAAGGCGACGATAGCCAAACTTTACTCTGCCTATGCCATAGTCACCATGGCCGGTGTCACAGACACAAAGAAAGAAGCGGTCAAAACAGCCGAAACCCAGCCGACAGCGCAGGCAAGCACGGGGGCGGCGATGACCGGAATTGCTGTGCCCAATAACCAGCCGCCACCGCAATACGGCTACTATCAAGCACCACCTTACTATCCCCCCGCCGGCTATCAGCCCACCGCCTACGCTCCCCAGGTGCCCGTTCCTTACTATGCGAACTATCCGAACTATCCGAACTATACGAGCCAGCAGTACGGCTATGCACCGCCGATGATTCCCCAGCAGGTCCCCACACCATATCCGGTTAACACTTATCCGGCCGCTGCTCCTTACCCTTATCCAAGCAATACGAATCCGGTGCCGATGCAAAGCCAGGGCAATATGCCCCAGCCTCTTAAGATGATCGACAATGTCTTCCAGGGTCTCAAGCCCAAGATTCAGCAATATATGGGCAATCAGACCCCATATCAGATGCCGCCTCAGCAATATCCGTATCAACCCCAGCCCCAGATGCAACCGCAGCAAGCCTATCCCTACGGCTATCAGCCACAGTAAGCGTATAAGAGAATCTAGCCTATTTCTCGATTCTCTTCTGCATCAGGTCTTTTAAGGCAAGTTGCGACTCATAGTCATGGGGCATCATCTTGGTTGTATGAAGCAGCTCGGCGATGGCACCGTCGATGTCGCCCCGGTCTTTGAGGGCCATTCCCAGAGCGCGGTGCAGCTTGGCATTATCAGGATCGATTTTGAGGGCGAGCCGATATTGCATTACCGAAGCGGTGTGGTCTCCCGCCTGGGAATAGACCCAGGCTAGACTGGAATGGGTATCGGCATCGTTGGGAGCAAGGGTGACAGCCAGACGGGCTTCTTCCAGGGCTTTCTCCAGCTTGTCCTGGCGAGCCAAGACCCAGGCGAGACCGGTATGCCCTTCTGCGCTGTTGGGCTCCAGCTTGACGGCAAGATTGAATTCTTTTTCGGCCTCGTTCCACTTTTTAGCCTGGCCCAGCGCCACCCCATACTGTACCCGGGTAACCGGGTCCCTGGGGTCCAGGGCGATGGCTTTCTTGTAATGCTTGTCAGAAAGATCTTCCAGACGGGTGACAGCATAGGTCTTGGCCAGGACCAGATGAGGAAGAACCAGCTTATCATCAAGTTTGATGGCATCCTTGCATTCTTTGACCGCCAGACGATAATCGCCCTTGGTCCGATAGCACTCCCCGAGATACGCATGGGCAAGGGCTCTGCGAGGATCAACCTTGAGAGACATTTCATAGCCGTCGATGGCTTTGTCATTCTCTCCCAGCATCCGCAGGGCTTCCGCCTTCATATAATGAGCGTCCCCGGAGGTGGGACGAAGCTCGGTGAGTTTTGTGTACTCTTTCAAAGCCTCCTCGAAATCCGACATCGCCATCAGAACTTTGCCGAGCATGAAGTGGGCTTTGAAATTGTCCGGATCGACTTTGACCACATCCTCATATTCGAGCATGGCATTGGTCAGGTCGCGCCTTTTGAAAAACATGTCGCCCAGCTTCAGATGTTTCTCGATTTTAGAGGCCTTTTCAGGATGCAGTTCGTCCACGCCACCCAGGGCAGGAGTCTTCTTATTCTTCTCTTTCTCGGCATCGGGCTCTTTTTTGACTTTGGAGAGAACCCTGTCTAGCAGCGGGATTGCAGATGCAGGACCAGCCGCGCCCAGGAAGAGAGCGGGTGCCAGCACCGACATCACGAATAGGGTCACCGACCTTTTAATACGCATGGATAGAGCACTCTCGTTTTCGCGAAAACCCAATTACTCTAGCACCCGGAGCCAGAAAAAGTCTTCTGTAAAGGCTTTGTGCCGTTAACATCCACTCAGGCTCTCAATTCGATCGATTCGATCAATTCTAAAAGTCCGCTCGGCCCGGGCGGTCTTGCAGAATGCGGTGAGATAGATCTGACCCCGACTGTGAATAAGTGAGATCGGCTGCACTTTGCGCCTGGAGACAACCGCTCCGTTGTAAGTAATCTCCACCACCAGCTTAGAGTCGATCGCTTTTTGAATCTTCTCCATGGTCTTCTTGGCCGCTTCGGGCAGGGCGCAGGCTACCTGCTCGGCAAATTGATCGAAGTTGAAGGTGGTAACCGCGCCGATTGCGCAGAGATTTTCGAAACAGGGAAAGTGGCTTCTTGCAGTCAACAGTCGAAAGACTTCTTTGACATGTTCGCTATCGGCCAGGGCGCGGTGATAGCCACCGGACGGGAGTTCCAGCATCTCGACCACGGTTTTGAGCTGGTGTCGGGGGGCTTCGGGTAGAACCTCCCTGGAGAGTACCAGGGTATCGACCACATAGTTCTCAGGACAAACAAGCCCGAGACGGGCGATATTGACCCTCATGAACTCCAGATCGAAAGGAGCATTGTGGGCAATCAGAACCGAATCCGCGCCTATAAAGGACAAAAATTTTGGAATAACGGCTGCAGCATTGGGTTTGCCCCGAACCATCCGGTCCGTGATGCCGTGTATATTGGTCACTTCTCTGGGAATAGGCATCTCCGGATCGATCAACTCGGAAAAGGTTTCGACCTTGCCGTTGTCATAGCTGAATTTGACACCGGAAAGCTCCACCAGACGGTTAGCCACCGGCGATAGCCCGGTGGTCTCGACGTCGAAAGCGACAAAAGTGATGTCATTTAGATTCGAGTTATAAGTGACTTTTGGCATAATCTGAACTTTTCGGCTAATAATTAAAGCAACAGGGCGGCATGCAGCAAATCCAATTACATTCTCCCATCGTTAGATGCGATTCAAAAGACGAAGCGGAGAGATTCCGAATTAAAATAGCTACAAGATTAATCATCAGAAAGCACGAAGGGGCCTATCGGAAATAATGCAGATATATATTTCGAACTTTCTGACTCTGACGCTGCTGCTTCTCAGCTTCAATCAAGCAGCCTTCGCCTCGGACACGGACAGATCCATTATTCAGGAAGCTTTGAACGGCATCGTCTGCCCCAGAAATATAGATGTGATCGTCGAGGGCGCCTATTATCAAGGCCACCGTATGAACAGCAAAGAGAAAAAACCGGAGCGCCATTTTGAAAGCGACAGCTTCGACCATTCTTTCAGGTATATAAAAGCGGAGAGAAAAAAAATCTTGAATGCCGCCCGAGACGCAGGGCCGGAGCCGGAGATGCGCACCAGGGCACTTTTCCATTTTGGCATGATGCTCCATACTATTAACGCCTTTTACGAGAATACGGACTTTATAGAAAGAGAAGAGAAAAGACTGACCGAGTCAGGAACCGGCAGCTTCGACCCCTACGAAATGGAGCTGCTCGACTGGTCGACGGCGGAGAAAGGCGGCTATAAAAAGCTGAGCGAAGAGGAACGCGATAAAAGGGCGACAAAACAGCTTCAAAACAGCACCTATGGAAAAGTCGCCCGGGGTCTTGCCATCAGAGAGGCGATCAGGCAATGGGACTATCTCGAAGGACTGCTGCGCTCCCGCTATCCGCAAGATGCCGACACGATTGTATCTGCCCTTAAATCAGCCGGATGCGACAATCTGGTACCGGAAGAGATAAAAGATCATCCCCTGCATGCCCGGGGCTCTGTCAGTGACTTTTGAACGGCAGACCGCAGTCCGGGCAATCTTTGACCGATGCCAGATTGCGGACAGCTTCTATGTCTCCGCTGAGAGGATCGATTCTCCAGAGCGTTGTCGTCTGAATCACGCCTAAATCAGAGAGGTATTTGATCGCATCCAGGGCCATCAAAGAACCGGCCCAGCTCTCTACACTTTTGAGGGGATGAGGGGCAACCGGACCGAGAGGAAAGTCTTCGATTCCGACCCCGGGCAAAACACAGCGAAGACAGGCACTTTTACCAGGCTTGATAAAATAGATCTGATAACGATGACCGACTACACCGGAATGAATCAAGGCTTTGCCAAGACGCATGGCAAGGTCGCTCAATCCCAGTTTGATCTGCCAGTCGAGAACGGTTTCCACCACAAGATCGACTTCGGGAAGAAGACTTTCGAGGGCATTTACCCCCTCCAGTCTCGCAGATTCTTTGAAAGAACGGACTTCGATAGTGGTATCACCGGAGGTGACAGCCTGATAGCTGCTCTGTTGTTCAGCCCCCTGGGGAACCACTATTATCCGCCCGATCCCGGCATCCGCCAACAGCTCCACCAGACTGAGCGCCGCGTCGGCACCGGCAACCACCAGCACCGTCGAACGGTTGAGCGCCTCCAGCTTATGCCTGGACATAGCGGGCAGACCAAGTTGTCTCTCTTCACTCTCCATCATCGATCCAATATAGACTAAAGATGGAAATCGTCAATCATTCTAATATTCATCCTTGAAATGACCAAAAACCCCCCTTCTGGGAGGTCTCTGGCTGGCGTTGGCGGGGGAAAACCCTTAATTACTTTTGCTTAGCCGATTTGCTGTTCTCTTGTTAGCTGATTTGTTAGCTGAAGAGGTTAGCATCTCTTGCGGAAGCTACGAGCCAGTTGATGGCACCAGGGGTAGCCAGACCACCGG
>CAZCBH010000109.1:0-16723 GCA_964496875.1 uncultured Candidatus Obscuribacterales bacterium | reverse complement strand
GTGGAGCCGTTACCCGAAGAAGAGCCTGAGCCGGAGCCGGAGCCTGAGCCGGAGCAGATGTCGGACGAGCAGAGCGCCGAGCAATTCTTGCAGTCCTTAATTCAGAGCGCTGAACAAGAGACACCTAATTTGGAGCCGGAACCGGAACCGGAACCGGAACCTGAACCTGAACCTGAACCCGAGGCGAAACCAGCCTCGGTGATGGATGCGCTGAGCAAAAGCGGCCAAGGCGAATCTAGTACGAAGCCGGAACCTGCAATTCCCAAAAAAGAAGTAAAAATTAGCAGTAAATGGGAGGAGTTGGACTCGCTAATTTCGGCCCAGCGAAGCTCTCAACAGCAAATAGAGAGCTATAAGCCCAAATCGCAAGAGCCGGAACCTGTGCCATCCGTCCTCGATCAAGAGACAAAAGCTGCCCTTATAGAAGCCGTAGACAACATCGATTCGATTCTTGAGGGCGTTGATTCTCTAGTCAAAGAGAGCAGTTGGGACGAAGAGAAGATCGAGAAACCCGCTCCGGCAGGAGAGATTAGCGAGAGCAGAGTCGAAGCCTTTCCCACCGAAAGTCGCTGGGGAGATCTTGATGCAGTCACAGAAGAAGTGATCGAATCAGCAAAGAAAGTCGAAGAAGAAAGTCATTGGGGCGATCTAGATTCCATTCCCACACCGGGGCGAATTGATAAAACCGCTGTTGAACCGGTAAAAACGTCCTCCAGCAAGTGGGGCGATCTAGATTCCATTGCTACTCCGGGGAAAGGCATAAAATCCGATGTCGAACCGATAAAAACATCCTCCAGTAAATGGGGAGATCTCGACTCCATCCCTTCTCCTTCTGCCGGCATAAAAGCCAGCTCTGAAGATGCGCCTATCAAAGCTTCCTCGAGCAAGTGGGGAGACCTCGACTCCATCCCTTCTCCCGGTCAAAGTTCATCCGGAAGTCTTGACAGCTACTCCAGTTCTATTTCCAGCCCCGGTTCATCAGGAGCACCGGGATCGGTCGGTAGCATATTCAGTGATATTGAAGGTCTGGATGAAGCCAAAATAGATAGCGATCCCGGCAGCCCATCGAGCCTCACCTCTGCAAAATGGGGAGATGAAACGGGCAGTTCGGAAGGATTCGGATCCAGAACAGGAAAGCTGGGCAGAACAACTGGTTCTTTTGCGAAACTGCAGTCGGATCCAAACGAGAAGCTGGTCACTTCCGACAGTGGCACAGCAAGCAGAGAAAGCGAAGAAGCGGTAGAAAGACCAAAAGCCATGCCTGTTCCACAAGCCCAGGCTCCCAATAAATGGACCGGTAGTGGCGCCGGTGGTGCCTCGACCGCTGTCTCTTCCTCACTTAAAGATATTGACGGCAAGAAACAGAAGCCGATAATTCAAAAACCGGACGTCAAAGTATCTCTCAAATTCAACTGGAGCATAGTAAGCTATCTGGTGGCATCCATTGCCGCTATCCTGGTCGGTCTGTTATCCTTTACCTTCTATATTTACTAAGTCAGAGTCCGACTCCAGGCTTATAACGAATCTATTTTTGCGGCGAGAATAAAATCGTTCTCCGTCAATCCGTTGACGGCATGGGTCCAGATCTCGACCCTTAGCTCGCCCCAGCGTATATGCAGATCGGGATGATGACCCTCCTGCTCGGCAATCTCCGCAATTTTGTTAGCCAGGGTCATGGCTCCCATGAAATCCGCAAATGAATAGCTTTTTTCAAGTCGCTCCGCTGTGACGGAAGACCAACCATCGACTTCTTTCAACAAAGCATCCACTTCTTGCGGTCTAAGCGCCGGGACATCTCCCCTACAGGGTTTGCATTCTTTGTTAGCCAGACTCAATATTGCCCCCTCCCTATCTCCCTGTCGGCACAGGACCATCAACAATTCAATTCAATCATACTTCGTCTTCAGAAGACCACTCATCGATAACATCCTCAGGATCCTCTGTCACTTCCATATTGATCACTTCTTCGTCAGCGGTCTTTTGATCGAAGCTTTCCAGAGGCAGTCGTTCCAGAACCCCCTCTATATTGTAGGCAAGATTGAAGCTCACCCGAGACATCTGGGCGATTAATATCGCCTCGTATATCGATACCACTAATGGTATCAATGTCCAGCATAGAAGGACATAGGCAAATCCTCTGGCTTTGTCCCCAAGATAAAACTTATGGGCGCCGAAGGTTCCCAGGCAGAGCGCCAGCCAGAAGGCGACTGTCTTTGTGCGTCCTCCATCCACCGGCTTCTGTGCGGCCTCTATCAATCTCTCCTTCCTGGCAGGTGCACGGAGCCCGGAAGAGATATGGTGCTCGAGATCCACTTGCTCGGACTTCTGAGCCAGCGGAGTCCCGGTAAATCCGCAAACACATGTGGCTTCTTCAGACTTGCCGGAACGAAATCGATAGACTTCTGCCTCGGTCATCAACCGGGAGCAGGAGACACAAAAAAGCAAGGCTGACACCCGGTCGTGTTCCTGGGGTGGTGCCATACCAGACTCTCTTTTCTTGCTGAATTCCTGATCTTTAGAAGACCTGCCGGAATTGATTCGATCAATTTTTTTCTGAAGCCGGACTTTTTCCTCTTGATTGCGACTGAGATCGGATGCGATTACCAGTTGTGCCACCGCTTCATCATGCTTTTGCAGCATTGTAAAAGCATCGGCGAGCTTTTTGCGAACCTTGACTTCGTTGCCTCTCTGACTATCCAGTCCATTGACCCGTTTGAGCGCTTCGGCAAAACAGGCATGGGCTTCATCGAAGGATTTCCGCTTCAGAAGATCATTGCCCCTGTCCATCCATTCTAAAAACGCTACCTGAATATCTTTTTTGGAGATTTCGGCATCTTCGATCACCGGGATGGCGTCGCTCGATACAGCCTGCCCACAGTGGTGGCATTCAATCTGCCATTTCTCTAAATCAGTTCGGCAAGCAGGACAGGAAAGCATTTCGGAAAAGGAGAACTTTAGTGTTTGGGTTCGGGACTTACATGTTGGAAGGATAGAGACCCAACTTGACTTTCTTCTCGATTACATTCAGACCTCTTTGCAGAGACATTACCAGTATATCTCCAGGATTGGAGGTTTTAATGAACGCTCTGACTTCATCGGAAGAGTTCACCACGGTTCCATTCACTTTCAAGATAATGTCTCCTCGTCTCAATCCGGATATATCAGCCGGACCACCAGGAACCACGTTGGCCACGGTTACAGCGATGGGATGCCCGGGCAAGGTTCGAGACTTCTTGGCGTCGGGATCGTAGTCTCGCATATAAAGCCCCAGATAAGGTCTGGCAATGGTGCCGTCCCGAATCAGTTTTTTGGCGACCCGATTGGCTACGTCAATGGGAATAGCAAAAGCGATTCCTCTTGCTCCGGTCTTCACCGCTCCGGTGGCGATGCCTATGACCTCACCATCAACATTCACCAGCGGTCCGCCGGAATTGCCAGGGTTGATGGCGGCATCGGTCTGGATAAAGGGCACATGATGGTTGAAATCCGCCACTTTGCGATCGAGAGCGCTGATTACACCTAGACTGACAGAATGATCAAGCCCATAAGGACTGCCAATAACCAGGGACCAGTCTCCGGGATGCATCTTGTGGACATTTCCGAATGGTGCCACCGGCAAGTCCCGCGCTTTAATCTTAACCACAGCCAGGTCCGTATAAGAGTCTCTGCCTACCACTTTAGCGTCGAAATCACGGCCGTCGCTCAAGGTTATTCTAATCTGGGTGTTCTCGGGAATTACGTGGTTATTGGTCAGAATATGCCCTTCCGATGAGACGATAACCCCGCTGGCCTGAGCCTGACCGGAGCTGCCGTAGCCCCTGGAAGCGCCATCGGCAGCCCGATATCTGGTGTCGACATTGACCACCACGGGATTGAGCCGCTCCACTATTTTGGAGAAAGTGGAGTCTCCAGACACGAAACTTTTTTCGGTACTTTTGCCCTGGGAGGCATGATCAACCGCAAAACTGGTCGTGGTTCTGGAATTAGGGAAAAGAAAAGAACCGCACCAGAGCCCGAGTGCAAAAATATTCAATGCGGTAAGCCCCATGAGAATCTTTCGCCAGCGCGGGCTCAATGAGCCTATCGGGTCGGACACCGGCGCGTTCACCGGAATACCGGCGGCTTCGACGGAGCCCGCGCCCTTATTACTAGATTCCCCGGTCGGGTTTTCGAAATGAGAAAGCTTTACTTCGACACGATTGCCTATGCCGAGCTTGTTGCGCATATCCAGGAGCTTCTGCTCCGACGGTTTTGGGGTTACCAGGTCGGAAGAATCTGTGGCGCTGTCTTCCCCGGGTTTATCCCCTTTCGCCTCACCGCTCTGTTTAATACTCTTCAGACCGAAAGAGGTAATCCGGTTATCTTTGTCTTTGTTGCTCTTTCCACGAATTTTAACCTCTCCCCGCATTTTTGCCTCTTTAGAGGCATCTTCCAGAGTCTTTTCCGGTTTATAGCGAGACCATTCGATGGGAGGCTCATCCTCGAGAAGAGCCTTCTTATCGATGTTCTCGGCTATTTCGACATTATCATCCCCGGGAGAGAAATAAACCGGAACATCGTCTTCTAAATCTTCGGGAAATGGCATCCGAACACAGTATCCTATTTAATCTTCTATCAAATAAGGGTTTATCCTCTTAAATATACCAATCAAAGATCCTTACTAATCAGCCCAGAAAACGGCACAAAGAGTCGGTCCTCCGAGGTCAGGATGTTTCCGCATTTCGGAGAGCAAAAGTCTACCGAAAGTCTGCCGAAACTCCTTTTCCATAGTGGCCGATAGAAGCTTGAGAATTTCGGTAACCGCCTGACCGGCAATATTCAAGCGCAGAGACTTATCAGTCTCTCTATTCTCCGGGGGCTGGCAAGAAGAATCTCCAGCATGGCAATGGTTTCTTCCGAAAAATCGGCCACCGTCAATCGACGCTCAATGTTACGCAAGTGTTCTGCCATTCTAAGAAAAGCCTTTTGAGTAGCCAGTTCGTCAGGGTTTAAAACTCCGGAAAGCAGATCAAGTTTCAAACAAAGCCTGGCAAGAACAGCAATGGTGATCAGGTGATGAAAACCGGCGACCACACTGAGATAATTGAATCCAGGACCGAAAAAGAGCTTCGAGAAAACACGCAGGTATAAAAATCGTCTGATCAAATCCCGGCATTCATGGCTGAGATCTCCAAGGTCTGAGGAGAATATCTGTCCGAATCCAATTCCCTTGCTCATCCAAACGAGCTCGACTCTCTCACTGCCACGGATCACCTCTTCCAGAACCGACCTGGCCTGAAAATCCGTCGATGACTCGCCAAAAACATCTACCGGAACATAAAATCGAAGAAGATGCTTGATCAAAACCTGATCTATCAGTTTCGGTCTGGCTTCGAAATCGGCCATATTATCGAGATTCACTTCCGGCGGTACCAACCTACGAAAAGCATCTGTCTTTTCAAAAAGAAGAGACTCTGCTCTTCGCACCGACTCTTGCTCGAGACAAGAGAGCACCGGAGCCTCATGCTCTCGATAAACCGCCCAATCAAGCGGAACTCCATCAACTACCTGGGCGTAGGACCAGTCTAAGTTGAGTTGCGGAAACAACTGAGAGAACAGTTCATGCTTCTTATGCAAGAAGTCGCTCTGCTTATCCAAAAATTCACCCTGGTTAAGAAGCGTGGCCGTACTGGCAAAACTGACAGAACAGAACACACCATCAGGAGTACCGGTAAAGGTGTATGGAAAAAGTCGACACATAGCAGGCTTCGCATCAGAACCTAACTTCTCATGCAGAACACAGCGATTTTCCTCGGATAGAAAAGCGCATTTTCCATCCGCTCTTTTCTCAAGAGAATGGCTGAAAACAGAAAGCTTGCTATCGGCGGCGTTCAACACCCTGAACAACTCTCTTCCGGCAGGATACTCTCCACCCAGTTTCTCGCGGGCGTTTTCTATTCGCTCGAAATCATCGGTGGTGGCGGGAACGGGCCACTGCAAACAACAATTACCGCATTCAGAGCACGAGAATCGAATGCCGCTAGGAATATGGAGTTGCTGACTTCTAGAATGCATAGCCCTCGATTATGTCATTTCTAGCCTGAAAATCACCTCTTAGCAACCACTGACCCCAAAAGCATTCCTTATGAATCAGCAATATTGCAAAGTAAAGGTATCCTGTCCCCCTGAGCCATGAAGACTGGAATCGAACCTGAGTCGTTGCCAGATTAGAATTATTGTCACTAGCTCTTCTCGAAAAGCTAAAGTTGATCCGCTATTGTAGTCCGGTTCAATCTCTATGGTTCAGGGAGAAACATTCAGGACAATGAACAAGTCAAAATCCATTCAACTGTCCGGTCTCGCCCTTGTGGCGCTAGTTCTACTCCTTCTGATATACGCAAGAACACTTTCGGCACCACCTTTGTTGGATGAAGCCTGGATTCTGACATGGCTCAAAGAGAGCGGCAGCAGCAAAGACTTACTCTCGGTACCCCCTTTGCAATGGCAGGGTCCCATCTATAGCGATACATGGAGCTATATCTCATCCGGTATTTTAACCGCCGTGGCAGGGCTGACGGGCTATTCCGGCGCACCGATTCGAATATTCAATTTACTTGTTCATTTTTTAAACGTTCTTTTGGTTTTTATGGTGCTCAGAAAAGCGCTTGTCCCAGCAAAACTATTGCCTCTCGGCGACAGCGTCCACTGGTTATCCATTATCATCGCTCTTATTTTCGCCGTATACCCGCTCACCTGCGAAGCGGTTTTCTGGCTGGGCGGGCTCGCCTACAGCATGGGATTAGCTTTTCTGCTCGGAGCATTTTATCTTTATCTCAGGGCTAGAGAGAAAAAAAGTTGGGTTTTGATAGGCACAGGTTGCCTGCTTTACTTGCTTTCATTGTTCTGCGATTCCTCTCTCTGGGCAGCGAGTTTCGCCCTGGTCAGCCTTGAACTGGCGAAAGATTTTCTTGGAGAGAAGAGACCCGGAAAAAACAAGATCTCCCCAGAAAAAATAGACGCGGTCGAGGATATGGAGGATGCAGTAGAGAAACTGCTTTCGGCAGAAAAGGATGGTCAGGCTGCATCTTGCGAGACCGGCAAAAAAACTGAAGAGTCGGTTTTCGACACCCTGCTTCCGGTCCTGCCATTTCTTGCCCTGGGAGCGCTGATACCGATAGGATCTCTTCCTACCTACGGCACCGAGACCCTGGCTAAAGAGCTGGTTATTCAACCGGCTGATTGGATAAGCGCGGCAAGATCATTCTGGTTTCCCGTAAACCAATCGATCAACGAGGGTTACAACAAGCTCTACAGCCAATTTTATATAATTTACGGCATCGGTCTTGCAGCAGTTCCGGTGGCACTCTGGCGCAGTCGAGCCTATCGCCAGAATACGGCGTTCCTGTTAATCTGGCTACTAATGGCAACAGTCCCTCATCTTCATCAGGCAATATCAAACGATACCATGGTCGGTGCAAGATGGTTCTATCACGCAGCATTGCCCATCAGCGGACTGGTGACCCTCTTTTTCTTCGCCTCGGCATACGCCGCAGAGTCCTTTGAAAAAGGCAAAAGCCCATATGCAAGAATGCCTGTTTGTACAGTCTCTCTGGGCTTGGCTCTTGCCATGACCTTCTTTCACTTCAGTCTCTCGAGCAAGCAGTTGAAAGCCTTCCTTTCGGCTACAAATGTCACCCAGAAGCTTACCCAGAGCGTATTCAACGTATGCAGCAAGGCTCGACAAGATTTCGTCATAGTCAGGAATGTTCCTTTCTACAGCACCATCTCCGGATTGGCATCTCCGTTCAACCTGGTTCTCATGGACTCTTCCGTACAACTGATTAGAGCGCCAAAGCTAGTGGGAGGGAAGATAAAAGACCTTCTCAAAGAAGGAAAACTCAAAGACCAGACTATGCACTGGGAGCATGATCTTCTCAGTATCATCCCGGTCGACTTTGCGGTAGCCGGGACAGTAGATAAGCCCTTCATGGACGCCGCCGAGATCAACCAACGTTTGATTCCTCCGCTTCAATATTGGAAGACAGCAAAATATGATGCAGAGGCTAAGCTCTTTGAAGTAGTCTCTAACTGGAACGCCGGACCGGTGCTGAACGTATCTGCCAACGGCTTCGATCCGCTGGGTCCCGACTTTGTCTATCTAGATGCGCAAATTGACACGCCCAGAAACGATGCTGCTGCAGAGGTTGAGCTATCCTGGCTTACGACCTGGGGAAAAGAGCTGGAGAGAAGAGACAGATTGACTCAGACCCGTGCCATTACCAATGATGGCAAATTTCATCGCTATTACTTCCCTGTGCGTTCAGCGGCCTGGTCCACCAATGGCGTTATACAACAACTATCATTCGGTTTTCCGAAAGCGGCAAGTGTCAAGGTTCGCGAAATAGGAACCATAGATGCCCCAGACAGAATGCCTGCATTCAAGCTTTCCGAAACTGACCAGGTAGTGAGTACCGGCACCAAATCGATTCTGGCAGGATGCCTGGACTATCCCGCGAACTCCGAATATGGGCTCGCAGTCTTTGCCGGAGCCGACCGAACTCTAAAATTCTCCTACGACGCCTCATCGGTCAGTGGAGCGGTAAAAGCGACCTGCGAAGTGAGCAGACCGAATCTATTCTTCGAGAATCCTAATGGATATAAACTGTCGAAGAACAGATTAAAAGTGCTGCACCTGGAGAATCCAAAAGGAGAGATGTCGGTCAAGGCCGCAGACTTGAAAGAGCCGGGAATCTACTCTTTTAGAGTATTTGCAGTGGACGGCAAAGGAAATCCGCTGGCAAACGCGAGCGATGAAATCATCTGCCTGATAGATAGTAACGCCACTAAATGAGGTGCTGAAAGTGTCACAACGCAATGTCGAATTCGAAATAGAAAGACTGATATTCGCCTGGCGTGACGATTCTCCCGACAATATCTACTATCTAGATCTAGTGACCGGGGAAATCCAGCTTGTCAACCGTACCCTAGACGACGTCAAGGACCTCACCGATGAAATAGAACTGGAGAGGAATCGCTATCTCTATCTGCCCAAACCGGAAAGAGACCAGCTCAAAAATGACCTCAGGGATTTCATGAGCACCATAGAGGATCAATCGCTCTTGAGAATTCTGGAGATGGCCTTTGAAAGTCCCCATGTCTATTCTTCCTTTCTAAAAATTCTTGACAAACGCGTCGAAGAAAAAGAACGCTTACAAGAATTCATCGACAGCCGGTCAAGAATGCGAGTTTTACAATGGCTGGAAGCGAATTGCATTAACACCGATTCCATGAAGACCACTGAAGACTGATAAATCCAACCCCTGAGATTCCAGACTAAGAAAAGCTAATCTAATTTCTCCTGGTTTTCGGGCTAATTCGAGGAACCTGATCGTCTGCTTTTTGCATGGCGAAGAAAGAAAGGAATCCTGATTATGCCAATCACAACAACCCTTCTAGTAATGGCGGAGATATTGCTGCTTTATTTGATCTCTTGCAAAGTCGAACACCGGCGAAGAGCTGTAGCTTGCAAACTGTCAGGCGCTCGACTTCATAAAAGAGATAGGTATAAGTAAAGCCAGAGACTTTTCAATGATGGTAATAAACTTTCAGTTCGGGTAAAAATCAAATAAGAAGGGGTCTTCTTATATGAATAGCACCGAAGAGAGCTGGAAAGAACACAAAGTCGCCGCGGAACACGCCATGAGCCAGGGACGGCTCGACCTGGCGGAGACCCAGTGGCTGATTGCGCTCAGATTAGCCGAAGACTTCGATAAGTCGGACAAGCGTTTTGCCTTCACCCTGGAAAAACTGGCAGAGTTCTACTTCCAGCGAGGCAAACTCGACAAGGCTCATCTTTACTGCGAACAGGTCCTCGAAGTCTACTCGGAGATTCTCGGTCCCAATCATATCGACGTTTCCTGCATCGCAGGCAACCTGGCCATGATCTGCCATGCCCGCAAGAACTATCGAAAAGCCGAAAAGTATTATCTGCAAGCCTTAGAAATTAAAAGAGAGCTGCTTGGCAACGACCATCCCGAAGTGACCAAGCTCAGAAGTCATTACGCTGATGTCCTTCAACTGACCGACCGGGGAGAAGAAGCAGAAAAACTGAAAGCCGGGGCTACTCTGGTGACGGCCACCGGATGGAAGAAATCCACCGGCAGCTTCGATGCCTACAATTTCAACAAAAAAGTAGATGCCCGATACTTTCCAGGCGATCCACCGGAGCCGGCGGAGACAGTCCGCAAGATCTTCACTACTCTAGATGGGTCTAATCCGCCACCGGTCATAACCAATCCCAGGAAAGGCAAAGAGAAAGGCAAGAAAGCCTCCGCTGGAGATGTCGACAGCCTGCCGTCCACAAAAACTCTTCCGGCAGAGCCGACTGCCCCGCCGCCATCTGCGCCCCCGGTTGCGCAGCAGGCCCTTCCGCAGGCGCCTCCTCCGCCCCAGGCAGTTAAAGCTGAGCCGGCATCCGTTTCTGCTCCGGCACCGCCGAAATCGACTCCGACTCCGACTCCGGCACCACCACCACCGGCCTCGCCGCCACCACCTCCTCCAGTAGAGATCAAAGTAGCTCCGCCGCGTCAGGGTCATCTTCCCACCGCCCCGGGCCAAGTAACCAGGCAAAACCTACCGGCCATGCCCCAGGAAAGCTTGACCGCAGATCCGATGGAACAGGTCGCCGCCAGATCCCCTCAAGCCCAGGAGAACCGCATTCTCACCAAGGAAGAGGCGGAAGAACGCTGGACCAGGCTCAAGAACGTCGCCGAATCGAGTCAAGCCGCAGGCAATCTAAAAGATTGCGAAGCATGCTGGCATGAAGCCCTGGAAATAGCCGGTCTCTTTGGGGAAAGCGACCCCAAACTTTCCTATACTCTAGAAAGCCTGGCCAACGTCAAATTCATGATGGAAAAATATCGACCGGCCGAAGGATATTACAAGCGAGCCTACGAAATAAAGTTGAAGGTACTCGGTCCGATGCATATTGCCATCGCCGGTAGTGCCAACAGCATGGCCCGACTTTATTATCATATGTGCGAATACGACCAGTCGGAAAAATTTGCCAAGCAGTGTATCAACATCTATGAAAAAACTATCGGTCCGGATAATCCAAATGTGGCTTCCTCCCTGCACAACCTGGCTACTCTCTATCATGTCCAGCGAAAGTATAAAGAGGCGGAACCCGCTTATAAACGCTCTCTGGAGATAAAGAAAAAGATCCTCGGTCCTGATCATCCAGAAACGGTGAAGTTGCTCAAGAGCTATGCCGACCTACTCCGAAGCACGAACCGGGCCGCCGAAGCAGACGAACTGTCATCGGTGGCGATAGGTCTTATCTCGGGTACCTGGAAAACTTTCTCTATCAAAGACAGCGCCTCCCTTGCCTCCACCGAAGATCGTTGCGATATCTGCGCCTCCAAACTGGATGGTGCGCCAAAGTGCCCCAGTTGCGGATTCGAAGTCTCCATCGGAGTAATCTAGAGAACAGCCTATGTCGTTTCAGCCAGAAGGTTTCTACGCCTGGGATCTATGGTTCGCCCATGACGGTGAGAAGCAGCACATCTACTATCTGCAGGCGTCACGAAAAGCCTGCGGCAATGACCATCAAAAGCGCCACAATCTATCCAGTGTAGGCCATGCAATTATAAAAGACGGCAACTTCGTGGAAGTTTCTCGAGAACCGGTCTTCTCAGCCAGCACCACAGATAATGCCTGGGACAATCTCTCTATCTGGACAGGATCGATAATCAAAGATCCTGAATCGAGCAGATACCTGATGTTCTACACTGCCCGTCGGCGCGAAGACGAGCCTCTTGAGACTCCCAGTGAATACCAGCGTCCCCAGAATATCGGTCTTGCCTTCTCAAAAGATCTGGTGCGTTGGCAAAGGCATCCACTGTCTATCGACAAACCATTGATAGCCAATCCAGGCAAAGACAACGCCATGGGCTTTGACGGCGTAGCCTGGAGAGATCCTTATTTGATGAAAGTCGGTGACTGGTACCATTGTCTTCTGGCGGCAAGGTTGGTACCGAATCGGATGCACAATATAGATGCCTGGGACCAGGGTGGTGCCATAGTGTGGCTGCGCTCGAAAGACTTATATAACTGGACCGAAGCCACCCCGGAAATACTGGTTGCTTCAAGACACTTCTATGAGATGGAAGTCCCCCAGCTCATTCCAAGGCGGAAAAACGGTGAGCTTCGCTATCTTCTTTTGTTTTGCTGCCAGCGCAAAGGATGCTCGAAAGAGAGAATGAAAGAGATGCCGGATGAAGAGAATCTCAATGGGACCTATATGATGGTATCCGATGCGATGCCGCCCGATTCGACAGAGATGCCCAGCTTCAGCCAACCGGCACGACTGGTGGCACCATCACTTTATGCAGGCAAGGTCATTGATCCGGAAGCTGCCGAGCTTCTGATCTACGGATTCGACATCGGGCTATCGCAAGAAAGCGCCTGCGAAGGCATCATATCTAGAGTGCTGCCTGTACCTCAGGCAGTCTGACTATCAGATCCCTGCTTTCCGAGAACTCTTTCAACCAGAGGATTGGTCGGATCGGAATGCTTGAGCGCTTCAGCCATAACCGTCCATTCGGATACCGCAAAAGTTCTAGTACCGTTTCTGATTGCGTTGGTCATATCGTAACTGTGACCGGGACCGACAAGCCTGGAGAACTTTTCTTGAATAGACTCGGACTGGGTTATCATATTGCAAGCTGAACCAAGCATGCCCTTTTGCAGAGACAACTGAGCAAGCATTCCTGTATTGCCGGTCTGAGCAGCAAGAGCCATGGCAGCGTCTATCTCGCCTAAACCTGACATTACTATTCCTTTCATACCGGAAATCGCCGTAGGCTCACCGATGGCGACCTTGGCAAGAACCGCGGAGAATGCAGTGTTTGCAGTACCAATGGCGCTTTGTCCTTCGGTCTCGGCAGCCTTATACTCGGCGCTGGACATATCGGCATAGCCACCATTGCTGTATCCGTCGTAACCAGGGGAAGACCAGCCAGTATTCTCCCAGCCATCGTAACTATCATAGGCTGACTGATCGAATTCACCGGTGGCCGAGTTGAAGAACATCGACCCGTTCAAACCATCACCGTTGAACAGATTGCCGCTCAGATCGGCGGTAAAGTCCATCGGCTTGAAGTAAGTAGACTCAGGAGTGAACCTTACGTCTTTACTATCCAGTACTCCAGTATTGAAATCGAAAGTAGATTTAGGCGGACTTTCAGGAGGAGCGTTTGTATCTCTTGTTTCGACAACACCCTGATTAGTTACTGTATGAGTTTCACTTCCATCGGTCAGAACAGTAGAATCTGGTCCGGTTTCTATTGAAGCCCTTCCTTGACTCAACCGCAGTCCGGGTCTTCCATCTCTTCTTGCCTCGATAGCCTGACCATTGCGCATGACCATCAAGCCCTGGGCATTAGTGTGAAGACCTAATGGATTAGGCCAGACTCCGTCTGCGGTCGGAGGCCCCATGGGGGAATTGGCTCTTATCTCTTCTGGCGTAGGTGCGCGGAATTCGGTATCTTCTTTACCTCGGACAAGGAGCTTGTCCATATTTCCATGCAGGAAATCCTGGGCTTTACCTCTCCAGATTGTGCCATCGGCTTTGTGCAGTTCCGCCATGACCGAGTTGTCTTCACCGCGGAAGAACCTGGTCACATCACCATTGGTACCATCCCCTTCGGCGACGGAACCATCGTCGAACGTCGAAGTGCGTCCTTCTCTAACCTTTGCAGGATCAAAACCACCAATATGGCGATCTGCTTTCATGGTGATCGGTTTGCCCCACTGGTCGAAAAGACCTGTAGCAAGGTCAAACTCTGCTCTGTTGTTCTCTTTGTCAAAAGTACGAGTCGAACCGGTCTCCCGATTTCGAACGATTATCTGGTCTCCCTGGCGATAGTAGTCGTTTCCATCCTGGGATGAGATTTTCTCGGTACCGTCAGAATACCTGTCGTAGGAAACACCGTTTCTCTCCGCGGAAATTTCACCTTCTTTAGTGACATCAAGCTTTCCACGCTTTCCTATTGTCTCGACACTGGAATCACCTTCAACCGCTCTCTCTTTGTACTTCTCCGAGAATTCAGTTGAAGCTTCGGCGCTCATCTCGGTACCGCCACTGAGGCTGCCTAAATCGGAGAAGAAATCAGAGCCTTTGCTCCAGGCTTCTTTTCCTGCTTGCCACACGCTACCTGCTCCCGACTTGCCCCAGCGATAGAGCGAGAAGTTATCGAGATAACTATCGATAGAGCCCATAATTCCAGGCTGACTGTCCGCTGCCGCCAGGTCAGCCCGGGCATCCCCAAAAGGATTTGACTTGGCTGAAGCGAGAAAATCACCGTCGGCAACACAATAGTCATGATCCAGAAGGTCGGATGTGTCATTGCCAAAAAGAGTGGAGGTGAAGTTGTCCCAGGTCCAGTTATCCAGATTCAGGAGACTGCCGCCGTCGGAGCCGGCCACCTTGACGTCCGATTCGAACTTCTTGTATTCACTATTCCAGGCTTCTGTAGCATCACCATTCGCCGCCTTCATCTCGGTGATCTGACCGCTGCTATCTACTTTGACGACATCACCATTAGCACTGCGAATCATCGCGGTGCTGTCGGGACCGGTAATCATCTGGGTGCCGTCATCCAGCTTCATCAATTTGCCATGTTCATTTTGAGCCATGACCTGGGCACTTTCCGGAGACTGAATATCAGGTCTCTGACCCATAGCGACATTGACCAGGTTGACACCATTACTACTGACCGAGATCTTGCCACCGGCATTAGTGGTCTCTACTCCATCATATTTAGTCTCTTCCGCTTCGAAGAGCTTCTTAGCCTCGGCGCCTTCCAGCACCTGCTGTCCAAAGCCCATGGTTCCTGGCTTCATGGCCACATATTCATCGCCACGATTGACCAGAACGGTGCCGTCTTTCATCTCGATGATGCGGGCATTGGTACCGTCCGCGCCGGGAACGACGCTCATCTTGCCGTGGGCGTTCTCCACCGATGCGGCACTTTCAGGCAGAGTTACTTTTATGGAGGCACTCGCACTTGAATCTTTGGAAATACCCCAGCTGGCATCATCGAACTTGACCAGCTGATTGCCGTCCATGGTCAAAGAGAAATTGCCTTCGGTAGACCTATCTCGACCAGAAGCTTTTCCGTCTAGTTCGATGGATCTACTGCCTTTGTCCTCCAGAACCAGGTTGCCGAATTGAGCACGAATCTGAGCCTCGCTCATGCCAGCAGCCCGGGCTGCATCCATGCTCTTGAACCCGGCTTCCAGTTGCTTGTGGCGCTCGACACCGTTGGCGTCCAGCTCTCCACTCTTCATCTTGCGATCAAGCTCTTCTCGCTCTTTCTGCAAATCCTGGAGTTCTTTCTGCCAGGGGGTAAGAGCTTCACCGGTTTCGGCGGTATCAGTGCTATCCGAAGCATCCTTTGTCGCTGTCCCGGCGGCATCTGTACTGTTCTGCGCATCAGCCGGCTTGCCGGAAGCCTCATCGCTCAGTTTAGCCTGCGCGCCGACGGCATCCTTCTCTTGCTGAGATTGAGGTGCCTCAGCAGCCTTCCCGGCGGCAGCGTCAGATGCTTTAGCTTCAGGTTCTTTCGGTTTTTCTTGGACTTGGTCAGCAGCCACGATATGAGAACCCCTTGGAAGAGGGAAGAGTAGTAGGAAGGATTAACCTTTACTAAGTCTACTTATTGTCAAGGAGGCGCCCCCCTTTGTCAAGGAGGGCTTGCGGGAATTACGTAGTCGAAATGAGAAAATTTAATCTTTAAAATGCCTTCAAAGGCTCAAATCCGCCGAAATATGCAAGCTATGGGCAATTATCAGAGCATTGAACCGGCAATGGAGATACAATTCAAATCAGGCAGACATCCATCCTTTATATATCCAAAATCGATAGAGGAGCCCGGCAGATAAAGCCGCTTCCCCTGAGGGATGTATTTGATAATCTAAATGAGCCAAAATAAGTCCAGCTAAAAGTGGTTGTTACTAGTTCCCATAAGTCCAATGAAGAGGAATCCCGTTCAGAAACGTCAGATCAAGACCCGGAGAATACTGCTTCGGGCCGTTCTTGCCGTCTTTGCATTCTGCCTGCTGCCGTTTCATCTAGCTGGCTGTAACCTGATTAAACAGGCAACCGAACCCAAACCTCAAGACACAAGACCGGCGTTTCCCACGCCGGGCATCGGTCAGGGGCAGCAACAGCAAGTTCCCCCAACCGATGGAGGCAATCCGAAATACTCCGGCAGATTGAGCGGTTACTGGAAGCTTGCGTATAAGCTGGATGGAAAAGACGAGACTTTCACAAGTAGCGTCAAATTAGACCAGAACGGTAATAGATTTAGCGGTGAGGGCACCGACGACCATAACAGCAAAGCTTTCGCCCTGGAGCAGGGCACGGTCCAGGAAGGCAGGGTAATCTTTTATAAAAGATACTCGAATCCCAGCAATACCGAGCAGACCCCGGTCGAGTACGAGGGTTCGGTAGATTTGAGCGGCAATCCTTATATGAGCGGCAAATTCGTGGTCGCATTAAACGGCCAGGAATTGAACGGTGTCTGGGAAGCAGAGAAGCAAGGCGGCGACGAAGGGCAACCGGCTGAAGCGCCTGCCGAACAGAATCCTGGTCAGGCAGAGCAGCAACAACCCGGCTTTCTACCGGCTCCGGATCACGCCCCGGATCTATCTGGCAAATGGAACGTGGGCTTCGAATATC
>CAZCBH010000108.1:0-17008 GCA_964496875.1 uncultured Candidatus Obscuribacterales bacterium | reverse complement strand
TGGGAGTTCGAGTCTCTCACCGCCCAAGTTTCTTTTTAAATTGAAATGAATTGAGTAGCGGGTTCTTCCAGAGACCCGTTTTTTTCCTTTTTGATTTCTCTTTCTTTGAGTTTTAGCCTCTGACGCTGATTCGATACAGCTCGTCATCTCTCTAAATACATGCCTATGAGCATGCAACTCAGGAGTTGCAATGTCAATTTGAACCGGATCATTGCCCGCTTCTGGAAACCCTGTAACAGCTTGGATTCTCTGGTTCAGAAACGTCTTTTCTGAAATTTCCCATGCAACAATGAAGTTGCAAGCTCCTAGGCATTTTTGAGGCGATATAGATGTTACCGGCGCTTTCTTATTTTATTAAATGCGTTTTCTCCAGACCATGCGGTCGGTGAAGTAGTGGAAATAGAAAACCAGCATGGATAGCTGCACTCCCAGGGTCAGTGAGTCGGAGAAAGTTTCGGCCAAGATGGGCTGGTCACCGAGAAACCAGAGGGGCCAGAAAAGAACCATCACTGTGGCTAGCTGCACCGGAAGCATCATCAAAAGCGCATCTAGAATAGCTATCCTTCCCCGGGGTCTCAATAGTCCCTGGGCATCCTTCTCCATTTGCCTGGTCGACCATGCCACCGCCCAATGTTGGGTGGCGTGAAAAAGAAGTGGAATGAATATCCAGACATAGATCATGAATTCCGACGGCAGAAGAAAGAAAAGAGAGAGACTGGACCAGAGAATGACTGTCTGTCGAGGAAGCCAGCCACCCCCAGAGGAACCTCGGCGATAGAAATGCAGAGCGCAGTAAAGGACGAAAAATGAAGAGGCGATCTGCATTGGAAGTTTAAGTTCATTGAAGGGGGCTGGTCCGATGAAAGGAAGGTTGTTGAAGAACGGCTTTGCGATGGAACAGGCACCGGCGATAACAAGCAGCCACGCGGTGCAGGAAATCAATTTGGTTTCATAGTTGGTCAGCTCGAATCCTCTGTTGCGGCAATACATTATGCCTATGGCCTGGGCCTGTCCGCAGAAGTGCTGGGCTAGAAACACAGGAAAGAGACTGACCAGACTTTCGAATATAAACAGTACCACCGGTACAAAAATTCCTATTGAAAGGCTGAATAGACTAGAGAAAACCGTCGGAGAAGAGTCGAAGCGAAAGACCTGGGAAAGGACTATCATAGCCAGCACAAATGATATACAACCATAGAGAATCCAGAGCGGAATTCTAGAAGCTATAAACTGTTTGGTTCTCTCTCTGAACGGTCCGTAGTACCTGAGAATCGAGGTGAATTGATGAGATTCGCCAATTAGAATTGAGGCGGCTACATAGCACACCGTGAGCGGTGCTAACATAGATGCAAAATATGATCTCTCGGCGAGACCGCTGAAGGCGATTGCAAAGGTTACCAGCCCGAGAAGCCAGGGCGCCAGTCCGCAGACAAAGAGCATGTCGAACATGGGTGATACCAGATCTTCCCGGGGCGATGAGGGATTATCAAACTCGGAGCACATTCTAGATAGAGGAAAGGCAGCGGTCCGCCTTTTGTTGGTGGACCCGGTGAAAGCAGACATCACCAGCCACCGCCGCGACTATTCGTGATAGACGGGGTCGCGTCCGGTGCAAAGCCAAAGAAGACTCGACCTCGAACACTGGCAGGATAAGTAAACCAGGCAAGCCGGGAGCGGTCATTTTCCAGAACCTCTATCACTTTAGGCAAAGAGAATACAGGATCGGAAGGAAATCTAGACGCCTCTATAAAGGTCGAGTCCATGCCATTTCCTTCTGTTCTTTTGAGTGCCTGTTCCTCGAGGGCTTTGAGTTGAGATGGGTGAAGTATAAGGTGAGTGCTGTAGGCGGAGGCTGCTCGGGCAAACATAATGATTAGTAAGAGGGTCATGAAGGTGATTTTGAAAGGCTCGACGGCATCGAGCTTGATGTATCTTCGTAATTCGTTCGGCATTGTCCTTTCTCTTTGGTTAGGTTAGGCAAGGTAAGGTTAGATTAGCTCGGCATTTTTCGAATGTGAATCGATTATGGGTCACAGAGCCGTCCGTAGCCACAGGGTTTTTACCAGAGTCAGACCCGGGACATTGGTAGTCTTCGATTGCGTTCAAAGCGGGCATATTATTGAATGCTCGTGGTCCCTATTAAGCGCGGAATCAACGCTGATGTCTGAAAAACCATACGGAGACTCGGTTATGGAGCCAGAATCCCCGACCTTGAGCGGGGCGGATGAAGCTGGGCAAGAACAGCTTAAAGAGGTTCCTGATCAGGAGACGGAGCCGGAGCACGATAAAGAACAAGCCGAAGAGACGGTTCATCGTTATAAAACGGGCGATATCATCGAGCTGCAATCGGGACAAAGCTACGAAGTGATCGCCCTTCTTGGTAAGGGAGGCATGGGCCAGGTTTATAAGGCAAAGAATGGTCAGACAGGGGAGACTGTCGCGATAAAGGCGCTGCTCGAGAGCCTCAGTGATGATACGGCTGCATTGAAGCGCTTCAAACTCGAGGCAGAGACTGCTCGGGAACTGGATCATCCAAACTTGACCAGGGTGCTTGAATTCGCCACTACAAAATCCGGCGACTCTGTCATATTGATGGAGTTTGTCGAGGGAAAAACTCTGCGACAATTGTTGGATGTATCTGGACCTGTAATAGCAGAGAGAGCCGTTGATCTTTTTATCGAGTTGGCGGAAGGTTTTGAGTATGCCCATCAAAAAGGAATTATCCATCGCGATATCAAACCATCGAATGTGATACCGAGTTTTGATGATACCAACAGATCGCGAATTCTAGACTTCGGCATAGCCAAAGTGGACACCATCTCTTCTAGAGAGACCCAGGATCTGACAAGAACCGGAGGCGTTTTCGGCAGTCCCTATTACATGAGCCCGGAGCAATGTCTGGGATTCCGGCTTGACAGCCGGTCGGATATATATTCCCTTGGCTGTTTGATGTTCGAAGTGCTAACAGGCGAGCCGCCGTTTGCCGGTGATAATCCGATGCAGCTTGTGGTCAGCCATATCAATGAGAATCCCCGGCGACTGGATAAAGGTATTAGAAACACCGAGGTCGGCAGGAGTCTCGATAATGTCATCTCTCGGTGTCTTGCTAAAGAGCAGGATGAACGTTATCAGAGTATGGAAGAGTTGCTTCAGGATCTCAAACAGATCCAAGGCGGGCAAGGCATTCCCGAGTATGTTACCAAAAGGACGTTGAAGGCTAATCTCAGCCCGGCAACAGTTGTATATTCCATCGCTTTTGTCGGGCTCTGTTGCCTTGTTGTGGGGAACCTTCCTCACGACATGCTCGCTAAAGATATCTGGTTCAATATACAGGGAGGACTATATTTGTTGCTCTGTACCGTGGGTTCTTATTTCTGCTTTAACATCTTCAACAAAAAACGAGCCGCTCTTGCCAAAGGAAAAGCGATGCTCAGCGAATGGTTTGCCTGTATTTTCGTACTTTTCGCCGGTTTGACCGCCGCTGTTCTGGTGCCCTTTAACTTTGCCGAGTTTTTTGCAGAGAAAGACTCCATCCCGATCTTGTCCTGGTTTACACTCGATCATATCGCTGTGATTCTGTTTGTTACTCTGCTACTTTCGGCGGTTTTCATTGTTTTTGCTTTCATCGCCGGACTCTGTCGTTTCGCATTCAGAAACACCGAGAAGGTCACAGTGACTAAGCCTGTGTCTATTTTGCTGGTGGCGGTCATGGTGCTGGTGCCGCTCTTGCCCATGGCGGCACCAAGAGCAGTAGCAGGCTTGACCTACAGGCTTGGCTGGGCTGCCATTAGAATAAGTCCGGATCTGGCTTCCAGCATTTATGATTACAGCTTCAAGCTGGATCCGCGCAATGGACTGCCATCTCATGTGGTGAGTATTTTCGATCAAAACCATCAGCTCGACAAAGCTATTGATGCTGCAACCAGATACATGAATTTTTATGCGGCAAAGGATAAAGCCCTGCATGACACTCTGATGCTGGAGCGAACTTCGCTTCTGATCCGAATGGAGAGGTATCCGGAGGCGATGCGCGATGCCCAGTATTTGATACGCTTCAGTCCCGAGGCAAGGAGTGCGGCCTGGGCGATGAAAGCAAACGTGGAAGCCAGAAGGGGCTTATTCTCTGCCGCCGAGGAAAGCATTAAAAACGCCCTGGCAGTTGATCCCGGCTATCAGAACTATGCTTATCCCGTCAAAATCGGCATTCTCTGCCGTCAGGGGAAGTTTGAAGAAGCCCTTGCCGAGATAGATAGAATCGAAAAACGAAGCAATCGTCGCATAAAATGGTCCTGCGCCAGGGGCATTATCTATGACTTTCTGGGGGATGAAGGCATGGCGAAATTCTGCTATATGGAATCTTATGCCGAGTACAAATACTTGCTCAAGACCAGAGAGGAGTTGATGCACGGCAATCGTCAACCCAGGCGCGATGAGCGTCTGGCGGGAGCCTATGCCGCTTTCAAGCTTAATAAAATTGCAGAGAGCGAGTATTTACTTAAAAAAGGCTCGGACTTCGAGTTTCCGCCTCGAAAAAAAGAGCTGATGGAAAGACTTTTCAACTACTCCTGGGATTTGCCGCTTAAATGGTGATTGCCTTACTACTCCCAGAGAACGGCGTTAAGATGATTCTCCAGGGACTGGGCAAGTCCCTTTCCTTTCGCTTCTTCGGTGGCTTTGTCGAGCCGTTTGCAACAGTTCGAGATATCCTCTCTCAGCGCTTTCAGCTTATTAAATAGAACTTCGCTGTCGGCTCCGTTCAGCGCGGAAGCCTCTTTGAGAAACAGCTCGTCATCGCTCAAATTCTCACGCAGATTCATTCTTCTTTCGCCGCCTTCGTCGTCTCCCGGATACCCGGCAGAGGCACCGGGGGCGGAGCTACTGCCAGCTGCGCCTGGTTGCATATCTTCGCCTTCCTGATTATCTTCGTCCGCCTGGGACTTCCTGCGCTCCGGTCTTTCCGGCAGGGGTTGTGGAGCTTTGACTTTGCCTGCCACGAAGTCCTCGGCGAACTGAGCCTGGGCACGCAGCATCATTCTGATATCTATCCAGCGTTGACCTTCCCCAAACAGGATCTGCCTGCCTATCGGTGAAGCGACATAGTCTTGATAGTCTTTATAGTTCCATTCGTTCAGTTTCTGGACTGATTTGTGGTTGAAGACGAAATCCCGCTCTTCTCCCGACATAGGCATCGGCTGTGCCAGGAGCATCTCTTCGCGGGTCCATTCATGGGGCGGCTCAGTGGGCGTGTGGCTGACCACTCCGCTATCTACAGTATCTTCGCTGACGGATTGATTTTGTCCGTGGCAACTGGCAGTAAATCCCGCTCCTGTATAGAGCAGCAACGCTGATACAATTATGACCAGAGGTCTCTTTTTCATCTTTCGTTTTTCGTTCCTATTCCTAAATCACCGGCATTCTGAATTTTACATCAAAGTTGTAATCGCTGTCCTCAGGGACCGTAGCGTCTAAGCTTCTTCAAGAATGAAGCATCGACCATGCAGACGCCACCTTCGCACTGCTCGCTCGATGCTACCAGCTCTAATAAAGACTTGTCGTCCGGCAATAGTGGAAGTATCATCAATCCGGTAGGCAGTACTCGACTGCCTTTAGATGTGGTGCTGTTTTCTATGACTTGTAGAACCTGACGCGCCAGACCCGGATCCAGCCAGACTTGCAGAAGTCTGGCACAGCGAATGGCGTTCTCCAAAGACTCTTTGAGATTTGCTTTTAGAACATAGGCATCGGCTCCGGCATCCATCGCACTGAATATATCCCCGGGTTCATCGCTGGCGGTGACAACCGCCACTTTGATGGTTTTGTATTTGTTGCGAATCTCGGCGATAAATGAGATGGAATCTGGTTCGGCTAAATCTATCAGGACAAGATCGATATCTCTTTTTTTAAGGATGGCTCGTGCTTGCTCCACCGTTTCTGCTTCGGCAGCAAGAGTCAGATCGCTCACACCTTCGAGCAGAACTCTGATGGAGGATCTGATAGATTGATCGCTTTCAAGAGAAAGCACTTTGACAGGGGGACTTTCGGTCATGGCAGGTTACGTGCCGCAACAGCGTTTGAATTTCTTTCCACTGTTGCAGAAACAGGAGTCTTTTCTTCCTATTTTGTAGATTCGGCAGACTGTATCTATCAGTGCATGACGTTTTTTTATCGCTTTTTTAGACAGCGCTTCTTTGAATATCTCTCTAGTCCTGGCACTGGCTGTGAAATCGTAGTCGTCGTCGGAATACGAGATAGCCCATCTCAACCAGCATGTATATTCTTCGGGGAAGGCTTCGGTCAAATCTCGAAATAAATCGTCGGCTGTTTGACGGTCACCTTTCTGGGCGTAGGTTAAGGCTATGATCTCTTTCAGGTTCAGAACGAACGGATTGGTGTTGTCCTGGCTGCTGTGCTGAAGAACTTCCTGGCATAGAGCAATCAACTTATCTAGATAAGTTGAATCATCCACACCGGCATTCCACAGCACTGTCAACATTTCCTGAATCCAGTTTCGAATCAGTCCTTTCTCATAATTTTCTTCTATCTCTTCTATGGTTACACCGGCTCCGGCTTTCTCTATGATTTTTCTCATAAGCTGCCAGGCTTGCAGCCAGTTATTCGAAACATCGATATCAGAGTTTTTCAATTCTCCGTTGTATGCATCAAGAACCATGTCATGCCAGATTTCCAGGCAGGGTTCATCCGGGACCCATCTGATCCAGAGTTCTTTGCAACAAAGCCAAATCCAGTGCTCTTCACGAGGGTCATCGTTTTCTGTCCGCTGTTCGCTTTGACTGTATCTCTCATCAAACGGTTCGATAAGCTTCTGAACAGATAAGTGTTGTTTGGCCAGTTGAATAAACTCCAGTTTATCGATATCTGTCCCGAGCGCTTTTAGTTTTTGAACCAGCTCGTCATCACTCATTTTCCGGGCTGCTTCAGGTGAGGGCATCGTAGTCTGACTTGTGCCCATAAAGTCCGTATGCATGTGGTCAACCTCAATCAAAAAGAACAGGGGAAATCGCTTTAGTATGGAGATGGTCTAGTGTAATTGAATTGGGTTCAAATCTCTTTAAAGGATTGCTTGCTATCCTATGGTGAGATATGAATTTATTCGCAACTACTTAGATGTAGTTCGTTAGGGTCGCAAGTGCTGAATATAATCCTAAGTAATTTCTGAACAAAGCTTGATGTCAAGCGGGCGGATGATATTCTGGATAAAGTGAGGTCAACAACGGCATCGTAGACGACCGCTTGTGATTTCTGGCCAGGTTGGCACGCCGAAGTCTAGTTCAAACCTCTCTAGAAAAATTTGCGAGTTCGTCGCCGTGACGGAGTTAGCTTTTTCTGTGTTGGTGCCAATTATAAATGGAGATACGAAGATGATCCCCAAGACTGTTTATCCAAAGGTAGTATTACCGGTGGCTCTTACCTTGATGGTGCTTTCTCTGCCTCTGGCAGCAGGATTTTTCGTCACGGTAGATGCCGGACATGTCGGTGTTCTGATGACCATGGGAGCAGTCAACCCTACGGAGCTCTCCCCGGGATTTCATTTAAAGCAGCCGATCATCGATCAAGTTCAGCAGATCGACACGAGATTGACCAGCTTCGAAGTCAAAGCGACGTCAGCTTCGAAAGACTTGCAGAACGTGGTGACCACCATTTCTGTTCAGCACAACATCGCTCCCAGCATGGCCGCTGAGGCTTTTCAGTCGGTCGGGGATCTGTGCAAAATAGACCAGACGATAGTGGCACCGGCAGTGCAGGAGAGCCTCAAAGCTATTACTGCTAAATATACTGCCGAAGAGCTGGTGACAAGACGAGCACAGGTGAAGCGCCTGGTGACATCCGCTATTCGCGATTACATCATGCACACTCTGCGTGAGAAAAAGCTGGAAGGCGCTGTCCAGGTTGCAAACGTGGCAGTGACCGACTTCGATTTTTCGAAGGAGTTCAACCTCTCTATCGAAGCCAAAGTAAAAGCCGAGCAGCAAGCTCTGCAGGCTAGGAACGAGAAAGAGCGCAGAATCACCGATGCGGAAGCCGCAGCTCGGGAGAAAGAGCTTTCCGCTGACGCTGTCGCCTATCAGATTCAGAAAGAGAGTATCGCCAGAGCCCAGGCTATTCAAAGAGAAGCCGATGCTCTTGCGAAAAACCCGAATCTCGTCAATCTGAGAGCGGTAGAGAAGTGGAACGGCGAGCTGCCGACATTCTCCGGCGGTGGGTCGGTTCCATTCTTGAACCTATCTACGCTAGAGAAGCACCATGTAGCTTCCGCGAATAAACACCAGGGCTAGTGCTTTAGATCTTTTTGATTGCGGGTGCTTTCTTTAGCTCCAGCGCCCGCTTTTCATCAAGATCTGCCTGGTCTGATTTGCCCAGCTTGCGCAGCACTTTGCTGCGTGCGGAATGAGCGTAAGCTGACTGCGGATAGAGGTCGATGGCCTCGTTGTAGTCAGCGAGCGCTTTACCATAGTCTCCCTTTTTGAAGTAAACATCAGCTCTTTTCAGAAGCGCATCATCATCCATAGAATTCGCATGGATGATGATGTCGTAGTCTTTTATCGCTTCGGTATAGCGCTTCATGTCGGTGAGAATCCTTGCCCTTTCGTAGTAGACTTCGAAGTCTTTCGGTGTCAATTCGATTACCCTGCCGAGATCCGCCAGGGACTGTTCCGGATGACCAAGCTCTTTGTGAATACCGGCTCTGACCTTGAAAGGATAGGGGTCTCCGGGATGCATCTTTGTCGTCTGATCGAGATCACTGAGAGCTTGATAATATTTTTTCAAATAAGAATAGGCGGCGGACCTGTGTAAATAAGCATTATAGGTCGGTTCAATAGCAATCGACTGACTGAAAGCATCGATGGCCTCTTTTACTTTTTTCCGTGAACCCAGATAGACTCCCAGCGCTTCGTAGGCATCGGCACTTGGTGCCAACTCGATAGCTTTGTTGAGGTCCGATTCTACATCGGCGGGAGCCGATTCCGGATCTTGCAGAGACGATATGTAAGCCATTTTTGCTCGCATAAGATAAGCCTCTCCGTTTTTCGGATTCTTTTCAACCGCCTGGCTTGCTTCGTCTTGCGCTTTTCCGAACTGTTGCTTATTTGCATAACATTGGGCGAGAATCAGATGGGCTTCGCTTCGTTCCGGATCGAGCGCCAGCACATGACGGGCTGCCTCCATGGCGTTTCGATTTTGATTCAGTTCAAGCATTGCTCTGGCGATACCAAGATAGGCCTCGGCGCAGTAAGAGTTGTTGTTTAATCCAAGTTTGAAACAATCAATAGCTCTCTTGTATTGCTTCTGTTTAAGAGCCTCTTGACCGGCGGCACAATCCTGAGAAGTACAGGCGATGGCCTGCTTCTTCTTTATTGGTGCAAATGTCTTTTTCTCATCGCCCGGGAAGGTCTCAACGTCCTTTGTACTAGTTGAGCCTGCCGATTCTGATTTCTCTTTCTTCTTCTTGTTCTGTCTTGCTGCCGAACTGTTTTTATCGCTGAGAGTAAGGAAGAGAGAGGCGGCGCCTGACCCGATGAAGAAGACTAATGTTGCTGCCACTAACCATAGTATGACCTGCTTAGTCTGGGTCATAGTGTCTATACCAGGAGGGCAGATGCAGCCGTTCGCTGGAGAGAGAGGCGAATAGAGGAGCGATCACCACATTTTTAAACTCTTCTCTCAACATCATGAACTCTTTTTTCAAAGAATCGATTTCATCGGTGATGGAGAATTGTTCCATGTTCTTTTCGATAAAATCGGAAGCTTTGGAACGATCCCAACCCTGTTCTACTAAAGCCTGGATCAGTTGTGGTTTCATCCCACCTATCTTAGTCATGCCACAGTCATTGTGACCGACCAGGGCGATGTGCCTGACACCTTTGGAGAGAACATACGAAAGGGCGAACTCAGCGCCATTGAGATTGCTAAGGCGACCACCGGCGGTGCGCATTACATAGGAAAATCCCGAGGGGATGATCGGGCGAAATCTAAACTCGATGCAAGAGACGAGCAGCATGCGCGGATTGGTGCAGCTTTCGATATCACCCTGAAAGTTGTGGGCGGCCACGAATTCTTCCAGCGGTGTTCCACGCCAGCGGGTCGGAAGGTCGTCGGGAGTCTCCAGCGGCATTATTCTGCCGACGGTTTTGATAGAAGTCGTGGCGCTCAGATCGCTGGCGGCTGAGCCAGGTAAAGGTCTTCTTTTGGGTCTTTCCATATTTCTTTTACTCCGGCTGCGGCAGAGGGAGAGGCTCCCTCGAATGTCACCAGGTGCATTTTACCCGGACTGTCCGAATAATTCTCTATTTGGCACCGGGTTTTTCATAGCCAGGCGCCCGTGCCGTTTCATAACATTCTCTGGCTTTGTCTTCTTCTAGTAAGCCCGACATTTGCTTTTGCTGCCGGCGGTGGAAAATCGTCTTAAGATCTCGATATTCTTTCGATCCGGTCCTTTATTCTCGAATCCCGGTACTTCCAGAATCCAGGGGACGGATCGGAGCTCTTTGACCGTCATCATTCTCTGAAAAGCCTCACCGCCAATAGAACCTTCACCGATATTTTCGTGGCGATCTTTGCCCGAGGCAAAAGGGGTTTTCGAGTCGTTGGCATGGATAGCCACCAACCACTTCAGACCGACCAGATTGTCAAATTCTGTCAGAGTCGCATCCAGCCCATCTTTTGAAGCGATATCATATCCGGCGCTATACAGGTGGCAGGTATCGAAGCAGACTCCCAGGCGTTTATCGAAAGCCAGCGCATTGAACACGTCTTTGAACTGAGAGAATTTCGAACCTATCGTGTTGCCGGAGCCTGCGCAGACCTCCAGAACTAATTTGCAATCTCCTTGATAATCTTCCAGTACTCGTTCGATGGAGTGCACCACCCGTAATATCGCATCATCATAGGGTTCACCTTTAGTAGAACCCGGATGGAAGATAAGACCGGAGGCTCCGGCGGCATCGGCTAACCTTAGACCGATGGAGAGATTTTCTATGGAGTTTTCGTAATTTGCTACCGTGGGCGATGCCAGGTTGACAAGGTAAGTGCCGTGAACAAAGACTGGTCCTAATTTGTTCTTTCGAATCTCTTCTTTGAATCCCTGAATCTCATCTCTATCAGGGGTGGGGCTTTTCCAGGACTGTGGGCTGCCTATGAAAATCTGTACTGCCTGGGCGCCTATCTCTAGCGCCTTTTTCGGCGCCGATTTAAGCCCACCATTACAGTGAGCACCAATCTCTACAGTGTTCTTGTTGCCTGCCATAGCATAATCTTATCAGGCTTTTCACAGTTTTTTGAACTCAGTTTGTAAGCGCCTGCTATTTCCCGTTGAAACTGTCAAATTCCGCATCAGTAAGCGGTATAGGTGTTATAGAACTCTTCTGATTCGCGATGGAACCGCGCTCGGGCAGAAAGACGAAAAAGACTGCTCCCACAATACAAAGAAAACCAGCCAGATAATTCCATTTGATCTGCTCTTTAAGATATAAGACGGAGAAGGCACAGAAGACCATCAAAGTGATGACCTCTTGCATCACCTTTAGCTGGGCAGTGGTGAAATGATAGCTCCCCATTCTATTTGCCGGAACCTGAAAACAGTATTCGAAGAAAGCGATCAACCAGCTTATGACAATAACCGTTAAAAGCGGAGCCTCCTTGAATTTCAAATGCCCGTACCAGGCAAAGGTCATGAATAGATTAGATATCGTAAGGAGTATCACTGTGGTCATCAAAAGAAACCTATATCAATTGGTGGAGATTCCCTTAACAGGAAGGGATGGCGAGATTATAGAGCCGAGGACCCAGATACAGCAAGAGACTCTGTCATATCCTCATTGACTACAGAAGTGCGTTGAGACTAAGTGAATTAACTCTATTGAGTGATTTGCTCACTATTGGGGCTCTAGAGCCGTGTAACTCTGCCCTAAATGGGAAAAATGTAGTATCCCCATCTTTCCCTATTCGTCAGAACAGCATTTAAAACAGCTGTGGTGACTATCACGAGTTAGTCGGCTTCTCTATGAAAATCCGCTCTAAACTGAGCATCACTTTTCTGACTGTTTCGCTGGCCAGTATCGCCACGGTGAGTTCGATTGTTTTTCTTTTGGTATATTTTTCCTTTGTCGAGGCTATCGGTCAGAAGCTGGAGGCTTTGGCATCCGGGCAAAAGAGCAATGTTTTGCATGTGTTCAACGCCTGGCAGGATCAAGTCAATCTGCTTCGGTCGCGAACATCCCTGCGGGAAGTTTTCATAGAATACAGCCATTCATCTGATAAGAAGTTGCTAGATCGTCTGAAGCTGATTCTCAGAGATACCCTGGAGGCGGATCGCGACATCAGATACCTGGAGATTGTAGGGCTCGACGGAGATCGTGTAATCTCGGTAGGAGTAATGCCCCAGCCTGGTTTCAAGCCTCCTGAGGTTTCTCCTGGCATGAATAGAGAGCCGCAACTTCGTCAGTTATGGCTCGACAAAGAGCACAAACTGCACGGGCTGATGACCGCACCTTTTGTGCTTAACCACAAGCCAGTGGGGACCATCAATACGGTTTTCGATGCCCGGGAATTGATTGAGATTACCGGAAACTATGATGGATTGGGCGAAACTGGAGAGACTCTTGTGGCAGTCAGAGAGGAGGACGGCAGTGCTAGATTTCTCACGCCTGTCAGGCACGATAAAAACCGGAATCTGGAGAGAAGGGTCAAAGCGGATAGAGCAGATGTTCCTATTATTCAAGCCCTCATGAAAAACGACCGGATTATGATCTCTCCGGAGACTGTCGACTACCGGGATGTTCCGGTCCTGGCTGCCACCCGTTATATACCGGAGTTAGATTGGGGTTTGGTGGCAAAAATAGACAGGAAAGAGGCTCTGGCTCCTGTCAATACGCTGCTCTATACAATACTGTTAGTGACTTTAGCTATTTCTATCGTGGTTATACTAGTCGGGTTCTATCTCTCCGGCTCTATCGCCGCTCCGGTTGTGAATCTGGCCAGTGCGGTGCGAAAGATCAAAGAAGGCGAACTGTCCGTTCGCACTTCGGTGACTTCTGATGATGAAATTGGCGAACTGGCGGAATCTTTCAACGCCATGGTCAGTTCTCTCAATGAACAACAGAGACAGCTTCTGCTGTTGAAACGGGCAATAGATGCCTCTAGCGATCTGGTCTGGATTGCCGATCGAGTGGATGGTACGCAGCTTATCACCTACGCCAGCGAAACCGCTGACAGAGTATGTGGATATAGCGCCGAGGAGCTCACCGGCAAAAATCCGATTGAGGTTTTCGGAGGGGTGAAGGATGTCGACGAAAGGAACTCGAAAAGATTTGAGGACGCCATCTTAAGAGGGGAAGCATTTTCCGGCGAGCTGGTGAACAGAACCAAAGATGGAAGAGTCTACTGGACAAGATTGGAGCTGGTTCCCGTAACAGGAGAGGACGGTGAGACAAGCTGTGTGGCGGGTATAGCCAGGGATGTAACCATCGAGAGAGACTATCAGGCCGCCCTGGAACAGAGTGAAGAACAATTCCGGCAGGCTATGCAGTATTCGCCTATAGGAATGGCGCTTTTATCTCCGGATGGTCGTTGGCTCGAAGTGAACAAGGCTGTCTGCGAGATCTTCGGATACACCGAAGCAGAGCTTTTGACCACCGACTTTCAGACCATGACCCATCCTGAAGACCTGGAAGGCGACTTAGAAAACGTGAAACGCTTGCTTGACGGCGAAATCAAGTCTTATTTCATGGAGAAACGCTATGTCAACAAGGGAGGAGAGATAATCTGGTGTCAACTCAGTGTCTCTCTGGTCCTGAATGAAGATGACCGTCCAAAATATTTCATCTCGCAAATTCAAGATATTACCCAAAGCAAAAAAGCTCGGCAGGAATTGCTCGAAACCAATGCAGAGCTTGAAGAGTTCGCTTACAGAACTTCTCATGATTTGCGGTCTCCTTTGATATCTTCAATAGTCCTTCTTGGAGTGACTCGCAACTCTATCGAAGAAGGCAACTCCGACCTGGCTCTTCAAAGCATCGACCATGCCCAGAATTCACTGATCAAACTGGAGCGACTGGTTCAGGATATCCTTACCCTGACTGCAACCAAGAGCGTAGAAGAAGAGGTCGAGGAGATCGAAGTCAAAGATATGGTTGATGGTATTCGGAATAGTCTGTCCCATCTTGAAGGCTATGACAGGGTCGAGTTTATCGAATCTTTCGAGGCTCCGGAGCGAATTACCGTGGGCAAGGGCAGATTTCAGCTTATCGTAGAGAATCTTATCTCTAACGCGATCAAATACCGGGACCCCACCAAAGAAGCCTCTTTCATAAAGATATCGACTGCTAGAAATAATGGCGAATATAGTTTTTCTGTAGAAGACAATGGATTGGGTGTGCCTGAAGAGAAGCAAAGTATGCTATTCACTATGTTCAAGCGCTTTCATCCGAGAACTTCATTTGGATCCGGTCTTGGACTTTATATGATAAAGAAGAGCGCGGAGAAGCTGGGAGGTAGAATAGAGTATGAGGGCAAGAATGGAGGATCTGAATTCAGACTGATTCTACCCTGGGAATCGAAGAACTAGATGGGAGAACGGGGAAGCAAAAGAGCCGAGGACTTTGGGTTTGGATATTAGGAAGATAATGATAGTGGACGACAACGAACCTGATCAGTTCTACGCCAAGATAATAGTGCGCAAATTCAATGAGAACATCGAGGTTATCCCCGCTTTTGATGGCAAACAAGCGCTGGAATTGCTTTCGGATAGTGAATGCAATCCGGAGATTATCTTTGTCGACATCAATATGCCAGGCATGGACGGTCATGATTTCTTGAAAAAATATTCCGCACTTTCTGAAAACCCAGGAGTAGTAGTTATGTTGTCTACTTCAAAAGAGGAAAGAGATAGGCTCACCATCGAGCAGTTCGATTGCGTAAGAATGCATCTGGTCAAGCCCATGAAAAAAGAGTATCTCGAGATGCTGAGCGCAGAGAACTTTTAATTGTGTGGTTGAATGAATGAGCGTTAACTAGCCGGCACCACATAGGTGACAGGCACAATATGCTTTGACTTTAGTGCTATTCCACTGGGACCGACAATGGCTCCCACTAGAAAAGGCGGATAGATATCGATAGTGGTTTCCACACTCATCTCTCCTTCTACCGCACCACCCATGGAGGCAGGAGGAATATCATTGATAGATTCTCTGACTTTTAGAGTCTCTCTGACCTTCATAGGAAGATTAGTGCCGTAGATTCTTTTAGAGACAGCCACAGCACGTTGATAAGGTGTCTCGGCAACCAGTACTACCCGATTGTTAGAGATCATATTGACGCCAGGGGGGCCTGAGGCGGCTGCTCTTGCTGCATCCCTGGCAACGGTATCATTGATGGCCGCTCCAATTCCAATAAATATGCAATCCAACAGTACTAAGAGCGCGGGCATGAGCACCGCCAGAGTAGTGACGACTTCTACTAGACCCTGTCCTTGTCCACTGCGTCTTCGTTCTACATACAAGGATACTGATCTCATTTCTACTTTCCTCAATTATCGAGTATTGCACAGCATGCTCACCGGGTCAGCACGCTTTTTTAGGAAGGTCTTCGGGTTTGTGAGAATATTTTGAAGTTCCCGCTAAATTCTGGAACGCCGCCGTTTTTCAATGTGAAATCGGCGAGTTGCGATTTGCAGACTAATTAAAAGGAATGAATAGGAGAAGTGGAAGATGTTCAGCAGATCTTCAGACAACACAAAAGGAAACCGAGGAAACCGCGCTCTGGCTCTGATAGTGGCAGCCGCCCTCGGCCTCGCCAATACTCTAGCACCCGAGCCAGCCAATGCAGCAGAAAGATTTTTGAAAGTGCCCACCGGTATCAAAAAGAGAACGGTGACTAAAACCAGGACCTATCATGACCCGGATCTATTACTGATTATGCCCTACGCTTCGGCAGAGCAAGAGAACATAGATAAAGCATTTAAAGAGGTCGATGGACAGGTGGTCGGCAGCATGGGAGAAGGACAGCTCAAGTGTTTGATCGTCAAAACCCCAAAAGGCAAGCTGGATGAAGTCGAGACCAAATTGAGGAAAGAAAAGAAAACCTTTAGATGCATAAGTCGAAACTATAGATTCAAAGCTCATTTTGTCCCTAACGATGCGGACTTCCCCAGTCAATGGCACCTGGCGGCGATGAACTGCCCCAAAGCCTGGGATACCGTGCAAGGTAACGGCACCAAGGTGGCGGTCTTCGATACCGGTTGCCAGGCAAATATACCTGATCTCAACGGTAAGACCGACAAAGGTTATGATGCAACCACTTTTGGTGCAAGAATGACTGTTCTCGCCGGTCCAGGTTTGCTCGGTGATATCGCCGGAGCAGTAGGTGGCGCCGCCTCATCAGGGGCCCAGACCGATGTTCATGGTCACGGCACCTGGGTGGCAACCGCCGCCGCCGCCACCGCTAACAATTCTTCCAACACCGCAGGAGTCGCACCTAAATCCAGGGTTTATCCTGTTCAAATTGCGGGCTCCGGTGGTACCACCGACGATATAGCGATTATGGCAGGCTTGTTGAACATGTTCACCACCGGCAATCGAATCGTCAATATCAGTTATGGTGCACCGCCTCCGGTCGGCTTCACCAATGTCTCCCTTCATGGACCGCTCCACGTCTACATGCAGTCTTATTACGCCAAAGGCGGATTGATATTTCTCTCCTCCGGCAATGATTCGATGTTCGACCCCAATCCCCCTACCCCCTATTACAATGTGGTGACAGCCATCGATTCCAGCATGACTCTGGCTGACTTCAGCAACTGGGGTAACTCCACAACCTTCACCGCACCAGGTAAAGGCATCATGGTATCGGATAGAGACGGCTCTACCATTTCGGTGAACGGCACCTCCTTTTCCGCTCCGATAGTGGCTGCCACCGCGGCTCTTATCTGGAACGCCAATCCTGCCCTCCCCAACACCTGGGTAGAACATATCCTCAAAGCAAGCTGTCTCAAAAC
>CAZCBH010000107.1:11991-17275 GCA_964496875.1 uncultured Candidatus Obscuribacterales bacterium | reverse complement strand
ATCGCTTTGACCACCTGTTCGACGGCATGGTCCTGACCGTAGAGAACTGCCTTCAGCTCTTTCTCGAGATTCTTGAGTTTGTCCTTGTCCGAGCCCGATACCGACTTGGCTGGAATTCTGGCAATCGAGGCGACTATGTCTTCGATATCCTTGACGGTGACGACCCGGTTGGCTCTCTCCTCTTCTGGTAAGAGGCGGAAAGCGGCGCCGACTTCGTCTATGACATCTATAGCTTTATCGGGCAGGAATTTTTCGTTTATATGCCTTGCCGAAAGCTCTACCGCTGCCTCCAGCACTTCGTCGCTATACTCGACGCCATGGAATTCTTCATACTGCTTTCTAAGGCCTTTGAGAATTTTGATCGACTCTGCTTTGGTAGGTTCGATAATGTCTATCTTTTCGAAGCGGCGCGCCAGAGCTTTGTCTTTTTCGAAAGATGCTTTGTATTCAGAGTGGGTCGTGGAGCCGATGCAGCGGATATCTCCACTGGTTAGATAGGGCTTGAGGATATTGGAGGCGTCCAGGCTGCCACCGCCACCGGTGCCAGATGTCACGATCGAATGAATCTCGTCGATAACAAGAATGGATTTCTCTTTGTCTTTGAGAGCCTTGAGAACACTCTTCAAACGCTTCTCGAATTCTCCTTTGTACTTAGCACCGGCAAAAAGCGCTCCCATGTCGAGAGAGAATACTTCGGAGCCTTTGAGCAGATCCGGCACGTCTCCTTCGGAGATTCTGATGGCGAGACCTTCGGCGATGGCGGTCTTGCCCACACCGGGGTCGCCTACAAAGACCGGGTTATTCTTTCGTCTTCTCGAAAGAACCTGGATAGTGCGTTTCAGCTCTGCTTCCCTGCCGACCAGGGGATCAATCTTGCCGTCTCTGGCTCTTTTGGTGAGGTCCGAGGTGAAAATCTCGAGAGGATTATTTATTGGTCGGTCTTCATCATCTCCATCTTCGCCGAAATCGACTTCCATCGATTCTTCGTCGTCACTTTCTATACCGTCTTTCGGAATACCGTGGGAGATATAGTTGAGCACATCGAGCCTGGTGATGCCTTGCTTTTCGATCAAATAGGTGGCATAAGAGCGTCTTTCGTCGAATAGAGCGGCGATTACGTTGCCGGCGTCTATGGTGGTCTGACCGGAATTGTGGGCCTGCATAATGGCTCGGCGCAGGACTCTTTCATAAGAGGCGGTCTGCAAAAGATTGTAGTCCACGGTAAAAGGAATCTGTTCGAAGGATTTAGAGATGAAATCGTCGAGCTCTCTTTTGAGGTCGTCAATATCGCCGCCGCACTTTCTGATAACTTCAATACCGGTCTTGTCTTCGAGCAGGGCGCGCAAAAGATGCTCCAGGGAGAGATACTCGTGTCTCTGGGAGATAGCCTCTTCGGCGGCTTTACTGATAGTTTTTTCCAGTTCCGGAGAAAGCATCTGTCTGGCAGGTTTCCTGTGGTTTACCGACTCTACAATTCAATTTACCACTTTAATCACTCCGGCTCCATGGTACAGAGCAGAGGGAATTCGTGATCTCTTGCTTCGGTCATGACCCGGTTCACTTTCTCCTGGGCAATCTCGTGGGTATAGACTCCGGCAACGCCCATTCCCTGCATATGGACCGCGAGCATGATCATGGTTGCGTCTTCTTCCTTCTTGTGGAAGACGGTCATCAGAATTTTAACCACGAACTCCATGGTCGTGAAGTCGTCATTATGCAAAAGTACTTTATAGAGAGGAGGTTTCTTTACCTTCTTTTTGGTCTTTGTGACAACCTTCTCTTCGTGATCGGTCTGGTGGCTCGGATCCCAGTTCGACATCGAAAACCTCCTCTACTCCAGAACCATTTTATAGCGAAAAACAGAAAACTTTCCAGTTTCGAGCAAGATGGCTCGATTGTCAACAAGGGAAGTCTTCTGTTTAAACGTTCTGAATTATAAATCGGATTTATGGTATCAAATCCGGTGCTCTAAAGGGGGGCTTGTCGGTTTATTCCGCGGCTTTAGCCTGCGAGCTGATCGTCGGAAAGATATCCGCCCAGATCGAATTTATCATTCACCCACTGGGTAACTCCCGAGGCGATAGCAGCGATGAAAAGACACAGAGCAATGGTACTCACGATGGAACCTTCTTTGTTAGTGCGAAGTCCTACTCTTCCATTCTCCTCCTCTCCGGGTTAAGGGGCGGTTAAGAGGAAGATTAAGTCGAGATCCTTTCTCTTGGCAAATACCGGGTGGATCCTGCCCCCAGGGTAATGTCAAGAGGGGCGGATCATTAAACCGGTTAAGGTCTCCATCGTTCAGGCGGCATCCTCTTTACTGGCGGCATATTGAGGTATGCGGAACCAGAAGATGCTGCCCTCTTCCAGTTCGCTCTCCACCCCTATTTCGCCGCCATGGGCTTCGACTATCGCTTTGCAAATGGCAAGCCCCAGACCGCTTCCTTTTTTCTCGCCTTCGTCGCCTCGGCCTGCCTGCTTGAACTTCTCGAAGACCAGGTCTATTTTGTTTTCGGGAATACCCGGACCATTATCGATAATCTTGAATTCCAGCATCGGAATGGAATGTTTGCCCGGGGTTTTCTGGCAGGTTATGTCGACAGCGGAGCTTTCCGGCGAGAATTTGACCGCATTGCTAATTAAATTAACCAGGACTCTGTTGAGGCGACCGGAGTCTACTACTATCTCCTCGGGCTCGTATTGAGGGCGGAGCAAAATCTCTTTTCTGTCCGCCTCCGGTTTGACCATATAGATAGCGTTGTTGATAAGCGCTTCGAGATCGGTCTCTTCGTAGTTCAGAGAAAGTCCGCCGGATTCGTATCTCTCCACATCGATGAGGTCATTTATCATGGTAATCAGCGCAGTGACCGATTGCTGTGCCAGACCGACCAGGCGATTGCCTCGTTCGTTCAGATCGCCGACCACGCCCTCCAGCATCATATCCAGTATCACGCCCAGGGAGGTCAATGGCGCTCTCAAGTCGTGGCTGACCATGGCTATAACTTCTTGCTTCAGGCGCTCAGCCTCTTTTCGTTCGGTGATGTCATGCACCACGCAAAAGAGCGATTTGCTGCTCTCTGCCCATTTAGCGGTCCATTCTGTGTGCAGAAAGCGTCCGTCATTTTTTTTGAGGCGAATTTCGAAGTTGACTTCATGAACCGAATTCTTGGTGCTATCCAGTCCGCGATAGGCCTGGTTGTGGTCCTCTTCGTGGACCAGGGTAAGCAAATTGGTGCCCAGCAGTTCGCTTATTTCGTAACCCAGCTTCGGTTCGATGGCCGGATTGACTTCGGAGATTCTGAGCGATTCGTTTAAAGAGCAGATGATAACCGCGGTGTTGTCGATCATGGCTCGTTCTTTTTCTCTGGTCGCCTCGAGTTCGGTGGAGAGGTTATGAATGACCCCGTCCAGTTTAGCCAGTTCGTCGGTGCCGGATATCGGCTTGCCCAGCGGTTTTCCTATGGCAATGTTCATTGTATTATTCATCAGAACATTGAATCGCCGGGCGAAAGTAAGAGAGAAAATCAGGGCGAGAAAGACAGCCAGAATGACATTGGCGATCGCTGCGCTCTCCACAATCGACTTCAACTTTTGTCTATTTTGAGTCTGTTTCTCGTGAAAGAGTCTGCGGGCATCGGACTGTTTCTCTATTACGGTGAGACCGGACTTGTTCAATTCTTTGACCAGGCCGCTTACTTTGCTCATCAGGCTGATGTTGGTGTATTCCGAAGATTCATCTAGAATATCTCCGGTGTTTTTGAAGACTTCCGTTATCTCTTCGATGATATGAATGAACCGTGCTGTCTCCGGGTCGGGTTCTCCGGCGGAGTCGTTTATCTCTATAAGTTTTTCTTTTCTGGCGTTGAGGCTCTCGTAAAGCTCCTGCATTTCAGTCATGAAATTCTCGGAGCGGGTGGTCTTGAAGAGGACCATCTGGGTGCTAGCCGTCCAGGTGTCGTTGAGAATCAGGTTCACATAGACCATCGATTCCACGGCCCGGGACTCGTCCTGGCGGTCTTTCTCCATGTCTTCCAGGGAGGACATGACCACGCCCAGGAAGCAAAGTTCTATAACCAGAGGAACTATGATCAGAAGAGCTATTTTGTGGGTGATCTTGAACATAGCTTCAGTTTGATTCTTAAAAAGAGGCTCTCAGATTAATCTTTCCCGATGAGAGTTAGGGCTATGCATATTAAGTAATTCGGGCCGGTTTCATTCGTATTTCCCCCATTCCTCAAAATGCCCGCCATATCTAAACTGTAGAAGATGTCACGGAATCTCGAAGTGCGTCCGGATAAATCTATCCAACCCCATAATCGGACTGTCGAATAATTTCGAAAGCTTCGACCGGAACGCCTTCCCAAAGGAAATAATGAGCGCCAGTCTAGAAAGACCAGAGTCAGTCAAAGAGGTCGCCAATAGCCCGGAAGCAAGCCAGGCTAAGGAGAATCTTTCGGCTGAATATAGAAACTTTCTCGCCTCTTCCAGAGGCTCGGTGCCTTTGAGTGACATAAATTCTCTAGAAGCAGCCACAAAGGCTGATGCAGTCTCCAATTCAAGCTCCAGTTCCGATTCCGTGACAGGCAAGGTTCTGGATTTCAAGCCGGCCAGGCCTGCTCAAGAGAGCGAACAGCCATCTGGTCAGCTCGAGATTCCCGACGGTATCTATAAACGTCCGGCAGAGGCTGAGTCTCCGTTTCGTTTTAACCCGGGCGATGCGCGCATAGAAAGACCCGCTTCCCAGAGCGACCGAAGCGAGGACAATCCTCTGGTTTTCTCTGGTAATGACGCTATCTCTTTAATTGCCCGCAAAGCCGACGGTCATCCCATTTGGAAGCAGAGCCGTTATAGCGAGTATCTGGATAACGGCAGACAGGCGGATGCCGCCAGTGTCTCCCTGGTGCTCCAGTCGGTGGGATATGATTACGCCGATTCGGCCAACAACAATAATCTGGTTAAAAAGCTGGTCGCCAATGGCTGGCAGCTTGTCGGTGTCAGCCAGGCGAAAGAAGGCGACGTTATCGTAGGCGGCAAGCTGGGAACCCGCTGGAATCAAGATTCTAGGAATGCCCATATCGGCATAGTAGGTCCGGGGGGCTCGGTGTATCACTCCGACGCCAACACCGGCAACTGGACCAATGTATCCAGGCAGGATGCTTTCGATCCGGCGGTCTATGGAGACCAGGTCTTTATTTTGAGACCGCCTTTAGACCCGCCCGGTCAAAATAGAGATATCAGAGATAACTTCCGCCGTGACATCAATCCCGGCTATAGCGACGGTCCTTCT
>CAZCBH010000107.1:9399-11891 GCA_964496875.1 uncultured Candidatus Obscuribacterales bacterium | reverse complement strand
CCTCGCGAGCAGGAGACCTGGCAGCGTTACGACGATCAACGCCGTTCCCAGAATGGAGAGAGCGACTACTGGCGCGATTACTGGAAACAGTACTGGAGCGATTACTGGCGTGACTACTGGAGCCAGTATTATCGTTCTGGAGACCGTAGCGGCAATCGTCCCGGAGATGGACCTTACGACCGTCGCTATGAAGGACCGCCAGGCAACAGTGAGGACAAATCGAGACGTATTTACGATGCCGCCCGCAGCTCGGTCGGGCGCCGCATGTGGCAGCAGTCAGACTTTGCTCCCGATACCAGCGATGGACGTCTGGGGGCTACTTCGAGTGTCTCCGAGGTGTTGCAGGCGGCAGGCTTTCAGTACGCCAACGGCGGTCGGGTCTCGACCCTGGCAAGGCAGCTTCTCGCCCGGGGATGGCAGCCTGTCTCTCTGGACCAGCTTCGTCCCGGAGATGTGCTCTACGGCGGTAAAAATGAACGATGGGAAGAAGGCGGAGGCAATGCCCATATAGCGATCGTCGGCACCAACGGTCGGGTATTCCATAACGATTCCAGAAGCGGTGTCTGGAGCGAAGCCGATGTCAGAGACGCCTTCAGTTCTCAGGAATTCGGCAGAAGGGTCTGGGCGCTGCGACCCCCGGACCAGGAAGTATATATCGCACCCCAGCGCGATGAGTATGCCTATCGTGACTATCCCGGTCAGGATCCCAATGGCTATGAGCGTAGACGGCGCGGTGACTACAGCCCCGGCGGCAACGCCTCCCTGGCTGAGATAGCCAGCAATAGCGTCGGTCGTCAGCTCTGGCGCTTTATCAGAGGCACCCCGGCTCGGCTGGGATGTGCCGCCAGTGTCTCTGCCGTACTCAGCGCCGGCGGTTATGATTATGCTAGAAACGCCGGGGTCGGCGGTCTGGAAGGTCAGCTCTTGAATAACGGCTGGCGTAAGATGCATGTCAGCGAAGCTCAACCCGGAGATGTTGTTATCGGTGCTCGAACAGCCAACTATCGGGCTGGCGGTGGTGGCTCCCATATCGGTATAGTCGGCTACAACGGCAAGGTCTATCACAATAGCTCCGGTCAGGCCCAATGGATTGAGACCGGTCTGAACAGCTATTACAACACCAGCCGATTCAGAGCCGGTGTCTGGATTCTTCGTCCGCCGGGCAGCTACGCATAGGCCTGCAATATCGACACATATATAAGGATCGAATGCTCGATTTTTTCGCTGTCGTTATGGATGTGGCGTGCCATCTTCTGTGGTGCTATGTCACTGCCTGTGGTGCTATCTGATTTTGCTTTGCGAATTTTGAACGAATATTGTTCCGGCTCGAGGGGCTTTGTCTTGCCATGGCGAGGCAAATAAAAGAGGCGACTTTTAAAAGAGGAAACCCCATGTCAATAGAATTTGCCGACCTTCTTTCCAGTGCCCCCGCACTACTTGAGTCACGGGACGGCGATGGGATCTGACCGTTTCTTCCGATTAACGCAATTATCGGACTGAAGATCCTTTTTGCCTGTTTTATCCAGGTCAAATTATGGATAATAAATAGGAGTTGCAGACCTTATATAAAATAGCGAGTTCATGGCAAGAATTCTTGTAGTAGAAGATGACCCTAAAGTCTCCCAGGTGGTAGAAGAGGCTCTGGCCGCTTTCAATCATATAGTCGAGGCGGTGGATGACGGTCTTGAAGGTCTGGAGCGTCTGACCTACTATCACTACGATCTGGCTATCATCGACTGGAATCTTCCCGGACTTACCGGTATCCAGATCTGTCAAAAGTATCGAACTTCCGGCGGACAGATTCCTATCTTGTTTCTTACCGGTCAATCGGACGTACCCAATAAAGTAGAGGCTTTCGATTCTGGTGCCGATGACTATCTGACCAAGCCATTTGCATTTTCGGAATTGATGGCGCGGGTTAAAGCCCTGTTGCGCAGACCTCCCCAGATGGTAGAGAAGGTTCTGGAAGCCGGCGGTTTGCGCATGGATCTGGCTACCTGTTCGGTGACCAATGGCGGCCAGCCCGTTAATCTGGCTCCATCCGAATTCGCCCTGCTGGAGCTATTTATGAAAAGTCCAGGAAGGCTCTTCAGTTCTGATGAGCTTCTGAACAGAGTATTCAAGACCGAATCGGAAGCCACCGATGAAGCGGTACGTCAGCGTGTTTTGCGCTTGCGTAAAAAAATCGCCCAGGATGGCAAGGATTCTTTGATCAAGACGGTCAAGGGTCTGGGCTATAAGTTCGAAGTAGAGTAGAACGGCAAATTCAGCAATTTTTGAAAAAGTTCTGCCTCTGTCACGTTGAAGTAACGGTGGTGGAATAAATTATAGTCAGGAAGAGAAAGAGAGCTGAATAAACAGACTAAAGAAGCGCTTCCAGGAATTTAAGGAGAAAGCTGACCTACTGGTCAAAGACCAGGAAGAAAGCGGAATCGACAAGGGGAAAGGACAAGTGAGGACTGGCGCGAAAGTGCCGGTCTTTGCACTTTAAG
>CAZCBH010000107.1:0-9299 GCA_964496875.1 uncultured Candidatus Obscuribacterales bacterium | reverse complement strand
CTGACCGACTGGTCATAGACCAGAAAGAAAGCGGAATCGACAAGGGGAAAGGACAGGCGAGGACCAGCAATTTGCTGGTTCTTGCTTCATTTTTCAGATTTTTTGCAACTGCAAAAAAATCGAGTAATCGTGATTCGGTAACGTTGTGGTTATACTTCGGCCCTATTATAAAAATATCCAATCAACACACAATTTGCTTACCCGCCCAAGCAAGGTAATAGAGCCAGTTTCCTGCCCAGAGACTGGCTTTTTATCTTGTTGTTCTACTGAGACTTCTCTTCGAAAAATTTGATCTGGTCGTTGAAATTGAGCTGAAAGTTCCAGGGGCGGCACCAGTAGCGGTGTGATCCCAGAAGAATAAGAATGAGATCTTCGCTCTCTTTGACGCTCACCAGAGAGGCTTTTGGCACCTCGATGCGCTCTTCGCCAGCCAGCAATGACGCCAACTTCTCTCGTCCGCCCTCACTGGTCTGGGAGATGATGAAGTTCTCTGTGTCTAGAGTCGTGGACGATTTATCCAGACCGAAGTAGAAGCGCTTGTTCTCCCCCGCTTGGGCCATCAAATCGACTTTGACCGGCACGGCCTTTTCTCTTGCCTGCCAGAGCTTAAGGGCATTTTTGTGAAGATTGCTGCGTTGATCTTTGATAAGAAAAAAACCGCAAAAAAGGAGGGCGCCGAAGAGCACCATCGGTCCGGCTATTTTAGGAATAAGGATGACGATGAAGGGCGCCAGGGCCACGAAAAGTGCGAATACAACCCAGGCCAGGGTGCTTTTACCCTGGTTTTCCAGTTCCGGCGGAGTTTCCACTCTGTTTTCCTTAATATCACTGACCTGCATAGATATTACCGGAGATGCGCCTACTATTATATTCTGCCCGTTTTTCCACCATTTTATAACCGCCGGAACTACGGTTTTAGTTTTAGCCGACTTTGGCAAAAATTTCAGATAGAATTTTTGTGGCCGCTTTTCGCCCTGACTGCAATGCGCCGTTTATAGAGCCTGTTTCAAGATAGTCGCCGCATAGATAGAGATTCTCATCGGCTTGATAGCTTCTGAAGGTGCTGTTTCTAGCGGTAGGAGACTGGGCGGGGAGGCTATATCTGACTCTATATGTCCGCAGATGTTTCCAGCTTTCTACCGATGCGCCGAACCATTCTTTCATCTCCTGGCGGATCAAATTCTCCAGCTCCGCGTCACCCACCGGCGGATCACCGACACATGACACTACAGTCAGTGCTTTGCCCGGAGGGGCGTAAGCTGGTGAGACGTTGGAGAGGACCACCAGATTGTTGACATAACCGTCGCCGTCGCCGTTCAGAACCAGGCAGGGGTCTTTCAGAGGGGCTTCATCCGAAGAGAAGTAGAGGCTGGTCTGGGAGCAGTAATTGGCCTGGATCTCTTTGTGAAGCAGTTTCAACGCTGTTGTCTGTTCCGTAGCCAGCACTATTACTTTTGCCGAGCGTTTCTTGCCGGAGGCCAGTACCACGGAGCCATCTTTTATCGCTTCGACCTTCTGTCCGTACTCTATGGTGCCGTCTTTCAGGCGCGAGGCCAGTTGATTGGGAATGGCTTGCATTCCTTGTTCCGGTAAAACATTGTCGCCCAGGGCGAGCATTTTGAATACGAATTCGAAAACATGACTGGAAGTTTTCAGGTCTCTTTCGAGGAAGATTCCGCCAAGAAATGGCTTGAAGAAATCATCGATCATCTGCCTTGAGAAACCTTCTCGGCGCAAGACTTCATAGGTCGTGCATTCGGGTTTCTCAAAAATGTCTTCGACGCTCTGTATCTGTAGCTGTTTTTGCAGACATGCCACTTTTACTTTGTCAGCCGGTTTACCCAGCGGTGAGGTCAGGGTGGCAAAAATATCTTTCGGACTGCGCATAGGATCGGCTACGCGGTGGAAGCGGCCATCTTTACGCACTATCGCTCCGGGATAGAATTTCTTGAAATTGAGCTTGTCATAATCCAGAAATCTTTTGCCTTCGGGATAAGCCGTCAAGTAGATTTGAAAACCGCGATCCAGAATAAAGCCGTCGAGACGTTCGCTTCGCACCCGACCACCGCATGTCTCGTCGGCCTCGAGCACGACGACGTCCAGACCGGCGGCTTGAAGGGTGAGGGCGCAGCTCAGACCAGCCATACCGGCGCCCACGATAATGACGTCCGTCTTTTTGCTCATACGAATCTCTCCTGCTTGGTCGGTAGATTATAGCTCAGTCGAGAAGTACTTAGAATTTATAATCGGCCGGTCTACAGAGAATCCACGGACCGGTCTTGCCTCCCTCGTTGTAGACACCGACCAGCATTCGACCACCCATGTTCTGATCCGGTCTGAACTGGGCTGTACCCTTGCTTTTGTTCCAGGGGCATTCATAATTTATCTTGAGAATGCCGCCGCCGGGCTGGCGCATGAAGGAGCCGAAGGTAATCTTTGCCACATTTCCGTCCGGTCTAGTGAAGGAGCCATTGAGCTGCTTCACCACAGCGAGCGAAGTGCCTTTTAGATTGACCTCGCCAAAAGTCGAGTCCCATTTGCCTTCCACGGAAAAGATACGAGGCGCTCTGTCGGTGGCAGGATTCGCTATGATTCTGAGGTCGGATCTCGATTTGATAGGACCGCCACCGCGGCGGTTCAGTATCCATTCGCCGCTCTGACCGGCCTGGAAATACTTGCCCCGCATCACACCCTTGTTGCCATCGAGGATAAATTCGGCGTAGCCCCACAGTGGTTGCCATTTCATGTAGTACTCTATTTTCAAGACCGAATTCTCCAGGCGTCCCCAGGCTATAGGCGCAACATTGCTGCCGCTTATGTAGCTGCCGCTCACGATCGCTTCGCCTTTTTTAGTCTGACCTTCCATCTTTAGCTCAATGACACCATATTTGGAGTCCCAGGTCCCGTCGATATTGGCAATGGTGCCGGCGGCTTCTGCCGCCTGCATGCCCAGGCAGAGAAGCAGATTTAGAAGGAGAACCAGATAAATATGTCGGGCGGCTTTTGATATAGTCATCGCTATTACTCCATAAGTCGGATTCAGTATACAGCCCGCTCAGGCTTTCTGCTTGATTTCGCTGTCTTGGATCTCAATTACCTGCTCGTAGATTTTTATATAATTTCTGACCATCTCCGCTTTGCCGAAGAGTTTTTCCACACGCAGCCGGCAGTTTTCCGGGCGGATTTTTTTTAGCTCCGGAAAACGGCGGATAAGCTCCTCGACAGAATTGCCGACTATGGCCGTTGTACCGTCTTCCAGCACCTCTTTGACAGAGCCTCTTTCGAGGGCCAGGAGAGGGACACCGCAAGCCATGGCTTCCGCCATGACCAGACCGAACGGTTCGTCGAAATTTATAGGGTAGGTGACTGCGATGGCGTTTCTATACAGTTCGTTCTTCTGGAGCAGATCTACTTCGCCCACATATTCGATGCCGTTTTTGCCGAGTTCGGGTTTGACTTCGCTGTCGAAATATTCTTGATCCCGACGGTCTATTTTTCCGGCGATTTTCAGGGGCAGATCAAGGGCACGGGCGATTTCGATGGACTCGCGTGTGCCTTTGTCGTGGCAGATACGCCCGAGAAAAAGGAGATACTCTCCCTCTTTATCCCTTTGATAACGATAGTCGTCCAGATTGATGCCATTGTATACGGTGCCTATATAGTTGATCCCTTCGGGATGATTCAGACGTCGATAGGCGTCGCTTATCGAGACATAAGGCAGCTCTCGATAGGCGAAATATATGTCTTTGCAGTAATCTCGAATCGGATTGTGATTGGTGGTTACCACCGGTTTTCTCAAATTTGCCAGAAAAGGCAGGGCCTGCCAGCTCATATGGTTGTGAATGATGTCGAATTGATCCTGCATCTCTTCCAGCTTGAGGAGGGTTCTGATGTCGTAGGCAGCCCATCTGGACTGGGGAATAGAATGATCCGCCCTCATCGAGTGCTCTGTGATACTGACAAGTCTGGCCGCGGTCTTAGAATCTCCTGAGGCGAAGAGAGTGACTTCGTGACCCTGTTCCACAAGCTCTTCGGTCAAAAGATTGACCACAATTTCGGTGCCGCCGTATCCGGCTGGAGGTACGCTTTCGACAGATGAGGCGAGCTGGGCGATTTTCATAGGTGGTTTCCTTAACTTCGGCTCCGGTCATTATATAGAGCCGGGCCGGGAAGATCCAGGTCATACCGTGGTTTTCTCTTCTGTGGTGGCGTATATGATGCGTGATTTCGCACTTCCTTTAAGTTAACAAGGGCGCCTGCAATTTTTCTGCATGCCGTGCTTCAATAGTTTCCAATTTCGGAATCGGGAGGAAATCAGGCATGGGAATGCTTCAGGAATTCAAAGAGTTCGCCGTCAAAGGCAACGCCGTGGATATGGCGGTAGGGATAATTATCGGTGCCGCCTTCGGCAAGATAGTCTCTTCCATGGTTGAGGACTTGATCATGCCCCCGGTTGGTAAAGCAATGGGCAATGTCGATTTCAGCGATCTCTTCTTCAATCTCGGCGAAGGCAGCTATGCGTCCCTGGCTGCGGCCAAAGCGGCCGGAGCCGCCACGGTCAACTATGGCCTTTTCATCAACCATGTGATCAGCTTTCTGATCGTCTCGTTTTCTGTGTTTTTGCTGGTCAAGATGATCAATGCCGCCAAGAAGCAAGAAGCCGAAAAGTCTGCCGAACCAGAAGCCCCACCCCGGCAGGAGATTCTTCTTGAAGAGATTCGCGATCTTCTGAAAGCCCGAAAATGATAAAAAATCTCGAAAAAATCCAGGATGCCAAGTGATCTGGTGCTAATTCGGGGCGGTTTGGCGCCGGTCCACAGCTTGCCGGGGCGGCCGTACTGACTGCGGTGGCTCTCGGTTGTCTCGAGTTGCCTGTCTGATCTTTTCTTGCGACCGGGTAGATTTATATCATCGGTTTTTGATTTCAGATTCTATGGCAGGTTCAAAGCTAGATGACAAAGAGCGTGGATGCTCCGGAAGTGCTGGAAGAGATTGGGCTTCGAGGCGTAGAGCTTCTTACCAATCCTCTCTATAACAAAGGAACCGCCTTTACCGCAGAGGAGAGGGACGAACTCGGGCTCTGGGGACTGCTGCCGCCCCATGTCGATAATATCCACGGTCAGATAGACCGGGCTTATCAGGCCTTCGAGATGGAGCCGTCGGACCTGGAAAAATATATCTTTTTGCGAAATCTCCAGGATCATAACGAGGTCCTTTTTTATCGCCTTTTGATGGAACACATCCCCGAGATGATGCCGATCATCTATACCCCGGTGGTGGGAGAGGCTTGCCAGAAGTTCAGTCATATATTCCGGCAGCGACGGGGGGTATTCGTCTCCTATCCCGATCGCGAAAGAATCGCCGAAATTCTCGACAACGTGCCGCGCAGTAAAGTGCAGGTGATTGTTGTCACTGACGGGGAGCGCATTCTCGGTTTGGGCGATCAGGGAACAGACGGCATGGGTATTCCTATTGGTAAGCTCAGTCTCTACAGCCTTTGCGGCGGTATCGATCCTGCCACAACTCTGCCCATCATTCTCGATGTCGGCACCGATAACGAGGAGCGCTTAGAAGACCCTCTTTATATAGGATGGCGGAATCGTCGTATTCGAGACGAGCGTTATGATCAATTTGTCGAAGAGTTTGTCGAGAATGTCATTGCCAAGTTTCCCGGTATCCTTTTGCAGTGGGAGGATTTTGCCAATCGTAACGCGCGTCGGCTACTGGAGCGATATCGCGACCGGCTCTGTACCTTCAACGATGATATCCAGGGCACGGCGGCGGTGGCTGTGGCGGCGATTATGTCGGCTTTGAAGGTCTCTGTCGTGCAAGAGACCGACCAGAACTATGTAATTTTCGTAGCGGGCTCTGCCGGTATAGGCATAGCCGAATTGCTCGAAACATCGCTTATTCACAAAGGTTTGAGCCAGGCTCAGGCCAGGGAGAGAATCTGGCTGGTGGATAGATATGGTCTGCTTCATAACGAGACTCCGGATTTGCAAGAGGTGCAGAGACCCTATGCCCGCGATCTTGCCAGCCTCGATTTTGGAAACGGCGGTGATATCGGCTTACTGGAAGTGGTGCGTGGTGCCAGGGCTGGTGTTTTGATCGGATGTTCCGGCCAGGGGGGCGCCTTCCACCGAGAAGTGGTAGAGGCCATGGCCGCCAATTGCGAGCGCCCGATTATTTTTCCTCTTTCCAATCCCAATGCCTGCTGCGAAGGTGAGCCGGCTCAGATACTTGCATGGAGCGGTGGGCGCGCCCTGGTTGCCACCGGCAGTCCCTTCGGTCCGGTCTCTCTGGATTCTGGAATCAGCACTATAGAAATCGGTCAGTGCAACAACTGTTATGTCTTCCCCGGTGTTGGCCTGGGTGTCATCGCCAGTGGTGCGAGGCGGGTGACTGATGCAATGTTTATGAAAGCCGCTATCGCCCTCAGTGAGCTCTCCCCGGCGCTTTCCCGACCGGGTGCTTCTTTGCTGCCCGCACTTTCGGATATAAGAGCGGTCTCTGCCAAAATCGCTTTTAGTGTGGGGATGGAGGCTGTGAGAGCCGGGCTTGCCGACCCTTCTATCGATTCGGAAGAGGCTTTACAGGCAAGGCTGGAAAAGACTATGTGGTATCCGCGCTATAAGCGCTTCAAATATAGATCGGGTTAGTTTTAATCGCTAGCACAGGAGATGCAAATAAAATTCGGTGACTAAAAATTCTAAATCCAACATTTCTGATCGGTTCATAGAAGAGGTCTGCAACGCTCTAAAAGAGGGTCGCAGATTGAGGCGAAAGCTGCCTTCCATAAGCGGGGAGATCTTTGTCGACCGGCAGCTTCCCTATTTGATCGTCTATAGATTTCCCGGGCTTGATGTGGGTAGCGAAGTCGATGGCGAGAACGAAAACGAAAACGAAAACGAAAACGGTGCTGAACTTTTGCCAGACTGGGGAACGGATCATCTCTTGTTTGGCGAATCTTCCTATCTTATCGCTCCGGCTGACGAGGAAGATTATGCTGATGTAAATCGCCTGGTGGAAGCGGTGGCTCGCGAGTTGCGGGCCAGTTATGGTGCTTTTCTGGTGCTCGAGATCTGGAGCGGACCGGAAGTGAAGATTAATGTGGAGAAAGAGCAGCGTCATCCGGGTTTCAAGATTCTGGCCGAGCACGAACTGGCAGGCAAAGAGTATCTCAGGACCCTGGCCAAAGAGTTGAGTCTGGTCGAACTCGAAGGCGCCGGTGCTCATGTTTCAATGCATTCCAACGAAGCGATCAAGCCCGGCCAGCTCAAAGAAATTTTGTCCAAAGAGCAGCTTGAAGATGTCGGTATAGACCTTGTCGGACTGGAAGTTTCACCGGTCTATCGTGATCTGGAGAAGAAACACTATTTCACTATGGAGTTGCAGGTTTTGCAAAGGCAGTTCACCAACTGTCTCGAGAAAATGTTTTTCGAGTTTCTCAAAACCGAAACCACCATCTGTCCACCCAGTTATCTTGCCCTGGGTAAACGCAGCCGGGTTCATTCCGTGGTCCAGGTGGATAGAATTCTCTCTGAGGTTGCCGACGAAATCGACTTTCTCTTACTGGTAACTCCCACCAATACGGGAGAGGCCTATCACGAATTCAAGCATAACCTTTTTCAGAAGGAGCCCCATTTTACCTATCATCCAGCCCCTTTCGATCCGGTTCTACTGAAGCGCAAGCTCTATTCTTCGAGGGTGGAGCAGATAGAGGATCCTACCCTGGCTCAGTTATTCAGAGAGCAGCAGTTCGACATCGATCATCGCATAAATATGATTGTCGAACGAGGTACCAGAAAGTTTCTCTATTCCAGCTTGCAACTCTATGAAAAACCCGATGATACTCTGGTTTCTCTCGCAGACAAGATTTTGCGAAGTCTGCCGGAGGTAAGCACCCATGAGACCCTCGACAAGCAATTGAGCTCAAAAGAGTTTGCCGACCGCGCCCAGCAAGAGCTTGATTTCTATAAGAAAGATCATCCTGATTTGCCGTCAGCGGTGATTATTCGCGATGATGTTCCAGGAGTACTGGTATCCCAGGGCAATTTGATAATAGGTAAGGAGCGCCGTATTCCCCTGGGTAGGGCCGAAGCCCTACTGAGCCATGAAGTCGGCACCCATATCCTCACCAACTATAATGGCAAAGCCCAGCCCTTCAGGCAACTGAGCGCCGGACTGCCAGGCTATGACGAATTGCAAGAACCATTGGCGGTGCTGTCAGAATATCTGGTCGGTGGTCTGAGTAATCGTCGCATGCGGACGCTTGCCATGCGGGTCATGGCGGTGCACTGGTTGGTCGAGGGGGCTTCTTTTGTCGAGGTCTTCCGCAATTTCACCAAAGAGTATGATTTGCATAGAGAGATCTCTTTCTCCGTCGCCATGCGGGTCTTTCGTGGTGGGGGCTTCACCAAGGATGTTGTCTATTTGCGGGGTCTATTGTCTTTACTCGATCATCTACGCCATGGTCTCGATATAGAGATGCTCTATGTAGGCAAGTTCGGTCTCAGTTATCTACCGATTATTCGAGAACTTCTCTGGCGAAACGTCCTGGTTCCTGCTCGCCTTAAACCCCATTTCTTCCAGTCGGAAGAGGCGATGAAGCGTCTTGCCAAAGTGAGAGAAGGAGCGACGGTGATGGATTTAGTCAAGAAGTAGGCTTGGCGCGAGAAAGATCTGAAGCATAACCGAAGGCTGATAGTGCCTTTATCTCTTTCTCATCGCGATAGGCTATGGCCTCAAAACTTTCTTCAATTCTGGAATTGAGCACCACATACAGATGTTCGTTCATATTAAAGAAACCGAGGTCCTCTCCGGTTTCAAGGTCGGTGAGGTTGACGTTATGCTTATTGAATTTGACCGTGACCGGAAAACCCTCTTCTCCTTTCACTATTCGAGTGGTTTCAGTGATCTTTTTGTTTTTGCGAGCCACCAGAATCAGGGTTATGGCAAGGGCGATGCCTGTGAAAGTTATGTTTTTCGGGTCCGGATGCTTCAAGGTTGAGAAGAACACCGGCACCGAGCCTGCCACCATGGCAAGAAGCCAGATGCTCGACTGGGTAAGGATTTTGACTGGACCGGGAATGAATGAACACTCTTCTTTTTCGTGAGAACAGGCGGCTTCTCCCCGTGGCTGACGGATGGCTTCTGTGTCCAGGGGGATTAGATGACTATTGCCGGGGGCTTCACCGGCGAGAATTTTTTCTATCGCTTCTTTTGTTCTGTCGAATTCGAGCCGTCTTCCAAGAGAAAGCTCTTTGAAGATATCCTTTTGGGCCCGGGCTAGTGTCCTG
>CAZCBH010000106.1:0-17291 GCA_964496875.1 uncultured Candidatus Obscuribacterales bacterium | reverse complement strand
GGACGAAAAGATAATCGCAGCCTTAAATGCCGGTGCCGACGGCTATTTTTTGAAGGTGAACGCCCTCGACAAATTAACCGCCTGCATCGAAGCGGTGGCACAAGGCGGAAGCTGGCTGGATCCGGCAATCTCCACCACTATTTTGAGAGAATGTTTCCTCCCGGCAAACACGGAAGTCGCCCAGAAAGCCGCAGAGAAAGCGACAAACATAGCCGACAGCATCGAAGAGCTGATTGCGGCGGGCAAATACGGACACGCCATCAAAATAGCCCATTCCGCCTATGACTATGCGGTGCAGAGATTCGGACCCGATAGCGAGGAAGCGACAAATCTTCTCTGCCAGGCTGCCGAGCTCTATTATATGAACAAAGACTTCGCCAATGCCGAAAGATACTACCTCCATGTCCTGGAAGTGAGACAGGAGATTTTGAAAAACGCCGACCAAAAGACCAACAGCGTATTGAGAGTGCTGGGCAAGATGTGCGAATCCACAGGTAATCTTCATCAAGCAGAGCTTTATTATAGCTGGGCCCTGAGAATCAGCGAACGGATGGAAGACCATTATAGAATCGATGAAATTCACACCAAGTTAGAAAAGCTCAAGTCGCTCAAACGCAGCCGAGAAAGTCACAAAGAGAGAAACTCTCCCTAGAATGAGGGAGACAATCGAAAGCAGGCTTTGTGGTAATATCACTGTACCGTGAAAATGACACGGAAGGCATCAAAAAAAGGAAACCGGGAATCCAGGCAACAAAACCAGAGAGACCGTATCTGTATGCAGGGTTTCAGAGTTCTGCTCATCGAAAGCAATCCGGATGATTTAAAGCTATTCAGTCATCTGATTGAGACCGGCTCACGCTCGGAGTTCGAGGTGATTGCCGTCGACGACCTCACAAGAGGCATGGAAGCCCTGGTCAAAAAAGAGATAGACGCCCTGGTCCTCGACCTGGATCTTCCCGGGGCAGAAGAGCTAGATACCTTCCGCCTGATTCGCACCCGCTATCCCCAGCTTCCCATTATTCTCATAGCCAATAGTCAAGATGAGCGCCTGGCATCCGAGGCGATTCAGAGTGGCGCCCAGGACTATTTTCTAAAAGGCGAATTGAGCGCCAGTCTTTTAGCCAGAGCGATTCGCTATGCCGTCGAAAGACAAGCCCAGGAGACCAAAATCACCAGCTTGAATGACGACCTCGAAAGAAGAATCATCGAGCTGGCCTGCGCCAACCAGGAACTGGACACGCTCTCTAAGAACCTGACCCTGGCAAGAGACCAGGCCCTGCAGGCAAGCTCCTACAAGTCGGAATTCCTGGCTAGAATGAACCACGATATAAGAACACCACTCTCATCTTCCATCGGTGCCGTCGAACTGTTGAAAAGCACCGAACTCGATGCCGACCAGAAAGAACTGCTCGATTTAGTGGAAGGCTCCAATGCCAGCCTGCTCAAAATCGTCAATCAGGATCTTAATTACACCAATATGGAAGCCAGCGAAGTCGGTCTGGATTACACCGATTTTTCCATGGTGAAGCTGGTGGAGGACGCTGCCGAATTGATGGCACCACTGGCTGTTCGAAAAGGCATCAGCATGATGACTTACATAGATCCCGTAATCACGAGCCTGCTTGGAGATCCGGTCAGGGTCAAGCAGATTCTACTCAATCTGATAAGCAACGCCGCCAAATTCACCGAAAAAGGAGAGATCTTAATAAGAGCGACACGGGAGTCCTATGACCAAGAATCGGTTCTTGTAAGAATCGCGGTAATTGACACCGGATGCGGCATAGAAGAGGAGAATATAAAAGAGTATTTCGATCGACAGCTGCCCACTGATATCGGCGGTGATGGCGATAGCGAACAAGAGCAGAATGCCGGATTTGCCGAACTGCGACACTCCAACTCGGGTCTTGGCCTTGCTATCAGTAAGCAGCTGGTGGATATGATGAGCGGTCAGATTGGCGCCACCAGTATCCCCGAAAAGGGCTCCACTTTCTGGTTCTCGATTCGCTTCCGAAAAGGCCGACCGGTAAGGAAAATAGATGCTATTCCCCTTCACGCCATGGTATCCAACTCTCTTGCCGGATACAAGATACTGGTCATTGACGTGAGTGACAACGCCAGAATCATCACCCGTTCCTATCTTCTAGCGGCAGGCTTCAAGGCCACCGCCGCCGCCAGCGCAGGTGAGGCCCTGGAGATATTGAGGCATGCTTCCTCCCAGGAAGAGCCATTTCAGGTTGCGATCATCGACCTCGATGATTCGAAACATTCAGTTGCCCTGGCAGACGAGATCCAGAAAGATCCCAGCATATCCCGCACCCGGCTCATCTATATGACTTCAAAGCGTCAACCGGCGACGGAACTCTGGAGCAGAGGTTTCTCATCTTACCTGACCAAGCCTCTCAGACAGACTGCACTTATCTCTTCCATAGTGGATGTCACCCTGGGCCAGGTTGAAGAGCCGGATAAATCGAAAGATCGAAAAGAAGGCAATGGCAAGAAGCCGCTAAAAGAAGGAACCAAGATTCTGGTGGTCGAGGACAACTCTTATCTTCAGGTTGTGGTAGGCAAAGTCCTGCATAGATTGGGTTGCCAGGTGGACCGGGCCGAGAACGGTAAAGAAGCGGTGGAATTGCAGGCAGCTAATAATTACTCACTTATTTTGATGGATTGTCAGATGCCTGTTATGGACGGATTCGAAGCCACCAGGCGGATTCGCGAGCGCGAAAAGGACAGCTCGATTCGCACCCCGATCGTGGCGATGACGGCAAGTATTCGCCAAAGTGATCGAGAAGCATGCATGAGAGCCGGCATGGACGACTTCCTCAGTAAGCCTGTCACCATAGACAAACTGCAAGAGGTTCTTTCCAGCCTTTGTTGATATTGCGCGCCCTCAATCGCGCAGGACAATTCTGTTGGCCAGAGTCGACTCTAGCTTTCTCATATCTTCTTGAGATGCCCGCTCAACGATGACATTGTGAAACCGTCTGACGTTTTCTAGAGTCTCGCTCGAGAGAATCTCTTTCATCTCAGCCAGATGTTTGAAAAAAGAATTGTCGTCGAGATGCTCCATGACCATCACGCCGATCAACTCTCTCAAGCGTCTGTGGGATGAATGGAGCGAAGCGACATAACCGACAGAAAGACCTCTTTTCTTCGCTTCTTCAAAAAGGATGGCATCGGTGGCAAGACATCGCTCTACCGCGCAGAAGATTCGCCTTACCGCGTCGGAGCGCTGATCGTTATTCATCTGAGCATAAGAGGCAAGAACCTTATCCAGAGCCGATACCACTTGCTTGATTTCCATTTCGAGGAATTCGAAAACGTCGAATTTTGTAATACTGTTCATGGTGATTTCCTCCTGATTCATTGCTTTCTTTAGTCTGGACAAGAGCAAGGAAATCCGTTTATTTAGACAAATTGATAAATGCCAGACCTTTATCGCATAGCATATTTCAATATTGCTTATGCCCATCTCAAGGTAGTGAAATAAACAGAAGGTCTTGAATTTATGCAGTGTTATAAGAATTTGCAACAAACATAGAAGTATCATTCATCCGAGTGAGTCTATTTATTTCAAAAGAGAGTAGGATTGAGTTGTTCAAAGCAGGTTTCCACGCCAGGAGATAGTGCAATGTTCAAAAATCGAAAGGTAGCCGGCGTCCAATTAGCCTCAAAATTGAAGAGAATCGTTGACGAAAAGAGAGAGCGCGGTCCCTTGATGGTTGTTGCTTTACCACGCGGTGGCGTTCCGGTGGCAAGAGAGATTGCCGAGGCGCTTGATGCAGATCTGACAATACTTGTGGCAAAAAAAATCGCAGCACCGTTTCAAAGCGAATTGGCCCTCGGTGCGGTGACGGCCTCCGGTGTTACCGTGATGAACGAAGAGCTACGCTATGCAGTGGACGGAATTGATCGTTATGTGGCGATCGAGCGCAAACCCGTATTGGAAGCAGCTTTAGAGCTGGAAAAACGCTGGCGTTCCGAAGCCGGCATCGCCGACCGCTACAACATCAAGAACAAATCTGTGGTACTGGTCGATGACGGTGTCGCCACAGGCATGACCACCCTGGCGGCGCTACGTTGCCTGGGCGCCTCCGGTGCCAGAGAGCTGATTCTGGCTACCCCGGTAATAGCGAAACGGGCCCTCAATTTGCTAAAGCCGGAATGTGTAGAGATAGTCGCATTGAAAACTCCGAACGATTTCAATGCTGTCAGCGACTTCTATGAAGACTTTCATCAGGTCGAAGAAGACGAGATGATCTGTTGCTTAAAAGAATTCCGCCGTCTTGCCCTGGATAATGTCGAGACCGGTTGAATTCAGTCAATCTGTTAAGAATGGGAAGCCAGGCTCACGGCGATAGCAGGACAGCGATCTTCATGCCCCTGGGTAGGGCAGGAATTACAAATTCTAGCTGTCTCCCCCATCTCTTCATTACCAAGGGAGCTTTTCCATTTCGTTCCATATGCGACAAGCACCTCAAGAACAGATTCCAGATCACGCCCCAATTCGGTGAGGGAATACTGGGTGTGCCTGGCCGGTCCCTCCTTGTCAACTTTATCGACAATTCCCTGATCTTGAAGCATCTTGAGACGCTGAGTCAGGGTCTTGGAACTTATAGGCTTGAGGGACCTGTAAAGTTGGGATGGACGTTTCGGACCGCTGAAGAGTTCTCGGACGATCTGACTTGCCCACTTGTGACTGAGTATTCCGACAGTTATATCGATCGGACACTGAGACTGATTTGTGCTCATTTCAATTGTTCTCGAAATAGTTTCCAGGAGAAAGAGAGTGCTCGTCCTATCCACAAACACTACCCAAACTGATCCTAACAACAGTGATTGCAGCCGGAATCCTCCGCTAGAGCGATAAAAGAGAACGATCGTACTTAGCAAGCGAGATAGAAACAACTCGATAATCAGCCAAAAGGACAGAACCAAATGGTTACCATTTCGACACGTACGCGTCTCGAAATCTCCCAACTCGCAATAATAAATCCTGACTCAACTCTTCGCTATGATATGCCTAAATCTCATTCAGGAAAAAATGATGACTTCTTTGATTGTCGAAACCCTCTGCATTTTAGTAATCGTTGCAATAAACGGCTATCTTGCTATGGCGGAGATGGCGATAATCTCTGCAAGAAAAAGCTTGCTGAGAAGCCAGTCTGAAACCGGAGACAAAAAAGCACGACTAGCACTCTTCTTTGCCGAAAAACCGGGAGAACTACTATCCGCTATTCAGCTGGGTATAACCAGCCTCGGGATTCTCGCCGGTGTATTCAGTGGGGCCACCATATCCCTCGCTCTCTGTCGAATTCTCGAAACAGCAGGCTTACCGACGATTTGGGCAGAACTATCAGGAATCGCCCTAGTTGTAACCTGCATCTCTTTACTCTCCCTGATATTCGGTGAACTGACCCCAAAACGACTGGCTCTCTCGAATCCCGAAGAGACCGCCAAGGCAACAGTCTATCCCTTGAAATTATTGGTTCTCGTACTGGGACCGGCAGCAAGCCTATTGAATGAAATATCGACAGCCCTGGTCAAAAAACTGAGATCGAATGCCGCTTCGCGCTCAAGAATCTCTGACGCCGAAATTAAAGAGCTGATGGCGGAAGGAAGGAGAAGCGGAAGCTTTCGAGAAACAGAGGCGGATATGATAAGCGGTATTCTCAAACTTGATCAGATTGCAGTTGATGCGATTCTAACACCGAATACGGAGCTAGATTGGCTGGATATATCAGATTCGCAAAGCGCCCTTATGAATAAGCTGCGTTCAAGCAAACAGGAAAAATTCCCGGTCGCCAAAGATAGTCTCGACGAATTTTCCGGAATGGTCAATGCCAGAGATTTACTCGTTCAGTACATTACAAACAATCGACTCGCTCCGGAAGAATGCCTCTTTAATCCTCACATTGTCCCTGAGAATAAGAATGCGCTGGAACTGCTTGAGGACTTCCAGCGATCAAGAATACATGCGGCGCTGGTGCTTGATGAGTATGGAGCCGTAAAAGGAATGGTTACGGCAGACGATATTCTGGAGACCGTTACCGGGCACCTCAGAGAGTTCGGTGAGAGCATCCGGTGGGAAGCAATACCAAGAGAAGATGATAGCTGGCTGGTGGACGCCTATATGCCGATTAGCAGCTTCAACAAATTATTCGCCTTGAGAGACACGAATCAGACCTGGTATCACACCACCGGCGGTCTGGTTATTCACAAATTGGGACGCATCCCCAAAGAAGGCGACATCTGCGAAATAGCAGGACTTCGTATTGAAGTTGTGGATATGGATGCGAACAGAATCGACAAACTCCTGATTAGAAAGATCAAAACTGACAAAGAGTAAGAAGTTTTATCGTTAAATCATCCCAGCGAAGGAAGATGCCGCAAAATCAGATTTGCGAAAATGAGTTTTGACAAGATAAGTCCAGGTATTGCAGAGATGAGACTTGCAACTGCTAACTACAGGTGATCAAGATGAAACCCAAAGATTTAGCCAAAATTGAATCCGCCGAGTCGCCTTACAGTGTATCAATTTTCCTTGCGACTGAAAAACCATATCTTGAAAAGAGTGACTTCGAAAGCAACGCTCATCGTCTTATGCTACGACTAGAAGACGCCCTGGAAACCAGCGGCTGCCCGGAGGAGATCAAACAAAATCGAGTCAAAAGGGTTAAAAAGGAATTGGCCAAAGTTGATTTCAAAGAGCTCTCAAATCCTTCAAAATGTCTGGCCGTATTCATTAATGATCAGAGCAGTCTCGCCTACATATTGCCAATCGAAACCCAAGAGCGAATCATAATAGGCCAGAGTTTCATCCTTCGAGAGCCATTGCTCTCTTCCACAAAGTGTTATCACTACTGGTTGGTCACTATCACAGAACCGTCCATATACCTTTATCACGGCAAAGACGGCGAGCTGGAAGAGCAGAGAGATTTTGAGTTCCCAGTGCTCAACACCGTTCAGGAATCTCCATTTGAAAGAGCAGTCTCGAGCTCTATGGTAAGCGTCGGCGTTCATTCTAGCCCCAGCCGCTCCGCCGGCTCCACACATTTGCCCGGTGACTACGCCGCGAACCAGGACAGCTATGAAGAAGAACATCTCAAACAGTTCTTTCGCAGAGCCGATGGCATTCTCGCCGATGTTCTAAAAGAGCATCCTTATCCTTTGATTATTGCCGGTACCGAGAGAAATCTGGCCTGCTTCAAAGAGATAAGCAATTGTCACCAGAGCGCCATCGGCTTCCTGCACGGCTCTTTCAACAAGACCGGTTCAGAAGAACTAAAAGAACTTGCCGCTCCGGTTGTCGAAAAACATCTCAGCGGTCGGTGCGCCAATGCGCTAGAAGATTTTCAAGATGCCCTCGGACACAAGAAGACCGCCCAGGGCATTCAGGAGGTCTGGCAGACTGTGCAAGAAGGTCGCTGCAAAGTGTTGATGATGGAGAGAGACTTCTACAACTTCGCGGGCACCACCGAGGGTGATATCAGCCTCGACCTGTCCGTTGACAAATCAGCATCCGCCTTCTACATTCCGGACAATCTGGAAGCCCTGATTCGAAAAGCGAGACGAATGGGAGGAGAGATAATCTTCTTCGAGCCGGACCAGTTGAAACTTTATGATCGAGTGGCTGCAATTCTTCGATATTAATGGTGGATATAGTGTCATACGATCACAGTTTCGACTCAACTTTCTAATGAATTCGAGAGAATTTTACCCACTAGAAGGTGTGTCAATTAGATCTGGACATGAAATGAACTTCTGAACCCGGTTGCAGGCAAAATTTCAAGCTTCCGATTTCAATTTTCTGGAAAAGTACTTTCGACACTCGTCGAGAGCAATCATAAATGGGATTGCTCCGGCCACTAGAAACCACTGAGTCGACATTAGACCGGCTGTAGAGAAAATCTTCTGGAACCAGGGGACATAGAGAATAGCCAAAAGCAGTATCAACTCCAGACCTATTGCGATAAACACAAACGGATTGGAAAAGAACTGCCTACTGAAGATGGACCCGGTCGATTGTCGACAACAAAGAACTGCGGCAACTTGACCGAGCACAATAGCACTGAGGGTGAATGTGGTCGCCAAATTATAATCGACCGAGTCCGGGGCTGGAAAAGTGAGCTTGCCGCCACCCAGACTGAAAGCGAAACAAAAATAACAGAAGACTCCATAGAACGCCTCAATCAACCCGTACCACAACAGCGCTTTGACCAGGAGGGCTTTACTCAAGAGAGGTTTTGTCCGGTCTCGGGGTGGTGACGACATCACCGAGGATTCCGGCGGCTCTGCACCCAGAGCAAGAGCTGGCACCATATCCGTACCGAGGTCAATGGCCAGCACCTGCATTACATTGAGTCCGAGTGGGATGGCCCCACGGGAAAACAGGGTAGTAACAAAGGGAACTGCTTCAGCCATATTACTGGTAAAAACATAGACCGCAAATTTCTGCACATTAGAATAAACGGTCCTGCCCAATTCGACAGCGTTTACTATTGTCGAAAAATTGTCATCCAGAAGAATCATGTCCGCCGCTTCTTTGGCCACATCGGTTCCGGTGACTCCCATCGCAACGCCAATATCAGCTTTTCGCAATGCCGGAGCGTCATTTACTCCGTCCCCGGTAACCGCGACTATATGCCCCATATCCTGGAGCAAACAGACAATGCGATACTTCTGCTCAGGCAGCACTCTGGCAAAGATAACCGATTCACCCAGGGCAGCACGCAAAGCGAAATCATCCATTGTTTCCATCGCTTCACCGGAAATCACTTTGCCAGGACGATCAATGATGCCGACCTCCCTGGCTATGTGCTCGGCGGTAAGGCCATAGTCACCGGTGATCATAATCACTTTTATACCAGCGCTTCTACATCTACCAATCGACTCCTGCACGCCCTGATGAGGCGGATCCACCATCGCCACCAGTCCGCAAAATGTCAAATTCTGCTCTACCGACCGTGAAGAGAGGTGCTTTACGGATGAGGACAACTCTCTATCAGCCAGGGCAAGCACTCTGAGCCCTTCTCGGGCAAGCTCATCGTTGGCCTCTAGAATGAGCCTGCGGCAGTCTTCGTTCAACAGTTGCACTTTCCCGTCTTGCCGAATGCTCGTACACAGATCAATTACTCTAGAAGGAGCGCCCTTCAGATAAACAATCCTCTTACCGCCCACATCATATACAGTGCTCATTCTCTGTCGGTGGGAGTCGAAAGAGAACTCACAAATGCGGTGACCGAGATATTCAGCGCTATCTAAAGTGATACCGCCCTTCCTTGCCAGAACTGCTAGAGCTCCCTCAGTCGGATCGCCCTTTACCGACCATGAATCACCATCGACTCCGGGGGGAAGCAGCCTGGCGTTAATACAGTGACAACAGACATTCAAGCTGGATAGCAAGCTGTCCTGAGCGCAAGCTGAAAGAGATCGCTGGGGTACAATGGCGCCAGTGGGGCTATAGTCGTCACCGGTGATATCATAACCACCATCAGCGGTCCAGAGCTTTATCACAGTCATCTTGTTCTGGGTAATAGTTCCGGTCTTATCAGAACAAATTACAGTTGTACATCCAAGGGTCTCCACCGCTGAAAGTTGTTTGACCAGAGCATTTCTACCCACCATTTTCTGAACGGAGAGAGCCAGCGATAGTGTTATAGTCGGAAGCATCCCCTCCGGAACGAATGCGACTATCATACCCAGAGCAAAAATAAAACTCTCTCTCCAGCTCTGTTCGCCGCCGATTAAACAAGAGAGAAAAAAGATAGTCAGACCGATACTAAGGGATAGCAGGGTAACTGTCCGAGTCACCCTTCTCATCTCCACTTGAAGTGGGCTGATCTCATCCTGGATGCTCTGAGTCAAACCGGCAACGGTACCAAAACTGGTCTGCATTCCGGTGCCATATACAATGGCATTGGCACGTCCCGATACTACATAGGTTCCGGCAAATATAAGATTGGAAACACCCTGTCGATTGCTCTTAGAAAGAGGCTCTGCAGACTTATAAACCGGCCTTGACTCACCGGTAAGACTCGATTCATCAAGGGCCAGAGAAAAGGAATGAACAACTCGGGCATCGGCGGGAACATGGTCTCCGTCATTGAGCACCAGTAAATCCCCCGGCACAATCTCGCTCGCCGGAACCTGCACCTCCTCCCCGCCCCGAATCACATGGGCTCTTCTGGGAAGAACTTTCAACAATGCTTCGGTTGCTTTCTCGGCCTTGAACTCCTGCCAGAAGCTGAAGCTGCCATTGATGATATTTACCAGCCAAACAGCCACTCCCAACTGCGGCAATCCGGCTGCGAAGGCCAGCAAGCCGGAGGTCCATAATAGAATCGCCATCAAATGGATAAAATTCTCGCCAAAGCTTTTGAGAATGGACTTTTTCTTTATCCGCTCGATAAGATTGGGACCATATTTACCCAGACGGTCTCTGACTTCGTCCGAACTCAATCCTTCCAGCCCGGTACCAAGGCGTCGGAAAACCTCCTCGCCCTCCAGCCCGCAGATCTCGTCTTTAAATGACACCTGTCAGTAACCATATGGTGACAACAGATCGATTATGGAAGGAAAAGAAGCCTAAGGCATCAATCGAACTGATGATTCTCAATCCAGGCGAAACCACCAGATCGTATCAATCAAGCTACTGGGCGGCAACTTCGCCGAACCGATAAAAAAAGCGCTCGAACAGAAGATTTAGATAGACGAATTATTAACTAGCCATTAAATCTAGCATCACATTCGGTGCTCCGAGGAACAATTATGACCAGTCCTCGTCTCATCTCTCGAGAGAAACCCGAGAGGGCAACCGAGAGGACCCGGGAGGGCAGCAGGCAACCGAGCTTAGCTTCGAACCTGAAGACGCCGTTTACAACGGCGTCTATTTTTGCGGCATTTCTTCTTCGCTCTCCACAGTGGAAAGACCATAGATCTCCCGAGTACTATCGAGAGCAGCCGAGCACCAGACGTCATCCTCTCCCAGGCACTCAATCAAATCGCTCAGCAAACCGTAAAAAATCTCTCGGGGCTCGGGCACCATATCAAGGCTGTCTTCATCAATATATCTCTGCACCACCTGCTTTAAAGTGAAGACTGACCAATTTCTGACTTCATCACAGGGGTCGAGACAGAGATCGGCAAGTCCTTCTATAGCGTACACAGATCTCTGAACACCAAGAGCCAGGCCTGCTGCCTGACGAACAGACATTTTACATCAGATCAGAAAAGCCGTTGATGATGCTCATCCTGACCCCGGGCAAAAATCGAAAGATCCGGTCTCGAACCAGGCCGAACATAACTCTTGAAGACCGACTCAAGCAGAACCGCAGGAGCCCGAATCTCTTCTATCGGTTCATTTAATCTTGAAACCAACCCGGGAGAGAGTTTCAAAATAGAGGCAAGACTCAAAAAGGGCGCTATCTTTGTTACATGGGTGGCATGCTCGTCGAGGCAATCGGAAAGACCCAGGTCTTTCAGCATCATAGCCGAATCGGCAAACTGGCAGAAGCTGTCCTCTTCCAGGCTCAAATTAATGCGACCATCTCTATGGATGCCGAAGCCCACTTCACGCTCAGTGGCAAGAAGGCGGCTGCGGGCATTGAAGAAATACTGGGGGTCTGTGATAAAACTATCAATGTTCAAGACCTTTCCACCAATCTTCACCACCGCATAAGCGTGGCAGATACGCTTCGGAACCAGTTCATAAAATGAATCAGGAAAAGTCCCATAGAGAATATCTCGGTGGATTTCGACAAACCTCATGGTAGCATCGAAGCCGAGCGCTCGCAGCAAACTGGTAAACAGCCTGGCCTGGGGCACACAGTGTCCGCGACCGAGCGCAAGGGTACAGTCCGGGTCGGCCAGGTCGAACTGAGCAGTCCAGCCGAACTTGATCTCATCTCGAACAAAGTTATGAACCCGACGCAGCAAATATTCGGGTTCTTCGGATTCGCCTGCAAATAGGTCTACAAGGTCTAGAAACTTCGCCATGGTCGACGCTCCATTCTGAAAGACTTACTTCCAGTAATGAGGATGTCAAAATATCGTGAACCGCCTGTGACCTCGCAAATGCTCTAGAATATGTTTCCAGATTGTCGATTGCTCGGAGGAAGTGATTATGAAGAGAATCGCAAGTAGAACAGCCATCATGGCACTGGCTCTTTCTATTGTGGCAGGCTCCTGCGCCATCGGGCTGAAGGCCTATTCAGCTTCTCCTGAGCGAGGCAAGCACAAACGAACCGGAGGTAAGAAAATGACCGAGAAATCAGTACTGGACTTCAAGGCTCGCGCCCTATCCGGCGAAGAGATAGATCTCTCCCGTTACAAGGGCAAAGTTCTGGTCATTGTGAACACCGCCAGCAAATGCGGCTTCACCCCGCAGTATGCCGGTCTGGAAAAGCTTTATGAGAAGTATAAAGATAAAGGGCTGGAAATTCTCGGCTTCCCGTGCAATCAGTTCGGTGGACAGGAGCCAGGTTCGGACGAAGAGATTGCGAATTTTTGCCAGAAGAATTATGGGGTCGACTTCCAGATGTTCGAAAAAGTCGATGTTAACGGGGCCGATGCTCATCCTTTATACAAGTTTCTCACCCATGAAGCTCCCGGCGCTCTAAAAACCGAAGCGATAAAGTGGAATTTCACAAAATTCCTGGTGGACAAGAATGGAAAAGTGCTGAAGAGATTCGCACCGAATGTAGCACCGAAGGATCTGGAATCCGATATTGAAAAACAGCTCTAAATCAACCGAGCCAGTAAAGTTCGCACTTTATACTGGCTGGGTGGTCTTAATTGCTGGAATAATACTTTGAGAAATTTCGGGGAATAGCTATGACCTTCAAAATACTGAAACGAGGAGACCTGCAAGAGATCGTAGAGTTCAATCAACCTGACTGTGTTTCGATATTCATGAACACGCACAGAATAAGAAACGAAAGGAAGAAAGATCATCTCGTTCTGAAGAATTTCGCGGATAATCTGGAGCATAGTCTCAAAGAAAGAGGTCTGCGTCCTCCGGATAGAGCAAAGCTTCTGAAACCCCTGAAAAACATTCTGGAAGACACCATGTTTTTCGCCTATCTATCCTGCGGTCTGGCTATCTATCTGGGTGCCGACTGGCACAGAATCTATCGCCTGCCAATTGCCGTGGGCAATGGCGCCTGGGTCGGCAATGAACTCAACCCGGGGCCTATATTGCCTTATTTCGACTCCGGCAATCGTTATTTCCTACTCTCTCTGGATCAGCACGGCTGCAAATTTTATGAGGGTTCTACTATAGATGGGCTCTTCGAAATAGAGCTGGAAGGCATGAAAGAAGCCCTGGCATTATTAGAACTGGTCGACGCGGAAAAACAGCTGCAGCTGCATAGCACATCCGCCGGAGGGATTCAGAGCCATCCAGCCTATCATGGCCACAATGATGGCGAGCAGCATGAAGCCAGAATAAAAGAATATTTCAAAGCGGTTTCGAACATATTGAGGGCAGAACTGAGACAGGAGAACGCTCCGCTTATCCTTGCCGGAGTCGACTATCTGCATCCTATTTACAAGGAAGTGAATCAGTATCGTCATCTTTGCCGAGAACATATAACCGGCAATGTCAAAGATCTCGATGAGAAAGGGCTGAGAGAGCTGGCATTTAAAACAATACAGCCGGTTTTCGATCAAAATAGAATCGAGATAAAAAGCCGCTTCCATGAAGCCAAAAAAGCAGGCAGAGTGGCCGACGGCACCCGTGCCTGCAAACAGGCCGCCCTGGAAGGCAGAATAGAGACCCTGCTTTGCCTCAGACCGGAGATTGGCGATAGCGACACTGCCATCATTCGCCAGGTCGACACGATAGAAGAGAGACAGATAGCAGAAATCGCCCTGAATACCCTGGGAGGCGGCGGCAGATTAGTCTTTGTCGATGAGCAGATAGAAGGCGGTGTGGAGCCGGTGGCAATTCTCAAAGGCGACTCTAGAAAACGATAGGGACTAAATACAGCGCTATCATTGAAACTAGCACCACACCGACAAGATTGAGCCAGATTCCGGCCCGGATCATCTGAGCCATTTTCAGCTTACCAGAACCGAAAACGATGGCATTGGGTGGTGTGGCCACAGGCATCATAAAAGCACAGCTACTGGCGAGGGTTGCCGCCACAATCAAAGAATAGGGATCAACCTTGAGAGCCGGAGCAAGTGACGCAAGGATAGGCAAAAAGGAGGCAGTGGTCGCCACATTGGAGGTGAGTTCAGTAAGAGCGGTGACAGTAAAAGTGACCAGCAGGATGTGCATGAAACCCGGTAATTCAGTAAGCAGTCCGGCATGGCTGCCGATGAACTCCGCGACTCCTGTGTGCTGCACCGCCGAAGAGAGACTCAATCCACCGCCGAAAAGCAAAAGAATTCCCCAGGGAATTTTGGCAGCGGCCTCCCAATCCAAAAGGAAGCGGCTCTCTCTTATATTTACCGGAATGACGAAAAGTAAAAGGGCGCAGAACATGGAGACTCCGGCATCGGTCAGACCTTTGAAAGGGGGAAGACCGGCAAGAAGCGGTCGAAATGTCCATAGTAGAGCCGCTATCAGAAAGACCAGAAGAGTGAGCTTCTCGGCTCTACTAAACGGTCCCAGCTCTTTCAAACCGCTCTCGATCATCTCGACTCCGCCTTCTATCGGATCGTTTGTCACCGGGAAAAGTATCTTCGTGAGAATCATCCAGGTAAGCGGCAGGAACAAAAGCGTGACACTGAGACCGATAGGAAGCCAGCCGGTAAAGCTCAATTCGCGTTGGTATTCTTCGCTGACAAAGCCGACTAAAAATGCGTTGGGACCGGTGCCTATAATGGTCGCGATACCACCGATAGAGGCAGCATAAGCGATGCCCAAAAGCATTGCGATGTCGAAATTACTCTCTTGCTTTTCATCTCTAGAAGCCTGTTCCAGTTCGATGACGCTCATGGCTATAGGCAACATCATAGCGGCGGTAGCTGTGTTCGAGACGAAAGCGCTTAAAAAAGCGGTAACCATCATTACTCCGCCGATCATATTAATCGGATAACAGCCGACAAGACGCAAAGTGTTGTAAGCGATACGACGGTCCAGGCGCCACTTCTCCAGAGCGATAGCGATCAAAAAACCACCGAGAACAAGAAAAACCAGAGGATGAGAATAGGGTGCCGTGGCGGCTTCGATGGTGGTGGCACCCAAAAGAGGGAAAAGCACTATCGGCAACAATGCCGTCGCAGAAATATGAATCGCTTCGGTCAGCCACCAGACAGCCATCCAGATAAGAACAGAGAGGGTGACCCTACCGGCGGAGGCGAAATCTACGGAGTTTCCGCTAACGTCCAGATAAGACTCCGGCAGCAAAAAATAGCTGATTGAAGCTAAAACAGGTCCGGCAATTAAACCAAGCCATTGTATCTTCCACTTCAACTCCAATCTATAGATCCCCTTGAATACAGGCAGAACTCGCAGCCAAGGAAAGGATGCGGCTCAGAATTATAGAGCAGAATCTTTCAAAAGCCTGTTATTGACAATCACGAAAAAGATCCGAGATGCTAAAGTAGGAGACCAGTTTTCCTTTAACAGAAGCCCCGGAAGATCAATCCTTGAAAGAGCCATCCTGCAGGATCAAAAGAATAGCCGCCACTCTTCTTTTGGTGAGCGCCGCCCAAACACTGTGGACGGCAGGAGCGAAAGCGTCCGAAGAACAGTTCGCCCGAGCTATGCAACTACGGGAGCAACACCACTACAAAGAAGCCAAGAAGATCTATGAAGAGATAATCGGCACCGACCCTCAAAACGCCAGAGCGCATCAGGAACTGGGCGCCATCTATGCATCCCAGGGCAAATATTCTGAAGCGCTGACCGAAGAAGGAAAAGCGCTTAAGCTAGATCCGCAGCTTCATCTGGCTCATATCTATCGTGGCATGGTCTATTGCAACAAAGAACGCTTTCTCGATGCTTATGAAGAGTTCAAAAAAGCCCAGGTCCTCAAACCGGAAAGTTATGTGGTGCACATGAGGCTCGGTCTTGTCGCAAGTAGATTGAAGCGCTTCCAAGAATCCCTTACCTGGTACGAGGGTGCGGCCAGAATCTTTCCGGAGCGAAGCGCACCACATCTGGCGCTAAGTGAAGTCTATATAAAAATGGGCACCATTGACAGGGCGATTCAAGAGGCAGAACAGGCAGTCGAGCTGGAAAAGACAGCCTCTACTCTCGGCTACCTGGGTGATGTCTACTCCCTGGTCAATAGACTGGATGATGCGAAAACCAACCTGGAAAAAGCCCTGCAGCTGGATCCGGCTCTGATTCAGACCTATCTAACCCTCGGTCGGGTCTATGTCCTCACCGGTGATTTCGAGAAAGCGAAAACGACCTACGAAAAAGCACGGTCATTATCCAGTGGCAATAGAGAGGCCTGGCTAGCTCTCAGTCTCTTGAAAGACAAATCTATTCATAGAGTGATTGTGGTCGACTCCGCCCCCGAGTTCGTAGAAGAGAATGGTGTCTGTTTCCCCAGAATTACTATCACTGTCAAAAATGTCAGCGGCATCGATCTCTCTGATAAACCGCTGGAATTCCGGGCGCTTTTCGAAAAGCTTGAAAATGGCTCCCGCGCCCACGCCAGAGCAAAATTCAAAGGGGAGTTCAAGCCGGAAGACACCATAGAAGTAGCGCTCAGGAGCCGCAAATCCTTCGACTTTCAAACTGATTCAGGGAAGCGCCCCTTCGTTCAATGCACGGTCAACTGCAAAGTGGGAGAGACGAGCATGTTTCAATCCCAGTATATACTTGACAGGCTCATGCAAGACAGAATTAAGATTAAAGACGCCGCAGGAGCCCCCGAACATTCTCCGAATCTGTGAGACAATCGGATAGGGCCCCTATTACCAGAATAACTTATGTCTGATCATACGAACGAAGAGACGGACGACCGAGATCTTGGTGGCGCAACCGGTCGGATGAATCAGGACAAAGAGAATAGAGTAACTAAATCTTCGCGCGCTGACGGGTCGGGGACAGGAAAGTTTTCTCCCCAATCTACTTTGCAGAAGATGGCGGAATTCAGCGGCGAAGTCAGCATTTTCGAATCCCAATCCCTCACCCTTCCGGGTGAGAAACACGCCATTTCCTCTGATCGGTTCGAGACCCTGACCTTCCCTGAAACGCTGGCAGATGAAAAAGGTCAGATATCCAGAATAGAGATAAGGGAGAGGAAGCGGCGTCGGCTCAAAGAGGTCAAAGATTCTCACGCCGAATTGCGGAAGCTCTCGGAAGAAGAGAGTATGATGAGCCG
>CAZCBH010000105.1:4464-17348 GCA_964496875.1 uncultured Candidatus Obscuribacterales bacterium | reverse complement strand
CCCGCCAGGTCCGCCGAAAGTGCGATGCCGCCCTTGATCACCTCCACGATGAAGGGGATGTTGAGCTTGTCGACCGTGTCGGTGGTCTGGTGGTAGTTCGGGTTGAAGCCCTCGTCGGTGAACTCTTCGCTGAACATGATGGCCTTGAAGCCGTGGTTCAGGAAGCCGGCGTGGTCCGAACGGTTTTTGACCGCGTAGTTGTGGGTGTCATACGGGTTGAGCGCGATGCCGTACCGCTTGATGTTGCGGAAGTAGAGCACCAGCAGGGCGCGCGAACCGTTGCGGTCCTTCTCGTCGTGGACATCGAGCCGTGCCTTGGTGTTCGGGCTATAGCCGACCATGTCGTGCTGCAGCATGCCGATCACTTCGACGCCGTCCTTCTTCACCTCGTCGTTGAGCATGTCCGCGTAGGCATAGCTGCCCCACAGACCCTGCTCTTCACCGGTGAAGTGCACGACGCGCACGGTGTAGTCCAGGGGAAGCTGGGCGAGGGCCGCGGCGATTTGCATCACCGCCACGGTGCCCGAGGCGTCATCGTCGGCGCCCGGTGCTTCCTTCTCCTTGGAGCGGGTCCATCCTGCGGTGGAGTCGAGGTGGGCGCCCACGATCAGGACCTTCTTCGGGTCCTTCTTGCCCGGAATGGTGGCTTCCAGGTCGAAGAAGGTGCGGCCGGCAGCCCGGTACGGGATGCGCCGGACGGCGATGCCGAGGTCTCGGTAGAACGACTCGACATAGTCCATGGCGACGCCGACACCGTCGGTGAAGGAGTTGCGCGAGCGGATGGTGACCGACTTGCCGTCGAAGTTCGCCGGGGTTCCACCCGAGAGCTTCAACAGGCGGTCACGGACCCAGCCGGCATCGACCTGGTTGAGCAAAGCGGCGACCCGGGCATCGGGAGCCGGAATGTTGTCCATGTCGATGGGGGGACCCTGCAGCAGGGCGGTGCGGCGGACTTCCTCGGGGTCGAACTTGCAACCGCCGGTGACGTCTTTGGCTTCGTGCACAGGGTCGAAATCGTTGGCGACGCTGTCCCAGTCGACACCGTGGTCATGGTCGCCGTGGTCATGATGACCATCGGAGCCCTTGCGCCTGGTGCGGGGAGGAATGACGCCAGCCAGAAAAACAACAGCGAGCAGCAGGATGACTGCCGCGATTACGTAGCTCATCTTGAGTCTCCTTGAGTAAGTGCCTCCTGGGAACGTCCCGGGTTGAACAAGCAAACAACGCAGAGGCAGACACACCCGAATCTCAAAAGACGCGAGATCGAGGGGTGTCAGTTAAATTGGGGTTTTTGTTTCCAGGTCAGGTGACTTGTTTTTGCTCCTAAGAAACAAAGGTGTAAAAGAGATATCTTGAGATTAGGAATTAGGGGCTTTCCAAGTCAAGAACAAAGATTCGGAGAAATATAGTCTTTTATTTCCTTATGACAATTAAGATCACCTAGCGCGACCCTTGCAAGGTGCTACCCCTGGCTGATCTCGCAAAGCTCAGCCAGCTGTTTGATTAAGCGGCTATGATAGCCGCTTAACAATTCGCGGCTAACCGCTAAGGCTCTAATAAAATAGGCTCGCCTAAATCTCCACTTCCTGCATTCCTTCTTTTGAAACCTGAAGGTTGAGGATGCGATGGGATTTTTCCTGGGCGGCGGCCCAGTGATTTAGTTTGCGGACTACTTTGTCTTTGTTCTTGCTATGCACGAAGATACAGGTCGACGCCCCGGCGCCGCTCATGACGCAGCCTAATATAGGCTCGTTCACCAGCTCTCTTCTCAAGTCTTCCAGCTCGGGGACGAATTTTTGCCTGTATTTTTCATGGAGCCTGTCGTGTAATGCTTCTTGCATTGCCGATTCGTCGTGCCTGCTGACTGCGGCTACCAACAGAGCCGTTCTCTGGGCGTTGAAAACAGCGTCTTCGTATCTGACATGCTTCGGCAAAACAGCGCGCAGGTCTGATGTTTGCAGGGTATAGTCGGGGACCACCGCCACCACATGCCAGTCATCGGGCCATTCTATGCGCTGGGTGACGATGCGTCGACCGGCTACCGATGGCGCGCAAACTACCATGTTTCCATAGAGGCTGGCGGCGAGAGTTTCTGGGTGACCTTCCAGTTCGCAGCCTTTGGCCAGAAGCTGAGTGGCTGTCGGGATTCTGTCCTCGAGAACATTTGATGCCCAGATTGCCCCGACGATGGCGGCGCTGCTGCTGCCCAGACCGCTGCCCAGGGGAATGTCGGAGGTAACGGAAATTCTTAGCCTGCCAAGCAGCCTGGAGTTATGCTCCCAAATCTCTTTGAGCATGTGATAAATGAGATTGCCCTGGTGCTCGGGGTCGCTGCGTTTGGCGATGCCGCCTTTAAGCTGAATATACGGTTTGTCGCCATCTTCCGGCTCTTCCAATAACTGGAATGTCATGCGGCTGTATATATTGAGGGCAAGACCAATGCAATCAAGCCCCGGTCCCAGGTTGCTGGTACTGCCTGGCACCACCAGCGTTACTTTCCTGCCGCCCGCTACCGCTGTTGTTTCTTGAGACATCGAGAGGTTGATTTCCTTTCTGCCTGGGTGCAATATGTCGAGGATGTGATTACTAAGAGCAGGACATCGAAGATCTGGCATGGGAGAATACATTCTCAACGATATCATAATGACGATATGCCACATAATTCCAATTAATAAGAGAAGGAGCCAATGAAGCATTTAATCACCGGTGGGTCGGGATTTCTGGGCAGCGCTATCGCCAACAGCCTTCTGAAATCCGATGAAGAAGTGCTTTCGCTTGATATCTGGGAAGCCGAGGACAAGCCCGAAGCGCTCAAATTTACCCTGGGCAGTATTCTGGACAGGGATCTGGTGCGTTCAATGATGGATGGGGTCGATGTGGTGCATCACACCGCTGCCCTGGTACCACTGACCAAGGCCGGTAAGAAGTTTCATGAGGTCAACACGGTCGGCACCAGAATTGTGGCAGAAGAAGCCGCCCGGGCGGGTGTCAAGTATTTTGTCCACACCAGCTCTTCTACAGTCTTCGGTAAACCTCCCTGTCCGGTTAGTAATGCCTCGGAGTTGAAGCCTATCGACCCTTATGGTGTGAGCAAATTGGAAGCCGAGCAAGAAGTGCAGAAAGTTTCCGAAGCGAGCGGGATGCCACTGATAGTGGTGCGGCCCCGGACCATGATAGCCACCGGTCGTCTGGGCATCTTTCAAATACTTTTCGAGTGGATCAAAGAAGGTCGAAACATCTACGTGATAGGCAACGGCAAGAACAAGATTCAGTTTCTCCATGCCGACGATCTTATAAGCTGCTACATGTTCCTTTGTGAAAAGGAGAAGCCGGGTTACTACAATGTCGGCTCAGATCGCTATGACGATCTGGAGACCACCCTGATGAATCTGGTAAACCATGCCGGAACCCGCACAAAAGTGAAGCATCTGCCAAAAGAGTTGACGGTCAACTCTCTGCAGTTGCTCGATGTGCTAAACCTCAGTCCCCTGGCTCCCTGGCACTATCTGACCTATGGCGAGGACTTCTATTTTGATCTCTCTCCACTGACCGAGCTGGGCTGGAAACCTAAATACTCGAACGACGAGATGTTCTTCGAAGCCTACGATTATTTCGTCGAGCACTTCGATGAATTTTCGAAGGCAAACGAAGGTTCCGCCCACCGTAAGAAGGTGAAGCAGAAAGTGTTGTGGCTTCTCAAGCAGTTCTCCTGAACGAGCAAAAGAGCCCGGCATTATTAGCCAACATAAACTAGCCGATTTCTGTTGGTCTCAAATCGGATTAGATCATTGCCTTCATACAGCCCCACGCAATCGCTTGTTTACGAATAGCCAGTGGGACTGTATGCGGTTTTATTGACTTATTAGCTTTTGAACTTTGAAACGAACGGATTAATAGCGACGTTCTCTAGATCTAGGCGGTTTTGCGGGGTTGACTGCAATCTGTCTGCCTTCGACGGAATGACCATCGAGAGCTTTAACGGCAGCTTCTGCTTCCGCTTGATTGCTCATTTCCACAAAGGCGAAGCCTCTCTTGCGGCCGGTTTCCCGGTCGGTGGGGATGCTTACGGATACGACGGTACCTGAGGGGGTGAAGATTTCTTCAAGGCCTTTCTCGTCAATGCTGAAAGGAAGGTTACCGACGAACAATTTTGTATTCATATCTATATTTATCTCACTAGCAGCTATGACCGGGAACAAAAATGGCCATAGCCCTTCTAAACCCCATTCAAATGAAACCTAGAAGGTGGTTAAAGTATGACAAAGATCGGCTGAAATCAAAACAGTTTGACTGCTTTTTCCGTATTAAATATTATCATTCCGACAAGAGGTACCCTAGAGATAGCCCGGTCCGGGTGGTCCCTGGGGACCTTCTGGACCGGCTGGAATCGTTGTCCCATCAGCCTTTTCCGGATCTGTTCCCCCGACCGCTCCGGTTTTACGAGCTAGCTCCGACTCTACCCTGGCAAGGTTGTGCTTGGCAGCTGTCATGGTGGAGTTCAGTTTCAAAACCGAAGCAAAATCCTCCCGTGCTCCCTCGAGATCTCCCAGCCTCAATCTTGCCTGACCTCGATTGTAGATGGGCTGGGGCAGTAAAGGCGCTCTCTCCATGGCAAGTTCGAAATCTTCTATTGCTGCATGGAGCAGCCTTGTGGCTGCTTCTTTCTCGGCGTCTTTGCTGCTGCTATCTGCGTTTTTCGGCTTGGCGAGCGCGGCGATGGTCTGGTCCGCCTTATGCAAATTGATAACGCCCCGGTTATAGCAAGCCTGGGCCAGATCCGGTCTTAGAGAAAGTGCTTCTTTAAATTTTTCAAGTGCTTCGTCTTCCCTGCCCTGCCAGTAGTAGAGCGATGCCTCATTGTACGGAGTCTGAAATAGAAACGGGTTCCGCCTTAGAGAATTGTCGAATTGCTTGAGGGCAAGGTCGTATTTGCGTTCATATGAAAGATCGAGGCCACGGTTGTAGTCTGCGGCGCCCGGTATTTCCAGGCTGTTGGCATAGCCTGCCATGCCGGCCGGTCCGGCAGGCGCCGCCAGATTTCTGGCTTCCGCTAGGTTCGATTGTGGACTCAAGGTCAGTTTCGGGTCGACCCGGTTTTTTACTTGTGCTTTCTCAATGCTTCCGGTGGCGCTTCTCTTTTGCAGATTGACCGGGTCCGGAAGTCTTACCCACATGGTGGCTGCGAAATTTATAAAGAATAGAAAGACGGCTATGCCTGAAAGCGCCGTAAAGACCAGATAGACAGGGCTGTTTTTTCGCGGTTTAAGCGGACCGCCTTCGTGCTTGGAGAAGAACTCTTTCTGGGTCGCCTCTTCGGCGGCTTCTTGAGAGATGGTGGCGAAGTCATCGAGCAGATTGTGATTCACCGGCAAATCCATGCGGCGCATTTTAGCTAGCTGCTCTTCTTTGATTCTGTCGGTGGCTTTTTTCGATGCTTTGTATAGCTTCTCGTAGAACTCGTCAGGATCGGCAATCTCTTCGCCACGCAGCTCCCGGGCGTATTTAGCTGCGGTTTGCTGGGCGGTGTCTTCTATGAGCTTTATTGTTTTTTTCTTGAGGCTCTCGATTCTGGCGCTTTTCTGTTTGGTCTTTTTGAAATCTTCTTCGGCATGCTTCTTTCGGCGCGCATTAAGATGCTCTTTTTCCTGGTTGAGGCTGATCACATTGGTGTCGGATGTGGTGCTTCTTATCGGGGGGACGGCTTCTTCTACCGGCACCGGTGTGGGTATCCCCGGTGTCGGGCCCGGCAAAACATTGTTCTCGTTTACATTCTCGTCTTTCGATTTTTCCGGTTTTTCGGTTGCTTCATTTTCGATTATACGAAGTTGCAGAAAGTCTTCGGCAGTGGCTTCACCCAGCAAAATTCGATCATTGCATCTATTTAGATAATCTCTGAACTTGCGCTGACTCGACAGGCAGTCGAAGGCGAGGTGGATCTGATCCAAATGAGCTTTCGCCCTTTGAAAGACGGCTCTATCTTCCGATAGATAGTCGCTCTGGCAGGCCTGGGCCTGGCGGTCTCTAGCCCGCTTCAATTGCCGCAGGGAAGAGTCCGAAGTGACTTTGAGCACTTCGTTCAAATACTCTCTCAATTTACTCTCTTCGAGTTTTTCTGCCAGCGTGAGAGACCTCCCGCTCTAAATTGCCCGGTTACTCTATACCCGGAGCGCACTCAATACAAATATTTATGGCAGTTTCGACTCATAATCAGGTTTATTGAAATTATCAGTTTAGAAGGGCATAAGATCTAAGAATCATAGACTCATAAAAATCCCTTAGTAGAGATCATGACGGAATCAAAAAACTCGGATAACGAGAAAAGACAGGACAGGGGGCTCTTGTCCCAGTTTCTGAATGCCTGGAAGAGCTTGCTCGCTACCCGGGGAGGCATAGTCGCACTTGGTTTCGTGGTCGCCCTCGTCTTCGCCGTGATGATCGCCAAGGGGCTGGAATGGTCCCAGGTTACCAGAGCTTTCACCGATGCTCAGTGGTTGCCCTGGTTGCCTCTTGCGGTCGGGACCTATATCGTCGGCATGCTTCTGAGAGGGCTGAGGCTAAAGCTTTTAGTGGTCGACGAGTCGAATCTTTCAATTGGTACCGCCAGTAATATCGTCGCCGTCGGTTATGTCACCAACAATATTCTGCCCTTGCGTCTGGGCGAGTTCGCCCGGGCTGGCATGCTGGCGGAGAGAACCGGATTGCCGTATCTGCTTTCTCTGACCATAACCTTTCTGGAGCGGCTGCTCGACGGTCTTGTGATTATCTTTCTGTTTGTGGTCGGCTCTCTACTGATACCGGTCAGCGTCGAGATGCGGCAGTATGCCGGGCTTGCCGCCATTCTTTTTGCGGTGGCAATCTGTGTGGTCGGTTTCATCACCCTCAGCCCGCAGTCCGCTATCGGTCTCGCCTCTAACATGACCGCCTGGCTCGGGCGCAAGTGGCATCATAAAGCCCTTGGCATAGTAACCCAGATAAACCGCGGCTTCGCCTGTCTGCGCGATGCGAAGAGCGCGCTACTGGTGCTTATCTCAAGTTTCTTAGTATGGGTTTTCGAGGCGCTTTTCTTTATGTTCGTGCTGCCCTGCTTCGGCATGCCACCCGGGTTTATCCGCTCGGTGGTCACCATGTCCGTCACCAATCTCAGCATCCTCATTCCTAACAGCCCCGGCTACGTAGGAGTCTATGACTACGCCTGCCAGAAAGCCCTGCTCGCTATCTCTGCTGTTCCTGGTCTCACTCCCGGCACGATGATCCCGCTGGAAGTTCATCCGGCAACCGCCTTCAGCTACGCTGTAGTTGTGCACTTCGTCTTTTTCGCCACGGTGACGGTCTGGGGCATTTTTGCCATAGTTCGCTACAGCATGGAGGTAGGAGCGGCGCGGGCTCTGACCTGGGAAGCCAAATCTATCAAGAATCTTCCTGACGATAATCTAGGCTCTGCCAGTGTGATAATCAGCGTGCCCGATGTGGATGCCGGCATAGACAAAAAGCTTTCTGAGTTCTGGGCGGCAATCTGTGAGTGTTTTCTGCCCGATGGCGAAAAGGAGATGGGCCTTACCGAAGAGGAACGCCGGGAGATTCATGGCGAGGTGGGGCGCTTTGCTTTTACCCAGATAAACTGTATTCCATTCAGGTATAAAGTGCTTTTCGATATCGGTCTGCTGGGCTTCAAAACTTATATATTCGTCTGCACAGGTAGATTCATCTGTGATGTGCCCCTGGCTAAAAGACGAAAACTCGTCGAATTCTGGGCATTTGGACCGATAGCGCTGACGCGCAAGTTTATGAAGCTGATTCGAAGCCTCGCCATACTTTCTTATTACGACCATCCCAGGGTGCAGAGCAGACTCGATGAAATCGCTGCTGGAGAGGGCGATGGCGAAAAGGGCGAAATGAGCTCCAGTTCCGGTACTGACGAGAAGGTGAATGCTTGATATGGAAGAGGGCAAGAACTCGGTAAGAGTCGAAGTGCTTGTAATTGGCTCCGGTGCCGGCGGTGCCGTTACCGCCATCGAGCTTGCCAAAGCCGGCTTCAATGTGGTGGTACTCGAAGAAGGCGCCAGGCACAGCTTGCAGTCTTATGGTCAGAGATCTACGAAGTCGATGCAGCTCCTCTATCGCAACAAAGGCATGACGCCTGTGTTCGGATCTATTCCGATAGGCTTTGTCGAAGGACGTTGCCTTGGAGGCAGCACCGAGATAAACTCCGGCTTCTGGCACAGGCTGCCGCCGGAGTTCGCCCTGCGCTGGACCAAGCAATTTGAAATAGACGATTTCAGACCGGAGTCCCTCGAGCCGCATTTTGCCTGGTGCGAAGAGCATTTGCATGTGTCCAAGGCAGAGGATCTCCCTCCCAGCACGGCTGTCTTCAAGCGCGGCGTAGAGCTGATGGGCTGGTCGGCAAGGGTAGTGCAACGGGCGGCGAAAGATTGTGTCAACACCAATGCCTGTGCTTCGGGTTGTCCCAAAGGTGCCAAGCAGGGCATGACTCGCAATCTCATTCCGCTTGCTGAGAAGTGGGGAGTGAACTTCGTCACCGGTGCCAAGGTCAAATTGCTTATCAAAGAGCGAGGGCGAATATCCGGAGTGCTGGCCGAGATCCAGAGAGAGGATCGCACCACCGATCTGGTCCGCATCGATGCCGAATATGTATTCGTTTGCGCCGGCGCCACCCAGACTCCGGCGCTGCTTCGTCGCAGCGGCATTCGTTCGCATGTAGGTGATACCTTTCAGATTCATCCGATGCTCAAGGTGGCGGCTCTCTTTGATGAAGAGATAAACGCCCAGGATAGCGTTATGCCGATGGTGCAGGTCAAGGAGTTCTGGCCGGATATCTCGCTGGGGGGGTCTTTTTTCACCGTCGGGCATCTGGCTATGAACCTCAGCGACAACTGGCTCGAGAACCGTGATCTGGTCAAGCACTATAGAAAGATGGCGACCTATTATGTCGCCGTGCGCGGTACCGGAAAAGGCACGGTGCGACCGGCACGCTTCGGCAGCGATTATTCTCATCTGAAGTACGAACTCTCCAGTGTCGATGTGCGCCACCTCAGCCAGGGTCTGGCGCGGCTCTCTACCTTGCTTTTGCAATCCGGGGCTAAATCTGTTTATCCCTGTGTCCAGGGTCTGCCTAAGATCGATTCCGAGTTAGAGGCGGTGACCTGGCTCGATCAAGACCTGCCGCGCAAGAACTTGAGTCTTACCACTGTCCATGCTTTCTCTACCTGTCCTATGGGAGAGCGGGCGGATAAATGCGCCGCCGACTCTTACGGTCGGGTTTTCGGTTTCGAAAACTTATATATCAATGACGCCAGCATGCTGCCGGATTCTCCTGGAATCAATCCCCAGGGGACTATTATGGCGGTGGCAAGACGTAATGCCCATCACTTTATAGCGGAGAAAAAATGACCGACAATATTGCTATCGTAACCGGTGCTCCCGGATGGCTCGGCTCCAGGCTCGTCAAAGCTCTATTAGAAGGGTTGCCGGATGACGCGCCGCCCCAGGGCGTCTCTTACAGTCAGATCAGGGTGGCTAAATTGCCTGGTATCGCCAATGGTGAGCTTGATGAGTTCGGCGACAAGATCAAGATTTATGATTGCGACATCAGTCGACGGGCCGATGTCGACGGGATAATGGAGGGCGCCTCAGGAGCCACCGTCTTTCATTGCGCCGGCATAATCCACCCTAGTAAAGGTCGCAGTCAGTTTTACGAAGTCAATGTAGAAGGTGCAAGAAATCTTGTCGAAGCGTCGACTGCGGCTGGAGTAAAGCGTTTTATCCATGTCTCGTCGAACTCGCCCATCGGCTGTAATCCTGACCGAAATGAACTGTTCACAGAAAGCTCTCCATATAATCCCTACATGCACTACGGCAAAAGCAAGAAGGCCGCCGAAGATATAGTCAACGCAGCCTTTACCGGTGGCCAGATCGAGACCGTCATCATCAGACCGCCCTGGTTCTATGGACCGGGACAGCCGCCGCGCCAGAGTCTGTTCTTTCAGATGATCAAGTCGGGCAAAGTGCCGATTGTAGGTGACGGAGAGAACCTGCGATCTATGGCTTATGTAGACAATATCTGTCAGGGGTTGATGCTGTGTGATACCGTAGAAGGTGCTAGTGGCAAGACTTACTGGATCGCGGACGAAAGGCCCTATACAATGAACGAAATCGTCGATACTATCGAGAAGGTCATGGAAGAGAAGTTCGACATAAAATGCGCTCACAAGCGCATGAGACTGCCCGGGATCGCTAGCGAAGTGGCCTATCTTGTCGATATGGTCATTCAGGAAGCTGGGCTCTATCACCAGAAATTCCATGTCCTGTCGGAGATGAACAAGAACATCGCCTGTTCTATAGAACGGGCTAAAAAAGAGCTTGGCTATTCTCCGAAAGTGGCGCTGGAAGAGGGCATGACCCGGAGCATTCAATGGGTGCTCGATCAGGGACGCACTATTTGAAATCAGCTTAGAAAAGAGAAGATTTCTCGACTCTTTCTACATCCAGCCGGGTATTGACGTAGTCCATGAGCATGTAGAAGGCTTCCGGCGCTCCGGTATGCACCCAGATTCCGAAAGGAATCACCGCTATGCCTCTCACAGAATAGATAACCAGGAGCTTGAAAGTGTTGTTGTACTTCACTTTCTTGATATCGATCCAGCGAATGAACATGGTCTTGGAGATGGAGGTTATGGTAAGACCGGCTTCGGTGACCAGCACTGTGTAAGGGGCGAAGAGAATGAGGACGACGGCTATAACGAAGAGAAAGACTATGCCTCGAAATTCGGCGGGGATGCCGAAGCAGAAGAAAAGCGGCATGCAGGCAAGGGCTACCGTAAGCCACACATGTTCCAGTTCGCAACCCAGACGTTCTTTCACGGTTCATTACCATCGAGCTTCAGATATTGCACCACAGAAAGCCCTTGAAAACAACATTCTGTCGCGCTGTGTATCTCAAATTTTCTCAATATTCGTTCGACTAATTGGTCGGAATACTCAACTGCAGGCATAGAGTAGATTTTACTTCGCCGCATCTGTGCTTTAGCTGGATCTTGCTTTTGCCTTCTCCAAAGGGCAGGCGTAAAGTTCTCATCTCGTCGAAGCGTTCTCGCGTTTCTTTGTAGGGATCAGCTATGTCGAAAGTTTTTGCGTATTGAGAATCTAGTTCTTCTTGGGCTATTTGAGCCGCTGTCGGTTCGGCTTTCTCCAACTTCCAACTTTCGTAGCTGGGTATGTTCCAATTGAAATTCGGGTCCGACCCGAAGCGATCGAGGGTCGGGGTCCAATCTATTTTCCAGGGCTGCTGGATCTTCAGCGTAGGAGCACCGGTCTCGGGCACTTTGCCTCCCTCCGGTTTGACAAAGACCTCCTGTCTCAGCCGGTCGGCTTCGGCTGAAGATTCTTGCGATCCTCGGTTTTCGATGGTCTGTTCCATATAGGTTGTGTCTGTTTAGCGCGAGTGACATTCAGTATCGTCTCAAACAGGTGGATGGTAAATGGGGAGTCTACGTATGACCTATTCAGCTCTCCGAAGATTGCTCGACCGGTATGAGAATCTCGTTTCTTCTGAAAAATGGCAATGTCCAGGGAGGATTGTAGAAGGCGTTCACTGGCTGTCCGGCTGCTTTGAATTTAGAACTATCCGATAGCTCTTTCTCTAACTCGTTACGATGTTTTGTAAATGAGTCCTGGCTGCTCCATCCCGAGAACTTAATTACAGCAAAAGTTTCGGCAGGCAGCTCTTTTAAGAGGATTCTTTTGTCTTTCGGTTCCGGCAGGGTATCAAGAGAATACTTCGACGGCATGTAGAAGCGGATTTTCCAGCCGGCTGCGGCTTCCGCCTCTTCTGCCCTGGCGGCCGTGACCGGTGTCGTCATTGCAATCTTGATGCTCTTTTCACTAATGTCTTCAGAGTCTTCTTGGGAGGTTACCGGTGCTGTCATGGCGACTTTCTGGTTCGACAGGTTTTTTCCGAATATATAACCTGCCAGAATTCTAAACCCGGTGTTTAGCGCGTCATCCCACTCTTCATCCACTGTGACTTCCGCTGCGATTCTCGGTCTATATTCTCTTACCTCTATATTTTTGCCGAGCTTTTCAATTACCTTGAACCGGGGTTCTTCGTATTTGCTCAGGGCTTCGTTGGCCAGGGTTATGGAAAGGGCGACAGCTCCAAGAGCGGCAATTCCTAGAGTGGGTCTCAACAGCTTCATTAGAGGTCCTCTGATTTGACGGTTACCTTCAATTTTGCTGCATCGACATAAACAATGCGTGAACGGATAATTTTAGGTCTCACTCGCTGATAATTGCATTGCTTCTATTAGGTTATGTAATAATTTTGAGAGATCCTAAAGATTACGATCAGTATGGTGTTTGGAGGCGTTGATGGCTCAAGGAGAAGAAGGGGTGAAGCCGGTTGATCTTGGTACTGAACTCGCCATGAGCCGGACGATACTGGCCCTGGAGCGCACAATGCTGGCCTGGATAAGGACATCGCTCGCTTTATTAGGATTCGGTTTCACTTTCGCTAAGTATATTCACTCGATGCTCCAGCACAGCTCCCTGAAAGAGCTGCAAGTGGGCTCCCCCCGCAATCTCGGCATTATTCTGATGGCTTTAGGAGTGGCCGGCATAGCAGGCGGTGTGATTCAGTATGTCCACGCCCACCGTCATATGAAGGACCTGGCTCCCAACGCATCGCCGGCCATCTGGTCACCGGCACTGATAATGGCGGTGATTCTACTGATTGCAAGCACGGTCCTGACTGTTGGAGTAATGCTCAAATTGAAGATGCTCTGAGGGCTGATCTGTTTTTCTGGTTCATTCGCGCAACTTCTTTCTATAAAGACTGTGGATTTGCACATTCATTTAGCCCGCTCGAAAAA
>CAZCBH010000105.1:0-4364 GCA_964496875.1 uncultured Candidatus Obscuribacterales bacterium | reverse complement strand
CTCTCTGTACGCCACAAGCCCTGGCGGCAACTGACGCGGTAACAACCGGTGACGCTCCCGGGGCAGAAGAGGTTACCCTTGAGGGAAAACGGCTCTTTTCAATTGAGGCAAGCCTGGGACCGATTACCGCCAAGGAGCGTGCCGCAAATATAGAGGCCATTCTCGAGCGGGCTAAGAGAGACGAGAATTTTGTCACCGGATTAATCCAGGCGGTAGATCTGGGTAACCATTCCGATGTGGTGTCCGGCAACACCAAGATAATGACGGTTACCGAAGGGGACGCCAATCTGGCCGGCACCACGCATCAGTATCTTGCCGGTCGATACGCGGACCGCATTCGCGATACTTTGTCTGTGGACCGCGGCGGCGAACATGCTTCGGAGTCGCTTCTTACAAGCCTGCAACAGTCCGGCATCGCTACCGGTGTTCTGGTAGTGCTTTTGATTGTTCTGCAATTTGTTACAGGTAGAATTCGCAAGACTCTGCGAGCCTGGCGCGGTAAATATATCCGCTCCATACGTCTGCAGGAAGTGGAACTGCTCAAAGAAGAGACTCTCTACGCGGTGCTCATGGGTATGGTCAAGATCAGCAAACTGGTCGCAGTCTGGTTTTTGATATTTACCTATGCCGTCACCATTCTTGCCTTCTTTCCCCAGACAGAGCATCTGTCTATGCGTTTGCGGGATACCGTCTTTCATACCGCATCCAATGTGATAGTTCCTTCTGTGGTGGGTTATGCGCCCAATCTCTGTTTTCTTGTGATTATCCTTTTCGGCACCAGATATTTCTTGAAGTTCATCAGCTTTATCACGGTGCAGATGGCGAACGGCACCCTGAAATTGCCGGGGTTCGAGCAGGAGTGGGTCAATCCGACCTCTAATATAATCAAGTTCGGTGTTATTGTTTTTGCCACCATGCTAGCCTTCCCTTATTTGCCGGGTTCTGACTCTCCGGCATTTCAACAGGTGGCGATATTCCTTGGCGTCTTGGTCTCTTTGGGTTCTTCCGGGGCGGTCTCCAACATAATCGCCGGCATTTTTCTGACCTATACCGGCGCTTTTAGAATGAACGACCGGGTCAGAATTGCTGATACCGTCGGTGATGTTATCTATATTTCGCTGCTTGCCACCAGAATTAAAACCATCAAACAAGAGGTTATCACTGTACCCAACGGTCTGGTTTTGGGCAGCCACATCGTCAACTATAGCTCATCCTGCACCGATCCCGGTCTTATTCTTCATACCGAGGTTACCCTGGGTTATGACGTTCCCTGGCGCAAAGCCGAAGCACTTCTGAAAGAGGCTGCGACATCGACTGAGTTCATATCTGAGACTCCGGAGCCCTTTGTTCTCCAGACCAGTTTGAACGATCATCATGTCGCCTATCAGCTCAATGCCTATACTTCAGAGCCGGGCAAAATGGCTTTGATTTATTCGGATTTGCACCGCAATATCCAGGATGCCTTCAGAAAAGCCAATATCGAGATCCTCTCTCCCGAGTATCGGGCTATGCGAAACGGAAATGCCTCCACCGTTCCGGAAGAGTAAGTGGGCTCCCTGCATTATTAGCCGGTTTTCTTCTTGGCGCGTTCTTTGATCTTCAAATCCAGGTTTTTCAAGGCTTGTTCGTATATCTGCTTCTGCTCATCGGGTGGGTCTTGTTGCAGAACGTTGGTCAGCACTTCTCTGGCTTCTTTGCGTTTGCCTGTACGGAAAAGCATCTCGGAGAGGTTCTGAACCGCCTGAAAGTTGAGAGGCTGACTCTTGAGGATTTTTCGATAACAGTCTTCGGCATCATCGAATTTTTTGTCGTTTTCGGCTATCACCGCCCTTGTGTAAAGGCAGCCGATATTATCCGGGTCCATTTTGAGAGATTTGGCCAAATAAGATTCGGCTTTCTCTTTGTCGCCCTTTTCGCCTCGCTTTAGCAGGCACTGGGCTAGATTGTTATAAGAAGAGATGAAATCCGGATCCGATTTGATAGCCATTTCATAGAGAGGAATCGCTTTGTCATAGATGTTCATGCTCTGGAATACCAGGGCGTCTTTGAAGCCGGTGGGCATCTTCTGTTCGGGGATTTTTGCTTTGGGTTTGGCTTCGGCTTTATTATTAGACTGCTTGCTTTTGTCTGCGGACTCGGCTTTCTTGTCCTCGGCAAAAGCCTGGCCCGAACAGAGTATGGCCAGTGTCAGAGCCGGAGCTAAAAATTTGCGCATCCCTTTGCAACCCCTTTGAACTACAGATAAACTGCCATTCTAACCTTAATGAGACAAAGTTTGCCAACTGCGGCGTTAAGAGCCTTTTAAGGCGCCGGTGCCGTTATTCCAGTTTGTACGGTAGCCTCAGGGGGAATATTCTGGCAAAGGAAACTCGTTAGCGGTTCATTATAGAATTGTGTCCGATGGAGAAGGATAGAGAGCTCAAAGCAAAAGAAGAGGTTACCTGCGGCGCTTCGGAAAAGAGCCGGGGCACTGCTGTTCAGGATGCCGAGGCCGAGTTTCTGATTGAGCTTACCGATAACTTCAAATTCAAAGATCGTTTCCCTGATCCTGCCGAAATCACCCGGCTCAAGAAAGAGTTGGAAGGGGACCTCAAGTCGGTGCCGGTGGTTTCGGAAGATGGAACCGCCACAAATGTTTTCGAGAAGATAAATGGCGACGATTTTATGACTGCCGCCGACAAAGATCTGGTCTGGTCTTGCCTTGCCATGGTGCGGCAGATGTTCTGGAGTATGGAGCAAAAGGGCAAAGACGGCTACCAGTGGAATATGAACTGGATGCATACAAGAGCCGAAATAGACCAGGTCTACGAGGCTTCTAAATTGCTCAAGCTGTCCGGGCGCGAGACCAGAGATGCGCTGATTGCTTCGGTTTTTTCAGATTCGGTCAAGAGTCGCAGCAATTTCATCATTCATAATGTCCACGGTGGTCAGGCGGCAGCGCTGGTTTTGTCTTATTTCGTCGATACTAAAAAGCCCATGGCGAGAAAGAGCATCGAGCGTATCGTAAGAGCGACAAGAGAGCACCAGATTGCCCCACCGGAGTTCATGGCCACGGTTCTTTCTATTGTCCTGTGCATAGAAAGTGATCTGGGTGATTTCGATGCGGAGCGTTTCGGCGAAGATTGCCGCGATAACAAACTAAAGAAACTGGTCTTGTCTATTTACAAAAAAGTGAAGGATCCTTTCAATGAAGCGCATTTGAATGCAGATAAAAGCTCGATAGCCTTCTCGACAGAAGAGCGAGACTTCCTTGCAAAGATAGGCGTTGAAGAATGGTATGTGCCCCATCCTTCTTGCAAAGCATCTCGAATCGCCCATGCCGTCATCGCCGGGGATCACTCTATCAACTACAACAATCCCGAGGGCTTCGCCAAAATAGCTCTGTTGCGTGGACCGGATACCGAGGCATTTTTCGAAGATGAGACCATTCATCATTCTCTAGAGTCTGCAGTGCGTAGCTTTACCGATTCGTTCAAGGTGATCATGCCTGAAGTACAGAGTTTCGCCCTGCGGGGCCTGAGAAGGACCAAGCTGGCGGTAGAGAGAGTCAGCGCAGTGATGACGGAGTTATTCAACGGTGTCGTCGTCGGTCCGGGCGAGGAGAGGGTCTGCGGCTATAAATCGATAGAGACTGCCATAGATAGAGCCCATCAGAAGTTTCCATCTTTATACGAGGCTGACTACTGTGCTCTTTCGGATGACGGCAGCCTGTATGTCGAAGAAGCCCTGACCAGGGTAGGGCAGATAATGGACGACTGGTATCGCAGCCATGGCAGAATTCCATTCAGTCCTAAATTAGCTGGTATGAACGAGCCCGGACCCGGCCGGCTGCCGTTTTGGAATTCACCATTGAAGTATCCCGAGCGCAATGATGATGGCAGTGTCAATATGGAATCTCTGTCGGAGCTGGAGTACATGCAATATCTTTTTGCCGAGAAGATTCGCCATATAGCTGTAGAGCTCCTGAGGGCCGAGCAGTGGATATTTTCGCTGGATAAAGATTAAATGCGCTTGACATATTGTGGTGCTGCCTTTACGATTTGCAGGTGGGGCTTTTTCCCACTTTTAGTTAGATTGATAACACCTTACTAGACATAACCAGACATAAAAGAATCGTCGTTAGTCGGTGAAGCCGACTGTACGCATTCGTTTCTGCTAACAGCTAAAGACGAAAGTCGAAAAGCGTTCGGCGCTCATATTGAGCCCGGTCTCTTTCGATTGGGATGGTGCCTTGCCAGGGCAGCGACTTTTGTTGTTTACCAGTCTTCCCTAATCACTTGTTTCAAGGAGCTTCTCATGCGTTTCGCCTCAAGATGCCAACTTGTCAGATTTCGCCTCGGCGAACTCTTGCTCGGTGCCGGAAT
>CAZCBH010000104.1:7631-17547 GCA_964496875.1 uncultured Candidatus Obscuribacterales bacterium | reverse complement strand
GATCCTGCCCCCATCGGCGTTGATGCGGTCTCCGCCTGGGGCTTGCCTGGGGGAGCCGGGCAGTCCGTGAAGCTGATCGACGTGGAGTTGGGTTGGACCGTGCACTTCACCGCTCCCGATGGGAAATTCAACCAGTAATGTACTGCCGTAGTAAGCTTTCAGTAGTTTAGCAGAGATGGCCTACCGAGATTAGAATTTAGAAGAAATCTCTTGCCGGTTGACCATCTTGGCTACTGTCGACCTGAAATTTATCTCTCACTCTATATAGAATAGGACTTTTCAAGGATCTGCCATGGTTTTCCCTCTTTACGTGATATGTATCTCTCTTGTCATAGGCGGGGCTCTGCCCGCCGGGGCAGAAGGCCTGAGTGTCTGCCGTCTGAAAGGTGAGAGCGGGACTCACTACAGTTACTATCGCAAAAACGATCTGGCGGTGGGTTGGGGGCTGAAACGTCCTGACCGGGGCGATAAGGCTGTGTTGCTCTCAATCCCGGCAGCCTTTACCACCACCAGTGGAGGCGTGGTCGGAATCTATGCAGTAAACGGTAAGGTCCACAATCGAAGGGCGATATCGAAGCCCATCGGCGGTGCTCTCATCATCGAAGACGGAGATTTCAGAATCTTTCCGACCTACAAAGGATCAGTCTTCAACGACGCTTTCGTCTCATCTTTGAAAAAGCGAAAAGCGACACTCTTCCAGCAGTTCCAAATAGTCGTCGATGGAAAACCTGCCAGTTTCAAGGACAAAAAGCTCTATCAAATGCGGGCTCTGGTGCAGTTTAAAGACAAGACCGATAGAGGTGTGATCGAGAGCAAGGAAGAGATCTCTTTCCAGACTTTCAATCGAGATCTTGCCGGTCTTGGTGTCGTAAACGCGCTCTATACCGATATGGGGGCCTGGGATGAAGGCTGGTATCGTGAACCTAACAACGGCCGAATCGTCACCATAGGTAATGATAGAAGCGCTACCGAAAAGCAGAGCAACTGGCTGTATTTTTATAAATAGCTTCCTCTCTTTCGCGCCAAGTAGAAACTCTCGGCAGGATTGGAAGGAGAGGAAGCTTTAGTTGAGATTCCTCTCTTTCGCGCCAAGTAGAAACTCTCGGCAGGATTGGAAGGAGAGGAAGCTAAAACCGCTCGGCTATTGACTTACCCTGGGTGAAGAGCAATAGATAGTCCTTACCGCCCGCTTTTGAATCGGTGCCGCTCATGTTGAAGCCGCCGAAGGGCTGAACTCCGACAAGGGCGCCGGTGCATTTACGGTTGATATAGAGGTTGCCCACATGAAATTCTTTGCGAGCCTGTTCTATATTGGCGCGAGATTTGGTGAACACCGCCCCGGTCAAACCGAACTCGGTGTTATTGGCGATGGCTAGTGCTTCGGTCCAATCTTTGGCTTTGATAAAGGCCAGCACCGGTCCGAAGATCTCTTCTTGAGAAATTCTTGCACCGGGAGCGACATCGGCTATCACAGTAGGCTCGATGAAGAAGCCGCCGTTATTGCTTTGATTCGGACCGCCACCGGTCATCAACCTTCCTTCGCCTTTGCCGATTTCGATGTATTCGAGAATGCTTTCATAGGCGCTTTTGGATGCGACCGGACCCATATTGGTGTCTTTGACTTCGGGGCTTGCCACTTTCAGTTTTTTGACTCGCTCCACTACCTTTTCCAGAACTTCATCGTAGACATCCTGATGGATAATGGCTCTGGAACAGGCGCTGCATTTTTGACCCTGGAAGCCGAAGGCGCTGGTGACGATACCATCGGCGGCGGCGTCGAGATCGGCATCGTTATTGACGACGATGGAATCCTTTCCACCCATTTCTGCCACCACTCGCTTGATCCAGATCTGTCCTTTCTGAGGCTTGGCAGCAAGCTCGTTGATTCTCAATCCCACCTCTTTCGAGCCGGTGAATGATATAAAGCGAGTCTTGGGATGCTCTACGAGATAGTCTCCCACTTCGGCACCGGAACCGGGAACAAAGTTTAGTACTCCGCCCGGCAGACCAGCTTCTTCCATTAGTTTATAGAACTGAAAGCCGATGGCTGGAGTTTCGCTTGATGGTTTCAACAGGACAGTGTTGCCACCGACAATAGCAGCCGAAGACATTCCGGTAAGAATCGCCAGGGGGAAATTCCACGGAGGAATAACCACACCCACTCCAAGAGGGATGTAGCGCAGATCATTCTCTTCTCCATTGACGGTGGGCATCTCCACCGGTTCGCCAAGGCGAATCATCTCCCGGGCGTAAAATTCTAGAAAGTCTATCGCTTCTGCTGTGTCACCATCGGCTTCTGCCCAGTTCTTGCCGATTTCCAGAACCAGCCAGGCGGAGAATTCGAACTTCCGCTGTCTCATCAGAGCGGCCGCTTTGATAAGGCAGCGAGCTCTTTCGGTGGGACAGGTGTTTTTCCAGGATTCGAAAGCTTCAAGCGCCGCTTCCATAGCCATCTCGGCTTCTTTCTTGCCGGCTTTCGAAAAGCTGCCGATTATCTCTTTGGGATTGGAAGGGTTGGTGGAGACAAGCTCCTTATCGGTGGTAACCGCTTTGCCGCCTATCATTAACGGGTATTTCCCGCCTAATTGCGAGCGCACTTTCTTAAGCGCGGCTTCCATCAATTCGCAATTCTCTTTTTTGCTGAAGTCGGTGAATGGTTCATTCTTAAACTCGGGGAGCATGAACTTTGCCTCCATGGCTGTAAAACCGGTTACGGGACTTAAGATAGCGCTAAATTATGTCAAGGGGGCGATTTGCTCAGGGTTCATTTATAGTTTGGGTTGATGTCTTGTCAACCGGGCTATTTTACTTGCGTTCGGATCTTTCCCTGGAGGCTGAGCCATGTTATTCTTGCTTTATAGAAACATGAGCGAAAGGCAGTGCCAGTGCGCCTTTTGTTTGTATGTGATCGATATCCGGGGTGGTAATAGATGAAGCAGTATCTTGATCTGGTTGAATATATTTTGGAAAACGGAGAGGCCAGGGAGGATCGAACCGGTACCGGAACTATCTCTATGTTCGGCTTGCAGACCAAGTACGATCTTCGGGAAGGGTTTCCTCTTTTAACCACCAAGAAAGTCAAATTTGATGGTGTTCTTAGAGAGTTGCTCTGGTTTCTGAGAGGCTCCACCAATATCAATGATGACCTGGCGGAGCATACTCCTATATGGAACGCCTGGGCGGATGAAAATGGTGAACTCGGACCTATATATGGCTACCAGTGGAGAAGGTGGCCTCGATATGAATATGACCCTCAGAGCGACTCTTACAAAAAAGGTCATGTCGATCAAATAGAAAATCTCATCAGGGAGATTAAAACCAATCCGCAGTCGAGGCGGTTGATCGTCTCTGCCTGGAACGTATCGGATTTAGATGAGATGGCTCTACCTCCCTGTCATATGATGTTCCAGTTTTATGTATCGAGAGATCGCAGGCTCGACCTGCAGCTCTATCAACGCTCGGCCGATATGGCTCTTGGCGTGCCCTTCAATATCGCCAGCTATGCGTTGCTCTTGATGATGGTCGCTCGAGAATGCGATCTGACAGCGGGAATTTTTACCCATACTTTCGGTGATGCTCATATCTATCTCGACCATATCGAGGGACTGAAGAAGCAGTTGAAGCGTGTTCCAGGCAAGCTTCCCCGGGTCGAGATCGCTGATAAACCGCTTTTAGAGCTTCAGTATGAGGATTTCTCTTTGCTCGAATATAATCCCCAGGGATTCATCAAGTTTCCCGTCTCAGTTTAATTTGATTTGATCTGATTTGATAGAAGTTTTCCATGAGAGATAGGTTCGATATCATCGTCGCCTGCGACTTGAATCGAGGTATCGGGGTTAAGAATCAATTACCCTGGCGAATTCCTGGCGATATGAAGTATTTCAAGAACCTGACCGTGAAAGCGGAAGGGGAGGGACTTCATAATCTTTGCATCATGGGACGGAAGACCTGGGAGTCGATTCCTGATAAACATCGACCGCTGGTAGACAGATATAATCTGGTGCTCACCAGGCAGGCAGATTATCCTCTTCCGGAAGGTGTTTTCAAAGCCGACTCCCTCGATGCCGCTCTCGATTTTGTCAGGACCGGACCGGTGGACAGAGTTTTTATAATAGGTGGAGAGCAGATTTATAAAGAAGCAGTTCTCCATGAAAGAGTCGGCTATCTATACCTCACCGAGGTTCGACATCGTTTCGAATGCGACGCATTTTTTCCTGATTTCAAGCCTTACTTTCACCTTATCTCCTGTTCCGAAATCACTACCGAAAATGGAATCGACTACTGTTTCAAAGTCTTCCGTCCCAACATTCTCGGCGAGGTCTGAGAGTTAGCAATAAATTTCAAATTCCGCTAACATAGGCTCATAAAAGAGGAATCTCGAATGCGTCTTTTGTCGGCTCCGTTAGCCCTTACCGTCATCATTCTTACCATTGCCGCGGTCTTGCCGGGCTTCGCCGGTGGAGAGACGGCAGAGGGAAGCGGTAGTTCCAATGCCAACACCAGCTCAAAAGAGGCTGCGCTCTCCAGGGGTAAAGTAGTATTCGAAACTCATCTATGTGTGGAGTGTCACAAGGACGGTGGCAACTCGGTCAGACCGAGCAAGCCGATAAGCGGCAAAAAGTTTTTGAAAAAGTATCCGGAAGATTCGCGGATAGAAAGCGTTATTAGAAATGGTGTTCCTAATGCCAGTATGCCAAGTTTCGGACCTGCGGTAATCACCGAAGAAGAGATGAAAGATCTTCTCTGTTATATTCGCAGTTTGACCAGACCGGATCCTGAAAAAACTGAGCAAGAGCATCGAAAGAAGAAGCAGTCCGGGCCAGCAAGCAAAAGAACGGGTCAAAAGAAAAAGAAGTAGTTTCCGGTGTCAGCTAGAAGTTAGCAACGGCCAAGATGAATGAACCATTCACAAAAGATTTAGTGCTCAGCGCCTACAGTCAGGGTATCTTTCCGATGGGCCATGACGATGGAACTATTCGTTGGTATTCGCCGGATCCAAGATGTATTTTCGACTTTGATAAGTTCCATGTTCCTCGGCGTTTGATGCGCACTTATAAAAGCGGCAAGTTCGAGATGAAAGTGAACTCAGCCTGGAAAGAGGTTCTGAAGGCTTGTGCCGATCGTGAGAGCACCTGGATAACTGATGATATTTTTCGAGTCTATACCCAGATGCATGAAGCCGGATTTGCTCATTCGGTCGAAGCTTACTATGAAGGGAGGCTGGCGGGGGGGCTTTATGGTGTCAGTATCGGCGGTGCTTTTATGGGTGAGTCGATGTTCCATAATGTTACCGATGCATCCAAGATTTCTCTGATTTTTCTGGTGGAGCGTCTGCAATCGAGAGGGTTCGTTTTATTAGATTCTCAGTATATGACGGACCATCTCTCCACCCTCGGTGCGGTACTGATTTCGAGGCAAGAGTATCTTCGCCGTCTTGATAGAGCGCTCTATCTCAACTGCCGGTTCGATTGATCCGGCTAACCTTTCCTGGTTTTAAATATGGTGCTAAAAACCGCTATCCGGAATATCGGTAGGTGGCTCGAAATTCTCCGACTGTCTGCTTCGTCCGCTTCGTCCGCCTCTTACGTTTGGATTGCCTGTGTTCTGTTGTCTTGCTGTTTGATTGCTGCCGCTATTGATCTGGATTACTCGAGCGCTGAGAATCTGGTCTCCGCGCCCCATGCTCTGGACCGAGTTCAACCCCTGCACTACGCTGCCGAAAATTGCATATTGGCCGTCAAGCTGGCGCATCGGTTTTTTTGTGATGTAAAACTGACAGCTTGCCGAATTTGGATTGCTTGTTCTGGCCATCGCGACCACACCGGCCCGAGAATGGGCCAGGCTGCGATTGACTTCCAGAGGAATGAATCGTGGTCTGCCGGTGGCAGGGTCGACGAAATTGCCGTTTGGATCTCCGTTGGGTGATCCGCCCTGGACGCACCAGGTTTCGACCCGGTGAAAGTAAGTCCCGTTATAGAATCCCCTGCTGACCAGATCCAGAAAGTTCATAGAAGTTCTGGGAGCGAGCCCTCTGAATACTCGAATGTAGATGTTGCCTTTCGACGTCTGGAGTTCGACCACCGGATCGGCACCCTGGGCGCAAACCGGAGCTACACTGACCAGGAGCAATACTGCAAGAGCTTTTAGAATCGGTAGAGCTCGCTTCTTGATTGAATATGAATTCATATGTTCAATAAATCTCGTCTGATAACGATCTAATTCCTATGGTACCCAATTTAATCCTTTCCTACCCGATCTCTTGGAAGCCAAGCATAAGTGGGCTTCTGAAGGACGATTCAAGTCAATCAAATGGCAGTGTTTTAAAAAATGGACTCAACCGGGAAAGTAAGGGATGGTAACAGATAACAGCTATTGGGATTGAGTTATGGCACTGTATGCTGATCTTCACAGGCACCTTGGCGGAGCGCTTCATCCGAGAATAATTTATAAATTTCTCCAGCGTCATGATCATTCGATCTTGAATTTCTTTCCGGATTACAACGGCTTCTATCACTGGTTCACCAGACCATGTCGCACCCTTGAAGAGTTCGTGAAGATCCATTCGCTGGTTGAGGAACTTCAAAGTCTGGAGCATCTTCCATATTTTTGTCTTCGTCTTTGCCGTGGAGCATACACATTCGAGAATCTTCAATATTTGGAGATCCGTTACAATCCATACTTCCGAACAGATCACAATCTGTCTGAAGCTAAACGCATCTCTCAGATGGATATGATTGTCGAAGTGATAACCGAAAATGTCAGACCGGCTGACTATCCAATTGTAGTTAAGCAGATACTTTGTCTGGATCGTCGACTGCCGACCAAATTGAACGAGGCTATTCTCGAGGTGGCGAAAAAAAATCTCGGTCCTGTTGTCGGTATAGATCTTGCCGGCCCGGAGATCAATCCGGAGAACTGGCAAGAGTGGGTTGACTTACTGGGCAAAGCAAGAGCCGCTGGTTTGAAGACAACCTGTCATCTGGGAGAGACCAGCGCGGATAATGTTTTCAAAGAATACTTCACCGTGCTCGATAGAATTGGTCATGGAATTCATATTCCTCTGGTCAAACCAGAGATGTTGAAGGAACTCGCAAAAAGACAAATCACTCTTGAAGTTTGTCCAACCAGTTATAGACAGACAGGAGTATTGAAAGATTTTTCGGATCTAAGAACTGTTTTCGAGCGTTGCAAGGAATCCGGTGTGGCGATTGCTGTCTGCACCGATAACCCAGGTCGAAATCCCGCACCCTGTACTCTGCCCGGAGAGTACGAAAGATTGATCGACCATGATGTGATCGATTTCCACGAGTTGAAGCATATACAACAAGAAGCATTTCGTTCTGCCTTTGGTTTTGTTCGTGGAGCAAGAACCTTCGACTAGTCGAATTTTTGCTGATTCGTAATTATTCTTGGTCACTCGCGTAATATTTTTTCTTTTCGCGAGAAAATTTTTTGCTCGGATTTTTCAGTGTTCTCTTTCAGGAGAGCAAAGAAGGAATATCTTGCCGTCACTTATATGGTCCGCTTGAATGCGAGTGTTTAAGCGGATTTTCGAGGTTGTTTCGAATTCCGGCGGTTGATACCACGGTTAGTTAGGCAACCGTAATTGATGCCTATCATTTGTCAGAACTCATAAAGTGTATATACATATCTTTTGAAAATTCCCTTCCATATATTGCATTTTTCCAAAAATGAAAGTAACCTATCAAGCTGTGGTGTGATTAAAAGAGTGAATATCAAACACTCGAACTAAAATTGGTGGCATTGGAAAACACTTCGTTATAATTCGGAATACTTCTGAAAGTTCCACGCCGCCTTAATCTCGGGAGGAGAAAAAATGGCAACCAAAATAAATCGGGAGAAAACAGCCAGAGATCGTAACGCGATCCCCGGCGAAGAAACATCTGCTGCGGAGAAATTGCAATCGGCAGCAGAAGCAGTCCCGAATGCGGAAGCTAAGTCATCCACTCGCAAGGCAGCTGGAGCGACAAAAGCAAAGAAGCGGACTGCTAAGAAACCTGCAGCTAAAAAGCCTGCGGCTAAGAAAAAGCCTGCGGCTAAAAAGCCTACAGCTAAGAAAGCTACTGCAAAGAAAGCAGCCGCCAAAAAGCCGGCTGCTAAGAAGGCGGCAGCTAAAAAGCCAGCCGCTAAAAAAGCAGCAGCTAAAAAACCAGCGGCTAAAAAGCCGGCAGCTAAAAAGCCGGCAGCTAAAAAGCCAGCCGCTAAGAAAGCTCCGACGAAAAAAGCTACAGCCAAGAAAACTGCAGCCAAAAAGCCAGTCGCTAAAAAGCCGGCAGCTAAGAAGCCCGCAGCTAAAAAGACTGCAGCCAAAAAACCGGCAGCTAAAAAGTCTACCGCAGCCAAGAAAACTGCTGCTAAAAAGACTACAGCTAAGAAGCCGGCCACCAAAAAGGCCGCTTCCAGAAAACCGGCTAACAAGAAGACTTCCACTGCTCGGAAGCCAGCCGCTAAAAAGCCGGCAGCTAAAAAGAAAACAACTGCTAGTAAATCCCCTGCTCGTAAAAAGGGCAGCTAACTTCTAGCTAAGTGAATCAAATCAGAAGCCCCGATCGCAATTACTCGATCGGGGCTTTTGATTCTTGTGTCTTGGATTATCTACATGGCACCACAGATGATGCGTATTTATTGTCCGTGTAAATTGTGGCGATTGCCTAGCCAGCAGCGATCCAGCTATACCAGGGGCTTGAATGCACAGAAGAAGTGACCTGCAATTCCAGAGTGTTTCTGCCGCCGGCGTCACCCTTTGTGACCAGTATCCATTCTCCTGCACCGTAGAAAGTATACACCCACATCTTTTGTTGTTTGTCTATGCAGGCTATCCATTGATCGTAGTAGGGGACTTGAATAGGATAATAAGCGAAGGCTGCGATATCACCGATTTCATAGAAATCTTCGAGCGTATTTTTCCAATCGTCTTTGCTTGCGATCATCAAAGTTTGACGGACTCTCTGACCTTCGGCGACCTGGGCGATATCTTTCTGCTTGAGCCCGCCGCTCCAGCGAGAAGGTAGATACATGTACATCGTTCCTTCCAGGACTTCTGAGAATTCGAAGGGGATTTGAGACCATTCGTTCTCGTCTCCCGGATTGGCGTAGCCTTTGAAAGTAAAGCTACGCGGTTCTATTCCCAGCTTCTCGCAAAAAATCGGTGAAGATTCTTCCATGATATCCAGGGGGGCGATGTTCTGAAATGCCCATTTGTCCAGATTCTCTTTGAATTTATCTCGAATATCATTCATTTAGTGCATCCCATTTGTATTTGTGACACCGACGCTTTTCTTTTTATTCCACCCTGATAATGAATTCGTACCTTATATATATGTACGAAAGCTGAAATGTTCGAAGGCTGATCTCTTGGCAGGTCCTCTTAGAATGGCGTCGGCGCAATCCTTGCGGACGGCACAGGAGCAAGGGTCGGGCGACTTTTTCGCGGTTTTTAATCTTTATTATCAGATTTATTGGACCCAGATTTTACACAGGCATAACTTTTCTGTCGGGATCTTTTAATCCACTTCACATAGGATGAAATTCATCTGTCCAATAGAGGAAGCTTCAAACCTTCTTCGCCTCAAGGCAACCGGACAGATTTTAGTTTTAACCTTTTGGAGGTCAGCAATGCAAAAAACACAACTAGCCGCAGCACTCGTAGCTGTACTCGGCTTCGCTCTTCACGCTCCTGCTAACGCAGCTGAGACCATTGAGAACAAACTCGATGTCAAAGAGCAATCCTCTCCTACCCGTCTAGCCGATGAAAAGGAAGAAGGTAAGAAGGAAAAGAAAGAGAAGAAAGAGAAAAAAGAGAAGAAGTCCAAGAAAGAGTGCAAAAAAGGCACGAAAGAGTGCAAGGGCAAAGAAGGCTCCTGCAAGGGCAAAGAAGGCTCCTGTAAGGGCAAAG
>CAZCBH010000104.1:0-7531 GCA_964496875.1 uncultured Candidatus Obscuribacterales bacterium | reverse complement strand
TGCAAGGGCAAAGAAGGCTCCTGCAAGGGCAAAGAAGGCTCCTGTAAGGGCAAAGAAAGCTCCTGTAAGGCTAAAGACGCCGAGTAGGACGACTCTTTGGGAACCTAATAGAACGAATTTCGTTCTATTTAAAAACTGGCTTTCTCCGGCCAGTGATTTTGTAGATGTACCAGCTTATCCGGAGGTCCTGTCCATGTCTCAAGACTTTTTCAAGATCAAGAATGATTTGCCTGTCTTGGGCGTTGGGCTCGGCCTGCGGAGAGAGCTGGAGAGCGAAACCTTCGCCAACGCCGACAAGATCGACTGGCTGGAGATTGTGCCAGAAAATTATATGGATGTCGGCGGCCGTGCCAGAGCGCGCTTAGAGGCCGCCATAAAGCTTTTCCCGGTGGTGACCCACGGAGTCAATCTCTCCATCGGCAGTACCGATGAGTTGAGTAAAGAGTACCTCAAGTCTTTGAAGAGTTTGCTCGACTTTATCAATGCGCCCTGGTTCAGTGATCATCTCTGTTTTACTTCCTTTGGCGGAGCTTACATGCATGATCTTCTGCCTCTTCCCCAGACCAAGGAGGCGGTCAGGCATATTGCCGAGCGAATCAGACGTGTTCAGGACTATATCGAAAGACCACTGATTTTAGAAAACATCTCCTACTATATGGAACTGCCCCAGGCAGAAATCTCAGAAGCGCAGTTCCTGGGCGAAGTTCTGGAGAAAGCCGATTGTGGACTTCTTCTCGATGTGAACAATGTCTATGTCAATTCAATCAACCTGAATTTCGACCCCTATAAATATCTTGCTTCGATTCCCCTCGATAGAACGGTGCAAATGCATGTCGCCGGTCACAGCCATGGCGACGAAGTGATTATCGATACCCACGGTGCTCCTGTAATCGAGCCGGTTTTCGATCTTCTCTCCTATGTGCTCGAGAGAGTACCGGTAAAGGCCGTTATGCTGGAGCGCGATCAGAACTATCCTCCTTTCGAAGATATTCTTGCCGAATTGGACGAAATCCGCACCATTGCTGCCAATACTCAACCAGCACTAACTCTGGTATCACAGTCAAATTCGCAACTGAAATCGCCAGCCGATGCGGTTCTAGTAGATTAGATTTCAGAGGAAGTTGCCATGACCAGCGCAGATATAAAATGCTCAACCACCGCAAACCACTCTCCAGATCTCGCCGAGATCGAAAAAAGTCTCTATATGCTCTGGACAAGAAAGGGCGCTAGAGAAGAGTTTTTATCCGGTGGCAGCCCAGAAGGAGTCAACGTCGACTTTGCAGAAAAGGTCGACTATAGAGGAATAAACCTCTATTCTTCGCTTATCAGAACCGGACAAAATGACCTGATGTACTCTATCTATCCAGGCTGTGCAGGTTTGATCGGTAAGGGGTTCGAAGATGTGGTCGGCAAATATTTCGAGCAGTTCCCGCCTGATCATCACAATTTCAATCGAGCTGCTTCTCGGTTCTCAACTTATCTAGCTTCTTTCGGTGATCGCTATGTGAAGAAGTATCCGTTCATGCCGGAATTGGCTGATTATGAATGGGTAGAGCTGGAAATTATGGAGCATCCTGCTCCGGCTCCTGATAATGTCGGTGATTTTAAACAGCTCGACTCTCCGGAACTCTTCGATAGATTCGGGCCTGTGGTCAACTCTGCCCTTGTGATTCGTCACTATGAGTATCCTATCGCCAAAATCGTGGACTGGTTGAAAGATGGTGTGCGATTGCCCAGGCGAGTGAAAAAAGAAGCTTGTACTCTGGCTGTCTTTAGATCCCCTGAAGACCATTCGGCTAGATTTCTCGAGTTGGGAGAGGTGGCAGCCCTGGTGATTGAACGGGCTGTAAGTGATGCTACGGTCAGTTACGCAGACCTCATTAAACTAGCGGTGGAAAGTCAGGTAGGAGCAGATCCCCAGCAGGTGATACTCGACTTTTTAACTCTGGTGGAGAAACTCAGAGCGATGGAACTCTTTGTTGCCAGCTCCGAAATCTAAAGGACGGAGAACGCTTCTTCGATCAGCGCTTCAAGTCTTTCTCTTACGCCGATAGGCGGCCCCTGTTTATCCAGAAGGGCCAGATATTCGATATTGCCGGATGGTCCCTTTATTGGAGAGTAAGTAAGAGAAGACATAATCAAGCCGGAAGCTTCTGAAGCCGACTCAATCGATTCGAGCACTTTCAAATGAACTTTCGGATCCCTGACCACCCCTTTTCCGACATCGGCCTTTCCTGCTTCGAACTGAGGTTTTATCAGGCAGATTGCCTGAATCAGGGCATCCTGTTTTAGATTTTGCGGAAGTACCGGAATTATCTTTGTAAGAGAAATGAAAGAACAGTCTATGCAAGCGAAATCAGCGACTATGCTTCCTTTACCGTAGAGAATCTCCGGGGTCAAATAACGGGCGTTCTGTCTCTCTTTCAAAACTACTCTCGGGTCATTGCGCAGGCTCCAGTCGAGCTGTCCGTATCCCACGTCCACTGCATAGACCTTTTCCGCTCCGCGTTTGAGGAGGCAGTCGGTGAATCCTCCTGTTGACGCGCCAAGATCAAGGCAGATTCTGCCTTCCACTGATACATCGAACTCTTTGAGAGCCTTCTCTAACTTCAGTCCACCGCGACTGACGAACTCTTTTTTCTTAAATCCTGATTTGAGGCTGATCTGAGCATCGGTATCGACATTGGTGCCGGCTTTTGTTGTTTTCTCTCCATTGACCAGGACCCAGCCGTCCATTATTGCGGTCTGGGCCTCTTTGCGCGAGGGAAGAATACCTCTTTCGACAATCAGCATATCCAGTCTCTGTTTCTTGCTTTTCATCCCGGTCTGTTCATGCTCGTTATTGATCTTCATGCCTCTTTCTTGGCAACCCTGCTGCTGGGGACAGTTGGAGAAGCGATTTCAAAAGTTATTATTTCATCTAATTTCATGAATCTCTAAGATATTCATGGCAATATTTAAATCATGGAGCAGACCCGGCTGGATGAGGACGCCGCCTTGAAAGCGGTCGCCCAGAAATGGGTTGGGGGTTCGAGTCCCTCCTGCTCCGCCATTCTTGGTATAAGATAGACTTCAGTAGAATTTCAGTCGAGTTCGATTTGAATCAATGAAATTAACTGTAGGACTTACATCCAGTGACCTTAAACGCTTGAGCCACGGCGCTCTCCGCTTTCGCACCTCGACGCAGGCTAAGCTTTATCAAACCGCTCTGCCGGAAGCAGCTGGGACAAGACTTGGCGCTCTGGTCGACAGATCATCAAGAAAAGAGCTGGCTTCCGTGCAGGCTGCAGCCACTATTTCTATCGGTTGCGCTGCCGGTGGAGGCATTGCTGTCTCGGTCGGCGCCAGAAAGTTCAATATACCCTCAGGCAATGTTCTCTTTATCGATCCGCTAAACGGCACCCTGAGTTCACTCTCCTTTACCAGGGCAGGAGCAAAAGGCAAGGGCAGCCCATCTTATCGCGGTGCCATAGCGGTTTATTCCGCTTCTGGATCTGATTCGACTGGTGGCTTGAGGGCTTCCCTGATCCTGGATATCGACGATTATTTGAGAGGGGTGCTTCAATCAGAAATTCCGGCCTCATACCACATCGAAGCTATTAAAGCCCAGGCTGTGGCGGCCAGGACTTATGCTTTGAATCCGAGAGTAGATCATACTCCTGACCGAGTCAATGTCTGCGATTCCTATCTCTGCTGTCAGTATTTCGGTGGACTGAATACTAATCTGGCTGGCAGCCACAGAACTGCTATCGATGCTACTTCTCAACAGGTTTTGACCTACGAGGGCGCTCCCATTCTTGCTCTTTTCAGCAGTAATGCCGGCGGGCATACCGAGAATTACGAGAACTGCTTCTCGGATATTCGAACCAATCAGTTTCCACCACTGGCAGTACCATATCTTAGAGGAGTAAGCGAAGCATTTCATCCGTCTTCTCTGGTTGCCGGTCAGACTGGGACCGAAAAGTATTTGAGAACTTTGTATTCCAGTGGCGTGCCTACGACTGCTGATGCCTGGAGTCACCACTTCAAGTGGCAAGTTTCGATTAGCGCAGCACAGCTCGAGGCACATTTGCATAATAACGCCGCCAAAATGCTGGCAGCAGTCGAGACGGCACCATTTGTAATACCACCAGCTTCTGCCAAATTCGGTCATATTCTGGATATCGCTGTTGATAAACGCGGTGTTTCAGGTTCTGCCGTGGAGCTTTCGATCAAAACCAGGAGTGGCGACTGGAAACTGAAAAAGGAGCTGGTTATAAGAGACTTCTTCGCGATTCCAAAAAGCTCTATCAAAAGGTTGAAGAGTGCCAGATTTTATGTCGACATCTCTCGCAACGGTGCCGGGCTGATTTCGAGCATCAGCCTCAAGGGATTGGGCTGGGGTCACGGGGTCGGTCTGCAACAAACCGGCGCCCAGGGCTGGGCTAAAGCGGGCAGAGATTATCGGCAAATCCTGGCGCATTATTATCAAGGAACCAATATTGAACGAGCTTAATATTGGCGGGATTTGACAACATCGGCTCGATCACATACCGATATAGAAGTAGTAGAAAGCGGCTTGAAATGTTACTCTGTCTGAAAGGGCGCGCATTTACCAACGGACCTATGGAGAGTTTTTACCAGTGATGAAGTTGAGACAGTCCAGAGTCTTGCACATGCTTTTGCTTGCGGTCATCTCATCGACCTTTATGTTTGCTTGCGGCGATGTCAAGCCTCTGTCCTTCAGTATGGACAGCAAGAAAACCTGGGAGGATCTCGTTGCTGAAGGACAGGCAGCCCTTTCTGCCGGTAAGATACCAGCTGCGGAAGCCGCTTTTTCGGAAGCGGTGGAAAAGTGCTCCGAAAAGTTCGGTGAAGATGACGCTCGTACCGGTACCTGTGTCGGCTATCTGGCCGAACTCTATCGCAATCAGCAAGAATGGCTCAAAGCCGGGAAGGCTTACAAGCGATGGATGTCAATCATGGACAAAAACGATCCTACCGGTGAGCAGCTCAAAATTATTCGCAAAGGCTATAAAGAGATCCGTCACAAGATAAAGCAATACGGTCTCGAAGAGAACGACGATAAAGATAAAGAGAAGGGCGACAAGGCGGCTGAAGGCGCTGCGTCCGACAAAAACAAGAAAGGAGCCTCCGCCAAGGCTGACGACGAATCGGGCGAAGAAGACGAAGAATAGTCTTTGCTAGAGGTGCGGAGTATGAGAATTCAATCCTGGACAAAGCTGGCTGTGCTCTCATGTCTCTTCATCGCCTTACCCTTTACCCTGGGCGGATGCTTAAAAGAGTGGGATTACGAAGAGGTCAAATCTTGGTATGACCCGCAAGCGACCACCTTTGACGAGAATCTTGCCGCCGCCAGGCAGATGGTCCGGGAAGGACGACCGGACAAGGCCGAGAACTATCTGAAAACAGCTATCAAGCTGGTTGATTCCCAGTATGGCCCGGAAGATTTGCGCATTGCCACCGCCGCCGATGAACTGGCATTTCTGCAAGAGCAGGCCGGAAAGTTCAACGAAGCTGAAGCGAGCTATCGCATCGCATTGAAAGCGAGAACCTCATTGAAAGCCGATAATCCGGATCTGATCAGGAATAAAAAAGCCCTGGCTGCTACTCTGATGAAACTTTATAAAGCCGAAGAGGCCGAAGCGATTCTCAATGAGCTCAAGGGCAAGAGCAGTGCTAAAGATGCTAAGCAAGATTCAGAGAAGAACCAGAGCTCTTCTGCCCATCGAAGAAAGCGTCAAATAGATAGTGACTGATCAAGCCACTAATAATAGTTAAGTAGTTACTCTTCTATCAGGTCGACCTTGCTTCCCAGCAGTCTGACCCGGAATTTGAATTCTGGTTTTTTGACCACAGGCGCGTTTTCGAACTGACCGATCTTGATGATCGCATTCTCCATGGCTTTGCTTATCTTCTCGAATTTGTCTTCTTCGACATGTTTCTCGAGACGCTTGACTCTGCCGGAGTGATCTAGGCCGACAACAAGGCTTACCTGTTTCCACTTCTTAGGCTCGCCGTTTTCCTCTTCGAATTTCTCGGCACTTTTTACAAAGCCTTCCGGGAGATCCAGCTCTTTATCTATCTGCTCTTTAGCTTGCTCGAGGAACTTTTTAATGTCCTCATCGCTGGAGGTTTTCACCACTTCCTTGTCGGTGTCGATATCTTCTTCGTCCTCGTCAGGATGGATAAAGACCTGATTGGGCTCGTTCTCTTTCATCTTCTCTTCGTTTCCGCGAGCGGTAATCTCAGAGGCTAGCTGATCGAGCACGAAGAGGGTGGTCTTGAAGTCGTACTTCCGCTTGTCAGGATCTTTGAATGCCTGTCCGACCACCAGGATGGATTTACCTTCCTGGGCGGCTGGAAATGCGGCCAACAGTATATTGACCGAGTTTTCCTGTCCCGGTGAGGTGTATTTGCCCAGGATCCATTTTAGTTTGCCTGAACCCAGAATTTGTTCTCCGGCGTCGACTACGGCATTGCTCAGATTGACCCTGTCTACCTCCACATGTGGTGGCTTGCCGACAAACTTATCCAGGGAGTTGATCGGGGTCTCGTCGTTGTAGACAATGAACAAAATACGTTGATTCGACTGCTCGGAAAACAGTCCGAATGATTTGGAAGGTGCTGTCACTTCGGAAGTATCCGAGTACCAGTACATCGGCGGCGGTGTGGCGGAAAAGCCAGCGTATTCGGTGGCAATCTCCACCGCTTTCTTGTCGCTGGGCTCGGCCTTGACTCGCTTTACTTCAGGTTTGGGTTGAGTTGTAGGAGCTTCTCCTTTCGGTCCACAGAGAGCGAGCCCGAGGAGCGATACGCAGAAAACCGCTCCAGCGCCAAGATACATCTGCTGGTTGGAGACTTTGTATTTTTTCTGGAGCTTGCGAATCTCTTTGGCCGGCTTCGAAGCCAATATTGGATTACTGGGCTCCTCTTCTTTGGGCGGCGGCTCTATGGTATGACCGCAGGTTTTACATTCGCCGTATTCGTCATTGGCAGCAAAGCAGTTGGGGCACTTGATCAGGTCATCTTCGGACATACTGGCATCGACAACCTTGCTGGGATCCAGTGAGCGAAGGCTACCTACTCCTTCGCTGTCTTCGTTGTCTGTGGAGGATTTCACCTTTCTGGTGCTCAGGTCTAATAAGGCACCCATCCACATGAACTGATAGCACTTGACCGGCGGCGCTTGCTGACCCGGTTTGATTATCTGCTCTCCGCTGTGGATGCCTATCAGTTTGTAGTCTTTTAAAATAAGGGCACCATGTACATCGTCGGGAATGGCGATGGTATGAAGCATGTTTTTCGGTTGAAGCGAGTTGGCTACCCCGAAAAAGTTTCCTTCCAACCAGGTCGGCCTGCCGCTTACCGGATCCAGATAAAATGCCTGGAGACCATCCCAGGGATGCACTTCGAAGTCGGTGTGGGATACCAGCGGTGCGCCCATCTGACCGGTACAGGGAAACGGGGAGACTTTGTTGATCTGGGAGACCACCCCGCGGTTGACGAGCTCTCGGATGGCGACCAGAAC
>CAZCBH010000103.1:0-18351 GCA_964496875.1 uncultured Candidatus Obscuribacterales bacterium | reverse complement strand
CTCGGAGTAGTAAGTCCCCAGCTTACGAAGCGCTTTGGGATCTTGCGGATTGAGATTGGCGGCGTTAGTGTATTCTTCAACCCCTTCCTTCTCTTTACCGGCAGCCATCAGCGCTTCTGCCAGCAAAAAATGCAAGTCAGCGTTTTTTTCCTGGTCTTTCAAAACCCGTCTGTACTCTTCAACCAGCTCATCATAACGCTTCTCGAAGGTCAGCAAATTTGCCAGTTCTCTATGCGCTTCTCCATTCTTAGGATTGCGTTCGAGCGCTTCTTTCAAGTTGGCGATGGCGGCGTCTTTGTTGCCGGCGGCATTATTCATACGAGCCAGAGCGACAAGCTCGAAGGATTTGTCTTTGCTCAGAGCCACCGCTTTCGATTGATCTTTGATCGCTTCTTCATATTCGCCCTGATACTGCCGGATCTGACCTCGCCGCCTGAAATAATTGGCGTTCTCGGAATCGAGCTTGATGGCTTGATTGAGCTCATCAACGGCTTCATTGAAACGCCACTGCCTTTGATAGATTGTGGCAAGGCGAAGATGATTCTCGGGCTCTTTCTTATCTAAAAAGATAGCGTCCCTGGCTATTTGAATGGCACCATCATAATCGTTATGACCGAGCATACTGCGCACCAGCATGCTGCGCACCTCTTCCTGACGCGGCTCTATGGCCAGTGCCTTCAAGAAAGAGATTTCAGCCTCCTCTCCCCGGCTCAACCAGCGCAACTGCAAATAACCAAGGGTGCGAAAGCCCCAGGCAAACTGCGGATCTATCTCCACCGACCGCTTGCAATACTCGATAGCAGCTTCGGCTTTGCCATTCTTACCGGATACTGCCGCCAGGGCAAAGTTGATAAGCGCGTCTCTAGAATGCTTTCGGGGCAAAGTTTTAAGAATTTCCGCCGCTTCTTTAGAATTGCCGGCGCTTATCTTTTGAAAAGCTTCCACCACTTTTACGAAAGTCTTTCCATGCTCATCAGAATCCTCGGGCTGACGCAGGCGCTCATTAAGCGCTGCCAGATCTTTTTTGCGATTCAGGAACATATAGGCGAAGGCGAGCCAGACATTGTTGCGTGAATAGCTGTTGTCTTTCTTGGCGGCGGTGAGCTTTTCGAGCCTGGCCGCCACCTCTTTCCACTTGCCTTGATTTATGAGTTGCAGGGATTTCTTATCGAGACCGACAGGATAGGTAGGAATCGTCTCCTGCTCGACTTCCACACTGGTCTCACTCTTTTGTCCCTGGTTCTCGCTATCGGCAGCCAGCAAAGGAGTTGCTCCGCCGAGTGTTATATGCAAGGCCAGGAGCACGGCACAGCCTGTCTTCATGGAAGCTCCGTCTGGCATAATTCTCTCCTTTTGAAACAGCTAATATAAAGCTCAGGCTTTCTCGAACAGGGACAGCTGCATTACCTCGTCCATGGGTATGTTTCTCAAACGCGGTCCATCGAGAATCTTGCTTGCTACACCCTTTTTCTCCATCTGTTGAATCAGATACTGAGCCCTACCCACAACCTGGCTGGGTAACCCGGCCATCTTGGCCACTTGTACTCCGAAACTCCTGCTCGCCCCACCCGGTACCACCGAACGAATAAATTCTACATCGCCGTCGGTCTCTTTAACCAGCACTTGATAATTGGCGATCTGGGGAAAGAAATTGCTGAGCCCGTTCAGTTCATGATAGTGCGTGGCGAAAATAGTCCTGGCGCGAACATCTTTAGCCAGATACTCCGCCACGGCCCAGGCGATAGCCACACCGTCATAGGTACTGGTGCCCCTACCGACTTCGTCGAGCAAAATCAAAGATCGATCACTGGCCGAGCGACAGCACTGGGTGGTCTCACTCATCTCGACAAGAAATGTCGATTGCCCCTGGGTCAAATCGTCGACCGCACCAATCCTGGTGAATATTCTATCCACCAGACCGACCCTGGCACTGGCTGCAGGAACGAAAGAGCCGACCTGGGCAAGGATTACTATTAACGCGACCTGGCGAAGATAGCTGGATTTACCGGACATATTGGGTCCGGTCAGAACAACCAGCTGGTGATCGTCGGAGTCGCCTCGCAAATCCGTGCTGTTGGCGACATACTCACCCATGGGTAAAACTTTTTCGAGGACCGGATGCCGCCCTTCTTTTATGTCGATGATTCTAGAGTCATCCACCACCGGGCAAATATAGTTCCGCTCCCTGGCGATGATAGAAAGAGAGAGCAGGGCATCGAGAGAGGCGAGTTTCTGCGCCACCGTATGCAACACCACTCCATAATCTATCAACGCTCTTCGAAAATCCATATAAAGCTTGTACTCGAGATCGGACTGGTTCTTCTCTGCATTGAGAATCTTGGCTTCATACTCTTTGAGTTCAGGGGTGATGAAGCGCTCGGCGTTCGTAAGCGTCTGCTTCCTTATATAAGAATCGGGCACCGCATCCTGATTGGCTCGGGTCACCTCTATGTAATAGCCGAAGGTCTTGTTGAAGCTGACCTTTAGACTCTTGATCCCGGTTTTCTCCTGCTCTTGAGCCTGATAGTCAGAGATCCACTTTCGTCCACCGCCGAGCAGATCTCTTATCTCATCGAGCTCTTCGTTATAGCCTTTTCTAAATATGCCGCCTTCCATTATTTCCCGAGGGGCATCATCGGCGATGCTCTCACTCAACTTCGAAGCGAGTTCGGTTAGTCCTTCAGGAATATCAGCCAGACCGGAGAGAAACACGCTCTCAGCCCCCTGGACTATTTGACCCAACTTCGGCAGAGATTCCAGAGACATCTGAATGGCGACCAGATCCTTAGGAGAGACGGTGCCGGAGGATACCCTCACAGAAAGCCGCTCTATATCAGAGAAACTGGTCATGATTCCTTCGAGATCCTTGCGGAGCGATAGAGACTCGACAAGCTCTTTCACCGCTTCCTGACGCCTGGCGATGGTGGCCGCGCAAAAAAGGGGCTTCATCACCCAGCGCCGCAACATCCTTGCCCCCATGGCTGTCTTGGTTCTATCGATGGTCCAGAGCAGACTGCCTTCGAAGGTACGCTCTCTCGATGTCTCCACCAGTTCTAGATTGCGACGAGTGTTGGCATCCAGCACCAGATGCCCCTCGACACTATAGGCGCTCAAGCCTTCGAACTTCGGCCTCTCGTCACCCTGGGTATGCTCGAGATATTCGAGAATACAGCCGGCGGCACCGACCGCCAGAGGCATGTTCTGACAGCCGAAACCTTCCAGGGTGTTTACTTTGAATGTCTCTAGAATGCGACGCTTACTGGGTTCGAACTGGAAGAACATGGAGGGTCTTCCGGTATATCTATACAGATTTTGAAGATTCTCGGGAATCTCTTTGATCTCGGTGGGAATTACATCCTGGGGAGAGCGCCTGCCTGTGCGTTGAGAGACCAGCACTTCCCGGGGATTAATTCGCCCCAGCTCCAGACCCAGCTCTTCCGGGCTCAGTTCTGCAACATAGAACTCTCCGCAAGAAGCATCGACAAATGCGAGCCCCCATTTATCGCCACTACCGGTAATGGCAGCAAGATAATTGTTCTCCCGGGAAGGCAAGAGATGAGACTCGAGCACGGTTCCCGGTGTGAGAATTCTCGTGACCTTGCGCTCCACCGGTCCTTTGTCCTGGCCGACCACCCCGACCTGCTCGCAGATTGCGACGGAATAACCTTTGGCAAGGAGCCTGGCCAGATAGGGCTCTACCGCCCGAAAAGGCACTCCGGCCATGGGCATGCGTCCGTTCGGATAGGAAGGCTCCGGTCGGCCGGTAAGGGTAATATCCAGCTCCCGGGCAGCTACCTGGGCGTCTGTGTCGAACATCTCGTAGAAATCGCCGACCCTGAAAAACAATAGCGAATCAGGGTATTGGGACTTAGTGTCGAAGTACTGCTGCATCATCGGCGACAGCGGCTTCTCTTTGATTGTTTTATCAGTCGACACCAGGAATCTCCTCCGGTACTAACAAGCCAGACAGTGAGGTGCTTTGACAACCGGCTTCTTTTCATTCATCTCTTTCTTTATGAATCGCCGGAGAGTTCAAGCAACTATATTAAGCTTCTGGTAAGATGAGAATCTTGAGAATGTCTTATGTAAGGGCGATACAGGATATACAGTCGACATGCGAAACGGAACTTCTATTACCCTCTCACTCATCCTGTCCTTTGTGATTGGAGCCTCATCCGGTGCGGCTTTGGCCCTTGATCCGGGGTCTAATAAAACAGCGTTAAGTGATTATCAAGTTAACGAGGTTCTAATTTCCGAAGCTGCCAAGGATAGCGACAAGAACAAGGACAAGGACAAAGTAAAAGAGAAGAGCAAAGAGACCGCCCCTGACAAGGACAAAGACAAGGACAAAAAAGCAGAAGCCGAGGAAGAGGATTTCAAAGAGCCGGTAATCACCGACGCTATAGACGTGACCACCGACAAACTGGTGGATGCCCCCAAGAACTATCTGGGCAAGAACATCAAATTCAAATCAGAGTTTTTCTCATTCTCTACCCTGGCTCTCAACTACAAACCGGCTTTGCGCCCCCAGAAAAAATTCATTTCTTTCCTGGTCTACAGACCGAAGAGTAAAGTTCCTTTCTCCGAGTTGAAGCTTGCCATGAAAATTCCCAAGGAGAAAGACCCGAGAAACAAGATGCTCTCCTCGCTTCAGGATGGCGACACCATAGAAGTGGTCGGCAAGGTCTTCTCCACCGCCCTTGACGAACCCTGGGTCGATGTTTTAAATCTCAAGAAGCTCGCCAGCGCTAAAAAAGACAAAGATAAAGATGGCGAAGACAACGATAGTGAAAACTAAGGTAAGGAGCAAAGGATAAATGTCAGAAGTCAATGATCAGGTCCGTCAGCTGGTTGCTTCTCTCAACGGCAAACACGGCATCCTCGGATGCCTGCTCGTCGGCAGGGACGGAACCGTGATCTGCTCTTCCTTGCCTCAACAGATTGAAGTAGCCACCATAGGCTCCCTCAGCGCCACCCTTTTCTCCAACAACGATGTTTCCATCCAGCGCATGAATCGCGGTAATCTCGTTCAGATGACCCTTTTAACCGACCAGGGCATTCTCCACTTCATCGAGACCGCCGGACATTACCTGGTGGTTCTCACCGCAAGGGGCCAGAGAATCAACCTGGAGGGATTGATCAAATCGGTGGATGAACAGGGTAAATCCCTGGCTGACGTTCTCTAGTCTCCGCCGTATCGGCGATTACGATGGCTGAACTCGCTCACGGCGAGATCGAAATCCTCCGGCTTGAAATCGGGCCAGAGGGTAGAAGTGACATAAAACTCGGTGTAAGCAGATTGCCAGAGCAAATAGTTCGATAGACGCATCTCTCCACCTGTGCGAATCAAAAGCTCCGGATCTGGAAGATCGGCGGTGTAGAGATAACGGCTCAGCAAGTCCTCGTCGATAGACTCGGGATCGAGAAGCCCTCGCTTTACATCCATGGCGATTGCCCGGGCCGCCTGGGTAAGCTCAAGTCTCGATCCATAGTTGATAGCCACCTGAAGACCGAGCCCGGTATTCTCGCGACTCTTCTCCATGGTCTCGAGCATGGAGTTCTTCAACTTAGCAGGCATCCGTTCAAGATCGCCTATGAAACGAAGCCGAACTTTGTTCTCTGCCAGTTCGGCAAACTCATCATCGAGAACATCGGAGAAAAGCTTCAGAAGATAACTGACCTCTTCCTCTTTGCGCTGCCAGTTCTCGCTGGAGAAGGCATAAACGGTCAGATACTTGAGGGAGCGCTCGCCGACATAACGCACCAGTCGCTTGAGACTCTTGACGCCGGCCTGATGGCCGGCAGCCCGGGGCAGAAGCCTCTCCCTGGCCCAGCGCCTGTTGCCGTCCATGATGATAGCCACATGATCGAGAGGCAGAGCTTCTGCTCCCTCTTCGAACTGCTTGCTGGCGCCTCGTTTTACCAAATTATTCAAGTGGCTGTTCTGTCTCGAAAGATACTGGATTCGCTAAATTCTACCCTGTCAGGAGCTTTAATTAGGAATTCGAAGCGCGATACTGACAAAATCATTACTTAAATGGATCGAGCTTCTGAACTTAATTTAAGCTCTCCTCGGTCGGACGAGCTCCCACTTCTAGAATAGAATCCTACCTATTATGTTGATACGACCCACTTACTATATCGATGGAGACATCACCGACCTCGATCAAGAGATGCTCACCGAAGCCGGGATCAAAGGGCTGATTCTAGATCTGGACAGCACTCTTATGGCACCAAAAACGGGGTCACTGGATGCTGAGGCGGACAGATGGCTAACCAGGGCCCGTGGAGCTTTCAAAATGGTGATTCTATCCAATAACAAACGCCGCGAGTATCTCGAAGCGGTGGAGAAGAAACTCGATCTATTTATCATAGGTCACGCCGCCAAGCCCTTTGCGTCAGGATTCGAAAAGGCTCTGGAGCATTTAAATTTAACCAAAGAGGAAGTGGCGGCGGTGGGTGATAGAGCCCTGACGGACATCCTGGGCGGACAGCTGTTTAATATACGCACCATATTGGTAATGCCCCTCAAAAGCATCGAGGAGCCGGCATGGAAGACATGCCTGCGCGACATAGAACGCAGTCTGGCCCGTCGTTGACGGGACCTCGACATAGAGCAAAGATAATCTCCTGCTTCTTGCAAATAGGATCCTATTTAAGTAAGGTTAGCTTTAGCTTGGATTTACTATGCTTTCATATAGATTAACCGTGTCGCTGGACTGGAGAAGGGAAAATTGCTGAAAAAACTGCTGGCAGTCCCTCTTTCTCTCACAGTCGTATATTCGCTCGCAATCGCGATCATAACCACAGAGCCGGCCTGGGCTAGTGCCGGCCATGGTGCCTCTTCAAAAGACGAAGCGGCCGAGAAAGCCTTCGAAAAGGCCATGGCGCTGAAGAAAGAAGGAAACACCGGTGGTGCCTTACTCGAGCTTATCAAAGTTGTAAACTCCAACCCGCAGATGGTGGAAGCCTATTATCAACAAGCGCTTATTTTCAAAGAACAGAACCTCTTGAAGTTGGCTGCCTCCCGACTGGAGCAGGCAATAGCCATCGATCCAGAATTCAAAAAAGGAAGAGTGCTGCTCGCCACCATCGCAATCGAACAGGGAGACGTCGGCGAGGCCTTCAAACAGCTTGGGAAAAGCCTGGAGAAAAAAGCCGATGAGACTCCAGACACCAAAGACAATACCACCATACTGCAGCAGATTCACAGCGGCCTTCCACCGGCAAACACGAATAAAACGCCGATAGCTTCAATAGATACTAAAAATTCGAAAGATTCGAAGAGAATCAAGAAAGAGAAACCGGTCAGCAGAAAGAGAATAAGGTCGATAATTGCAAGACGCTATAAACGTTTCGACAAAGTCTATCGCAATCCCCGCCGCAGCAAACCCTGGTACGCCCGCTACACCCGCATGTTGACCTGGGCGACTCCTTTCAAATTTCATCGAGATAAAAACAGCGGCAATAGCGAGATAGCCTTGCTCGAAAAAGATCCCCGGGAAAGCGATCTCAGTAATCGCAATGCAGAGAAACAACCTGGTCCTATAGTCGAAGAGCTCACCGCCCGGGCCGACAGCCTTGAGCAGCCGACATACAAAAGTTCGCGGTCGAAAAAAGAAGAAAAAGCTCTCGATACCATATTGGGAAGCGCCCGGGTATCGAGCACCGATCTGGTGGCACCGGCTCTGGGTCTGGCCGACATTCTTTCGCCGGAAAACAAACTGAAAGAGAACGAAAGTTTAAACGAAGCTACCAGGGAAGAGAAGGTTGTCTCTATGGACGAGCCCGCGCCGACCACGCAGACAAAACTGCTGGCAGAGGAGCCTGTGGCCGAGCCTGTAAAGAAACCCTTCAGTCCTCCGATTCAAGATAAGTGGACAGAAAAACTCACCCTGCTGAATAAAAACGGCACCGGCTCTTTGAAAAAAGGAGAAGCCTTCATGTTCTCCGAAGATACAGGAGAAGCTGTGCTGTTTCTTTCTGACGGCAGTAAAATCCGGCGTATCATCGCACCGAAGCAGAGCGCCGAGCAGATAGTCAAACTGAGACGACCGGATGTACTGGTGCCCAAAGAACTGCTCTACGACACTTCGCTGCTCGGCAAAGTGGTTAATAGAACAACTCCAAAATCCTCATTTAGAACTTCGAGTCCTAAATCAAACGTCAATTCCAGTCCTATACTGGACAACAATCAAAACGAGACACCACCGACCTTTCATATGGAGAAGCTGATGGATGACTCCAGGACTTTTATCGGTGTGATCCGCGACGCCCTACGTCTCTAAATCAGAATCAATATGTTCGAAGATCCAGTTATTGAACGAAGCCTGGTTGTAGTCCATGAAATTGTGACCGCCAAGATCATAGACCTTTAGAGTCGAATGGGGAATGGAACGATGGATCTCTCGCACATACTGAAATGGTGCCACCGGATCGAAACGTCCGGCAGAAAGATGCACAGGACACTTAACCTCTATCGAAGGACTGACCAGATCAAGTTCGGCGAAGTTATCGACAATCTGATTGAGACTATGCAAATCCGTATCGAGCAGAGCCCGGTGCCTCCAGGAAAGCGCTTTTTCGATAGGTAGATTTTTCATGGTCTGAAAAGGCCCCGAGAGAAAAACCTTAAAGAGCTTGCTCACCGGTTTGTAGACCCTGCCGGGCAGTGCAGCCAGGAAAATCCTGCGGGTCATATGAGGGTTTTCCATGGCCAGCTTCAAACTGATGATCGCCCCTAAAGAATGACCGATGAAAATCGCCGGATACTGTATATCGACAACCTCGAGACTTTCGAGAATATCGCCGATATGGGCTTCGATATCGGTGGCTTCATAAAGTTCACCGGTTTTTCCATGACCTCGAAGATCTGGAGTCAGACAGCGGTGGCCACGATTGACCAGGTTGCCCACCTGGGAAGACCACATACCGGCGTGGGAACCGGTGCCATGGATGAGCACCACATCAGGTTTCTGCCGCGATCGCGGCTGTGCTCCACCTTGTATATCAATGGACAGCTTCAAACCGGAATTCAACCTCCTGGCGGCACCTACCCATTTATTACTATATTACGAAAATCAGATCTGACCAGAATTGAACTGGATCAATTTGTGGAGTTCCGGCTGCATCCGATAGCCTGCCAGTTCGAGAATGGCGGCAGATATATCATAGACCGCATCAACTCTATTAAGACTGCAAACATCAGGCAGCTCAAGTCGTTTTTTATCCAGCTCTTGAACGATAGTGACAATGTCTTCGGGCTTTTTAACCGGCTTAGCCAGCTTGTTGTTGCACAGCAAGTTGACCGTGCCTTCTTCCTGGGGCATCGGCGGCGTGATCACATCGATAGCCATGGGCAATCGCCTGGCTACGGATTCGAAGGTGGTCAACCCACCAGCCTTGGTGACCATCAGATCCACCGCCGACATGAGATCGGCCATGCGGTCATGAAAAGGTAAGACCGCCGTCGGAATGGGAGAAAGCACCGACTCTTTCTTTATCCGCTCATACAAAGCTATATTGTGACCACAGATAAATACGACCTGAATCTCAGAAGCGACAGCCTCGAGCGCCTTGTAAATGGGCAGCATGTTGCCACCACCGGCCCAGCCGGCGTTGATGCATATAGTTTTTTTATCGATCGGATCGAGTCCCAGATGTTTTTTGAAATCCGCCGGAGGACAGACCGAAGGTTTGAGAAAATCGGGATGAACGGGCATACCGGTGACCTTGATCTTCTCCGGCTCAATCCCCCAATAGAGGAGCCGATCACGACCCAGATCATTGGGAACCAGAGTCAAGTCCACATCGGGACAGGCCCAACCTCGCCAGAAATCGCCATTGGGATCGGTTACCACCGTCACCAGCTTGGTCCTATCTTTGCGGCCCATTTCGGTGAGCGCTTTGGCCAGATAGTGATTGCTCATGGGATGGATGGAGACTATAACATCGGCATCCAGCTCGTCGAGAAGCTCAAAAAGATAGGGTCTCGCCAGGCGATAACCGACCTCAGAATCATTGGGCTTGAAGTTCTCTATTGCCCAGTAGTAGTACTTCATCCCCGCTTGACAATGCCGCAACAGGAAATTATACATGTCGACAAAATATCTGTTAAGCGGATGACTCTTTTCAACAATATTTTCACAGAGAATTTCCGGTCTCTCCACCCCTTCCTCAATCTGCGCCGAAAGGTCAGCCAGACCCTGACTGATCGCCAGAGCAGCGCTTCGATGGCCGCCTCCGGTATCGGAGAAAAAGAGACAAATTGAGTTACTGGGCATGGCCTTATGTTGAATTACTAATTAAAAGGCAGTCTAAAATTCTCGAGAATCTGCTAGTCTGTGGGGACTTGTCATCTAAAATAAGAGCATTAAGCGCGAGAGACCTCGTTAATGTACCATTATTTCAAGAGTTCCGCCATTTACAGCCTGGTCGTCTTGGTCGCAGGGCTAATTTTTTGCGCGCCATGCCAGGCTGAGCCTTCTCGCTTGACCACTGCCCAGGACTGCCAGAAACAGGACCTGGCTTTTGTTTCCAAAACTTTCAGCAACATCCCGCCCCGTCGAGAGCTGAAAAAGTCGCCAGCGACGGTGGAACTCTATGAATTCGACGAAAGCCCCAGAGGGAACCGATCTCCATTTCTCATGGTGCACGGACTTCGTGGCGAACATTATCCTTACTTCAGGTGGCAAAAAGTTGCAAACCACCTGAGTTCCGACAAAAAGTTCAATAGCAATTTCAAAATCTATTTTGCCCGCTATCCTACCGGCAAACGCATGGAAGAGACAGTTCCCCTTTTTCGCAAAGCGGTGGACCGGCTCTACAACGCCTGTAACCGACGTCAAATTTCGATAATGGCGCTCTCTATAGGCGGAAATCTGGTCTATGAGTCCCTCACCGATGAAGAGACAGCCGACAAAGTTCGAGTGCTGATGACGCTAGGCACCCCTTTTCACGGCTCGCCTCTCTTCTCTATGGACTGGATGCAGTACAGCGTCTACAAAAGGCTCGCCTGGCCCCTGAGCAGAATAGACCACAGCCTTTCATTACGGCTCTATTTCAGCCGCAACGAAAATCTCTTAGCGGACTTCAGCTGGGATGACTACGACCGGGCTATCCCCACCATCGGCAAGTTTCGCTCGAGACTGCCGCTGGGTCCTAAAGGAAATCTTGTTCAAGACACTGTCACCAACGAACGTCTCAGGGCTATCCATGAAGAGAATCCGCATCTGAAGAAAAAGATCATCGCTTACAGCGGATATCTGAAAAATCCTTATTTAGAATCGAAAACAGCGCGCTTCATCGAATCGACTGCCATGTATCCGGTCACTTTATTCTGGGTGAAATTCCCCGCCCATCTTGCCCGAGAACATCCGGTCCTTAGAGTCCTCAATCGGGATATCGCATCGATAGATGTCTGCAAATCTAAAAAAGCGAATATAAAAAGTCCCTATCTCTATGCCCTCAATGACGGTATTACACCGGTGTCGAGCGCCCTCTTCTTATCTGCGCCATCAGATAAAAGCGACCATAAGAATAATCTGGAAAGCTTCCTCACCGATGAGAAGCAGATTGCAGAGCTTCGCCCCCTGGTCGATGTGAAATTGGGTAGAGTGTTCTCTAATATAGATCACCTGACCTTCATAGATGACTTCAGACCACTGTCGATATCAGAGAAGGTTAAAGACGCCCTCTCTCCCAATGAGCCGAGCAAGGGCATCTTCGACTGGATTCTATCCGATGTAATCTCCACCGCCAATCTCAGCCCCCATATTGCCGAAGACAAATCGGTAAAAGGCGAGATTCAAGAAAGCAAAAACTGATTTACATCTAGTTGACAATATCCAAGGTTCGGATCTACGATCCCAGATCTCGAATCCCGTTACCTGTTAATTGTTATCCGGTCGTGACCAACTACATCATCAATAACAATAATAATAACGACAATGATAATCGCAGCTCGCGGTTGTCGGATTCGTTGCGAAATTAACAAGTAGAAATTTCAAAACAATAGAATCGACAACCGCAACAAAAGTTGCGGTTTTTTTGTGCTGGAGGCACCATGACCACACTAACCAGAAATTACATCTCTGAAATCTCCGAAATCTCAAAATCGCAGGGGAAATCCGTATCGATATCAGGCTTCGTCCAGTCCCAGCGCAATCTGGGCAAGCTGGCGTTCCTCACCGTCAGAGACGCCAGCGGCAATATCCAGTGCGTCATCGACAGCCCGAGCCTGCTCGAGGCCAGTCAATCGCTCTTGCCCGAAACGCCGGTACGACTCGAAGGAGAGCTGGTGGAAAGCCCTAATGGCAAAGGTGGTCAGGAGATTGTCGTCAAAAGCATGACCAGCTTGTCGACGGTGGAAGCGACACTGCCGGTGGAGCTATCAAAAAACAAGAAAATCGATAAACTGGCGATAAGCACCCTGCTCGACTATCGTCCTCTTACTTTGCGCAACGAGAAAGTGAAGGCAATCTTCAAAATAGAAGCGGTTATTCTGAGAGCTTTCAGACAGTTTCTCGAGAGCCGTAATTTCACCGAAATAAACACGCCAAAGATTGTCGCAACAGGCACCGAAGGCGGTGCGCAACTCTTCAAACTGGAATACTTCGGCAAAGAGGCTTATCTCGCCCAGAGCCCCCAGTTCTACAAACAGATAATGGTCGGCGTTTTCGAGCGGGTCTTCGAGACAGCGGCGGTTTATCGCGCTGAAGAACACGACACGACCAGACATCTAAACGAGTACATCAGTCTCGACTTCGAGATGGGCTTTATCGAATCGGAGCAAGATGTGATCGCCATGCAAGTGGAGCTGATGAAGCATATCTTCAAAACCGTCGAAGAGAACTGCCAGAAAGAGCTGGCGCTATACGAAGCGAAAGTACCGCATTTCGAGGACATTCCAAGAATAGGCCTGAGTGAAGCCGTCAATCTTCTGAAGAGCAAATACGGCTGGGCTCCGGCAAAAGAGAGCGACTACGAGGATCTGGATCCGGCCGGCGAACGAATTCTCTGTGAACACTTCGAAAAAGAAGAAGGTCTGGATCTCGTTTATGTCATGCACTATCCGCTTGCGGCACGCCCCTTTTACACCATGCCCCTGGGCAACGAAAGCGGACCGGCCAAAAGTCGAGGCTTCGACTTGCTTTTCCGGGGTCTCGAGATAACCACCGGCGGTCAGCGTATTCATAAGTATCCGGATCTGGTCGGCGCCATCGAGGCAAGAGACATGGATCCAGAACTCTTCACCGAATACCTGCAGTGTTTCAAACATGGCATGCCACCCCACGGTGGTCTGGCTATCGGCCTGGAAAGACTGGCAAAGCAACTGCTGGGCTTGAAAAGCGTCAAAGAGTCGGCGCTCTTTCCAAGGGATCTGAATAGAATTCGCCCATAATAAATATCCAATGCGCTATTATATGCAGATCGAATAAGACCCCCGCCTATATAAGGATCATCCACCATGGCTGTCAAAACAGAAATAAAGTTGAGCAACCTATCCTATGCCATCCTCTATGTCCCAGATGCTACAAAGGCTTTGCCTTTCTATCAGGACAAGCTGGGCATGACTGTCAAGCTCAATGACGAAGGCTGGATCGAGTTGGAATCAGGCCCTTGCACGCTTGCCCTTCATAGTAGCGATGAATTGGATTCTCACAACGAGAGAGCGGCAATGCCTACCATGGTGTTTCAGGTAGAGAATATTCAAGAAGCCTACGAAGCCCTGAAAGCTAAAGGAATAGAATTCTCCAAAGAACCCCATGAAGTCTGCTCGACCCCGGACCACACCGGTCTATCGGCTGATTTCAAAGATCCCTGGGGCAACTCGCTTTCGATCTTCGGCATGGTTCCCAAAGCCAAATAAGCCGAATTCACGCAAGAAAAAAGCCAGCGCAAGAGGCGGGTCCAGGGGACCCGCCTCTTGTTATTTTATTGAGCGAAGAGATTGAGCTGCTTCGGTTGGTCCGAATTATCATCACCGCCGATGATGCAAAGCTCTCCATGCCTGGCGAAATAAATTGCCGGAAGATACTCGATTCCGGTCAGGGTCTTTAGATCCTTGACATAGGTCATAAGCTGCCTTCGGTGGCGATTGAGATGCTTCTCCAGATCTGAGCGGGCGAAATCATCGGTTTTGAAATCGATGATATACCAGCGCTGATTCTCATCCTGCAAAATCAGGTCAGGTCTGCGCGAAAGAATATCCTCTTCGGCTCCGCAGATTAAATAAGGATATTCTTCTAAGCGCCGAAGCGCCATGACCATCATGGTATGCAGGCGACTTTCGAAAAAGAGCTTCATGAGCTTCTCGCCTTCTGCTTTCAATAGAGCGCGCTTTTGTGGGTGAGAGACCATTACACCAAGCTCGAAAGCGACACTCTCGAAGAGGTCACTGGAGGGAAACTCCATGAGTGAAGGACCGACCGCTTCCATCAACTTGTGAAAATATGTACCAACTAAATTGGCCGGAAGCGGCTCTTCGCCATGCTTCGACGGTGTCACCCGGGAAGCGGTGTTAGAAGGCTCGGGCAACTCTGCCGGGCTTACATCCAGTCTTTCCATCAGGGGGAAAAGACCGGATAGATCACTGGCCAATGCGAAGGCTTCTTTCTTGTCCTCCTCGAGCACGGTGGTTGGAAGTTCTTCCGGAGGCGAAAAAAAACGGCTGACAAAGCGAATCTCGCCGTTAACACCGCTGAGAACATTCTCTTGAAGTCCGTCTGAAGCTTCCAGAGGGTCATAGTCGATGGCGTCCAGGATCCAGTTGCGGAAGGTCTCTTTCTTTCTATCCTCTTGCTCTATGAAGATCCCCAGATAATCCCGGGCTCGGGTCATGGCAACATAAAGCAGGCGGCGTCTTTCGGCAAGCTCCATCTGAGAATCGAGCTTCTGGGCATAGCTATACCAGGCAGGCTTGTCCTCCTTATCATCCCTATTGGTATTGAGAGCGATACCGTAGGTAGGATGAAAAATCAACCGCCCACCCGGTCTAACAAGAGAGCTGCCCAGGGCGGGCATTGCCACCGCAGCAAATTCTAGACCCTTCGAGGCATGGATGGTCATGATCTTGACCGAGTCGCTGGTGCCCACGGGAGCATCCGATTGTTTTATTTCGAACTCCCTCATCTGGCTCAATAAATGGGCAAACTCGCCGGCGCTGAGATGCTCATGCTCCCGGGCGATGCTCAAGAGCTTGAATAGATTGCGTGCTTTCTGCACACCACCCGGTCCCGACAACAACACCAGTTCATAATTGGTCTTGACGATAACCCGGCGAATCAACTCGCTCAAAGAGAGATCGGCCATATCTCTTATAAACCCGCGCAGTAAAACAGCGGCTCTTCTAAGGCTCTCATAACCCTCTCGACCGGATATAGAAAGCTCGTTTTCATTGAGCGCCTGCCATAGTGTACCGCGGCGCCCAGCGCCGAACTCATGGATGATGTCGTCCGAAACAGCAAAAAGCGGCGAGCGCAACACCCCGAACAAAGAATGACAATCGCGGCGATTATTTAAAAAAGCAAGCAGATTCTCTATGTCGATTATCTCCTGACGGTTCAGGAAACCTCTTCCGGCAAAAATGCTATAGGGGATACCTCGGAGCGCAAGTCCATATTCGACATCGGCAAAATCACTATTCTTCGATACAAGAATGGCGAAGTCTCCAAAGCCGAGCGAGCGTTCTATTTCGCCGTCAGCATTTATCACAGGAGCCTTCGAATCGATCATAGAAAGGATCCAGTCTGCCACCGCCAGCGATTCTATTCTCTTCTTCGCTTCGCGGTCGAGAGGCTGTCCTTGCTCGTCGAAAGAAGGATAAACAACCAGATCGACATTGTCGTGACTGCGCTCCGCTGCGGGCTTTCGAGTGGCATTCAGGGGCTCGAAAACAGCCCGATAAGTACCTCCCCCCTTGAGAATTCTCTCAAATACATGGTTTACGAAAGCGACTACTTCAGGATGACTGCGAAAAGAGACAGTCAGTTTGGTAGCCAGTCGCTCTCCTTCGAGAAAAGCGGTTCTTTCCGAACAAACGTCCTCTTTCATCAAAGAGCGCCAGTGATTGAAAGTGGAGACATCGGCCCCCTGAAACTTATAGATGGACTGTTTATCGTCACCGATTAGAAACAGCCTTGTTCTGGAGCCGGCAAGCAAACTGACCAACTCCGCCTGCAAGCTGTTGGTGTCCTGAAATTCATCCACCAGAATGGCATAAAGCCGTTCTTGAAAGTGCCTGCGCGCGACAGAAGAGTCCTCGTTCTCGCCCCTGAGAAGCACTAGTGTACGCTCGATCAAATCGTTATAGTCGAGCACCAGATTGACTCGTTTGCGCTCTTCATAGAAGGCGGACGAGCGTTCGAATAAACGAATCAGATATCGACAGTAGCGAAAAGTCTCAACCTCATCGGCACCGATTTCAGCCGGCAAATCCGCCACCGTATCCGATGCGATGGCACGGATTTTCTTCAGGCGAGCTTTCATCTCTTTAGCCGGCTCTTTGTTGCCGCCGACTCGTAAGTTTATTACCTCGCCCAGAGAAGCAAGCGTCCTCCATGCCTCGGCGCATTGCTTTGCCAGCTCTTCATCCTCGATAGAAAAATCAGCCAGGGACTGACAGAGCGATAGCACATCGAGCCTCTGGGTTTCAAGTTTGCCGTCGGCGCTCTCTTCGGCAAGATAATCCAGGCTCTGCCGCCAAATTTCATTTTCAAGAAGCTCTTGAATCAGATCACATTGAACCTCTGCCCGGATACGATTCATATGGGCAAGTAGAGCTTCGTCATCAAGGACAGTCATGGTTTTATAAGATTCTTGAAATTGAATCCCGGCCTTGAGATTGGTAACGCACCAGCGTCTTACCTCATCGATGTTCATTTCGATCAGAAGAACAGCCTCTTCGCCACCTTCCTCCACCGCCTGCTGAAAAGCCCGGGTGACGCTTTCGTCAATGAGCTCTGTCTGGCTGACCTCATCCACCACTTCGAACTGAGGATCTATCGAAGCCTCCGCAGGAAATGCCTTCAGAATCGACTCGCAAAGAGAATGAATCGTGCCTATCTTAGCCGTGTCGATATCGGCTAGACATGTCTGCCAGCGATCGGAATTTTCGGGCTCGCTATCGGCTAGCTCTTTGAACTTGAGCTTGAGCCGGTTACGCATCTCTCCGGCCGCCTTTCTTGTAAAAGTGACCGCTACGATCATGTCGACACTGACTTCGGGATAGGTCCGCAAAAGCTCGACATAGCGCTCCACCAGGACATGGGTCTTTCCGGAACCGGCACCGGCAGCAACCAGGACGTTCTTCTGGACATTGACCACCGCGACTTTCTGTTGTTCGGTCAAGGTGGACTTAGAAGAGTTGATGTTGGTATTGGTGTTGGTGCTCATAGCTTTACGACTCACCCCCTCTTCACTTCGCTAATTCGACAGACCAGACTGTGGCGACAGTTATCACAAACGCTGGAGCCGTTAGGGGCAACAGAGAAATCGCCTCTTCTTATAGAGCGAACAAAGTTTACGGCATGACCACGGACAGCCTCTTCGACGGCAATTCTTTTGTCAGAATCACCGAAATCCACCCGCCCTATAGATTTGCCCGAGGAGACACTGAGATAGACGCCTTCCACCGGTTTGCCGCCCTCTAAAACACACTCTTCGGCGGCAAGCATATAGATAGGCATCTGCAAATTTCTGCCGGCCACGGCTTCTGCCGCAGAGATATAAGAAGAACCGGCTTTATAGTCCACCACCCTGAGCCTGGGTCTGGAACCAGAATCGGCTTCAATGCCCTGTTCGATATCTATGCGGTCGATGAAACCTCTTATCGCAACTTTAGTGTCACCATCCGCGATGACAAGCGCAGGAGAATGCGGTCCAGAATCGGTCGATATTCCAAAAGGCGCTTCCACTCTATAGGGAACGAACTTGATTTTCGCTTTGCTCTCTCTCTCCAACTCATGCTCAAGGAATCTGTTGAGTCGAAACTCCATCTCGATTTTGAGATAATGCCAAAACTCATTGTCTTTGACCCGGCTCTCGCTCTCCAACCAGGCCAATGCCTGACTAACAGACTCTTTAAAAAGCGCGCGACTGCGTTCGAGATCAGCTCCGATGCCATCTAATTTCGCATCGATAATACGCTGATAAAAAAGCTCCAGCGCTTTGTGATAGGTCTGTCCCAGAAGCCTGGGCTCAATCTCCAGAGTCGGCTCCTCATGACGATCCAGTTTCATTACCTGACCGACCCAGTATCGAAAAGGGCACTTGCCGTATTCATTCAAACGGGTAGCGCTCCAGTACTCAGGCATGTTCACAGAAAGGGCGCCCAGAGAAACCTGCTCGGTC
>CAZCBH010000102.1:16831-18390 GCA_964496875.1 uncultured Candidatus Obscuribacterales bacterium | reverse complement strand
CTTCAGGCTCTTTCCCAGGTGGCGCCTTCTTTGGAGTCCATCACCGAAATCCCCTGGGCGGCAAGCTGGTCCCGGATGAAATCCGAAGCTTGATAGTCTTTATTCTGTCTGGCTCTATCTCTTAGATTGAGCAGAAGCTCAACCAGCTGAGCAGAAGTTTCGCTATCGAGCTTTTGGCGGTTGTCTTCCAGGGTCAGACCGAGAACCATGGCATGGCTTTTCAATACCCGGGCATATTCCTTTTGTTTCTTCTCATCGCCTTTTAAATTGAAGATTTTATCGGCAAAAGAGAACAGCGCCGAGACCGCCTGGGCGGTGTTGAAGTCATTGTTCATCGCGTCAATGAACTCTTTGTGCAGGGCTTCGGTGACTTCGTCTTTTGTGGCGTCATTTCCGTCGCCATTACTGCCTATCTCTTCAGCATAGCGTGCCGCCCGCAGCAAGCGGCCCATGGCTGCGGCTGCCGACTTGAGACTGTCGATTGAAAAATCAATCGGATGGCGATAGTGAGTTTGGAGAACAAAAAGCCTTATTGTATCTGCCGAGAAAGTACCGAGCAGTCCGTCGATGGTGGAGAAATTGCCGAGCGATTTCGACATTTTCTCGGCGTTCACTTTGACAAAGCCGTTGTGGAGCCAGTACCTTGCAAGAGGGGCACCATGGAGGCAGTTGGACTGGGCAATCTCGTTTTCGTGGTGAGGAAAGACCAGGTCTTCTCCGCCGGCGTGGATGTCTATGGTCTCGCCCAGGACCTCTTTGATCATAGTCGAGCATTCCAGATGCCAGCCCGGGCGACCGTAGCCCCAGGGGCTCTGCCAGCCTGGTTCGCTTTCGGCGGCGCCTTTCCATAAAGCGAAATCGACAGGGCTCTGTTTGCGCTCTTTTAGCTCTTCTTGGGAGCGGGTCTGCTCCCGGGCGCCGACCAGAAGATCTTCTACGGTTTTTTTGCCCAGCTTGCCGTATTCTTTGAAGGACTCTACTTTGAAGTAGACATCGCCTTCGCTGGCATAGGCATGACCTTTTTTAATTAGCGCTTCGATGAAGTCGATCATGAGAGAGATGAATTCGGTGCACCGCGGCTCGAAATCCGGGGCTTCTATATTGAGCCGATGCATATCGTTCCAGAAATGATAGATAAACTCACGTGCCACCTTATCTGGTTGCACGCCTTTTTCATTGGCCCGGTTGATGATTTTGTCGTCGACATCGGTGATATTGCGCACATAGACTACGTCATAGCCCGAGTATCGCAAGTAGCGTTGAACCACATCCCATACTATGAAAGTACGGGCGTGACCCAGGTGGCTCATGTCGTACACGGTCGGACCGCAGGCGTACATGTGCACGGTCTTGCCCTGACGGGGCTGGAAAGTCTCTTTCTTACCGGTTAGAGTATTGAACAGTTGTAGCTCTGACATTTTAAGTCACCGTCTGCTTGGGTCTCGGAAGAAATTGTTTCAGGTTGTTTTACACAGACCTAGAGCGGCTTCCAGGCGGCAGGCCACTCGCTTTTCTCCGAGAATACAGATGATCGAGCCCAGATCAGGTCCCTGGGTTTT
>CAZCBH010000102.1:0-16731 GCA_964496875.1 uncultured Candidatus Obscuribacterales bacterium | reverse complement strand
TTAACCAGGCTCTCTCTGAGGAGTTCAATCATCTCTTTTATAGAATCCTGGGAGTAGCCACTGAGATCAAAATCGGCAAGATAGGGCATCGCTCTTTCCACCACGGTTTCGAGAGGCAGGCTGCGAATATAGTGGGCGTTGAACCAGTTCAACTTGTCTATGTCGAATACGGCAGGGCTCTTGCTGACCTTTTTGATATCGAACCACTGGCAAGCTTCTTCGAGGGTGAAGATCTCTTTGCCGTTCTCCGGAGTCCAGCTCATCTGGGCAAGATAGTTGACCAGGGCTTCGGGCATATAGCCGTCCTTGCGATACTTGGCGATATGAACCGACTCTCCGTGTCTGCGCTTGGAGAGCTTTCTCTTTTCGGTATCGAACATCAAGGCGGTATGGCCGTAATGAGGCGGGGTTTCGCCAAGGGCTTCGAATATAAGAAGCTGTTTGGCGGTGTTGTGAATATGGTCTTCGCCTCGGAGAACCAGGCTCATCTTCATGTCGACATCATCGATGACCACGGCAAAATTATAGGTGGCCACGCCATTCGATTTGACGATGATCATGTCCCCGCCAAGGTCTGCGCTGCTTACTTCGATTTGGCCTTTGATGGCATCATGCCATTTTATTTTCTGGGGTTCCTCTATCCGGAAGCGAATGGAAGGGATTCTGCCTTCTTTTTCGAACTTTTCTTTTTCGTCCTGGCTGAGGTTGCGATAGCGGTTGTCGTAGCGAATCGACTCGTTCTTAGCCTTTTGCTCCTCTTTCATCAACGCGAGCTCGTCCGGAGTTGCGTAGCAAAGATAAGCAAAGCCGCTGGCCAGGAGCTTGTTTGCCATAGATTCGTAATGATCGATTTTCTCGGTCTGGCGATAGGGCGGATAAGGACCGCCGATGTCGGGACCTTCGTCCCAGGTGATACCGAGCCACTTCAGACCTTCGATGATGTCTTCGGTGTACGCTTCGTTGGAGCGCTCGTTGTCGGTGTCTTCCAGGCGAAAGATGAACTTGCCACCGTTTTTGCGGGCGTAGAGATAGTTGTACAGCGCCGTTCTGGCTGTGCCAAGATGCAGGGCGCCTGTAGGCGACGGGGCGATTCTTACTCTAGTCTCTCGGGCTTCTGAAGTCACGATCTGTATTTAAGGCAGGGATACGGGAAGCACAAATTCTAGCAGAAGTTGTGACGGATCAAGCATTAGAATGCCTGCCCTGCTTAATGAAGTGCTTACATGCCGAGTACGACTACATCCACCATGGCGACTCCCTGGGAGAGCATGTTCAGCTTTTTGGCTGCTCCCATGGAGAGGTCGATTACCCGGTTGCCGTGGTATGGACCGCGGTCATTGACTCTGACGATACAGGTATTGCCGGTACGGCGGTTCTTGACAAGCAGCTTGGTTCCGAAAGGCAGTTGTTTATGGGCGGCGGTTAGCTCGTTCATGTCGTAGCGCTCACCGTTGGCAGCTTTTCTTCCGTGGAATTTCTTGCCGTACCAGGAAGCTTTGCCGGAAAAACAGCTTGACGCTTTGGCCGAATCAAATGAGGCGTCTTCGGCGAAGGTGCTGGCGATGGAAAGGAAGGAAGAGGGAAGTTGTTCCTGACCGGCTGCTTCTCTGAGAGCATTGACCAGTTTGAAACAAGGCTTCATGACGCTCTCGTCGCTTTTGTCGGAGCCGGTGGGCACTTCGAATTTCAAAAGGGATTTGTCGCCCACGTTAATCGAGGCAAGACCGCCTTCTACGGCGGGCAATAGTTCATCAGAGCTGAAGCTCTTGCTTCTGAGGAGGCTCTGCAATTTGGTGGAAAGCTCTTCTGCTTTCGCTTCGGCTTCGGTGGAGCCCTGGGCGCTTTCGTAAGTGATTACATCGTTACCGTTGATGCTGACCGATGCGCACTCTTTGTCGTTTTCGACCCAGACTGTGGTGATTACTTCCGGGACGAGATTATTGGAATCTGCGGACTGAGCCATCGCCGGTGCCGCAGCCAGCATCGCCAGGGTGGACGCACCGATAACAGTACTTAGAAGTATTCTCTTAGTTTTTAACACGATTCTCTCCAAATACAGGCATCAATGGAATCAGGGGTTGTCCCCGGTCTGTCTATTCGTATGACGCTCTTGGTTCCTTTTGTGTATTAACTAAACGCTCGATTCGACTGCGTTGTGTCAGCGAAGCGAAAAGTTAGCAATTTCAGCGGGATCCAGTCAATTTCTCTTGGCAACGCGCCGGTTTTGCCGATATATTTGCGTTTCAAGGAATCTTAGCGACAGTTAATAAGTGCGGTATTGACACCATTATTGGTTTGATCCGCGATTCTATTTCTAGAAGGGCACCAAACAGGGTGGCAAGATCAAAGATTAGGTCCGGTTAACTAATTTGTCGATCCGGTGTTGTCAGTAGTACCGGGTAAATATATGTTAAAAGCATTACAATTTTGTCCTAATTTCCAAGATTCTGTTGTAAGTCCGCGTCGGGTTGAAGGGCGAAAAGCCTTATAGAACCAGGTTTGCAGTCATTTGAATATCGGTCGCATATTTAACGTTTGACTGCAATAAAAGTTCTCATCCAGCGGCTGTATGCTTCATATATTAAGGAAAAACGAATTGCCAAGTGCCTCGATTGGTATCAAAATCGGTTTCACAAGCTATTTCGTAACTGAAAGCAGTTCTTTTATAGGACTGAGCAAGAGCCTTATGACATGGTGATTTCGTAAATATCAGTTGCTCATGAATTCATCGAGCCAGTCACTATCCATGTCGAAATTGGCGTAGACATGCTGGATATCATCATGGTTTTCGAGGACATCTATTAGTTTGAGAAGTTGTTTGGCCAGATTTTCGTCTGTTACTTCCACTGTATTCATGGGCGTCATCGTTACTTCGCCGGAAGTGATTTTGTGGCCGCTTTTTTCTATGGCATCCCGTACTTCCATAAATTTTTCCGGAGGGCAGATTACCATCGGCTCTTCTTGGTCGGTAATCATATCTTCCGCACCGGCTTCCACAGCCGAGGTGAGAAGCGCCTCTTCATCGAAGTGAGCGCCCTTGTCTATGGTTATTTCGCCCTGTTCTTTGAACATCCAGCTCACGCAGCCGTTCTCGCCCAGGTTGCCACCATACTTGGAGAAGTAGCTGCGAACGTCTCCGGCGGTTCGATTGCGATTGTCGGTGGTGCATTTGACCAGGACCGCGACACCGCCGGGACCATATCCTTCATAGATAAGGTCCTCCATATTGTCTGCGTTTCCCTGGCCGGCTCCTTTTTCGATGGCGCGTTCTATATTGTCGTTGGGAACACCTTCCTGTTTCGCTCTTTCTATGGCCTGACGCAGTCTGAAGTTGGCCGCCGGATCCGAGCCGCCCATTTTTGTTGCGACGATAATCTCTCTGGCGACCTTGGCATAGACCACACCACGCTTGGCGTCGACCACCGCTTTCTGCCGTTTTATATTCGCCCACTTAGAATGACCGGCCACGATTATTTTTCTCCCTCGTTCCTGATTGCGAAATTCATACCTATATATAGGTACAAAAAAGTTTTGCTCTGTCGACACCATTATATAATTTGTTACCGTCATAAGCAGGAACTATCCCCGATCTGTCGGTCGAAGCCCGCTGTCTGAGAGGGTTTTCACAGACGAGTTCCATCCTTTGTCCTGACAAGTGGCTGTCATGAACTTGGATTTGTTCATGCGAGAGGATAATATGGCTTGACCATAAATGCCTATCTCACCGGTCTTGGAGATGACTATGAATTCAAAATATTCTCGATTACTACTTGCTCTTTCCAGTATTCCACTTGTCGGTCTGACCAGTGTCGATGCATGTCATGCCAAGTCTACAAGTGCTTCTGGAGCAGCCACTGCTTCGAAGTCGGGATTGCTGATTGCTCGCAAAGCCTCCAATAAACGCCTCAAAGTAAGAATAGAGCACGAAGTGGTTATGGCCGATGACTTGATGCTCAAAGGCAAGTATGGCGATGCCGAAGATCTCTATAAACAAGCCATGCAGCGCAATACCAAGAGTTCGGCCGCCAGAGTGGGTTACGGAATGGCTCTGGCTAAGCAATTTAAGCTCGACGGCGCCAAAGAGCAATTCGAAAAGGTTCTTCAGGATGACCCCAGAAATGCCATGGCTCACGCCGGTCTGGCTATGGTCATGTATAACCGCCTGCAGTCTTCCAATCAGAACATCAGAAAAAATCGTGATGCCATTCTGAACAATGCCGAAGCCGAGGTGAAGCAAGGTCTGGCTATCGATCCAGGAATGCCCGAAGCTCATTACACCCTGGGTAAAATCTACCAGGCCCAGGGCAGGCTCGATGAAGCTCTCACATCCTATAAAGAAGCTGAACGGCTTGATTCTAAGTATTCGGATGCTTTTGCCGGTGAGGGTCTGGTGCAGATGCTCAAAGGCAACTACGCCGAAGCAACTACCGCCTTCAAGCAAGCGATAGATCTCAACTCCGGTAATTCCACCGCTCACTATGGACTGGGTAGAACCTACTTTAAACAGGGTCTTTATGATGAAGCCTTGAAGGAGTTGAATACCTCTCTCTATCAGCACAGAAACAGCGCCCCGGTTAGAATCACCCGGGGGCAGGTCTACCAGGCCCAGGGCAACACCGTGGCTGCGGTGAGTGAATTCCGCGAAGCTATCAGCTTGAAGCCGGAAGTTCCCGAGGCTTATTTAGGTATCGCCGAGATCCGCGAGAATCGCGGCGATTTGGAGCACGCCATCGCCGAGCTCAAATCCGGTGTGGAGTTGATGCCGGACAACGTCGCCTTGCATGAGCGTATAGGTGATCTCAGTCTCAAGCTCGAGAAGCTCGATGATGCCATCAAAGAGTATTCGCTTGTGCTCGACAATCAGCCCCAGAGCGGCACCGCCGCCCAGGGTCTGACCCGAGCCTATTACATGAAGGCCAATAAAGATGCCACCAGTGCTTTCTTCGTCTCTAACGAATTCGAAGACGCCAAGAAAATGATCGACAAAGCGGTTTCGATGAACCCCAACAACATGGAGCTGAGGCTTGCTCAGCTCAAGCTGCGGGCCATGTCCGGAGAGCCGGTGGATCTCAATACGGTAGGCACCCCCACCAACGATGGTGAGAGAATAGCCTATGCCGAAGCATTGCTCGCCCAGAACAAATTCAAAGAAGCCAACGATCAGCTCTCTATCGTTATAGCCAATACCAAGAACGCCAAAGAGACCTTTGCCGTCGCGGATCTGGCTCTAATGATCAAGGATCTCGATACTGCTGAAGCCGCTTATAAAAAAGCTGGCAGCTATCCCGATGCCCAGAAGCGTGCCGAGCGCGGCATGAATCTTGTAGCCAAAGCCAGAGAAGGCGCAAGGCAGGATCTTACCCTTGCCGGCGACCTTGCCAAACGCAAGCAGCTCAGCAGTGCCATAGACAAATATCATGCTTCGGTCTATCAGAACCCCAAGGTGCCGGATACCCGTTTTGGTCTGGCGAAAACCCTGGAACGGCTCACTCCCAGACGTTCGACCTATTACCGTGAAGCGGCCACCCAGTACAAAGCGTATATCTCTTTGAGCCCGAATCTTCCCGAGAAGGAGCTCAAGAAGCTGAACAAGAAAATAACTTCTCTGGAAGAAAAGGCTTACAAGCTCGAACTCAAAGAGAAAGAGAGAGGCGGAGCCTAGATCTGAATTTCAGAAATCGGGCCAGGGATGCGAGTGGCGTAATTGCATATACAGTCCCGGGCTCGATTCTGTCCTTTTGGGTATCGCGTAAACGGACTGTTTTATGTCTGTTGGTTATCCAGGTGGACAGGGATTGTTTTAGCGCGAATTGCTAAAATACCTCTGTGGAAAACTGGAACAACAAAAAAGTAACCGTGTTGGGGCTGGGCAAAAGTGGTCTGGCTTCTGCTCTTTACCTCAAGAACCGGGGGGCCGACGTGCTGGTCTCGGAGTTTTCTGCCGAGGATAAAGTACCGGAAGATACGAAAAAGGCTCTGGCAAATGCCGGCATTCCCACCGAGTTCGGTGGACATTCTGATCAGACCATAGACAGGAGCGAACTCTTTATAATCAGCCCGGGCATACCACCGAGCAGTGCCGTGGTAAAGCGGGCTCGTGGTACCGGATGTGAAGTCATCTCCGATATCGAGCTTGCCTATCGCGAACTCGATGTTCCAATAATCGCCATAACAGGAACCAACGGTAAGTCGACCACGACCTCTCTGATTAGCTACATTCTCGAACAGGATGGCTTCTCTGCTCCGGCTTGCGGTAATATCGGTGTGCCTATTTTGTCTCTGGCGGATAGAAAGTTGGATTTTCTGGTGGCAGAGATTAGCTCATTCCAGCTCGAATACGCCCCCACTTTTGCGCCGGATATCTCTGTCTGGCTGAATCTCACCCCGGATCATCTCGATTGGCATCCCAATCTCGATCACTATATCGAGACCAAGCGCAAGATGTTCTCGAACCAGAAGATCAGTCAGTTCGCGGTTTTGAATCATGATGATCCCATAGTGATAACCAGCACCACTGTGGCTGAAATTCTGCCTTTTTCTATAATGAGCGAAATGAACGACCAGGTTCAGGCTGTTTATGTCAGTGATAACTTCATTTGCTGCCGCCGCAATATGCGGGAGTATGTTCTCTGCCATCTCAGCGAGCTCGGTATTCGCGGTGCCCATAATGTGGAGAATGCCCTGGCGGCAGTTGGCGCCACCATACTTGCCGGCGCTAATCCGGAAACCATCGATAGCTGTCTCAAATCTTTCAAGGCCCTCGAGCATCGATTGGAGTTTGTGGACACTATAGATGGTATCGCTTTCTACAATGATTCCAAAGCGACTAATACGGTCTCGGCCATCAAAGCCCTGGAGGCCTTCCCTCAGGATAAAGTGGTTCTCATCGCCGGAGGAAAGGACAAGGGTACTTCGCTGGGCGATTTGATTGATGTGGCGAAGAAGCGTTGCGCAGCCGTTATCTTAATAGGGGAAGCCACCGGGAGATTCCAAGCAGAGTTTAATCAGCACGGTATTGAAAACATTTTTCCTGTTGCTACACTTGAGGCAGCCGTGAAAATGGGTCTCGAACTTCGGCTGGGACCGGTGGTTTTATCTCCGGCCTGCTCCAGTTTCGATATGTTCAAGAACTATGAGGAGAGAGGGCGTGTCTTCAAAGATATTGTCCGTGAAAGAGGGAAAGAAGTCGCTGCGGGAGCGTAAACGCGCCGAAAGCGATCTCGAAGTAGACGATTATCTGAAGACACCCTTCCGGGGGTTGCCTAACCGCATCCTGATAGGCATAGTGATCTCTCTTTGTGTTTTCGGTCTGATGGCGGTATTCAGCGCCTCTGCTCCGGAGGCTCTGAACAATTATCACGATGCCACGATGTACCTTCGCAAGCAGACCATCGCCTGTATGATCGGGCTCTTTGTGATGTATATGGTGAGCAAGTATGATTATCGCAAATTAAAGAAATTCGCCTGGCCGCTCAGTATTGCCGCCATCTTTCTTCTGGCACTGACTCTGGTGCCCGGGCTGGCTACTACCTCTTTTGGATCCAGCCGCTGGTTGCAGATAGGCCCTTTTCAGTTCCAGCCTTCTGAGCTCGCCAAGATTAGCACCTTGCTTATTCTGGCCAGCGGGCTCTCCAAGCATTTCTGGTATCAGCGCCCGATGCTTTTTCGAATCACCGCCATTATGATAATGGCGGCCATCGTTCTGAAACAGCCGGATCTGGGTAGCACCATGATGATCATGAGCGGTTTATTAGTACTGCTCTATGTCACCGGTACCAGCTCGCTTTTGATATTCTCCTCCATCTTTTTAGGCGGCATCGCCGTCTGGCAGAAGATTCTGCACACTCCATATCAAATGGCCCGGATTGAGAGCTGGCTCAACCCTTATGCTCATCCCCAGGCGGAAGGCTGGAATATCATCCAGGCTCAATTCGCCATCGGCTCCGGCGGCTGGTTCGGTGCCGGCTTCGGCGGGTCGCTCCAGAAGCTCCATTATCTGCCGGTTCAGCATGCCGACTTCATTTTTGCCGTCATTGCCGAAGAGCTGGGACTGGTCGGCTGTCTGTGTCTGCTCGGTATGTTCACCGCCTTCGGATATTATGGCTACAAGACCGCCCGGGACGCCCAGACCATGTTCGGCAGGCTTCTTGCCATCGGAATCACCAGCTCTATCTGTATTCAGGCCCTGGTCAATGTCATGGTAGCCACCGGGCTTCTGCCCATTACCGGTATCACCCTTCCTTTCGTCAGCTATGGCGGAAGCTCTTTAGTCGTCACTCTGTTTATGGTCGGTATCCTTTTATCCGTATCGAGAGATCGCAAGGAAGAAGACTATGAAATCGAAGAAGAGCTCAAGCCCAATTTGCCGCGATTTGCTCGATGAGTGTCAATCAAAATTCTAAGAGCCGGAAGCATCATCAGCACAGAGTCGTTCTGACCGGCGGAGGTACCGGCGGTCATGTTTATCCGGCCTTATCCGTGTATGAACAGCTGGTCAAAGAGCCTTCTGTCGCCGAGGTTCTTTATATAGGTGCTGTCGGCCATCTCGAAGAGAGGCTCTGCGCGGAGCGTGATATCGCTTTTTCTGGTCTGAGAGTTTCGGGAATGCCGAGACGACCGGGGCTGTCTCTATTGCGCTGGCCTTTTGAAATGACCCTGGCCATTGTGGAAGCGAGGCGTCTGCTCGGTCGCTTCGACCCTACGGTGGTGCTCGGTACCGGAGGCTACGCCAGTGCAGCACCTCTGGCGGCCGGTTTGCATCTGGGTGTTCCTATCGCCGTTCATGAGCCGGATGCTTATCCAGGGTTGGTCAACAAGCTTTTCGCTCAGTCCGCTTCTTTAGTATCCCTGGGCATGGAGGGGGCTTCGAGCCGCATCGGCAGTGGTATTGTCATGCCGGTCGTCAATGGTAATCCGATAAGAGAGAGCTTCTCTGGCACTAGTAGAGAAGAAGCGCTGCATACGCTCAGTCTCGATAGCGGACGCCGGACGCTGGCTTTTACCGGGGGATCCCAGGGAGCGAAAGCCATTAATGACAGTGTGCGGGATATGCTGGTGGAGCTTCTGGATCGCTATCCCGATTTGCAGGTCGTACATCAGGCGGGCGGTCAGAACCTGGCGGAGCTGCAGAGCTCTCTACCGGAGGCTTTGAAAGGTCCGCGATACCAGGGGCGGTATCTGTTGCGAGATTACTTCCCTGATATGGCCCTGGTATATTCTGCCAGTGATCTGGTGGTGGCTAGAGCAGGAGCGATGACCATAGCCGAGTTGACAGCTTGTGGATTACCCTCGGTTTTCATACCATATCCTTATGCGGCCCAGAATCACCAGATGCATAATGCCCGCTATCTAGAATCGAGAGGTGGTGCCCGGGTGATTTCTCAAGATGGGCTCTCCAGCGCGGTATTGCTCAAGGAACTCTGTTCGCTCCTTGATGATAAAGAGAGAATGGGGCAAATGGCCGCTGTGATGAAGGGGATGGGGCGTCCGCAGGCCGCAAAAGACCTCGCCGACCAGCTGCTTCGGCTCAGTTCGAAATATCTTGGTCTTGATTGAGATTCCGGATAAAGAATTTGGAAAACTAAAAAATCAAAGCACTGGAATGGTGGTTGAATTTGTGTTTGTCACCTGACTGGTCGGGATGACAAAGCCGGTCTCGGATTTTTTGGAGCGTGCCGACTTTGCCAGCTCGCCTGCTTTGGTCTCGATGTCCGAGATAATTGCTTCGATATCCGATACCAGAGAAACTACTTCTTTATCTTCGCCTTGATGGCGGCTGACTATCTCTTTCAGGTCTTTGATAGCTGTTTTGATTGAATTATCCATTTTAGGGAAGGACATATTTTCCTGACCCGCCTGTTTGACTTGTTTTTGGGTTATTGAAAGGACTACCGAGAAATGCCTGGTTGTGGCTAAAATAACTGAAAGCCTGATGAAAACTTTCCTGAGTGTAACACAGCCGCAGAAAATTTAAAGTCAAGATCTAGGATGAGACGGCTTTTATTAGTCGCCCGCCCCTTGTCAAGCCCTGCCTGGGGCATATTTGAGTGTTATTGGTTTTCTATAAAACTTGTTCATGAAGTATGCAATATACAAATTCTTTTCGACGGACCGTACTGGTAAAAGACCTCTATCTTGGGTAGGATGGTGATTTTAAGGTAAGTATTCTTAGAGTTTCATGTCCGATCAGACGATCATCATCGCATTGCTCGCCACTGTCATTTTGACTTTCACGGCCTCCAGGATCTGGTCCGGACCGCGGTCGAGGGCAAGGCGTCTGGCTCTGCTTTCCAACAGTCAGGAACGCCTTAAAACAATCACCGCGGAGCTTCTGGAGAAAGCGAATGATATCGATCAGCACCTTGCCTATCGCGGTGATAGCGGCGGCGGCACCCGGGCGGAAAAGGCAAAATTGGGGACGGCCATGGGTGATCTGGTCATTCTCTCCGAGACACTGCCCGTTATAGATCAGCTGCTCGAGGAAGATAAGCTAGACGACTGCAACCAGATGCTCTCGGCTTCGCTTAGGCTGGCGGAAAAAATCAGGCGCAGTATATCGGACATCAAATATACGCTTGCTTTAATAGAGGACAGGCAATCATTGTAAACAGGCTATGTTAAGACTGATTCTTCTTTAGGTACTTCTCAAGCACTTGGAGAAGACTTATTGTAGACTGTTTTTCTGAAGAGTCGATGGTTTCAGGTCCGGTCGGCGCGATTAAGGGACACTCGATACTCTTTGCAGTACATATAATCTCGGAGAATCATCGCTAATGAAGACACGCTCAGCTGTTATTGACGTGACCAAATTCGCATTGTCGGACAATGAAGAACTTGACGTAAAGTATGGACTTCCAAGGGAAGTAAAATTCTGTACAAAATGCGTGATCTCGAACCAGAGACCAAACTCAGCTGTAGAGTATCAACACACAAAGGATTCTAAAAAATCTACTATCAACTTTGATGAGAACAGTGTGTGCGACGCCTGTAGATTTGCTGAGCGCAAGAATGAGACCATCAATTGGAACGAAAGAGAAGATGAACTTAAGGAGCTTCTGGATAGATATAGAAGCTCCGATGGGTCTTACGATTGCCTTGTACCAGGCTCGGGTGGCAAGGATAGTTTCTATGCTTCTCATATTTTGAAGACCAAGTATGGAATGCATCCTCTCACAGTGACCTGGGCTCCCCATGTTTACACCGAATGGGGTTGGAGAAACTTCCAGTCCTGGATCCATGCAGGCTTTGATAACTATCTTTCTACTCCGAACGGAAAAATTCATCGTTTGCTGACCAGGCTTGCTGTAGAAAGGCTTTTCCATCCGTTCCAGCCTTTTATAATCGGTCAGAAAAATCTCGCACCGAAGCTTGCTGCTGTCTTCAATATTCCGCTTATTTTCTACGGAGAGAATGAAGCGGAGTACGGAAACCCTTTAGTTGATACGGATAAGGCTCAAAGAGACTGGTCATATTTCACTGCGCAAGACAAATCCAGTATCCACATAGCGGGAACCTCCGTGGAAGAGCTGATTAGCGATTACGGTGTGGATGCCAACGATTTGCAGCCATACATGCCCTCAGACCCCGATCTTCTTAGCCAGAAGAACATAGAAGTACACTATCTTGGGTACTATCTTAAATGGCATCCACAGAGCTGTTACTATTATGCGGTGGAGAATGGCAATTTTGAGGCATCGCCAGAAAGGACGCCTGGTACTTACAGTAAGTACAACAGTATTGACGATAGAATCGATGACTTTCACTACTACACCACATACATAAAGTTTGGGCTGGGCAGAGCCAGTTACGATGCAGCACAGGAGATCAGATCTGGAGACATTACTCGTGAAGAAGGGGTCTCTTTGGTGAATAGATTTGACGGTGAGTGGCCTGAGCGTTTTGCCGAGGAAATCTTCAGATACTTGAGTATCACTGAAAAAGAATTCCCTGTAGCTTCTAGAAATTTCGATAGTCCTGCTATGACCAGGGATTATTTTTTAACACTCCAGAATCATTTTCGCTCTCCTCACTTGTGGCATTATCAAAACGGAGTCTGGAAACTCAGGCATACAGTCCAATAGAGTTAGGCGCGGCGCGAGAAGAGACCAAATTCAAATATGATCCGGTTGATTGCTAGGTTGGACATCAAAGGACCCAATCTAATAAAGGGGATTCATCTAGAAGGATTGCGTGTTATAGGCGATCCGCAGGTTTATGCTGAAAAGTATTACCTTGATGGCGCTGATGAGCTTATCTACATAGATTCTGTGGCTAGTTTGTACGGAAGAAACAATCTCACCAAGATTCTAAGTCATGCCGCTCAGAACATATTTATTCCTTTAACCGCTGGCGGTGGCATTAGGTCTACAGATGACGTTCAAACACTGCTTTCCAGCGGAGCGGATAAGATTGCGATTAATACAGCCGCGGTAAAGAATCCGCAATTGATAACTGACATAGCAAAGCGCTTCGGATCTCAGTGCGTGGTTCTTTCTGTCGAGGCGAAGTCCAGACCTACAGGAGGCTGGGAGGTCTACACCGATAACGGTAGAGAAAGGACAGGACTTGATGTAATCGAGTGGGTTCGAAAAGCCGAAAAGTTGGGCGCCGGAGAAGTTCTGATTACGTCCGTAGATAGAGAAGGAACAAGGAAAGGATTAGATATAGATCTCACCGGAGCTGTTTGCGAAGCGGTGAATATCCCGGTAATAGCCAGTGGTGGCATCGGCAAGATCGAACATCTAAATGCTGCTATTGAGCAAGGCAAAGCAGATGCTGTAGCGATGGCATCGGTACTGCACTATAACAATATGACCATAGAGGAGATAAGACATAGCTTGATTCAGTCTAAAGTTCCGGTGAGGCCGACATGAGCACAAGAGTAGCTATTGTCGATTATGGAATAGGAAACGTATTTAGTGTTGCTAGAGCCCTTGAACACTGCGGTGCTGAGGCTTACCTGACTGCTGATCCTGTCAAGATTGAAAAAGCCGACTACCTTATATTGCCAGGTGTCGGGGCTTTTGCCGACGCGATGAAAGGACTTCGCGAGAAGAATCTTCTAGATGCAGTGAAAAGTTTTTGTCTGAGAGATAGACCTTTCATGGGAATCTGTCTGGGGATGCAGATGATGCTTGATTCTACCGAAGAGTTTGGGCATCATGAGGGCATCGGTCTTATTCCCGGTCGTGTCGAAGCGATCCCTGATCATGATGCCAGCGGCAAGCGGCATAAGCTGCCGCATATTGGCTGGAACAGACTGTTATTCAACGAAGGAAACTACGATGATAGGTTGTTGTCCGGAGTGGAATCAGGCTCTTTCGTATATTTCGTTCACTCATTTTCGGCATCCCCGCAGGAACAGGAAAGACGAGTTGCTGATACCGAGTATAATGGCTGTCGAATTTCGGCGATTATCAAATCTGGAAACCTTTACGGATGCCAATTTCATCCTGAAAAAAGCGGCAAGGTCGGGCTGAAACTGATCACTAATTTTATATCGTTGTAAGTTATGAGATTGTTCGAGGACTCTTTTAACACAGTAAGTAGAAGGGATCTGTCTTTTTGTATCTCGATAGGACTTTTTCTTTTTCTGTTGAGCTTGCTCTGGTTTTCTCTAGATCATCATCAGGCCAATCAGGATGAATCAGGCCATATTCTCAACAGTATAAGTTTTATGGAGTTGTTTCTTGAACCTCGGCCTCTCAGGGGATACTGGTGGAACAATCTGTTTTCCGTCAATAACTTCTATCCGCCATTCGTCTATATCTTGTCTGGTCTGATCAAATGTGTGCTCGGAACCGGTCGATGGGTCGATATTCTAGTGGCTAGCATTTTTACATTTTTGCTAGCTGCGTCTTCTTTTTTGACTTTAAGGATTTTGGGTTTCAGCCTTCTGTCTGCCATTCTGGCCGCTTTGATGGTAAATCTTTTTCCTTCTGCGGCTGCTCTGAATCATTCTTATATGCTCGATTTCCCGCTACTAAGTATGGTATCAGTCGGTATCTTCTCAATCTGTTTCTGGCGTCAGAAGCCGAGCTTCGGACGGGCAATATTGGCTGGAGTTGTGCTTGGTCTGTCTTGTCTCACGAAGCAAATCGCTGCTGTCTATCTCATTGGTACCGGCGCACTTTTTGTATTCGAAGCCTTCTTTGCCGACCGGACAGAAGCTAGATTGAAAGAGCTGATACAGCTTGTAGTTATGGCTGTTGTAACAGGGGCTGTAGCGGGTCCCTTTGTAGTTTACAGCTATAAAGCAACGAAGACTCTCACGGACACTATTAAGGCCGAAATGAGCTCCGGCAGTGCATCCCGTTCGTTTGTCGATTACTTTGGTTATTACATCACCCAAGGATTTCCCCATATTCTTTCTTATTTCTTTTTTGCGCTCTTTATTATAGCTGGTGCTTTAGTAAGAGCCAAAGCTCATCGAAAACTTCTTCCTGTCTGGCTCTCCTTTACGGTAGGAGTTCTGGCCATGAGTTGCTGGACGGATTTTCCAATCTCTACCAGATATATTATTCCGGCGTTGACTCTGCCTGCGTACTTGATTGCGATCTTTCTTGCCGATTTACTCGAGTCAGGGAAAAAGTTCAGACAGATACTGGCTGGTTCTTTAATTGTTCAGGTGGTAGCTTTATACATATCGTTCAACTTCTGTCCTTATCCGATAGGTGGTCCCGGTATTTTAGTCAATCTCGCTCCTTCACTAGGTGCCAGAGAGCCAGATCAGCTGAGCCGAGACAAGAGTCATAGGGCTCCTCAACCCTACCAGGACTGGGGGTATGAGTGGACCCTTGACCAGATCGAGCGACTGGATAAAGGAGTGCCGGTATATTTGAATATTCTTGCCAACTCTTACGAAGTCAATGCCCATACCTATGAGCTTTTAACTAAAGAGCGAAATAGCCTGGTGCGTGCCACCACTTCTCGCTATCACACCGTAGTTGGTGACAAAATCGATTTCAGCCCGGAGAAGGCTCTTTATTACCACTGGTATCTGCACAAAGATGGCGATTTGGGCTGGCCTCTTGCGGATGAGGCTTCTCGGGACAATGCTAAGAAGCTGAATGACTTTCTGGAAAATTCCGGCAAATTCCGTAAAGTGGCTACAAAAGTACTTCCAGATGGTGCGACACTGACTCTATATAGGCAGAATCTCTAGGTTCTATACGTTCTGCTGAAGATAGTGCTTCTTAAGCGTCTCTAGCGTATCCAGATTATCCATCCAGTTTGAGAAGCTTCGGAAGCCTTCTTTAAGTGAATATTCCGGTTCCCAATTCAACTCGTTCCGTATTTTTTCGTTGTCGGCTACCCATACAGAAGAGTCCCATACTCTGTTCTCCATGCTACCCCAGCTTGGCTCAGCTTCTATGTTCAGCACCTCTCTGGCAATCTCGACTATCTCTTTCATAGAAGTCTGAATGCCGGTGCCAACATTGTAAACGGCTCCAGGCTCCTGATTTTTAGCCTGCACGGCTTTCAGAAACGCTTCCACTACGTCGTCTACATAGATATAGTCCCTGGCAATGGATGGATCCACCAGAGGTGGCAACTCGCCCTGCCTTCCTCGATTTATAAGCGTCGGCATCAGTCTACGCGGATCTTCATATGGTCCAAAAACGGAATAGAGTCTCAGGGTTGGAATTTTTAACTTGTCTCGGGATGCGACAAATCTGCAAGTCATGGTTGCTGCGGCTTTCGTAATCGCATAATAGCTATTTGGTTCTACCGGCTCTTCCTCTTTCGGCGCGTGATCATAGAAGCCATATTCGGAAGAAGAACCGGTGTTGACGAAACATTCGAATCCGACTTTTGCACAGGCTTCTACCAGATTGATCGTGCTCGTCAAATTAGTATTTACTATCTGCGTCCAGTCTGTTTGCCAGGAATATGCGCCGCAGACTGCCAGATGGAAAATTAGCTCAAATTTCTTTTCCGATACTGATTTCAGTACCTGTTCGTAGTCCAGAAGATTGAGCTTGATCACATCAAGCTCGTTAGAGATGTCATCGAGTCTCCAGCACTGGGACTCTTCTCTCAAAATGATAGAGACCTGGTGTCCGTCTTTGAGCATTCGCCGGGCAAGATTGGCCCCGACAAAACCAGATGCTCCTGTTATGAGGACTTTTCTCATGTCAAACCTCTGAACAAAACAGAGACCGGGATTGAAGCGCAACTTAATGGCACCAATCCCGGTCCTACTGGTTCTGATTGAGTTTATTTAGCGACTAGAGCTTTGCCTTGAAGGATCTCGGTGTATTTGAACACTTCGAGATACTGCCAGGTTCTCAGCTCTATCTCCATTTTCTCTTCGTCGGAGAGTTCATGGGCGGTAGCGATATTGGCTTCCGGAGTGGCTTTTTTGATGGTGCCCCAGGGATAAACCTCCTTGAGCTCTTCACCGTTCCAGGAAGGCTGTTTGAGGGACTCGACATCGGTAGCAAGACCCATTTTCTCCAGCATCGGAGATAGCGCTTTGGTGGCATCAGCCATCACGTCTTCGGCTCTTACGATGTGCATTCTATCCGGAAACATCTTCTGGAAAAGAAGGGCATAGTGCTGGTTGGTGGTCCAACCGAACATGTAGTCTTTTAAAGACATCGGCACCGGCCGTTTTTTAGTGTCGGCGTATGCAGACCAGGGGTTTCTGACCACATGCAGGAAGTGGGCGTTGGGCATCTCGGTGAGGATTTTGTCGGCATCCACAACGAGGACCGGGCTGTAGCCTAC
>CAZCBH010000101.1:12457-18467 GCA_964496875.1 uncultured Candidatus Obscuribacterales bacterium | reverse complement strand
TTGCGTCAATTTTTAATGCTCATTATCGGGCAGAGATATCTTGCTCAAATTCCCCCGAATCGAGCAGATTTATCTTGCGAATAACAAGAAATTCAGTCGTCTATTGAACGGGGCGTCAGATCACTTTCAAACATTTGAGAAATGGAGCTACTAGCCTATTTTGAATAAAAACAAATTCCAAATAGAGTGAATTACTATGCAACAATTTATTGATTTGAATCTCTGGTAACAAAAACCCAGCACAGCGCCAAGAAACAAAATCCAAAAGGGTGAAGAGATACGCCAGTCGTGTACTGAAACGAAGATGAGTGTGCTAACCGCAATAGGAATTGTTTGATTACCAATGATTCCAAATGCTTGAAATAGAATAGTTTGAAATATTCCTCTGAAGAGGATTTCTTCTACTATCGGTACAAGAATCAGGAAATGAAACAACAAGTAGTAAGGATAATGAATTGTCACCGGGTTTCCCATGGGAAATATTGATCTCACTGCAAACACTAAACAGACAAGCGAAAAGAAAATTAAAACGTTAGATCTATCTCGCAATTGAAATACAGATTTTGGCAATATCGAAAAGAGTGACTTGGTATTTTTTCCAAAAATATGAATCACAAGCACTAGAAAGATGCAGCATATGTTGTATGCAACCCCATTAAAAACCGAAATCCACTCAAAAATTCCACCCTTTGCAAAGAACGCATCAGCAATTAACTGTGGAATATTCAAAAATCCAGCAAGATACAAAACAATAAATAGAACACCGTAGTAAACATTTTCACTCGCTTTAGTACTGTTAGAGTTAGCGTTCATATTATTGAAAAATAGGAGTTTTATGAGTGATCGAAGTTAGTGAGCATTTATAGTGAAGAAACTATCTTTGAGTTTTTGGCAGAAGTGGCGATTTCTTTCAATCACCAGACAGAAATTAGATACCCTTAAGGAAAAGATACAGTAGTCCAGTTGAAAAAGCCAGTGGCTGCCTCTCTAGATCTGCTCCTGGAAGTTGTCGCAATGAGCATGAGAATCAATCATGTAAACCTAGTGTTTAGAGAGATCATTAGGTGCCTGGATAAAGACTTGGTTGTATATCGGATCTGTCAATTGAATTGTGTCAAAAGGATTAGCCAAGCGGAACCCTCCCTTCAAACTCGATACTGAACCATTGCATAGCTGCTCCCCAGTTCCGGACCGGCATCGTCCACTTCTTGGAGATGTTCCTGACCGCCAGGTACATGACCTTCAGCACCGAGTTATCTGTTGCGAAGATTCTTCTATTCTTGCTGGCTTTTCTCAGAGTCATGTTTACAGACTCTATGGCATTAGTTGTGTATATGGTGCGGCGAATCTCTTCGGGGAAGAGAAACATCGGAATGACACGGTCCCAGTGAGTTCGCCAAGACTTGCTAATCATCTGGTATTTCTTGTCCCAGGTCTCAGCAAAGGAATCGAGGTTGGCTAGAGCCTCTTTCTCCGTGGTGGCATTGTATATATTTTTGAGACCGGCGCAGATTTGCTTTCGATCTTTATATGACACATACTTGGTTGAATTTCGCACCATGTGAACAATACAGGTCTGCACCAAAACATCCGGGAAAGCCGCTTCCAGGGCTTCGTCAAGACCGGTCAAGCCGTCTACACAGGCAATGAAGACGTCCTTCATACCCCGATTCTTCAGTTCGGCAAAGATCGATAGCCAAAACTTGGCCCCTTCATTTGGAGAAATCCACATTCCGAGAATCTCTTTCTGACCAGCGAGATTTACCGCCAGAGCGATGTAGACGGCCTTGCTGATGACGCGCTGCTCATGCCGGACTTTGACGTTTAGGGCATCGAACCAGACGATCGGATAGACATCCTCCAGGGGGCGGGTCTGCCAAGCGGTTACTTCCTCCAGGACCGCATCGGTAACATTCGAGATTAGTGCCGGCGAAATCTCAGCGCCATACATTTCCTCGAGCTGAGCCTGGATATCGCGAACAGTCATGCCTCGGGCATAGAGAGCCAGAACCTTGGTGTCTAGACCAGCCAACCTGGTTTGCCGCTTCTTCACGATTTGCGGTTCGAACTCTGCGTTCCGATCTCGCGGAATACCCAGAGTCATTTCACCTTGCTCAGACTTTAAGGTCTTCTTGCTGTAACCGTTGCGCCTGTTTTCAGCGCTCGTTCCGGACCGCTCTCCTTTCTCGTAGCCAAGATGGGTATCCATCTCTGTTTCAAGGCACAGCTGAACGAGTTGTTTGGTCAGCCTCTGAAGCAGACCTCCTTCTTCCAAGAGCTCCTGGGGGTGTCGTCCTTCGGCGAGATGCTCTTTAATCATCTCCTTTAGAAGATTAGGTTCTTTCTTTTTGGTGGTCATTAGCGGCTCCTTTCTAGTGTCTTAACAGCCGCTTGGCTTATGACCTATTGACACAAATTATTTTACAGTCTCTGTATATCCGGGATCTTCTATCGCCAGCTGTACCGGTATCAAATCCGCTTCATTTCAGTTTCCAAATTTCGCTTGATCTCCCTTTTTATAGCGTCCTTCACTTCATTGACTCCCGCCTTGTTCAAAGGCGAATGAATGTCCCAGTGAAGCTGTATCACCGTATCGCCTTCCTCGCGAGGATATAAATCGGCGGTCAGGACTATTTGCCGATCGAGAGGTTTGAAATGCGGGCCGAAGTCCTCCACCCACTGCATCTGGGCAACTATGCGCCCTGACACCTCATCTCTCTTTCTTATATTCCAGCCCTTTGCGATTCCAACAAGAGGTCATAGATATAGCTGAAGCATTGCGGAAAACTGTAGGGCGATACAAGAAAAGGCCGAGTGTCCGGAGCGGTAGGCGCAGGTTCCTGATTTCCTCTAATCAGATCCCAGATCACTTCTCCAAAGGTTTTGAAGACTAGTCCCCAATCTCCTTTCATGGTCATTACCTCACAAATCGAAATCCGGTGATGGACGGAATCCGCTTTCTTTTTCTACTTCCTGATTCTGATTATGCTCATGATCTGGTTCATGAACTACATCGGCTGAAGGCTCCAGCTGCTTTTCTTCGGCTTTGCGCACTTCCGGCTTTCTGTCCTTTTTGACCTTTAACTCGTCTGAGAAGCCTGACTTAGCGCCCTGGTCTTTCTTCGGCCTAGTTCTAGACGACCGGGTATCTCTTCGATCAGATCCAGGCGTCCTTCGACTTTTCTTCTTTTTAGAAACAGCTTTCTTCTGCTCTTCTTCCCTAAGACAACTGGGGAGGAGATTGACAAAACAATCAATACGTATAACAATACGTATAGTCCAGTTGAGGTCTTCAATCATGAGCTATAAGGGCAAAATCACGACTTCAGGAACCTCCGATGCTATCCGCATCGAGAAGGATTTTTTTAAGCAGAATCCTGAATTCAAGCAAGCTGCGGAAGTGAGAGCCGACATCATAGGAAGAGGCAGAATGCTGATCTCAGTAGTCGATGACTCAAACTGTGACACCGAGGATGATCCGATAGTTGGTGCATTCTTGTCGTTCCTTGAAAAGGACATGCACGACCATCCGGCCTCGATCTCGCCCCTGAATGAAAAGACTATTGATCGCGCCAAGACCGTGACCGCTGGAGTCACTGTCTGTGATGATGAGCTGGAATAACATCACATAATGGAAGTAAACGGCTGGCGGCTCTTTCAACATCCGTTGTTTCAAAGACAATTCGACAAGTTGCTTTCTGATGCCGAGCGCATTCAGAAGGAGCAACCAGAAACCTTTGCGAACCATAAAACAGTGAAGCTTTTGAAACGCATCACCGACTTGATTACAGAAGAGATTCCGGAAGATCCTGCACACTCTAAATTCAACCAGGGCAACACTCTCGGTACGGATTATCGGCATTGGAAAAGAGCCAAGTTCGGAAGATACCGGCTGTTTTTCAGATTCGACGCCAAGACTCGCCAGAAAGGAAAGGGTAAAGCAATTGTCTATGCCTGGGTGAATGACGAAAAAACTCTGCGTAAAGCAGGCGACAAGAAGGATCCATATGCATTATTTGCAAAAGGGCTGCAGCAAGGGAAGCCACCAGATTCATTCGACGAATTGATGAAGGAGGCAAGTGAATACGCGCGCGCAGCCGAAGGACAGAGTGAGGAAAATTAGTTTCACGCAGAGTTCACGTTGGATTCACCATCACTTCACGTACTTTCTATAGACTGAAGACAGTCGGTATAGGAAGAGAATGATGGTCGAACTACTCACAGACAATCAGATAAACTTCTGCTTCGGTCGCACCGAGTGCCTGGAGCTTTTCAAAGCCCACCTGACTCAGGCAGCGTTTGAAATGACTCAGCTGGGCTCCTGCCAATTGTACGGATTCAGAAAGGCAGATGAAACAAAGGTTCTGATTAGCCTGGAAGCGATCTCTACCAACGAGACACGCGCGAATATTAGTATCATAAACAATACCAGACAATCAAACAAGTTTAAAAAACAAGCTATGCTAAGCGTTTGGTAGAGCACATCCGCACTCTCCACAGAACTTGGCGCCTGGCACCACCGGCTGCATGCAACTGGGACAGGAGGGTATTCTGGAACCCAGCTGATATCCGCATTCACCGCAAAAACGCGATCCGGCTTCTAGCTGAATCATGCAGTGAGGACACATCGGAATAGTGGTGCCTTCGAAGGTAGGCAATTGAGCCGGCCTCACCGGAGCCACCGGTACAGGAGCAGTAGTTGCTGCAACGGCAGGGGCTCTCTCCTCTGTCGACACAGGACTGATTACCGGTGCAGGGGTTTCAGGAATGGACTCTTCTTCCGGCTCTTCGACTTCTTCTTCCTGAATGAAGTGTTGGGGCGGTATGTAGCTTTCATCGGTATCTATAAGCTGGGGAACTTCTTCCTCTATCTCTTCTTCTGGTTGCGGCTCAGGCGGCTGCGCAGCGGCAGGTTGATTGAAGACAAGATCAGCAGGCGGTGCGTTGAATACCATGTACTCCTTCTCTTCCCCTCCAGTATCCGGGTTGGTAGGAGCAGATTCTTCTGGCTGTGGCTGGTTCGACATAGGACTAGCGGACATAGCATTGCTGCTCACTGAAATAGAGATGCCTCGCCCTGCTCTTGAGCCGAACGAAGAGCTTGTCTTGAAGCCACCGCCTTGCTGGGTAGGCTGTATTAGAGGAGGATTGGCAGCCGGTCCTGGAGCAGATTCAGGACCAGAAAGAAGAGAATTGCCATAGCGGCTTTCTAAACCGCTTCGATCACTTGCAGCTGGCTGTTGACTCTCGACAGGCTGAGCTGGCGGTAATGGTTGCACTGATTGTGGTGGCTGCTGTAGTTGAACAGGTTGAACAGGAGCAGGTTGAACAGTTATCTGTTGCTCTACAGGAACTGAAGTCTGCTGTTCTTGAATCTGTTCTTGCGCTTGTTGTTTCTCCATCTCCTCTTGCGCTTTGAGCCTGGCTTCTTCCTGTTTTTTCTTGGCCCTTGCTTCTAATTTCTCCCGCGCTTTCCTCTTTCTCTCTTCGTCCTTATCGGCTTTTGAGGGTTTTGATTTGTTAGTAGCAGCTACGGATACGGTCTCTTCTTCCTCATCGCTTTCAACAGCTGGCTTACCTATCTGTCCAAAGATTGCATCCAACTCACCGGCAGAAGCTGCCTGTTGTGCCACTTGTTGTTCTTTCTGTAGGCGCTCCGCTTCCTCGGCTCTTGCCTGAGCGGCCTGTTGAGCCGCTACTTGCTCTGCTTGTAAGCGCTCTGCTTCTATTCGAGCCGCTTCTGCCGCCTGGGCCTGCGCCGCCTGTTGTGCCACTTGTTGTTCTTTCTGTAGGCGCTCCGCTTCCTCGGCTCTTGCCTGAGCGGCCTGTTGAGCCGCTACTTGCTCTGCTTGTAAGCGCTCTGCTTCTATTCGAGCCGCTTCTATTCGAGCGGCTTCTGCCGCCTGGGCCTGCGCTGCCTGTTGAGCCGCTACTTGCTCCGCTTGTAAGCGCTCTGCTTCTATTCGAGCGGCTTCTGCCGCCTGGGCCTGCGCTGCCTGTTGAGCCGCTA
>CAZCBH010000101.1:0-12357 GCA_964496875.1 uncultured Candidatus Obscuribacterales bacterium | reverse complement strand
GCGGTGCATCTGCATCATCCGGTATGACAGAAGCATCCACCCCTCTCACCGGGAGCTGTTCTTGGTGCCTGGATTCTACAGAACGGTCATAAGCCTTCATGGAAATCACGTCGGCTTCGACTAGAAACTGTGATGGCACCCGCAATTTATTCTCGAAAGAAATCGGAGTAGAGAGATAGAGCAAATCCTTTGCTCTCGATATCGCAACATAGAAGCGTCTTCTCTCTTCTTCGAGGTCGGCACCATCAGCAGGAAAAACACCATGTGCCAGACCTACGACAAATACAATCGGAAATTCTTTGCCTTTGGCTTCTTCGATACTGCGAATCGAAACAAACCCTTGAGATTCTTCTCCCTCCAGGGGATTCGTCATCTTCTCTTTTATCTGGAGAAACTCTTTGACGGTTTTGTATTGTCTGGCTTCTTCCTGAAGCTGTTCTACTTTCTGCATCGGTTCATAGACCACGCCTTCCGGCACCGTGGCAGATTTATAAATCTCGCGCAATTTCTGAGTGCGCTTCAAAAGGTTGATTGTCTCAGCCGGCGGCAGACCCTCTTGATTCATGGTTCTAACGATGCGGACCAGATCGTTTAAATCTTTGCAGGCTGCGTCGTTGGTAGCTTCGTAATAAATCTCGATCGCTTTTAAGAAAGAGAGACTGTTCGCTTCTGCGAAACTGGCGATAGTGCTGGACAGCTTTGTCAACTTTTGATCCAACTCTCGGGACCGAAGGTGACAGATTCTCTCAAAACAGGGCCTTGCTTTTGGTCCATCCGGATCGTTCACCAGGCTGAGAAACGCAAGAACATCTCCAACTTCATCTGGTACGGAACCTTCCATCGGTCCACTGGCAGAGCTACGAATATTTTCTTTGAACAGTGCTGCTTCGAGTATGGTGGCATACTTCTGGTTGTTCCAGAGAATTGCTATCTCGTGCGGCATCTTACCGCTTTCCACTAGAATAGCGACTTCCCTCGCTACCCAGTCTGCTTCCTCTTTTTCTGTCTTCGCTTCTTGAGGACCGATGATGGCGTTGCGAGTTTTGGCTTCTACTGTGACATTCATATCCTTGGCGATAGTACGAAACGCCATTGCAGAGAGCAAAGAACGAGCGCTTTTGACAATCGCCTTGTGAGATCTCCAGTTGTTCTCCAGCGAATAACACCGGGCATTAGGCATCCTAATGGAGGTCTCCGCCAGGGTTCTAATCTGCGCTCCTGTCGATTCGAAGAGAGCCTCATCCTCATCTCCGGCGATAAATAGGTTGTCCTGGGGATAAGAAAGCAGCCTGGCCATAAGGTTCTGAGCAGTGGTGCATTCCTGAAATTCATCAATCAGCACATAGTCGAATTTACTGCTGTATTCGGAGAGCGCCTCCTGATTGTCCGCCAGGAAGTGCGCGCAGAGCGATATACAGTCATCCGGATCGACTTTGTTACTCTTTTTCATCTGGTCGTCGTAGGTTCTGTAGACCTTGGCGGCAAACTGATCGAACTCGGTTTGACCATGCTCCTGAACATGCTTTACCGTTACCAGATTCGCCTTATACAAGCTGATCAAAGAACGCAGCGAGGACTCTGAAATGTCTTGTTGAATCAGCTCGAGCTGCACATCGTCGTACTCGTTTTTGACCTTCTTCAAAACACGCTCAAAAACCCTTTGTGGATTGGGTTCTAGCTTTAGTGGCGGTTTTCTATTTACCCCTGCGGCATTCTCTTTTAGAATTCTAAAACCCAGATCCCTCCAGTCGGATATATTCAGGCGTTGGACTGTCTGTTTATCGGTGAGGATGCCTACCTGCCTTTCGAGATCCGCTTTGGTCTCTTCCGAATGAGTAAAAGCGAGAATGCGCTCCGGACTGACTCCCTGGGCGAGAAGATACTCGATGCGATGGGCAATGCAATAGGTCTTGCCGGTTCCGGCACAGCCGGTTATAGCAACCGGACCTGCACCATTGGTAATGGCAAGTTTCTGAACCTCATCGTCCTGGGGCAAGGCAGGCAGTCCGGGCTGATTCTTTCCAAAAAGCAGCCTGCCGACAGATGCCTTTTTGCGTCCCTGGTTCCAGACCTGCTCTACGGCATCAGCACAAAAACTGAGATCTTCCAGAATTTCGTTTGCGGTAAAACGTAGAATTTTCCAGCCGTCACTTAAAAGAACGAAATTTTTCTTTGATTGATCATTGGAGCGTCCAATTAGATCGAGCGATGTCAATTTATCGATTTCTATCGCCAGCCGATTGGCACCATCAGAAACCGAAATATCCAGCTGATATTCACCTAGAATTTGTTGGGATACGACCGATAACTCTCGTTCTTTGATGGCATTGAAGAGATAATGCTCTGCTTTGAGCATCGGAGGCAGGCCCTCCGACATAACCTGACGAAACTGATATAGATCGATCATGCTGGCGTCCAGCAACCAGCGCACTTTATTCCAGCTAATTTTATAACCGGCATATTCGAAATCTTCGCATTCAGCTCCATAGGCGAAGAATTCATCAAAACCGAGCGGTGATGTGATTATGAATGCCTTGTCTTGTTGAACCCGAGGGTAGAGCAGATAGTGGTACAGATACCACAATTGGTGCGGCTGCTCCGGTGCGGTAAGGTCTTTGATCACCACCACCGGCGCCCCGAGATAGTCCAGTTCGAACGTACTGACGTAGGGCTGACCGAAAGGGCTGTTGCCAATGGCGTTCCGCCAGATCATATCTGCCTGGCGCAAAATATCCTCGCCGGAGACTACTAAAGGCTCTATCCCTCTATTGCGCAAATTAACAAGACCGGACTCTAAATAAGCTTCCTGCTCCAGGCTTATATCTGTGGCGAACAGACTTCTGACCGAAGCGATGTACTTCCCGAAATCGTCCACAAACCAATGCATAGCATCACGAAAGTCCGTGGGCTGTGGTGGCATGCGTCTGGTTTTGATATCGGGCTTTGACACCATTGAAACTACCGGGCTCCCCTTGACTATCGAACACTAGTACCGCTTCGCATAGTGGTCAAGGACTTAGTCAAGGACTTAATAGAAACGCCATAATCAAACGTTCCCTAATGCCTTACTGTTTATTCAATTCAGAGTTTCCGATAAATTAAAGCTTTAAGAACATATATAAATAAAACGTACTTGCAACAAATGTGAAATCCGCTGGATACTCGCTCTGGTTGAGCTTTCCACCCTTGGCGGTTTTCAAGCGACATTCTTGACATATTTCCTTTCGGTCGTGGAATAGTACAATCACATTGGGCTCTTTACCGAGAGCTACCCGGTCTAGTAATCGACCAAAATTTACTAGGTCTACAAACATCCTCAAGTAAAGGAGAGGGAACTTCATGAGAGCACTTCTTTTTGCCGCAGTTCTGTGTATGGTTGGCGCACCGGCCGTTAATGCTCAAGCTTGTGGTGATGAAGGTAGATACTTCCACCTTAAGCCGCCCGAGTATTCCTGGTCTCGTCACAGAAGACAGACAATTCACCGCAAAGCAAAAGCTCTTCGCTGGTACAGAGAGCACAATGGCAACGTTCTCGTTTGCCCCGGTTCCTACATCAGCGGAATCACCCAAGAAGCTAGCAAATAGTATTTATAGCCGTCAAACCGGCTGAACGTCAGCCGGTTTAAGTTCGAGAGAACGATAGGCGAAACGTACTATCCGGCGGTGTAATAAATTTAGGCCTGTTATCCGACAGGCCGTTTTGCTTTGGAAACTTTTTCTAGTCTTACTTCTTAGAAATCGACCATAGCCTGGCGTTCAAAAGCTCGTTATTCCATGGCAGGCCTTCTTTAGTTTGCCCAGGAAAAACCACATTTTTCACGCGCTGGTTGTGGACTATCAAAAGGTCGGGTCTGGCCAGATAGATCCAGGGGCTCTCGAGGGCAAGGATATCTCCAACTCTAGAGTTATAAGAGTTCTTTTCAGCCAGAGTAGCCGCTGAAGAACCGTAGGCGATGAGCTTATCTATGGTCGGACTATGGTATCTGGAATAGTTGAGGCTACCCGAGGTGGACCAGAACATTCTTGGATCAGGCATTGGACCTATCGAACGACTGAAAAGCACCGTGTCGAACTTACCGTCCTTCAAATACTGATCTTTTAAAGTGGAGTATTCCACTATCTCGAACTCCGCTTTCACACCGGCTTTTTCAAGATAGGCTGCGACGACCTGGCCGATATCACTAAAATCAGTGACGGTGGCAACCCTTATTGAAAGCGGCTCTTTATCAGGATTTTTCACATAGAACCATCCTGATTTCCGACGCTCGAAACCGGCTTCTTTCATCTTCAGTTCGGCTCTTTTCAAATCATACGGAAAGAGAATCCGCCCCCCTTTCGCCTCGGTAAACTCACTGGCTGGCACATGGGAGTAGTCTCCGAAAAGCTTCTCGTTTATTTTCCTGCGATCTATCATCATTGAAATAGCCTGACGCACCGCCTGAGTATTAAAAGGCCAGCGCGATGTATTGAAACCGAGAAAGACTACCCGTGCACCTTTCAATCGCTCGACTTTGAGATAATCTGCTTCCTCCACCAGAAGCCTTGCCTCCCGACCATCTAAAGAGGCAAGATCTATCTCTTTGCGCAAAAGCGCCATTGCCAAAAGTTTTTTATCCGGTATCACTCGCCAGACAAGCTCCCGGTATCTGGGTTGCTTGTCCCAGTAGTGCGGATTGCGGACAAAATTGATCTGTTGACCCGACAGCCAGTTTCGAATTGAAAACGGACCAGAGCCGACTGGCTGCCTTGAAAGGCTGCTTCGTTTACGGTTCGATTCGTCCAGGGCGAAGGCAGGGAGAACCTTCAAGTCGGCAAATCTGGACAACAAAGTGACATCGGGCCCGCTAAAACGCACCTCGATTTTATTACCAGTTACCACTATCTTCTCGAGAGCCTGAAAGTTCTTGGCAAACGGAGATCTCTTTCCGGCAGCTTCTTTTATAGAGCGAACCACATCCGCAGACGTAAGAGGAGACCCATCAGAAAACCGAAGGTTGGGCCGGAGGTCGAAAGTGTAGACTTTGCCGGAATCGCTGATTGTGAAACCAGAAGCAAGATCAGGTTCTATCTCGCCGGTGCTTCCATAGCGGACCAGTCCAGCATAGATAAGTGACTGGGCAAAAAAGGAAGCCGAGTCGACACTGTAGAAGGGATTAAAAGTCCTTGGCTCCCAGCGCAATCCGACAGTGAGTACCGGATCTGTTTCCGCCTGAGTAACCCTTTCACCGGAGCAACCGCTGTATAGAAAAGAGCCGACCAAAAGCGACCCTGAAAGAAGGGCCCTTGTAAGGACTTTCGAGAGTTTACTCTTAAGGACCGGCCTGGGAGACAAAGTAGAAACATCCCAGCATCACGAGCATGGCGCTGGTAACTCCGAGCCAGAAGCCGGCGACCAGAATTTGCCATACTATTAAAGCCTGCCTGGGCGATAGGCTGATGATGATTCCCATTCGGTTGATGATATAGAAAAGAACTGCGCCCACGGTGAACAATAAAGGCAGAAGCTTGATGCCCGGAGGCACCTGCACGGACACTGCCACAACAAGACTGATTATGCAGAGAACGACTAAGGCGATGGTCACATAGTCCGAGAAGCGCTGCTTGACGTTCTCGGCCACCGAGGCCTCGTTGATGTGCTTTATAGCAAGGAAGAAATTGCGCAAGCCCTGGCGCCGGGGCGCCTGAGCCATGTCCTTACCGGAAGCGGAATCGGAACTCAATTTGTCCTGGTTGGGTAGATCCGCCTGATCAGACACTTACTTTCCTCCGACCTCTCTCCAAGGTCTATTATTCCCGATTATTATGCATGAAGTACCAGAGGAAGCTATGCTTTTTCTTCCTCTTCGCCGTCGTCGTCATCTTCATCATCGTCCGAATCAGCGCTTTGCTCATCATCATCGTCTTCGACGGCTTCATAATTATCTTCATCATCGAAATCTCGACCGTCATGGTCGTCATCACGATCAGATTTATCAGATCCACCTTCTCCGGGCAGTCCCTCGAAACTTATGACGATATGACGATCCGGTCCCTGACCTTCAGACTGGGAAGATAGCTCAGGAAAGTTCTCCTGAATATAGTTATGCACCAGCCGTCTTTCATAAGGAGACATAGGCGGTAAATCAAAACGCTCGGACTCTCCGTTAAGAACAGCGACAGCACCCTCTTTCGCCTGTTCTTCCATGGTTCTTCTGCGGCGGGTCCGGTAATCGAGCACGTCCACTACGAAAGGACCACCTTCGATGGCATTTGTCTTGCACATCTGCCGAACAACAAATTGAAGAGCTTCCAGGGTCTGTCCGTTTCTGCCGATCAACATTCTGGCGTCATCGGCTCGACAGTCGATCCTGTAGCAAGTGGTGGTGTCATCCAGTTCTTCTTCTACGACACTTGCCTCAATATCGAGAATAGCCAGAATTTTTTCAAGATAGGATTGGGCGCTATCGCCAAGTTGACTCATACTCATTTTTTCTTCTTCTTTCTATTCCTTTTCTTCTCGGAGGAAGATTTTGCGGTACTGATTGTAGCTTCTTTTTCGGCGCCTTCTTCAGCTAATTTCAGGCTGTTGGCTTCTTTCTTCTTGGTCAGGGGAACAACATTGTCGTCATTGGTATTGCCGCCATTGTTGGAAGGGGGAGTGGCGGCTTCAGACTTTTTTCGCTTCTTTCCCGCAGGAGGAGTCGGCTCATCATCGTCCATGACATTGATAATCGCCGGTGCCGGCTTACGCATCAGAATCCAGGTCTGGAAGGTCTGAATGATGTTGGACACGACCATGTAGAGTAGCACACCGACCGGCAGCGGGATGAAGAAAAAGGTCCCTGTCAAGACGATAGGCATGAACTTCATGGTGTCCTGCATGACACGCTGGTTTTCATCCATCGGCTCGTCTTTCTTGGTCATAGTTCCCTGGTTCAGTTTAGAAGAGAGAGCCATGGTGACACCAAAGCCGACGATCAAAATCAGGGCATCGAAGTTCTCCGGCTTGAGAAGCTTGACACCGGTTTCCACTTTGCCAAGGCCGTTGATGAAAAGGAAAGAATCTTCCTTGGCTACGCCGGGCACAGTGGCAATGACCTTGTAGTCTCCAGCTTTATTGAAAACAGCGTGACCGGTCTTCTGGTCTATGCTGGCCACTGACGCTTCTACTTTCTTGTTGTCTTTGAAAACTTCCCAGGTAGGTGCATAGTCCGGGGCAAGCTTGCCATCCACAGCCCTGCTGCCAAAATCTACCTCTTCGCCTTCACCGATGGTTATCTCGCCTGGGAAGACACAAACTTTTGCCAGCTCTCCGCCTTTACCAACATAAGGCAGCTCTCCGCCACTGGTCTCTCTGGTGACCTTACGCTCTATTCCGGAGCCTTCTTTGACTTTGACATGCACATCGATGGGCTTATCTCCGAAAGGAGGACCACTGAAAGTAGCAAACAAAGCAAGAAAGATGGGAAGCTGAATCAACATAGGCAGACAGCCACCTACCGGGTTTGCTTTGTTTTTCATCATCAGCTCGGCAAGCTTCTTTTGCATGAGCTCAGGATCGTCTTTGTAGCGCTCCTGAATCTTCTTCATGATCGGGCTGATCTGACTCATCTTCTGCATGGACTCTGTCTGCTTGGTCATGAGCGGCCAGAGCAATAACCGGACAATGACGGTAAGAGCGACGATGGCCCAGCCATAGCTATGAGTAGCCTGTACCAGATTCTCCAACAAAGGAATCATGAAGGAATAAGTTAGGTCCACGGCTACCTCTCAGTGTTTTGATAGTTTCCGGAATGGAAAAAATGAATGCTCTCGGGCACCTCATCCACTCCACCGGCATTCCAGGGATGACATCGGGAGATTCGCGAAATCCCGACGATGACACCTTTTAGAAGTCCATGCCTCTGGATGCTCCTGAGCGTATATTCTGAACAGGATGGATAAAACCTGCATGACGGCCTTCTCAAAAAACGGGTGTACTGGTAGCAGCGGATAAACGCGCAGGCCATTTTTTTAGGTAGGCTCTCTAGAAGGTCTATCATGAATGCGAGGCTATACCTGGTTTCAGGGCGACAACTGTCCATTATTATGCAACGTACTTGACGAGTTTCTCGATCTATTAACATCCTGATCATCTTTTGGTTTTATTGACTTTTGTTTACCTGATGATGAACTGGAGGCTGATTTGCCGGAGAACTTATTCTCGGCTCGGATTAAGCAGCTCTCAACCGCCTTGTAGATTTCGTCGAAATTGCTTATCAGAGCATGGGGATGAATGACGAAAACCAGAGCATACCAGCGGTGAAGCCGAAGATGGTTTTTCTCTCCCCGGAAGACGATTCTGGACAGAGAGCGATAAGCCTCCCGGGTCTGTCTCTTGATGCGGTTTCTCTGACAGGCATTACGAGCGGTTTTTTTTGACACGACAAAACCGACCAGGGGTCTCCAGGAATCAGCTTCGCTTCCTACCTCTCCTGCCCTGGACCGTCCTGACCGGCTGATTCTCGGAATAACGTACAAGCTCACCTGGGGTGAGCTTACATGGCGGCGCTCTTTATAAGCCCGCTGGAATACGTTTTTTCGGCGTAGTCTTTCGTTAGACGGTAGCACCGTCCGCCTCGACCGTTAAATCGAAAGACGATAGCGTCCTCTGGCTCTTCGTCTTCTGATTGTTTTACGGCCAGCTTTAGAGGCCATACGCGCGAGAAATCCGCTACTTTTTTTCGCTTTTCGAATAGATCCCCTTAGAGTTCTCTTCATTTTGCGATACTCCTGGATTTTCCGCCAACATAAAAAATATTGGCGTTTTTTTGAGATGAAGAGCTATGCTATCATCTCTGGAAGCAACTTATGGTCGATCGGGTCACTGATTCGGCTAAAAATTTACGAATATATCCAAGACGTCTTTTTGCCATCCGTTTGAAGGCATCGTTTATGAAACGGGGTTAAAAGCGCCTCGGTTCTCTCGACTTATCGAAGGAGCCGAATCTTTATTCGGGTTTTTAGTTCGAAAATCGGTTTAGTTCTCGGCCTCAAGAAAAGAATCAGGTTCAACAATATAAATTTCAAGGCTGGCAGCGATAATGCAAACAAACAAGGACATCCGTCTGATCAAATCGAACCAAGAAATCTGGTCTCAGGCAGCAGAAATTCTGCGCAAAAATCTGAGTCAGCCAAGTTTCGAGAGCTGGATAAAGCCTATTAGACTTAAATCTATCGACGCATCCGGATTGGTGGTGCTGCATGTTACCAACGAATTCATGCGTGGCATGGTTATGAACAACTACAAGGCTCCATTAAAAGAAGCCCTTTCGGTAGTTACCGGCTGCAAAGTCACCCTGGTGGTAGAGGTCGGCGATCCAGTCGAATCCGACTCAGACGAGTCGAACTACACCGGCACCATCGCCAGCATCCGATCGGCAGTACCGGCCATGAACACGACCGCTTCACCGCCGGCAATGCCTGAGCGGACATTGCCAACCAGGGCTGCCAGATCAGCTGCGGACTCTAAACATGGCTTGGGCTCCATCGACTTGAAGCAACGTTCCAACCTGAATCCTCGCTACACTTTTAAAACTTTCGTCATCGGCTCCCACAACCGTTTCTGTCATTCGGCTGCAGCGGCGGTCGCCCAGAAACCTGGTCAGTCCTATAATCCGCTCTTTATCTATGGTGGCGTCGGTCTCGGCAAGACTCATATCATGCAGGCTGTCGGGCATGAAGTCCTGAATCACTCTCCACAGCTCACAGTCAAATACATAAGTTGCGAACGCTTCACCAATGATCTGATCAACTCCATCAGAGATGATCGCATGGCTGATTTCCGAAAGAGATATCGCCAGGTTGATGTATTGCTTGTCGACGACATTCAATTCATTGAAGGAAAGGAATCCACCCAAGAAGAGTTTTTCCATACCTTCAACGCGCTCAGAGATAGCGGAAAACAAATTATCCTTACCTGCGACAGACCCCCCAAAGCGCTGACACTTCTCGAGGAACGCTTGCGCAGTCGATTCGAATGGGGCTTGATAACAGACATCCAGATTCCAGACATAGAAACCCGTCTGGCAATTCTGCAAAAGAAATGCGCCACGGACAATATCACCGTCCCTGATGCGGTTCTTGAGCACATCGCTTCTTCTTTCACCACCAACATTCGAGAACTGGAAGGGGCGCTTATTCGCGTGCATGCCTACAGCAGTCTCACCGGTGAATCTATTGAACCGGCTTCACTGAACAGTGTTCTGATGCCGTCCACACCCGGCAAAGAAAAAGTGATGCTCACCATCGAAAAGATAATCAATGCAGTCTGCGCTTCATATCAAGTTGAGCCTTCGGAATTGAAATCGAAAAAGCGCTCTCAAGATCTGACTTTGCCCAGACACGTTGCCATGTATCTGGCCTACGAACTCTTAGAAATGAGTTATCCAAGAATCGGAGAAGTGTTTGGAAATAGAAAACACACATCCGCTATATATGCGCATTCCAGAATCGAGGCCCTGCTTGTCAAAGACACGAGAGTCGCAACTAAGATCGCTCAAATACGGCAACAGTTGGGGCATTAAGACCCTGTCAAAAACTTGTCCATAAGCTGTCTGTCGCCTGTTTTTTCTCTGTGTCATAAAAAAGTTCCGACAAATTCTGTGTAAGCTCTTCTACAAAAAACCAACAGCTTTTCTACAGGAACTTTCTGAATATGGTTGAGCTTCACGGGTTATCTACAGAAAATCGTCGCCCCTACTACTTCTATTTATATGTATTTTTCTAATAAGCAGGAAGTACTTAACTGAACGAAACATCAGGAACTTTGCGGTTTAGAAAGGTAATCTATTCGAGTAGACAAATTGCTGATTTTGGCGAGGTGAAACATATGCATTTTGCAGTCCAGAAGGACACACTTGTTCGCGCTCTGAAGGATGTTACGAGTGCGCTCGCAACTCGAGTAGTGCAGCCGATATTAGGTAATGTACTTATACAATCATTTGATGAGACGACAGTAAAGTTTCAAGCTACCGATCTGGATCTGACTATAGAAACTACCTCGCCGGCAGTGGTCTACACACCCGGTGCCATCACTCTGCCCGGTAAAAAGCTTCTTGAAATTGTCTCCAAGTTGCCCAATGATCTGGTCTCCTTTCAGATAGATAAAGAGAATTTCGAAACAACGGTCACCTGTCAGAGATCCAAGTTCTCTATTGCCGGTCTTTCTGCCGAAGACTATCCTACCGTTGTGGAGAACAAGCCTAAAGAAGCTTTGCTCATGCCTGCTCAAGTTTTGAAAAAGGCTATCTCCCAGACCGCTTTTGCCGCCGCCAGTTATGATGCCAGCAGTATCCTCGGCGGAGTCTACATCGTGCTCGAAGACGGTAAATTCGAGTGCACCGCCACCGATGGCAGCCGTCTTGCCCATCAGGCAGAAGAGCTAAACGTACTGGCACCGGTCGCTTCTAAAGTGGTAGATGACAAAGAGACCGAAGCAGAATCCTCCGCTTCCACTGCCACTATGGAAAAGCCATCGACTCTAAAAGCGATTATTCCTGCCAAAGCATGTACGGAGATAGTTAAACTGCTCGAGAGTCTCGAAGCTTCTAAGAAGGAAGAAGGTGAGTCCGTCACTATGAAAGAAGTGCGGGTCGGCCTTATCGACAGTCACATCGTATTTGAAACCGATACTCATTTACTCTCCAGTCGTCTGATCAGTGGAGAATATCCTCGCTATCATGATCTATTCCCCTCTGAGTTCAAGTGCTTTGCCATGTTCAAAAGGGAAGAGTTGATGAAAGCCATCGACCGGGTAGCGGTTATGTCCGATGATAGAACACATCTGGTCAAGCTGCACTTCGCCCATGAGACATTGCAGATTACAGCCAACACTCCTGACGTGGGACGCGCCCAGGAAGAAGTCTCCATCGATTATGAAGGGGAAGAACTCGATGTAGCCGTCAATGTCAAATATATGGTCGACGTTTTGCAGAGATTAAATGCAGAGTCTCTAAGACTGGAGATGCTTGGTTCTCTGAAACCTTTGATCATGCGCGGAGTCGACGATGACAACTACAAATATCTCTTGATGCCTGTTCAGGCAAAGTAAAGCTGATCGACTATCACAGGCTAGCCTCCAGTGTCGTCAAAGTAAATGGCGAGAATAATTACTGGAAGTTCGAGTCTTACAGCGATAGTCTCTGGCTGCACGATTGATGGTTGAGTCTAAGTTCATTCAAAGACTCTTTGACTTCCTGGAGGATGGCTGCTTATAGAAGTACGCCCACTTAGAAAGCTAACTGTTTTTATCCCTGTAGTACTATAATAAGCAGTAGTACCTATACAAGAAAAACCGGGAAGAAAGAGTCGGAGGTTCGAACCTCTGCAACATCTCAG
>CAZCBH010000100.1:0-18489 GCA_964496875.1 uncultured Candidatus Obscuribacterales bacterium | reverse complement strand
TTCGACCGGGAAGAGTTCGAGACCTTCATGAACCGGGTGCCGGAGCATGTTCTCGTTATTCTCGACGAAGCCTATTACGAGTTTACGAAAGGCGATCAGGACTTTCCCAACTCTATGCAATACCGCCTCGACAATGTTCTAACTCTTAGAACCTTCTCCAAAGCCTACGGCATGGCAGGGGTGAGGGTAGGCTATGGCCTTGGCCATGAGATGTTGATCGATTATATAAACCGCATCAAATTGCCTTTCGAGCCCAGTGTAATGGCCCAGGCGGCAGCCTATGCCGCTTTGCAGGACAAGGAATATTTGGACAGGACCCTCGAAAACAACCAGGCCGGTATGGAATATCTAGAAAAAAATCTAGATCGACTTGGTATCAAACGGGTCAACTCCTGGGCTAATTTCATTCTGATTGAATTAGGAAGCGAAGAGAAGGTAGCGAGCACCAATGACGCTCTGCTCAGAAAAGGCATTGCCATAAGACCGCTTACCGCCTTCGGTCTAGCCACCTGCATGCGTATTACTGTCGGTATTCCCCAGGAAAACGAAAAGCTAGTGGCAGCGCTAGAAGAGATCTTTACCGGCTAGGGGCGAGCTAAGTCACGTTTCAAAGATAAATACGTAAGCTTGTCTTAAATCGAGCTAATTTCGACTGGCAGGCGGATAGAATGAGTTTCGTAAATCCAACCGTGCTTACGGAGTAATCTAATATGACAAGCAATGTGCTCGACAAAACCGAAATCAAAACCACCTGGGAAATCAAAAAAATCCAGGAAATGAATGCTCGTGCATTCGCCAACACAATGATGGCTGCAATGGAAATTCTCGGTAAGCATGGCGAAGAAGCTATGAAAGAATTTCAAACCAAAACCAGACAACCCATGGTCAAAATGTACAAAGAAATGGGTGTCAAAACTCCTCTTGAACTCGTCAGAGCTAAAGCCGAACATGAAACCAACCTCTTCGGCAGCGAAATCGAGATCTGGGGCGACGAGAAAGAAGCACACCTCAAGTACCTGAGCTGTGCAATGTGGAACAACATGAAAACCTGCATGCCTAAAGAACAACAAGAAGGCATGTGCGAAGGTTTCCAGAACTGTGTCTCCGCTTTCGCCAAAGAATTCGGCTTCACCGGTGAAGTCAAATTCGAAAACGAAATCGCCACCGTTACCTTCCGCAAGTAAGCGCAGAACACGCTCATTGCAGAATGAAATCAGAAGCCCGGGATTGCTCCCGGGCTTTTTTTATCTGTGGATCATCTTAAAAGATCAGCCATGCCATCAGACTCTTCTTCTTTCATGAAGAGTTCCATCTCGCTCGACACTTTTTTAAAGCCTTTCGGCACCGTGAATATATCGTCACCGATAGCCTGGCGCTTGCAAGAGACCACATCCCAATTGACAATCGGAATCTGACCACGCCTTAAAAGAAGAATTTTCAGAGGCAGACCGCTAGACGGCGGTACATCGAGAATCTCGCTGACGAAAAGAGTCAACTGTGAAGGCACTTTTAGATCACCGGTCATCCAGAACTCTTTCAGTTCGCCACGGTTGTGAGTCGGACTCTGGAAAACCCGGGCGTTTAAACCGGCGACTTTTCCTTTCTTATCCACCGGTTTGAATAGCTTGCGGTTACGAGAGCCATAACGCTTTCTCCAGAGTTCATAAGGGATAGTCGTATACTTTCGGGTTGCGGTACTGAATATGGTTGCATCATATTGTGGCGATTTCAACACCGCGGTAAAAGTCTTGTACTTGAACCGAACTCCACGATCAGAGATATACAAAGTCTGATGACCACCTCTGTCCGAGCGAATGTCGAAAATCCATCCATTCTTCTTAGTAGGTTTTGTGGATTTAGTAGATTTCGCCGTTACTGGAAGCACCATAAAAAGAAAGCAAGAAAGCAATCCAGAGGCAAGATAAAACCGGGACCGATAGATAGTTAGCATTAGAGAATGTGGGTGGGTATAACAATAGATAGTAAAAGCATTATAAACATATGGAAAGCTAAATACCGGAATGGCAGAAAACGGTGAAAATCTCGAGCCCCAAAGACCGTCCAGACGACAGGAGGACAAACAGCCTGTGCTGGCCGGACTGAAAGCATCCGAGATTTGCTGCAAATGCGGACAGCCGCACAGGGGAAAGCCGGGGGGCTCGGACTGTAGCGCCGACAGCCAGGATAATACTCCTCTTCTTCCCGGAGCAGGTTTATCAGAAGAAAAAGAAGAGGAAGATAAAGGCAACGACGAAGTTCTAAAAAGCGATACCGAAACTTTAGCGCCTGCCGAAGCCCTAGACTGGCGACATCAAACAGATCTCTATCAGGATCTCGACGAGCGGGCGCCGGAGGACTTTGTCGGACATACCCTGGCGCAGCGATACACGTTACTTTCTCTCATTGGAAAGGGGGGAATGAGCGCCGTTTTTCAGGCAAAGGATCTGAAGCTCAATAAAATCCTGGCTGTAAAACTGCTGCTGCCCCACCTTGTCTCGGTAAATATGAACGCCCGTCGATTCAAGATAGAAGCCCAGGCGGCAAGCAGTCTCTACCATCCCAATCTGATCTCAACCCATGACTATGGGGTATCAGATAAGGGAATGCCTTATATCGTCATGGATTTGCTCGAGGGGAAGTCTCTTTCAGAGCTTCTCAAAGAGGAGAGCCCTATCTCTTCTACAAGAGCGCTTCCCATCTTTATCCAGATTGCCGACGCCCTGGCTCACGCCCACGGAAAGAATGTTCTACACCGGGACTTGAAACCAAGCAACGTGATGCTGACCACCAATTCGAACAGCCCTGATTTCGTCCAACTGGTCGATTTCGGAATAGCCAAAATGCTGCCAGCCGGTGACGACGAAGGTGGGGGTCACGACCTGACTCGCACCGGTGAGATCTTCGGCTCGCCTCAATATATGAGTCCCGAACAATGCTCTTCGATGCCTATGGATGCTCGCTCCGACATCTATTCGATGGGTTGCTTGATGTACGAGGTATTGACCGGCGCTCCCCCCTTCAAGGGAGACAACGTCATGGATACCTTGTTCAAGCAGATTCATGAAGCGCCACCGGATATGAAGACTCCGGAAGGCTGCGTCGAAATTTCACAACGCCTGAAACTCATCGTCTATCGCTGCCTGGCAAAAGAGCCCGCAGAGCGCTATCAAAGCGCCGCCGAGCTGTCTGAAGAGTTGAACCGGATCAATCAATCGGCCACCGATATTTTTATCAAACAGGTGCAGGCGAAATGGCAGGTTTTCAAACTGAAGCGCCGCCCCCTGCGCAAGGCGGAAAAGCGCTATCTTCTCATCTCGGCAGCACTGACAGTGCTGCTCGGTCTGGCTTCAATCAAGCTTGCAAGTGACTATTGCGCGCTTCCCGAAGACACGAACAAACTGTCCTTGAAGCAGGCTTTCATGCCGATAGTTCAAGAGGCACCAGAGCTACCGATGAACAAACAGATTATGCTCCGAGCCCTGGAAACCGGCTTCACTAAAAGGATCGAGCGACTTGGTCCCAATCCGGACAGAGTGGCTGTGGAAGAGCTTATCGACGCGGCCGAGAAAGTCGCCCAGAGCTATTTGAACGCCAAAGAATACGCCCTTGCCATTCACTACTATCAAGTAAACCTGGATCTTGCGGCACGCTACGGCAACGAAAAGACCTATTCGGCGACTTTTCCAAAACTGAAAATCGGCAGCGCTCTGTATGCACAGGCCAAATATGCCGAGTCCATTCCCTATTTCAAAGAATTCAGCCAGGAACTCGAGAAGATGCAATTTGGACTGCGAGATCGCTCTTATATGCTGGAGGCGCTGATTTATAAAGCATCCGCCGAGTATGGCTGCGGCCGTTACGAAGAAGCCGCCCGCACCTATGAACGAGTCTTCAGAGCGATACCGGAAGCTGATATGAGTCCCAGCAGGGTTCAATTAGCGCTGCTCTATTCCCAATATGCCGACTGTCAACGCCTGCGCAAAGAGTATGGTGCCGCCGTCGAAGCCTATGACAAAGCCCTTTCGCTTTATAGAAAAATTCCATCAATCAGGACTTCCGGTGACGGCGTCAACTATAACCGCTATCTCCTCAGCCTGTATCTGAAGGGCTACTGCCAGTATCGCCTGCTCAAATTCGAAGCGGCGGAAAAGACCTACAAAGAAGCCTTACCTTTGCTAAAGAGCCTTCCTGACACCCAGACGAATTTGAGAGCCACAGCCAGCGCCCAGCTCTCCGACATTCTCTGGCACAGAGGCGCCTATATAGAAGCGCTGCAAATGCGCTCCCGAGCCAAAGAGCTCAGCAAATGAATTGAATCAACTAATCGGAATTAGAGATTGCCGCGAACTGCCTGCTCTCGCTCGATAGACTCGAAAAGAGCCTGGAAGTTGCCCTTGCCGAAGCCTTTGGCTCCTTTACGCTGAATGATTTCGAAGAAGAGGGTCGGTCTATCTTCGACCGGCTTGGTGAATATCTGAAGCAGATAGCCACCGGACTCTCTATCGACGAGAATACCGAGCCTGGAAAGCTCTTCGATATCTTCGTCGATTTCGCCGACACGCTCGGTCAGACTGTCATAGTAGCTCTGAGGCACCGTAAGGAACTCGACGCCTCTTTTATGAAGCTCACCTACGGTTTTTATGATATCGCGAGTGGTTATGGCGATGTGCTGTACTCCGCCGGCGGTGTAGTAGTCCAGATACTCTTGAATCTGAGACTTTCTCAAGCCCTCGGAGGGCTCGTTGATAGGCATCTTGATGGTGCCGCTCTTGTTAGCCATTACCTTCGATACCAGAGCGGAGTACTGGGTGCTGATGTCGTCTTTGTCGAAGTATTGATATACGTAGAAGCCAAAGACTTTCTTATAGTAGTCGACCCAGTATTCCATCTTTTCGACTTCGACATTGCCGACAATGTGATCGATGCTCATCAGCCCTACAGGCGTTCCTTCGCACTTCTTCTCTACCGATTTGAAGCCGGGGGCGAAAGGTCCGTTATAGTCCTGACGCTCGACAAACTTGTGAATGGTATCACCATAGGTGTACACCGAACCGCACAGATAGCGGCCATTTTCATCTTCGTGCTCTTCCAGTTCTTTGTGGACCCTGGCGCCTCTTTCAACGGCAGTCTCGAAGGCTTTTCTGGCGTCTCGCACTCGAAATCCGATTGCTTTTACACCGTCTCCGTGTTTATGTGCATGATCGGCTATTTCGCTTTCTGGAGTAAGAGCGCCGGTGAGCACCATCTGTACGCTCCCCTGTTTCATAACATAAGAGACCTGCTCTCTGTCTCCGGTTTCGAGACCTCTATAGGCAACCAGATCAAAACCGAATCCACGGCTGTAGTAGTAGCTCGCCTGCAGGGCATTACCCACATAGAACTCGACATGATCGAATCCGTCTACTTGAATCTCTTCGACACCACCGACTGCAGCCTGGCGCTCCACTATCTCCTTGACCATTGGTAGAACCTCTTCGTCTCAGGGAATATCCACTATCTGGAATTTATTTTACGATAGTGAAGCCAGGAAGTCATAGTCCTTAAGAAGCATTAGAAGCTTTTAGCAGCTCTTTCGCCTCGTCGTTATCAGGAAATCTGGAAATGATTTTATGTAGGAGACGGTCCACTTCCTTCTTGGTAGGCTGATCCGCGTCCTGGACTTTCTTTAGAACTTCTATCACTTTACCAGGCTCGGAACCGGAATCGAGCATGGCTTCTGCCATTCCAAGCCTGACAGACGAAAGGAGAGAGCTCATGCTGTCCCGCTTGAATTCCCCTACCGCTGACTCCAGGCGCTTCTCCAGCTTCTCGTAATAAAGAACGGATCCCTTCGCGTCCCCTGACTTCCTCAGGGACTCCGCCAGCTTGTAGGTTTGCAACGACGAGAACTGATTGACGTTGTGAGCATGTCGATAATGGACGGCGGCTTCTTTGTGATTGCCGAAGTGCTCTTCGACCTGCCCCATCATCATCTGCACAGTGGAGATACCTGGATGCTCTTCGTCGAGCTTGCTTAAGATCTTCAAAGCTCCTTCGCGATCTTTCCCGATGGTGGCAAGTTTCCAGGCTTTGCGAATCTCCTCCACCACCTCCATCTCTTCATGGAGATTGGCTTTGGCATTGGTGACATCGGAGCCCGATGCGCCCATAGTCTCCGAAAGACCGGCTCCCGGATGATTTTTCTGAGAATAGCGCAGGTTGGCCAGATGATTGTTGCCCTGCTGCACCGCGGTGTGGCAGCCAGTCAGAGCAAGCGTTCCCAACGAAAGAGCCCAAAATAAATAGGATCTATTTTTTTTCATCATCGTTTCAAAGGCGCGTTCCCGAAGTCATCTTCTTTCTCGATAGAAGAGGCGGCCAGCCCTCTTTTGATAGACTCCTCGGGCAGGGGCGGATCTTCCTGGGAGGCGAAGGAATCACTGTGGGATGCGCTTCTTCCAGCATTACGATCCCGGGCTTTGGCTTGCAAGAAAGTGATGCGGTCATGGACGCGTTTTCTATACTTTTCCGGAATCGCATCCAGAAAAACAATATCTACAAGTGCTCTAGAGGCGTGATAAAAGTCACCCTGGGCTTCGAGAAGTTCGGATAACGCCACGCGCAGCATAAGCTCCTTGGGCTTGGATGCCTTGAGATGCTCCAGTCGTCGGGTAGCATCCTTCAATATCTTGGCATCCTTGCAGTGCTTGGCAATCATGTGGTAAGCAACATAGTACGAGGCGTCGATGTCGGTGACCGCTATGTACTGATGGGCGGCTTCTTTATCTTTGCCCATTTTCCTGAGCAACTCGGCATACTCGAAACGAGCCTGGGCACTGGATGGATTCGCTTCGCTGCGAGCCAGAGCCTGCTCCAGCTCTTCTACGGTGGGCGCCTCAACCTGGGCAAGAGCTGAAAAAGCGAAAGGACCAACCTGCACGATTGATACCCATAAAGCAATCATCACCAGGGAGGTTTTCTTCCGGTAACCGCTTTTTATTGAAATCCTTTTAGCTTTCGAAGTTGCCAACATATAATCATGCCTTCCTTATCACCAGGCGGCAGAGACCGCCATCCATGAGCTGATTCTCTTCCAGAAGATGACCTTCCTGAACCACCGATTTGCTGACGCTTTGAGCCGGTTCCCCCTGATCGAGGACCACTTCCACCTGCTCACCGGAGGCTAACTTGTCCAGGAATAATTGTGTTTTCACAAAATTCATCGGGCAGGCAACGCCTCTCAAATCCAGCTTATGTATAGTCATGCTTCACAGCTCTTTTGTTTCGGATTCCGCAAAACATACGGAAGGATAACACTCTTTAGGAGAAGGACAGTAGGAATCATCTAAATACTTAACCCACTGACTCTTAAAACATTCTCGCGAATAGATATATATCTTGAGGTCATCCAGCATCTCGGCTGCGTTCTTGCCATTGGTCCGGGCGATACAGTTCAGACACTGCATCGCCTCGGTAAAACCCAGGGCAAGGTTGAGAACTTGCTGGCGCAGACACAGCCGAATTGAGCACAGCTTGCATGTGCTCGGAGCACCTTCAATCAGCAGGCTGCATGGTTCTTGTTGCTCGGACATAGCTCAAATAGTATCAAAGCTAGTGCCTTCTAAGAAGAATCTGTGAAGTTATGACCCCCGGGTCGGGTATATTTTGGGAAATAGATGAAATCGGTTTGAGAAACTTTCTATGCCACCGGCGCCAACAACAAACAGACAGACACTTATCGCCGCCACCCTTACAGCGCTTACGCTTCTCGGAGCAGAGCAGGCAGCTTCGGCCCAGTACCGCCCGAGCCCCTATCAAAACCAGCCCCAAACCCAGATCTATCAAAATCCGCCGGGCAATCAGGCTTTACAGAACCATCGAATCCAGCTCAATAGCCGATACCGACAGTTACTCGATTCTGCAAGCCGTCTTATCGGCGAAGGTCGCCCGCAGAACGCCCTTCCGGTTCTGGCCGAAGCCGCGGCGATAAACTCGCGAGATCCCGAAGTCCATTTCTTTCGAGGATTAGCCCTGGATAAACTAGCCGACTACAAAGACGCGGTCAAAAGTTATGCTCACTGCCTCACCCTGGCCAAGGCAGCCGGCATGGATTCCAGCGAGTTGCGGATTAATTTAGGCAACACCCTGATCAAATTGAATTATTTGAACGAGGCGCTTTTCGACTATCAAAGAGCTATCGAAATCACTCCGACAAGCGGTTTGCCACATCTTTATCTTGGCCGGCTTTATCTGATCAAAACCGACTACAATCTTGCCCTGGACGAATTCAGAAAGTGCGAAGCGCTCCATTATCATGATACTTATCTACCGTTTTTCAAAAGTCTTGCTTACACAGGCTTGAAGCAATATGGAGCGGCCCGGGAAGAATTGAGACCGCTACTTACTTCCTTCTCCAAAACCGGTACTCCCGATTTATTTCGCCTGGCAAGCACCCTGGATGACACCTTGAGCAGAGAGCTCGAAATAGGGGCAAAAACAAAGAGTGGAAACGAGAATTGAGAGCGACAAACACGGTCCGGAAGAGATTCCGATTGACGCCCTCTGGGGTCTTTCCACAAAGCGCTATCAAAGGCACCTCAGACTGACCGACTTCCCTGTCCATCCGGTTCTGGTCAAAGCCCTGACCTTAATAAAAAAAGCATCCGCCACCACTAACGGCATCATCGGCGAAATCTCATCTGAAACAGCCGAAACTATTGTAAAAAGCTGCAATCAAATCCTGGCCGGAGAATTGCAAGAACAGATTGTTGTGGATGCTCTTCATGGGGCCGGCGGTTGGGGTCTGAACAAAAATCTGAGCGAAGTTCTGGCAAACAACGCCAGCAAACTGTTGGGCGGCGAGCCCGGTTCTTACTCGCCGATTCATCCAAGAGAACACGTAGATCTCAATCAGTCCTGCGCTGACACCTATGTCACAGCGATGCGCCTCGCTATCCTTCTTGCCCTCGATGACCTGGAGGCAAGTCTGCTCGACACGGAACGCATGCTGAGGCGTAAAAGCCTGCAATTCGACAGGGTGGTCAAACCGGGTCGAATCAACCTCAAAGACTGCGCTCCGATAACACTCGGGCAAGAGCTGAACTCCTACGGATCGACAATAGAGCGTGCTCTGCGCCGCCTGGAAGGAAGCCGGGAAATCTTCAGAGAAGTCAATCTTGGCGGTGGCGACATTGGCACCGGATTCAATACCAGTCCAAAATTCCAAGAGACTATCGTGCAAGAACTTTCGAAGGTCTTAGGTCAAGAGTTGAGAGCGGCTGACGACTATATAAGAGTGAGCAGCTCCATGACCGATTTTGCCCATTTCTCGTCCAGCCTCAAAGAAGCCGCCCTTGATATGGGCAAAATCGCAAGCGACCTGCGCCTGCTTTCCTCCGGTCCCCAGGCCGGAATCGCCGAGATCATTCTCGATGCACGCCTGGAAGAAAGTCCCCTGGTGGAGAGCCTGCTAATGATCTGTCACCAGATTGCCGGCAACGACCTTACGGTCTCGCTTTCGGTAGCCTCGGGAAATCTGGAGTCTAATAGCGCCACTCCATTAATCATAGAAAAGATCCTGGAATCCATGGACCTCTTACAACGGGCAGGCACCGCCTTTGTCGGTCAATGCCTGGCCGGTCTGAACGCAGACCAGGAGCAATGTCTCGCCCTGACGGCAAATACCGATGCTTTTGTAGAGCTGCTTGCCACCGAGATTGGCATGGCAGAGGCAGCCAGGGTTGTAAAGAATTGCAGAGATCAGAGCAGAGATGTAAAGGACTATCTATTAGAGGGTAAAATCCTGCACCCTGAGCGGATTGAGACAATTTTCGGACATCGCTTCATGACATCATCGAAACGGATTATACCTTTTAAAAAAGAGGGGGAAGAATGACCGAGGAGCTCACCCTCTGGGGAAGACAAGGGATTCGCAAGTCGCTCAATGCCCCTACATGAATTAGTTTGAAGCTTGGCGGTCATTTTCTTGCTCAGAATTTGGTTAACATAGGAATCTCTAGTGCAGGTAAACCGAATGCAGTTCAGGCATTTAGCAGTTTTACCCATGCTTACCAGGAAACTAGACATCTCGGAGACAGCCAGAGCATGCTGAGTGGATATAGACTTGAAGTAATTGTCGGATGTATGAGCGCGGGCAAATCGAGCGAGTTGATTCGCCGAATAGAAAGAGCCCGACTTGCATATTTGCCCACTATTATTGTCAGGCCGATAACAGACACCCGCTCCAAGCCGAACCATGTCGAATCGAGAAATGGTCTCACTTCTCACGCCCTGGTGGTAGAGAGCGCCCGGGACATCCTGAAATACTCTTCCCATGCCGTGGTTATCGGCTTAGATGAATGTCAATTCTTCGATGAGGAGCTAATTCCTGTAGTCCAAACTTTATTGAGACAGAAGAAGAAGATCATCGCCTCCGGTCTCGACCTGGACTATAAAGGAGAGACTTTCGGTCAGGTCCCCACTCTGATGGCCATGGCCGACCGGGTAGACAAACTGCTTGCTGTTTGCCGAAAGTGCGGCTCCGATTTCGCCTGTCGCACCCAGAGACTGGTACATTCCGACGAGCAGATTCTGGTAGGTGATTGCCAGTACGAAGCCCGCTGTATTCATTGTTTCGAACCGCCCGGCGAATATCAGCTCAGACTCGAATTGCCTCTGGCAGAAACAAACCCGCCTCAGCTGGCGATTGTCCAGGGTCCGGCGGCAGCGGCCACCGTAGCCAGCTAGAACAAAAGACTTCCAACGCACGCAGAGCACTCGACCTCGGTCGGGTGCTCTGTGTATGGAGAAAACGCTTGAAACCCCGGCATACTGGGGAATTATAAACAATCATTAAGCGAATATGAATTTCCTGCCTAATCCGTTACCGCCAGGATGTCAGGGGAATACCTAGAAACAGGAAACCAGAGGTTGGTTTTGGAGAATTACTAATGATCAAGCGTGTTATCAAATCGCTGAAGAACAGCAAGCTCTATAAGGCGGCTTTCGGAAAGAACTATGAAACCGTCAAACTTGTAGAGACTAACGGCTGCGAACATCCCTGGCAGCAAGACCTCGACCATCTAGCCGAAAAACTCGGTCATGAAAAAGTACAGGTTTCCCAGAACCAGGAAACCCGGATAGCTGAGAGCACCGTTGTAGAGCAGGACTTTCAAAAGCTCTTCAATCAAGTCAAACAGGATATGGAGCAGCAGAAACAGAGCGGTTCCAAGAAACCTGTGGTCACCAGAAAGAGACGAGAAGCAGATATTACAGCCGTGGATCTTCAGTCCTGGTGGGGTCAATCGGTAGCCACCTGGGATCCCATAGACAGTAAAAATGTCGATTCGGTCAGTCAGCAACCTAGAAGACAGAGAACCAAGTGGTTCGACAGTCATTAAATTGCGATATCAACCTTAATATTTATGTCGCCGGTGTAAACCCTGCAACGGTTGTCATTTTGGAAGATCGGCCCGGTCAAGGCCGGCACTTGACAATCGGTTTTATCCCCCGTTTCCCGGACGCGCACGTTTAGGCAACGGGGGCTTAGTGGTAATATGGCCCTGAAGGACAAATTCAGCCACGAGCCATGAGATCAAGCAGAACCACTAAAATCGTCATATCTTCCCTGGCACTCTGCGCCTTTGCAGGCGGTCTTGCCCTGGTGGATGCCAATCCTGCTTTCGCCAAAAGCAAGTCTTCGAAGAAAAGCCATTCGAAGAAAAGCAGCTCGAAAAAATCTTTCAGCAAAGGCAAGACCAAACTGGTGCCGCCTCCACCGCCCTATGCTCCTTCCATTTTGCCGGAGTTGGCTTATCGGCGCGGCGGTCGGGCCGTAGCGACCAGCGAAGAAGAGAAGCCGGTCAATCCTTACGCTAAATACATCTATCACCGGGACGAGCAGAAACTACCCACCCCGGTACGTCACAACAAATATGTAGCTTCCTGGAACGCTAATTGATCCCTTATTTAGATCATAGCCTTTCTAAGACCATCGCTATTCCCATGCCGCCTCCGATACAGAGGCTCACCAGCCCATAGCGAGCTTTTCGGCGTTGCAATTCGAGGGATATCGTAAGAAGAAGCCTGGCGCCGGTGGCTCCAAAAGGATGCCCGATAGCGATAGCGCCGCCATTGACATTGACTCTCTCCCGGGGCAGACCGAGCTCTTTTTCACAGGCCAGATACTGTACGGCGAAAGCCTCATTGATCTCGATAAGGTCCATGACCTCAAGCTTCAAACCGGCTTTTTCAAGAGCCATCGGTACAGCCGGCACGGGTCCTATTCCCATTATTTCGGGAGGAACACCGGTAACAGCCCAGGATACTACTCTGGTAAGCGGAGACAACCCCTTCTTCTCGGCGGTAGCAGCGTCGGTGACCACCAGGGCGGCGGCACCGTCAACAATACCGCAAGCGTTTCCGGCGGTCACGGTTCCACCTTTTCTAAAGACCGGCTTCAGACTGGATAGCTTCTCCAGCGTCGTGTCCGGTTTGGGATGTTCATCTAAATCGACAATCTGTTCTTGACCCTTGCGCCCTTTAACAGAGATTGGGACGATCTCTTCTTTTAAACGCCCCGCATCCATCGCTGCTTTAGCCCGACTCTGACTGAGAAGCGCAAATTCGTCCTGCTCTTCGCGATTAATCGAGAATTTTTCTCTTATGTTCTCAGCGGTCTCACCCATGGATGCATCGGGATAAGTGTCACGAATGTCGAGTCCGTCCCAGAGTTCGGCATGACCCATGCGGGCGCCCCAGCGATTGCTCCAGGTTATATAAGGAGTCATCGAAAGAGAGTCGGTTCCACCAGCCACAACAATCTTTGCCTGGCCGGCGTCAATAAGCATGCCTGCTGTGGCCACCGCTTTTACTCCCGAACCGCAGAGCAGATTGAGAATCAGCCCCGGGGTCTCCGCTTTCAGTCCGCTTCGCAAAGCCACATGCCTGGCAAGATAAATGGCGTCTTTACTGGTCTGCAAAACATTACCCACCACCACCTGGTCGCACTGACCCGGTTCGAGACCGGACCGTTTGATAGCTTCCACAGTGGCGGCAACGGCAAGATCGGTGGCCGTCTGCCCGGCGAGCCCGCCGCCGAATGCACCGAAAGCTGTACGGGCACCATTGACAATTACTAAGTTGGCTGACATCTGAATCCTCTTTAAGCTTTTCGACCGGGAGAGCCGGAAAATGGAGAAAAACTAAAACAAGTACAAAAGCATATAAAAGATCTATCGAAAGGGGATAGAATATTGCTCTCTTTAGAAGAAATCTAAAGGTTATCAGGTTTTGCGTTTTTAGGAGGGCTGAGAATTGGCCAAGGTAGGAGTTCCCAAAGAGATACTTGACAATGAGTACCGTGTTGCTCTGACACTTGCCGGTCTCAATGCTCTCGTCAAAGAAGGACATACTGTTTATGTCGAGAAGAACGCTGGTGTCGGAAGTGGTATCAGCGACGAAGACTACAAAGCCGGCGGAGCCAAAATCCTTGCCGATGCAGCATCCGTTTTCGAAGAAGCCGATCTGGTGCTCAAAGTAAAAGAGCCCCAGCCTTCCGAAGTGAAGATGCTCAGAAAAGACCAGACCCTTTTCACCTATCTCCACCTGGCAGCGCATACCAAGCTCGCCGAAGACCTCGCCAAAACCGGTGCAACCTGTGTTGCCTACGAAACGGTTCAAATGGCCAACGGTCAGCTGCCACTGCTCACCCCGATGAGCGAAATCGCAGGTAGACTCTCGACCCAGATAGGCGCCAATTACCTGGAGCGTCCCATGGGCGGCCGAGGAGTGCTTCTGGGCGGCGTCCCCGGGGTCGAACCCGGCGAAGTGATCATCATTGGTGGTGGCATCGTCGGCACCAACGCCGCTAAAATCGCCCACGGACTCGGTGCCCGGGTGACGATTTTCGACCTTTCTCTAGATCGCCTCAGATATCTCGATGATGTATTCAACGGTCAGGTCAGGACAGTATTCTCGGTCGGACATTATCTGGAAGAACTTCTTCCCCAGGCGGATCTCGTTATCGGCGCCGTTCTCATCCCCGGAAAACAGGCTCCGAGAATCGTCACCCGGGATATGGTCAAACAGATGAAAAAAGGCTCCGTGGTAGTCGATGTCAGCGTCGACCAGGGCGGCTGTATCGAGACGATCAAATCCACCACCCACTCGGCTCCTACCTACGAAGTAGACGGTGTTCTGCATTACGGCGTGGCCAACATCCCCGGTGCTGTACCCTGGACCTCGACCCGGGCCCTCACCAACGCTACCCTGCCTTACTGCCTCAAACTGGCTAAAGCGGGATACAAAGCCTGCATGGAAGATCCGGTTCTCATGAAAGGGGTCAACATCCACAAGGGCGAAATCGTCCACCCCGGCGTACTCGAAGCGATAGGCGCCCCGGTGGCTACAGCCTAGAATCCGGCTAGAATCCCATGAAATCCAAAACGCTCAGGCTTTCCTCCTGGAATGTCAACGGCTTGCGAGCAGCGGCCAAAAAAGGCTTCTTTCAGTGGCTTGCTGAAGACAAGGCGGATATAGTCGGCATTCAAGAGACAAAAATCTCCGAAGACCAGCTTACCGCCGAGTTGAAGGAGCCTGAGGGCTATTGCAGCTATTTCTCCCATGCCGAAAAACGCGGTTACAGCGGAGTAGCGCTCTATCTCAAGCATGAACCCGATGCCATCGAGTATGGCCTGGGCGTAGAGGATTTCGACCAGGAAGGCAGAACGGTCATAGCTCACTATGACGATCTGGTGATCTACAACATCTATTACCCCAACGGCAAAGCCAGCCCGGAGCGCTTGCGTTACAAAATGGCTTTCTATGACGCTTTCCTCAAGCAGGTGAACAAGGCCAGGAAAGCCGGCAAAAAGATAATTGTCTGCGGCGATTTCAACACTGCCCACAAAGAGATAGACCTGGCCAGACCAAAAGACAACGAGGGTTATTCCGGCTTCCTGCCCGAAGAGAGAGCCTGGATGGACAAATTTGTAAACCGGGGCTTCATCGATACTTTTCGCCATTTCAATCAAGAGCCGGACAATTACACCTGGTGGCACATGCGCACCAGAGCTCGGGAAAGGAACGTGGGCTGGAGGATAGACTACTTTTTCGCCTCGGAAAATCTGAAAGACTCTCTTGTTGATGCAGATATTCAGTCCGATATTCAGGGCTCGGATCATTGTCCGATAACTCTTGGCATTTCTATATAAATAGAGCTATGCTTCAACCGATAGTTTTTCATTTATGCTGTGGCATAACTTTAGTACGGACTCAAGATCGACTGCAAAACGGTAAATGAGCAAAGACATCCAACAGCAATTGGAAGCGGGCAACGAGGCTTTCCTTAACCAGGACTACGGCCAGGCCGAGACAAATTTCAAAGCGGCCCTCTGGGAAGCGGAAAGACTGAAGGACAATCTCAAGATTGCTGATTGCCTGGACCGCCTGGCCGAGGTATTTTTCGAGCAAGAGCGCTATGGCGATGCCGAACCCCTTTACCAGAGAGCCCTCGAGGCGAGAGAAAAAGAGCTGGATCCTCAAAACGAGATGATTGTCCAGAGCTTGAACAATCTCTCGGCGGTCTATTTCTTCCAGCAAAAATATGAGCTGGCCGAGCCTATCTGCACAAGACTGACCGAAATTTACGAAAAGGTCCTCGGTCCTAATAATCCAGAGGTGGCAACCAGCTACAACAACCTGGCTCTTCTCTATGCCGCCCAGCACAAATTCGGTGCTGCCGAAGCGCTGTACAAGCAATCTCTTGATCTCAAGACCGCCGCCCTGGGCAACGATCACCCCGAAGTGGGCGACATCCTGCACAATCTGGGCACCCTCTATCTATCAGAAGATCGCTTTCAAGAAGCCGAAGACATGCTCAGTCGAGCCCTTGCCGTACTGGAGAATGCCCTGGGTACGGAACACCCGGACCTCGAGGAGCTGCTCGCCAGCCTTGCCAACCTTTTCGACTCGTCCGGTAAAGCCGATGAATCCTGCAAAATGTACGAGCGGGTGCTGAATATCAAAGAGGTCAATCTAGGACCGACCCATCCCGAGGTGGTCCAGGCCATCAAACAGACGGGTCTTGCTTATGCCAATGTCTCCAAACACGACCAGGCCGAGCGGTTTCTAAAGCGAGCCCTGGCCATCAAAGAGAGAGCCCAGGAGAAGAAGTCCCCGGAAGGAGCCAACCTGCTTACTTATCTGGCGGAACTCTACGCAAGCCAGAGAAAGTTTCCCCAGGCCGAAGAGTTCTACAAAGAGGCTCTATCCATTTGTGAACAGGTGCTCGGTCCCAAACATGACCAGACCGAAAAGCAGCTCAAAGAGATAGCTTCTTTCTACCAGTCTTACAACCGGCACGCCAAAGCAGAGCCCTATTACAAGAAGCTTGTCACCATCAAGCAGAAGACCAAGGGTCCAAAACATCCCGAATATATCTCCGCCAGAGTGCTCCATGCCTCCTGTCTGTTGCGCCAGGAAAAGCACGGTGAAGCCGAGATCATGCTCAAAGAAGCAGTAGATACAGGCAAAGAATCCCTGGGCAGCTCCGATCCGGTGGTCGGCGACGCCCTCCATAACTACGCGCTTGCCCTGAAAGCATCCGGCAAGAACGAGCTATCGGAGCAATTCTTCAAAGAAGCGATAGATGTGAGAACCAGAGCCCTCGGTCCCCAGCACATAGATTTAGCAGAATCGCTCCAGGGCTATGCCGACCTGCTCAAGAACAATTATCGCGAAGCCGAAGCCGAACATATGCTGGCCTGTGCCCGGGCGATAATCGATCATAATAAAGCGAAAGATTCATCCTTGCAGGGAATATCCTAGGGACTGGCTCTTTTCCGATTCGCTCTTTGTCTGTCGCCCGTTGCGCAGACAGATTACCGCCTCTATAAATAGAGCCAGATATGGCACAAAAGGAATGTGCACAGAGCTGGCATGGAGAATAAAGAGACCAATCAGACTGCGGGAAAAAGCGCCATCCAGCTCGTGCCCCCAGCGCCTGACGCCATCAAGCATCAGATAGAAAGAGAAAAGAATCATCGCCAGATCGAGAATTTGCGGAACCAAGACCAGGAAGTATTTAAGATAGAAGATGCAGCGAAAGAAAAAAGCGGATCCGCCGATGGCACCACATATAGTTACACCCAGTAAAACAATAGCCAATAAGGCATGCCCCGCGCGCAGGGCATACAAAAGCCTCCTCTCATTTTTCATGGAAGGTCCTCCCGTATGTTGATAGAGACCCGCGCCAGGTCGGACCGCGCTAAAAAACGCAGGCGTAACCGTCAACGAATCCGAATGATATTTCTAGTAAGGTTGTTAAAACGATCAAAAGCGATCGGAACAAGCTTACTAGAAGCCGCACCGCTTGTCAAGAAGCCCGGTCTTACTTGATTTTACTTGAGCTTTTCCATATTGCTCAACTGCTCTGTCTCTTCGGCGGCCTCTTTATCCATGGACAGCTCTTTGTAAGCTTTCAATAGTGCTTTATGAACGGCGGGCATCTCTGGTCTTACTTTGTAGGCGTCCTTGTAATAAGCAAGCGCCTCCCGGGCATCACCGGCTTTGAAACAAGCATCACCGGACAAAAGATAAGCTTCGGTGTAATAGGGATTTTGCTCCAGAGCCTTTTTCAGCAGGGGAACCACATCGGAGTACTCGCCCTTTTTATACTTCAGCTTGGCCAGCACCAGATATGATGCAAATGACTTAGGATAGGTAGAAAGGGCCTCGGTTGCGAACTGTCCGGCTTCATCGTCTTTGTCCTGATCCATCTTGATGCGCGCTTTTTCAACTAAAGCATCAGCAACCAGAGAAGGTTCGCTCTCTTCACGATCTTTCGATTTTAGTATCGAATCGTCCACAACTTTCTCGGCTTCCTCGAGCTGTTTATTTTCTCGATAGGCTCTGGCTTTGAGAATGTTCCACTTTGGCTCCTTCTCAAAATCTTTTGCTTCCAGCTTAGAAAGAGCTTCAAGAGAGTCTTCCACTTTTCCGACCTTGATCAGAGTCTGAATAAAAGAATAGCGATAGTCTTTCTTTTCTCGATCACTCATCTCGCCGTAGGCTTTCTCCAGCTTCTCGATATTAGACGGCACGGGACTGGCCAGGGCTTCTGACTGTGCAAGAAGAAAGGCATCGATGTTTTTAGCAGCCGTCTGGCGAGTCATGCTCAATAGAGACTGAAACTGATTGCGAGCCTCTCCGTATCTGCCTTCGAGCAACAGAAGAGAAGCCAGGGTCCGGACTATATCCTGCCTCGAAGGCGGCTCCAGATTGCTCTGCTGATTGAGCTGCTTCAGGGCAAGAGCGGTCACAAAAGCCGCTTCGGACTGCAGATAATTGTCATCCTGGGCAAAGCAATAGCCAAGCGCCACCATATCCGCCACCGAGGTCGGGTTGATATTCAACGCCTTTCTGAAAGCCTTAATAGCTTTGTCATAAGACTTCTTCTCGGAGTAGTAAGTCCCCAGCTTACGAAGCGCTTTGGGATCTTGCGGATTGAGA
>CAZCBH010000099.1:4328-18796 GCA_964496875.1 uncultured Candidatus Obscuribacterales bacterium | reverse complement strand
TAGAAGCACCTCCGCCGATCTTTCCCGGGCCCGGGCTCTCAAGCTCAGTGGGGATGATTTTACTGCTTCTGGGCATGATGGACATGGCCATTTATCTGGGAGCCACTTATTTCAAAGTGCCCACCGAAGCAAAAGAGACCCTGGTCATGGCTATTTCGGTGGTGGCTATCTTTGTGAGCTTCTTTCTTTTCTTCGGTTATCACATATTTTTCGAAGGCACCTGGCAGGGCCAGTCGCCGGGCAAGCGCCTGGCAGGCATAAGAGTGATAGAGAACAACGGCCAGCCGGTGAGCTGGTCCTCGGTCTTCATCCGCAACATAGTCAGGGTTTTCGATAACGGCATGATGCTCATAGGACTGCTCACCATGCTGATAAACAAGAACGAAAAGCGGCTCGGAGACCTGGCAGCCGGCACTCTGGTGATTAGAGAACGAAAGTCCGAATTAACCGGCGAAAACATCCCCATGCTTACCAAAGCCAAAGCCGAGCCCCTGCTTGATATTGGCAGAATCAGCACCGATGACTACGATCTTCTGGCTCGTTTCTTGAAACGACGCAAGGGTCTGTCTGCCTCCCACAGGCCGGTGATAGCCAGTCGTCTCGATGGCTATTTCCGCGAAAAGCTAAAAGACGGCGGCATCCACGAAGAGCAACAAACGGCCCAGGACAACCCCGAAGAGTTCCTGGAAACGATATTCCTCTCCTACCAGGCTCGGGGAGAGGAATTCAGTATCTAGATTTAGATTTTTGCTGACTGTTTCTAGCAGGCTGCCGCAGCGCCACGCTCGGCCATCGGGGTGTATTTCAGGTCGAACTTACCGATGTAGTCCGAGGTAGGACGAATGAGACGGTTGTTCGCATTCTGCTCGAGTACATGGGCAGCCCAACCGGACATACGACTGATGGCAAAGATCGGGGTGAAGAGATCCTCTGGAATGCCCAGCATGTAGTAGACCGAAGCAGAGTAGAAATCTACGTTGGCGTTTAATTTCTTCTCTTTCATCACCAGATCTTCTATACGGGTCGACATGTCGTACCACTTGCTCTCTCCCATGCGCTCACCTAGAGCTTTGGACATCTTCTTCAAGTGGAAAGCCCGGGGATCTACTGTTTTGTAGACCCGGTGGCCGAAGCCCATGATCTTTCTACGGTCGGCAAAAATCTTGGCCACGTAATCATCCACTTTGGCAAGCTCACCGATCTCGATAAGCATTTTGATCACCTCTTGATTAGCGCCGCCGTGGAGCGGTCCTTTAAGAGTACCGATTGCTGCGGTGATTGCCGAGTGCATGTCCGTTTCGGTACCGGCAGCTACCCGGGCGGCAAAGGTCGATGCGTTGAATCCATGCTCGGCATGTAGAATAAGTGCGATATCGAGGGAGCGAACACTCACCTCATCAGGCTCTTTGCCGGCATGAAGAAGATAGAGGAAGCTGGCGGCGGTGGAATGTTCAGACTTAGGCGGAACTACGTCTCTGCCGTTACGGATACAATCCCAGTACGCGACAATGGTCGGAAGCTGGGCTGTGAGCCTGGTCGCTTTACGAATGTTGGAATCTCGATCATTGTTGTTTGCGTCGGGATCGTACATGGAAAGCATCGAGGTTACCGTGCGAAGCACTTCCATCGGAACTGCATTCTTGGGAAAGCCCTTCATCATATCGATGACTTCTTTGGGAATGGCGCGGTTGGCACCAAGTTCTTTCTTGAGAGTCTCAAGCTCCGACTCCACCGGCAATCTTCCAAACCATAAAAGATAGACTACTTCCTCAAAATTCGAGTGCTCGGCCAGATCATGAATGTCATAACCTTGATAGATCAAACGTCCTTCGCTACCGTTTACTTTGCAAATAGAGGACGATGCTGCGACAACACCTTCTAGTCCTGCTTTGGTCATGAGGTACTCCAATGGAAATGTACGAATAGATATTAGATTTATACACTAAATGACAACCAAGATATGCAACCATAGCCTTATCTTCATTGTGTCCCTTAGGGTCTTCGGTTCCAAAGAGATCCGCCGGAGAAAAAGTTTGCGCTCCAGCACTTCGGCTTCTGTACCCGAGAAGCTTCTCCCGGTCGAGATCCAACCAGAAGCGCAGTAAATCAGAACCTCTTTGACCAGACAGGAACGATGCCAAATTTTCTTGACGAGGACAGAGATAGAATCAAAGAGCTGGGCAGAGTCCATCGACACTTCACCAGGCTCAATCTGCAAACCGACTCGATTGTGGCGATCGGTGCCCTCTATGCCCTGGCCCGACGCGGCCTGGTGCCGACCATGGAAAAGACCACCCGAACTATAATAGAGGAGTCTTCCGCAAGAGAGATTCGGCATGACAATTCTCGCTTCGGCAGGCTTCTGACTGCCTGGCTGGAAGAACCTCTATCGTCCCTGAACAAAGGAGAACTGAGGGAAATCCTCGAACTGTTCAGAATTCAGAAAGCTTTTCAGCGTTATGGCAAGGAGCCCCTCTTTGCCGGTTGGCTTTATCAGTTCGGCATTCTCAACGACGTTTCAGAGAAATCCTATGGTCAGAGAAGAACCGGCAGAAGAATGGATGAACTGGCAGCAATCACAAGATGGTATACACCATCAGCGATTGCAGAGTTTATCGTCGACGAAGCCCTGGGCGAGCCACAGAAAGTTGGCAGTGGCCGCTTTATAGATCCGGCCTGTGGCGCCGGACATCTATTGATTCCAGCTTTTCAAAAGTTGTTGAAAGCAGGCGAGAACCCAAGGGCCTTGCTGGAAAAGAGACTATTCGGTCTCGATATAGACAGGCGGGCAGTACAAATGGCAGGCTTTGCCGTTTATTTAGCCTGCCGGGACGCCGGTCTCGATGGCGACCTGCCCATCCCGAAATTATTCTGGTTCAGTTCGGATTCGTCTAAAAGTACCGAGTCGAACGCTGCCCTGGGCAGTTTTCTTCTGGGGATTCCAGAAGAGAAACGTCCTGGCGCAATCGCTCTCAGCGATCTGGAGAACAAGATACTGCCACTGGATGCAATACCATCAAGTTACTCTCACCTGGCCGCCAATCCCCCATATTTAAGCAATCGTCTGATGCCAGAGCAGCTGCGGGCGTTTCTCAAAGAGCACTATCAAGACTGTCAGTATGACCTCTATACCGCATTTATAGAGCTTTCCGCCCGCTTGTTAGAACCTGGTGGCAGAAGCTCTTTTATCTGTCAAAACAGTTTTTTGAATATTCAACGCTACGAGAACTTTCGTCTTGCTTTTTCAAAACGATGTCAAATTGAGACCCTTGCCCTTCTTGGCCCGGGCAGTTTCGCCACCAGATCCGGAGAGAAGGTCAATAGCGCGATACTAACTTTCACTCGCCGAGACCAACCGCAAATGGGAACTGACAATGGAAGCCTGCGCATACTCAAAGAAGGCGCCAGAGACCTGGAAAAAACTTCCTTCGAATCGCTATCGAGAGATGAATTGCAGTTAACCACCAAAAGCCTGCCCGGTCATCCCATCGCTATTCGTTGCCCCCGGGAGCTGGTCGATCTGTTTCGCGATCTGAAACCCCTGGGCTCTCCGGATTTCGGCATTTATCTAACCAACGGACTTTTTACCTGCAACAACAAAAAATTCGTAAAACACTTTCGAGATCTGGAGCTAGAAAAGAATCCGGAAAATGCTACCGACTACGTACCCTATGACAAAGGCGGCGGCAGAAAGTGGCATGCCACCACTCCCTACTTTCTTCACTGGCCGGACGGTGGAGACACCATTCGAGAATACCGAGCCGCACGAGGTCAGTCTCGGCGCCTGCCCGGTGAAGACTATTATTTTCGCACCGGTGTTACCTATTCTTATATAGGCACCAGCGGCTTTACAGCCAGGCTGTTATCGGAAAATGCCGTTTTCGACATAGCAAGCTCCGCCCTGTTCAGCGACCGAACCGATATTCTCTATCTGCTCGGATTTCTCAACTCATCTTTAATTCGGCTGATGCTGGGCATTCTCAATCCCACAGTCAACTTTCAGATAGGCGACCTGAGAAAGTTGCCTTACATAGAACCACCGGAACAAGTAGAAAAGGCGGTAGCCGATCTAGCCAGCCAGGCCGTCGCCATTGCAAAAGAGCTGGAGCGATTTGACCATCAATCACCCAAATTCGAAGCATCGTCGATTACAAAGACTGAACGCACAAAAGTAGGGCAGCTACTAGCCCGGGAGTCAACGATCCAGATCGAGATAAACCAGATTATTTTAGATCTCTATGGTGCCGGATCATCCCTGAAAAATGCCATCGATGCCAGCGCCTGGGTGAAAGAGAACAGCTATCGCAGTTACTATCAGGACCTCCAAAAACCTACTGCCGCTTCGAGCCGGCGATAAAGAGCTTCTGGAAAGAGCCGGCAAATTCAACCGGATCGAGAGAGAACATGCCGTCTTTCAGGCGCCCGGAAGAGGTAGCTGCCGGATGCTTGGGACCGAACGGGTCCCTGAGGGTAATCCTGACAGTAGAAGGCCCTGCACTGTCCACGGCAATAACACTGTATGCATGTGCCGGATTGAGACTTTTGGCAAGCGATGTAGAAGCGGAGACTGCCACTATCGGCCTCTGTCGATATTCAAAAATAGTGGAGGTGATCAAGTCGGGCGTGATACCAGCCAGATCTATCAGCAGGGCAGGAACACCGGTCAAAAGCTCCATGTAGAAGGCAGGGTCCACTACCTTGCGAACAGAAGACAACTCTAGCTCACTCTGCACAGCCTTTTCCAAAACCATAGGCCAGTAACCCATTCTGGTAAGGCGCCCGTAGAGAGAGAGTTCCACCACCCCGGGGCGCTTCACCCTGACGCCACCACCGCCACCAGGGAAGCTCACAGTATAACTTCCATCCTCACCGAGGACTATCATAGAAGCGAGCGCAGCAGGCTCCATAGCGGCCATAGCAGCCAGAACAGCCAGAAAATGACAATCGCCCATATTGCCGCGGCGAACCGCCACCGGACGAATACTGGTGAGCGCTTCCCCGTCGGAGCCATACAATGCCGGATTCAATCTATAAATCTCCCGGGTGCGTTTCATTATCGCCTCGGCTGCCGCTTTCAACCTCTTACGATCAAGAGAGAGACTGTCGACATCCTCCTCTCGAAGAAGCTGCTCGAGTACCAGAAGATCACCGACAGTGATACCGTTTCTCTTTTCGAACCAGCTCTCTTTGTTCAACTTTCCTATCTCTTCAAAACAGGAGCTGAACAGGGCAACTACCTGAGCCTCGATGTCGGAGCTTTCGCCGCTCTTCTGTCTATGGTAATCCTGCACCTCTTCTTTCTGGAGAACTCCATCATGGTTGATATCGAGCTCTTCGAATACCCCTCTCAGGTGCCTCAGCACATCTTCCTTCCAGTCTTTTTCGTCCTTCATCCTTAATATCGTTCTTTTCTCTGTCTAGAAGCGTAACGGCAGTCTCTTGCCCAGCTCGACAGTGGCAGAATAAAGCCCCTCTCCTTCAGACTTTGCCACATTGACGTTTATATCATAAGCCAGAACCTCCACCTCTTTCTTCGATGACTCGAATAAGGCATCTGAATAAAGCGGATCTATCTGCCTGGCCGGTTCAAAACCAGCCGTGTCCTGGCGATTGACCAGATAGAACTGAATCGCCCGGATTCCCTCTTGCCTGGCTTCGACCAGACGCTCCAGGTGCTTGCGCCCCCGTTCTGTCTTAGCATCGGGAAAGAGGGCCGTGTCACCTTCTTTTAAGGTAGTCGACTTGATCTCGACAAAACAGTCACCGGCTCGAGCGCTGGGAACCGGTTTTATCTTCTTTCCATCCCGATCGAACTTTCTGTTGGTGAGAAGCAGATCGAATCGACCTTGTCCATAAGAAGGCTCACTCAAAACAGTTTCATAAGCCCCGAGTTCTTCTATTAAACCCAGTTCCACTAATGCTTTGACAAATTTGTTGGCGAAGCCGGTATCGACTATGACCGGTGAGCTGTCGAGATCGATCAAGCTCCATGTGTAGCGAAGTTTACGTTTTGGATTGCGAGAATCCTTCAAATAGACACGCGCGCCTTCTTCCAGACAGCCTTTCATGCTGCCCGGATTGGGACAGTGTACGGTTACTTCCTGTCCATCATCCAGCACCACATCGGCGAGAAAACGCTTATATCTTTTCTTCAGCCTGGCCGCCACCAGATCATCAATTTCCATAGCGAATTTTAAAAGCAGATCAGCAGACCGGTCCGATTGCCGTGGAGGGTGCGCCGCAAGCTTTTAGAATGCAGTCTATGTGCGAGATTTTGAAGACTTTGTAAATTGCCGGAGGGATATTTTCGAAACGAACTTTCACCCCTTTCGACTCGGCTCGAATGGCGAGCTCCTCCAGCCACTCGATACCATCCACAGAGATAAATGTACAGGCGGAAAAATCAAGAACGATGTCAGACTCCGCGGTTGCCACCAACCTGTCGACATCGTCTTTACCCTTGTCCAGGGATCCAAGAATTCGAACCGGTTCAGTTTTGCCTTTTGCCTTGGCCACTTCTCTGTCCTCTCAAAAATAAAATGCTCTAGATCTCTCGGGGCGGATAAGACTCGATGAACAACTGGGTGAACTCATCCATCATGGCATACCGGGGATTGGTCTTGATGCTCATATCCTCGACGGTGCCTGCCACCATCATAGGTACCGCCCGATTATACTCCTCTAAGTCCACGCCAAGCTCGGACACGGACATTGGTTGACCGGTGGATCTGGCCAGATCGGCTATCGCTTTTAGAAGCGCATCGACAGCTGCTTTCACTGATTCCGGATCATCCTTCTTAGAATCGGTGCTATCTATCAAACCAAGGAATCTGGCCGCACGGGCATATTTTTTGTCGGCGATCCAGACAGGATAATTAGAGACCGCAACGAACTTAGAAGGGATGCGAGCGTTGTAAGCGATAGTGGACAATAGGAACACACTGTTGGCTCTACCATGGGGAATATCGAACCGAGCTCCCAGGGCATGAGCCAGAGCGTGATTGACACCTACCGATGCGTTTCCTATAGCCATACCGGCAAGACAGGCGGCATTATGAAGCTTGTGCCGCCACACCACATTTTCCGGATCTTTCAATACTTCCGGCAGCGCTTCGAAAATAAGGCGCATAGACTCGAGGGCCAGACCATCGGTATAGTCATTGGCAAAGGTCGATACCAGCGATTCAATAGCATGGGTCAGGGCATCGAAAGCGGTATCACGGGTAATCTCCACCGGCAGAGTCTTGGTGAGATTGGCATCGATGATAGCCACCTCAGGCAACATCGACTCGTCGACCAGAGAGAGCTTACGATGCCGCTTGCTGTCTTTGACCACAGCAAAGGGGGTGACTTCAGAGCCGGTGCCGGAGGTGGTAGGAATCGCCACCAGCTTGGTCTTCAAATGCTTCGGAAACTCTATCATCCGATCTTGAAAGTCGAAAAAGTTCAAAGAGAGCTCTTTCAGATCGGCATCGGGATAATCGTAGAGCAGACGGATTATCTTGGCGGCATCGAGCACCGAACCGCCACCCAGGGCGATTATGGTATCGGCACCTTTAGCGTTGATGGCAGCCACCGCTTTCTCAATCGCTTCGAAATCCGGCTCGGCGCCTATGCCACTATAGATGCTCACTCTGCAGTCCGAAGGAATGCGATCCAGAACCATCTCCAGATGCCCTCGTTTCTCGGCAGAAGCAGTGGTCAGGACAAAAGCGGATTTCATCTCGATGCCTTTGAGGTGATCGAGACTGCCGGGATTGACATAGATGTTCTTGGTGGTCTGGAAAGAGTAGGTGAAATTCTTACGGCGGGGAACCCGCTTATAATTCATCAGGTTCTTGATACCGACATTATCCGAGGTTATGTTCCCGCCACCGGTCCCGCAACCGAAACTGAGAGTGGTGTTGAGGTTGTTGTAGACGCCGCCGAGCCCGCCTATCGAAGTGGGGCTGTTGACCAGAATCCGGCCGGCATTGATGGCTTCGGCAAAACGCTCTGCCACATCGGCATCTTCGCTGAATACCCCGGCGGTGTGTCCGGTGCCGCCGGCATAGTTGATATCGAGGGCGCGATTTATACCTTCATTTACCGAATCGACAATCACATAACCCAGAACAGGCATCAATTTCTCTACGGCAAGCTTGTGATGCCTGATATCACCTTTCATGGGACAGAGAATTATCTTGGTCTTCTCGGGCACATCGAGACCGGCTTCTTCTGCCACTTTATTGGCGGATTGCCCGACCAGACGGTAATTCATGCCGCCGGTCCTGGGGTCGATTACCACCGCGGTCACTTTCTCCACTTCTTCATCGGAACAGATATAACAGCCAAGACGCTTGAATTCGCTAAGAAGAGGCTCGGCGATCTCTCTGTCGATAACCAGGGACTGCTCACTGGGGCACTCGGTGCCGTTGTCGAAAGTTTTGGATATTATGATATCCATGGCCGTGGACGGGACTTTGGCACTTTTGTGAACATAGACCGGGGTATTGCCCGATCCCACGCCCAGGGCAGGCTTGCCCGAGCTGTACGCCGCCTTGACCATCTGGGTTCCGCCGGTGGCGAAAATCAGGTCGACTTCCGGGTGGACCATCATACGCTCGGTCTCTCTGCGTAACCGGGGCGACTTCTCCACCCAGCTGATGAAGCCCTTGGGAGCGCCGGCAGAAAGAGCCGCCTCATAGACTATTTTCGCCGCCATATTGCTGGAATTAGCCGCCATCAAATGGGGAGAGAAAATAACCGAGTTTCTTGTCTTGGCACAGGCAATACTCTTGAAAATGACCGTAGAGGTGGGATTGGTGACCGGCGCCAGAGCGAGAATCACCCCCATGGGCTCGGAAATTTCCACCATATTGGCTTCGGGAATCTCGTTTATGATGCCGACGGTCTTTTTATGTTTAATCTGGTTGTAGAAAAACTCCGAAGCCACGTAATTTTTGAGGATCTTGTCCTCGGTTACGCCCATTCGGGTCTCTTCGTGGGCAAGCAAAGCGAGCATGGCAGCATTTTCGATGGCGGCCACAGTCATGGCTTTGACTATCTTGTCGACCTCTTCCTGGCTGTACTGAGTGAAAACAGCCGCAGCCAACCGGGCTTGCCGAACAAGATTGTTGGCACGCTCATCCACCGCGGAATCATTACTCTTGACCGAGACAACCATTTACTGTTTTCGACCTCTCAAGACTATTAAACCAGGTTCATCTGTGGGGGGGGGGAGAGAATCGACCTGGATTTCGACATGCTTGCGCCCGGATAAGTTTAAAACATATACAGGACTTTAAATTAAATTTGAAGAGTTATTATAGATAAGCTTTTACAAACATTCTACGGGCAAAACGGCTCACCGAGCTTGAACTTGCTCGAGATTTCGTCGAAAAAAGACACCCTTACCCGGCAAAACCAGTGTCCAGCAAGGAATTCAAAATATCCGTCCCCGAGGCCCCTGAGCAAATATAAGGTTGATATCCGGACCATACTCCGGCAGAACATTGACTAGGGTAAAGAAACACGTACTTTCCCCCTTGGATATGTCAAGGAGAAGGACTAAAATCTCCGATTATGATGGATGCAGATGATTCCAGAGAGCTTTCCGCCCGCAGACGAAGAGGTTGTCTCCTCGGTCTCTTGCTGGCGCTGTCCTTCGGCGTGGTTCTACCGGAAGCAACCCGGGGCGCCGATTTCAAATACGCCAAGAAGGTTGTAGTTCCTCCCACACGCATCCCGAGACGATATGACTATGATTCGATGGGAGGTCGTCTATCCAATCCAGGCTACGGTACAACCCAGGAACGCTATTACCAGGGCAGTACCTACGAGATTCCGGACTTGAGCACATCGGCAAGCCCCTCAGTGAAAAGTGGTGGTAAGTATGAACTGGTCCCGCCACCTCCGCCGGTCGCTCCCAGTTTGCTGCCGGCCTCCATGGCAAGAGAGGTAGCGCCGCCGCCGGTCAGCCATTCTCGAGCCAGCTCGATTTCTAATCAGGGTAGACGAATAAGCCCCCACGAAGAGCGCTTCGGAACCGGCAGCATAGGCAGCAGTAGCCATGCCTCCGGGCAGCTTATAGCAAAAGCGGAACACCTGGCCTCCCAGGGCCATCTCAAAGACGCCCAGGAGACTCTTCTCAAACATCAGGACACATTCAAAAAAGATCCGGCTTTTCAAAAGGCGGTGGAGAAAGTCTCTCTTGAGCGCTCCAAGTACTATCTTCGCCGCGACAATTACCGCGAAGCCGCCCAGCAAGCGAGAATCGCCATCAGGTTCGAGCCGGCATCCATTGGCGCTCCGCCCCTTCTAAACCAGGCGCTCAGACACCAGGGCGTGGATCCTCTAAATAGCGAAAGCCGTCTTGCCGAAGCGAGAAAACTATTCACCCAGGGAGACTACAACCAGGCTTCCGTCGAATACCTGCAGTCTATAAAGCTCAGGCCCAGCGCTGAAGCAGAAATAGGTCTGGGCAATATCGCATTTCGTGAAGGGAAGCTGAAGACGGCTAAAGCCCGCTATCAAAAGGCTCTGGACCTGGCTCCCAGCTCCAGCGTCGCCATGCGTCAACTGGGAATAACCCGCTATAAACTTACCGACGTGGTTGGCGCCAATGCCGACTTGACCAGGGCTCTGGTACAGGATCCGACAGACAAACTGGCCAGCCAGCATTTAATAGAACTCTGGCAAAGACAGGTCTCAGCCAGACCAAACGACGCCAACTCCCACCTGGGCCTGGCCAGGGCTTATCAACTGTCCGGAGATCTGAAATCGGCCCAGAACGAATACCGGACCGTGGTTAAAATCGATCCGGAACACCCCAATCTTCCTGCCGCCCGCCAGAGCTTCAAGCTGGCGCTGGCTCGAGAACAAGCCAAAAGTGCCTACGAAGCAGGTATGAATCTCGATTCCCACGGTGCGGTTCGAGAAGCTTTTGATAAAGCCAGCGAAGCTGTGAGATTGAGCCCCGGAGATAGTCGATACCAGATTTTCCAGGCCCAGATGCTGGAAAAACTGGGAGATCCCCAGGGAGCCCGCTCTGCGTATCTTCAAATCTTGAGCGTCGATCCATCGAATACGATGGCGGCAGCGCGAGTTCAAGCCCTGAATGCAATATCATCGCCGGCCACAAGCACCACCGGCAATACCACCCTTGCAATAAATAGAGCCAATGACGCCAATGGTGCTCAGCCTCTAGGCATCCCCCAGTATCGCGGCGAAGGTCCGGCACTGCCATATCTGCCCAGTCCCTACAACAGAACCGGAGCAGCAGCCACCCAGATTCCCACAGCCGATCCGGTGCAGAACATGACCGGATTCCTGGGCTCTTTGAGAGACTTGATGCTCTCCCAGAAGAAGATGTTGAAAGCCGATGAAGAAGATGTGATGGTTAAACTCGGTCTATCCAAACCATCCTCGAGCACTGCAGGCGATGCCTCCTCCCCGGTGGTGGGTTTGCCGAAACTTGCCGAAGTGGATACATCCGCTCCAACTCTCAATCCGGACAGCCTTATAAAATCCGAAGATGTGAAAAAGCTGCTCTCCAGTGTAAATGGAACTAACAATTCAAACGGATCTAACGTCAGCGGTCTGGTGGAAGAAAAAGCTACCGCCCAGAGCCTGGCAAACTTCAACGAAGGCAGCCTCTCGACCCTCGCCGCCAGAGCAGCCAACGCTGCCCAGACGCTCAAGAACAATTCCAACATCGACTTCTCCCAAATCAAAAATATCGCTGTTCATACTGTTCCGACTCCTCCGGCTGCACCGAATCTGATTCGGACGAAAAACGCAGGTGAGTTTCCTCCTCTGGCTCCGCCGATAGTGCGAAGCCCGGCGATCCCATCTGTTACCTCTGCTCCAAATCAGGATCTAGTAGGCAAACTGGAGAATCAAAACAAGAAACTCGAAGATGAGTTGGCGAGGACAAAACAAGAGCTGGAGCAACTCAAGTCCGGACAGCCCGAAACAAACCTTTCCGAAAACGAAAACACCGAAGAGGAAGTGGAAGAGGTTGTGGAGGCCGAAATCGAAGATCCGACAAAGAAAGCGGATCCGATTGCCGAGGCGGCAAGTAACTTGCGCGGCGCTATTCCTCAGAGTCCGCAAACTGCAAGTACTGCGGTCCCGGAAAGTGTTCATCTGGAGCTGCTGGGCGTCCAGGCCGCCAAGAAGGACATAAGACTGAAAGTCCGGTTGAGAAACGAACAAGCTTCGGAACTTGTTATACCAGGCTCGAAAAAAGCGGTGATCAGAATCGCCGGCTCCGAAGACAAAATGGTCCCGATCAAGTTTCCACGAAAGAAACTGGCGGCCCATTCCACCATGGAAGGCTTTATAAAAATACCAGGTCAGAGGCTGAGTCCCGCCGCCGATGTCTTTATTCCAGAGCTGGCCGGCTCCGGAGAATCAAGAGCCCATGTGCATCTGACCGTACCAATTTCATCTTTGAAAACAGCTTCCACTCAATAACTAGTCTTTTCTAGCGAAATCTAACGAACCAGCCAACCCAGACGAGCCCAGGTGGCGAAATCGTCTCGAACCATGACAGCAAGCCTATCCGGTTCATCTGCCAGTTCGGGGAAAGCTTCGAGCAACGATGCCACCGCCTCGGCAACGCCCTGCCCGGACCGGATATTTTCAAGCAATACGAAAGAATGAGGATCGAGCCGTTTGAAAAATATGCGATTCTGAAAACGATGCACCACAAGATGATTCTTCTCCCTTTCGGGAAGCTTCGTTTTAGAATCAGATTCCGAATTTATTTCGGCTTCGACTTCGGTTTCGAGTTCTATATCATCGACTCTGCCTGCTTCTTTGACCGAAGCTGCATTGACTCTCAAGGCAATGCTGAAATCATCCAGAGCATAGCTCAAGGAAAGCGGCACTAAATATGGTTGCGTTTTAAAACTGACAGAAGCGAGATCCAATCCCTCAAGACCGCTCATATCCTCCAGGGTCAAGGGTGGAAGTGCTTCCATATCGAAGATATCGACCTGGGCAAATTCGAAACGGGCCAGATCGAACACCAGCTCTTCATGCGGCGCTACAAGCTCGGCATGGACCTCGACAAAATCAGCCAGATGTCTTCCAAGCTCCTTGAGGAGATGAGAATCGGAAGAATAAGTGGCGATATAAGACCTGGCCAGGCGATCAAAACGCCTTCGACCGAGGACATGGAGAATGCCGGGGAAGTCTTCTTCGAAACAATCTACTAGACGATACCAGTATTGCTGGCAATAGATTCTAAGCCGATCTTCAGGCTCCAGGCGGCTGTTTCCCTGGATGTATCGCTGCGCTTCCCGGCAAGCCAGGGATTGCTTTTCTAATTGATAAATCGGGTCGAGTTCCTCTTTCAAAGCAGAAACAATGAAGGTCTGGGTCTCTTCCAGGCGATTATCATTCTCAACAGCTGAATCGGCGACACCGGATATGACACCGCCTTCGTATTCTAGCGAATCGATTCGAGAATCATCAATTATTTTCTTAGCCTTCAGGGCTTCTTCATGCATCTCTTCGAAAGAGGGGATATTGTTGTCCCACTCTAGAAGCGTATTCACCGGTCCGATTTCTTGGATTACCATCCTGTAAAGCTCCCAGACCAGGTCAGGCACAGGATGATCATGGGTGTCGAGCAGATAGTCGCCTTTGTCGGATGGACCGGCAATATGGATCTGGCCGACTCGCTCTAGAGGAATCTCGTTTACGTAGCGAATCGGATCGAATCCATGATTGAAAGCAGAAACATGAACGTTATTGAGATCCAACAAGATCCCGCAGCCAGCACGCTCTGCCACCTCGCTCAAAAACTGCCATTCTGTCATGACACTGTCGACATATTCGACGTAACTACTGACATTCTCGATGAAGAACGGCAGTTCGAAATAATCTTGCAAGAACTTGATTCGGCTGGCGGTGTTCTCGACCGCTTCTTTCGTATAAGGAAGCGGTAGTAGATCATGGCTATATACGCCGTTCTTCGAACCCCAGCAGAGGTGATCGGATATATACGGAGTTCCGGTCAGCTTTGTAAGCCGCTTCAAACCGGCGAGATGTTTTTGATCAAAGGGCTCGGTATCGCCGGGATACAGCGAGACACCATGCTGAATAACAGGATAGGTTTCGAGTACCGACTCCAGCACCTCCCTTGGTCGGCCACCAAGACCGGTGAAATTTTCTGAAATAATCTCGAACCAGTCGACCCGGGGACGCTCCCCCAGGATCGTTTTGTAATGCGGAATCCGGAGGCCCAGACCTATTCCTAGATACTTATTGGATTTGTCGATCATACTTAAATAGAGAAGGCCGGCGGATACCGGCCTTCAACTGTTGTTTTCATCGAATGCTTGCGCAATCAGAATTTAGCCGCAACCATCCTTGCCTTTGCAAGACTCTTTGGCAGCACCTTCGGTAGTGGTAGCGGCACCACCGTCGGCAGCTTTACCGGCTTCGCCTTCGGCGGCTTTACCGGCTTCGCCTTC
>CAZCBH010000099.1:0-4228 GCA_964496875.1 uncultured Candidatus Obscuribacterales bacterium | reverse complement strand
GCGGCTTTACCGGCTTCGCCTTCAGCGGCTTTACCGGCTTCGCCTTCGGCAGCTTCAGTAGCTTCCGGCTTGGTTTCGGTGCTGGTGGCTTCCGGCGCAGCTTCCTGGCTCTCCGTGGTGGTAGGAGCCGTTTCTGTGGTTGCTTTATCGGCTCCACCACCGGCGCATCCGGCCAGTAATCCGGCCAGGGCGGCAGCGGTGATTGTAGCTACAGCTTTCTTGGATTTCGAGGTTTTAGGTTCCATCTGGAAGCCTCCCTTCAAATAAGGACTGATCTTCGTCTCTCTTTCAAGAGACGAATGACATGATATCTTACCGAGAAAACTATTCAAGCCCCCGAAATGGTCAGCCCTTTGCTCCGCGCTAAAGAGGTGCCAAAAATGCACTCTCACGCCAGGAATCCACAGAATAAGTGTTCGAAACACGAATTTACACTTCCGGAAAATAAGCGGCAAAAACCGGGCAGAACCTCCCTAAATCGGGCAGAATGTAGTCAACAGCTCAGGAGATGTCATAGTGACAACCGTAGTCATCGTCGAGGATCACGAAGCCACCCTCTATGGGCTAGAGGGAGCTATCTCGAGAGAGAGCGATATGGAGGTGGTGGGCACTGCATCGGATGCGGTCTCCGGTCTCGACACCGCCCGGGAGAAGAAACCGGATGTGATTCTCCTGGATCTGCATCTGCCTAATCAAGAAGGTCCTCGCTCCACAGTCCGAAAGTTTCTCGAGATGAACCAGTCAAAGGTAATTGTCTTTTCAGCCGAGAAAAGACGCGCTTTTGTCCAGGCCATTCTCGAATTGGGCGTAAGCGGCTATCTACTTAAATCAGAACCTATATCCTCTGTGGTCGATGCCATCCGCAAAGTTGATGCCGGAGAAAAGCTTGTCAAATCCCAGGCTCTAGCAGAGGGCAAAGAAAAACTGACCAGGGCGGAACGGGAGATTTTGAAGCTGCTTGCGCAAGGAATGAAATACCAGGAGATTGCCACAAACAGAAAAGCTTCGCCAGCCACGGTTAGAAAGCAATGTGAACTACTGCTTCTGAAGCTCGGTCTTGATACCCGGGAGCAGTTGATCGCCTGGGCCGTGGACAATGGCTACGGCACTCTGGACAGAAAGCAATGAAGTTAATTCTGGCAAGTCCTATCTTTTGGCTGGCTAAGAAGGTATCGGAACTCTTCGCCGGTGGAAGCGACCCTGCCGAAAAGCCCGCCGTAGAAATAGAGACCCCTTCGGCAGGCACTGAAGAGAAAGAAAAAACAGCTCCCGCACAAATAAAAGAAAATCCCTGGAAAAGCCTGGAAGACACTTACTATAAAGACCACAAAAAATGGTGCGATCATCTAGCCGACCTGATCGGAAATATAGATCTGGAGACTTACCGGAGCCATTCTAAAAGAGGCGAATACTTTCATCTGTCGGAAGGCTTGAAGACCACCACCGCACTCTCCACCTATGTATATAAGAATATGAGTCACCTGGCGGCACAGTTCAATGACTCTGCCCAGATGCGTAAGTCTGCAAAACGTGTTCGTCTTACCATAACAGAGCACACCATATACGATCCGACGGTAACTGCCGGCAAAAAAAAGCCTGGTTCCGATTCAAATTTACTCTCCGAATTCAGAATTTCCAGCGCCACCAGAAGCTTATCTATTCGCTGCGAACCGGGGAAGCTCTTCGCATTTCTATTGCCCGCCAATGTCAATCTCGATCTCAAAAACAACGAGACCAAAGACCGGCTGAAACTGGCCATTGTCCTTGATTCCACCGGCGGTGAACGCAACTGGACGGTCAATGGACTGCCGGTCTCGGAAGAAGAGATAACCTACCTGGCTAAAGCGCTTTTGCGAGATCTGGTTATTCTATCTTGCCTGGATTATCTAGCTTACGACTCCGGCAAGAAATTCGAACATGTCGACAACATACACAGAATTGGCATCGCCCGCGGTTTCAAAGACAGCCTCTCTCTTGGCAGTGAATTGAGCTCGGATCTGGTCAAAGACCTGGTCTTCGCCCAGCAGAACACCGTACAGAAGCTGCTCAGGCAACAAGAAGAGACCCAGGCAAGCATAGCCCGAGACCTGCATGACACGGTACTGGCCGATTTGATGATGCTGGTTAGAAGACTGACATCCGAGCAAGAGAATTCAGAAAAGGAAATGATCCTCGATACCCTGGATGAGATCTCGGTCACCATCCGCGATATTTGCCAGGGACTGGTGCCCAGAGACCTGAAAGACTGGGGACTGGAGACAGTTCTGGAGGATCTGGTTGACAAAGCCGCCGAGAGAGTGGAAGCTGACTTTGCCTTTTCGGTAGAGGGCAATATCCCCGATCTGCCCTCGGCGATTCAGCTCCACATCTTCCGTATAGTTCAAGAAGCACTCAACAATATCGAGAAGTATTCAGAAGCGAGAAATGTCAAAATCCACCTTAAAAGAGAAGATGAGCTCTTCACCATCGAAGTAAAAGATGACGGCAAAGGCTTCGACACCGCAGAGACTGGAAAAGACAGAGCCACCGCTTCATCCGGCGGCTTCGGCTTGCCCAGCATCAACGAACGCCTGGAGATTATCAGAGCCTATTATCCGGCCCGCCTTAAGATAGATTCCAGCCCAGGCCGGGGGACCTCGTTAAAGCTCGAGATCACAGTGGAATCTTTCAAATAGCAACTATAGTTAGACGAGCCTACATCAAATACGGTGTCTTAGCGCGATACAAAAGACGCAGGGTCGCTTTATCGCCTTCGGAAAGGTCATTGACAACCCGGTCTACATACATGAGGTCTTCGCGATATGGACTGTGGGCTTTGATGCCCAGAGCATGACCGAACTCATGGGCGGCGGCCCCCTCCAGCCGACCGGGCTCATGGTTGACACTCATGGAAAACTCCATCACCACAGGCTTCTGCTTAAATCTAGGATCGACAAGCTGCTCCGGAGTAAAGAGCTGAGCACAGGTATTCGCACCGACAATAATACCGCCGGGGCCGGTGGTGCCCTGGAAGTTGTCGGTGAAGAAAACAACCACATGGGCATCATAAGGATTGTTAGTGAAGCCGAAACTGAGTAGCCCCTCCTGTTGAAAGACCCTCCATTTTTCTATGCCGGAAGCGACGGCATAATTCGCATCCGGGCTCCATCCCTTTGCCACCGGCAGCTGATCCAGTGGATAGCCGCTGGCGAACATCTTATAAACCTGCTCTACCCTGGTCTCCTGTAACTGATCGAAAGGCATTTTGGGCAGCTCCAGTCCCGGACTGATCCAGATAAGAAGCGGCATTTTCTCCCGGGGCCAGCGCACCCATTGCATATTCAGTTTCTCTTCCCCGGGATTGTAAGGATCGGCATAATTCTGGGCGGTACGACTTTCTCCCTTGGTGATGTGCAATCCGGGGGTACTCTGGATCCCCGGTGCCGATGGAGTAAGCCGAGAAGGTCCGCCTGCCCCGACCGATGGTCCGTTAGAGAAAGCTCCACTAGAATATGTATTGAACTGAGCCTTAGGTAGCCTTCGATAACCGGTCTGGCAATCTGCCGACAGAAAGCCGGCCTGCAAAACCAGACAGGCTAGAGCTGCATAGATAATGGAAAAAAGCCCGGACTTTTTCATCCTTCCTCTAGTTTGATAGATTCACCTAATGTCCATAATATAGCAAGATATTCTCTTTTGAGTTTTTACGCTGAATACCGTAAGCAGATAGATCCCGGATGCCTACAACTACCGATAAAGATACTGCCAGCCTCCAGGCGGCCAGGGAAGTGATCGAGCAGATCAAAAAAAAGCCCCAGTCCTGCCTTGGTCTGCCCACCGGCAGAACCCCCCAAGCACTTTATCGCCATCTAATCGCCATCGCCAGAGAAGAGAATGTCGATATGACCGGAGTTCGTTTCTTCGGCTTAGATGAATATATTGACGTCCGGCAGGAATCTGCCTTCAAGACCTACCTAGATAAAGTAATTTACCAGCCACTCGCCATCGATCAAAAAAACTGCTTCAGCCCGATATTGATTGATGACTACGACGCCTTGATAAAGCGCCAGGGTGGTCTCGACCTGACCATTCTGGGGATTGGCGGCAACGGTCATATAGCCTTCAATGAGCCCGGGACCCCGGAATATTCCTGGACCCATTGCGTCACCCTGGATGAATCGACCAGGAGAGCGAATCAAGAATTCTTCCCCAGCCCGGATGCTGTCCCCCGAAGAGCGGTGACCATGGG
>CAZCBH010000098.1:0-19840 GCA_964496875.1 uncultured Candidatus Obscuribacterales bacterium | reverse complement strand
CCGCACTAGATCCGAAAGAGAAAGCGTCCTACCGAGACCAGATTTGCCGCTTTTTCATCGACTCCATCAAATGCGGCAACCTGGAAGCAGGCACCAGAATGCCCCCCAGCAGAGAACTTGCAGACAGGTTAGGCATTTCACGCGATACTGTAGTTCGGGCTTACGAAGAGCTGAAGAGACTGGCTTTTATAGAAAGCGACTCCACCAGAGGATACCGAGTAAGCGCGAAAAAAGACGGTGATCCCAAAGAGACACCGCCCGAAACCCGCAGCGCTAAATTATCGGCGTACGGTCGCAAAATTCTATCGAGACTGGACTCTTCGCCCCTGATATCAGACTTCGCTCAACTCAACTACGGCGGTCCTCCCCTGGAGCTACTGCCTGTCAAACGCTGGAGAAACTGCCTGAAGTCCGCGGCAGACAGTATCGGTGGTTCCGACCATCATCCAGAATTGATGGGCAAGCCGGAATTGCGAAAAGAGATCGCCGCTTATTTACACAGAAATAAACAGATCTCGGCCAGGGGCGAGAACGTTGTAATTTTCACCAGCACCATAAGCGCTACCAACTTGCTATGCCGCATACTGATGAATCCCGGCGATTGGCTGGCTGTCGAAGATCCAGGATTCGGCGGCATCAAAGATATAGCCGCTCTTCAAAATCTTGAAATTTTCTGTATCCCGGTAGATGAAGATGGACTGATTGTAGATGAGCTCAGAAAGGCTCCGGAACCCATAAAACTGGTCTATATAACCCCAGGGAAACAAGAGCCGACCGGCGCTGTTCTCAGTCTTGAAAGAAGAAAAGCTTTATTGAATTGGGCAAGCGAAAACGATGCCTGGATTCTGGAAGATGATTTCGACGGATTTTTCGACTACGGAAAATCGAAACTACCGGCAGTGGCAGGAATAGCCACAATGAACCGCAATGATCGAGTCATCTACCTGTCAACGTTCTGGCGCTTGCTTTATCCTCTCACCGGTCTTGGATTTTGCTTGCTTCCCTACTCACTTCGATCCGTAGTCGAACAGGGCAAAATGGAGGTCGAAGCGGTTGCCGAATCAGCCACTCAGACTGCTCTGACAATGCTTCTGGAGGACGGCTATCTGGAAAAATACACAAGAAGACTGAAAAGCCACTATCTCGACCGTCGCAATCGATGCATAGAAAGCATTCGTGCTCTGTTCGGCAAAGACCTGGTGATAAAGGGCGGAGGCAGCGGCACCCAACTGAATCTAAAATCGACCAGATACAGCGAGGAAGAGATCTTCGCCGCCGCCAATAAATCCGGACTGCCTTTGATATCGACTAGCGGATACTATCTATCGGAGAAACCGGACGGAAGCTTTAACCTGGATTTCTCGATTATGTCCGAAGCAGAGATAATCCAAAAAAGTCGAGCATTCTACAAGAGCTTGAATTCTTAGAGCAAAACAGGCAAATCATACCAGTTTCGAAGGCCGCACACCTACCAATACTAGCTAAACCAGATGAATTGGCGCTTGTAATGCAAATTCGGTCGTTAGAATTTATGCCAAAACCAGACTCTTGCTACCCCATAATTAGCCCGGCAATTAGACCGAACGGAAGTATAGAGGGAATATCAAGCCGGCATGTGCAGCCGCCGAGGTCGGGCTTGCTCCGCACTTCTTCAAATTAGAGAATCAAAGCCTCCTTTACATCCGTTCTGCAATAGGAAAGGCATAAGCAAACCGAAGACAAGACATCACCTGAAGCTTCAATCCCCAAAAGAGCTGGAAAGACGGAAACTGACTAGTTTTCGGATTACTCCTGCTTGTAATAACAGAGAAAGGAAATCGAATGACTCTGTTCGATCCTCTATTCGTCAGCATGCTTGCCACAGCAACTTCTACGCTGATAGGCCTCCTTGCCGGAAGTCGCCTGAGCAAGCAACACCATCGACTTCTCTACATCATTACCGCTATTGCAGTGTCCATCTTTTCGTTCCTCTTTCTGACCGGTATCTACAACCTGGCAGTCTTCGCCATGTTACCAGCGGCATTCACTGTATCCGCCGCCTATACCGCTTCGTCAAAGGGATAGCACTACCGATAGTGCCTTTAGAGTAACGAACCAAAATTGAATCAACAAACCAGAAGGAGACTACAATGATACGAACAATCAAGTCTCTCACTATATCTGTCCTGGCTCTAGCAGCCATGTTTAGCCCTTCTCTTTCCCAAACTGTTCCTGCAGGAAAGAGTGCGGTGCCGGTGCAAGAGTTTTTCGTGCCACCGGAGATTCTGAGAGGAATGAACTTTTCGAGAATTCCTCTTTCCCGCCAGCTGGAAAGTATCTACTTCAAAGCCTGGAAACAAGTCTCGGACCACTACTCCAGACAGGAACTCCTGGCGGATTGGCAGAGCTGGAAGCATAAGTACGACGGCAAGCTCAATACCGAGACGGATCTCGAGAATGCGCTCGCCGAGATGCTTGCCAGCCTGCACGACCCCTGGACTAGATACACTACCACCGCAGAGATGAAAGCAGCCCGAGAAAGAGATGCCCGAGGAATCGTTGAATCGGGAGTAATCCCGACTATCGACGAAGCCGGAACAATAAAGATAAAGAGCGTTCTCTATGGCACAGCCGCTTATCTAAAAGGTCTTCAAAAAGGTGATACCGTCCTCGAAATAAGCAAAACCGACATCCGGGGAAAGACCCAGGTGGAACTGGAAGAAATGCTACGAGGCCAGGTTGGCACCAGAATTGATATCACTATCCTGCGTGATGGCAGCAACCACAGCATCCTTCTAGAGCTGATCAAACCGGAGGAAGATGCTGTCCGCTACGAACTCTTGAAAGACGGCATCGCCTATATCCGTCTCGACGAATTTGCCCCGGATTCCGCTCGGCAATTCACCGACGCTCTGATCTCCCTGCACAAAGAGGCAGGCGGCAAGCTTTCCGGGCTGATCCTCGATTTACGAGGTAATCCCGGCGGCGAAGTCGAGATCGCCAAAACAATGACAGAGCTCTTTCTCGAAAAGGGCACCATCTTCTCGACCAGAACCCGCAAAGAACGACAGATCGTCCACGAGGTTGTGGATATCTCTCCACCCTCCCTGTACTACTACGATGACATGCCAAAAGAGATGGCAGCAGCCGCTCGGGACTATCTGAAGGTTCCGATGGCGGTTCTAGTGGACGGAAGCACTATGAGCGCATCTGAAATTCTGACAGGTGCTCTCAAGGACAACGGTCGTGCCACCATTATCGGCACAACCACCTGGGGTAAAGGAATAGGTATGTTGATGGGACAGATTCCGCCAGGCGGAATCATCTCGGTCACATCCCTCGATTACCTGACCCCCTCCGGATACAATCTCTCCGGTCGCGGTATCGATCCTGATATCGCGGTCGAAAGACACCCGGATTCTAAAGTCGACGAGCAGCTCGAGAGAGCGGTCGAATTCCTGCAAGGAAGATAGAACCTCTTAGAAAGGCATCGGAGAGAGCGAAGCTCGACAATATCAAAGCTCGCCCCTCCGGTGCTTTTTCTACTTTAAGAGGCAAATCCGAAACCTTTGGCGAGCTAGCGCAGCCAAGCTTCTCTAGAAGCACTTAATCCCATGACATCGATAATTGATGTTATCTCCCAGCCGGTCGAAAAAAGAAGACAGATCACCAAAAACACAGCCTTAACCTCACCTTAACCCGCATGTAGATTGGGTTACCGCAGAAACAATATGGTCGAAACGTAATTCCGGTTTTGATTTATTCAGGATATTTCCAGCTTCCACAACCTCTTCCTATTCACTTTCTGCGCAATTCCGCCCGAGAACCAAAAGTACCAGCAGGAGACCAATCTCATGCGATATCTCACCAATCAACTGGGGTGGCGACACGATCCTTTCGCGCACCGCTCCTGGTCAGATCACCAAGGGAATCAACTCGGTAGCCATTTCTGTTTCGGCGCTTCTCATCAGTGGCAATCGCCGAACTTCGAACTGGATCTTTTTACGGCCGAACCTTTTACCATCGAGATGGCAAAGGCCTGGCTCGGTCGAGATCAATTTACCTCCCTGATCATCGACTCGGGAAGCGGCGCCGACTGGCTCGCTCTTCTTTCGGAACAACTCGAACTGACAGACCTTCCTGCATTCGAAGCCCCCGAAAAGATGAAGCAAAACGGTTTCCTTCTATGCGAAACCGATGTGGTTTTGCGGGTCGGATTTTCATCCACCGCACGGGTATCTGGTTCATCAGCCCATTCTCAGCGTTTCCTCGAAGACCTGCCAGAGCATGAGCTGATCTCTTTGCTGAGCAAAGAGCCGCATCTTCTCCGCTTCTATCTCCATTTTCTGCGCAAGTTCAATCCTGCCACCGCTATCCACTGGGATGCCGGCCTATAGAAGAATCTGTTTGAATGACTGAATAACGACTGGATTCGACATCGAAAAACTCGGGGTTATCAGTGTCAAGCTGAAGCTTGAAACTCATAGCCCCGGGTTTGTTTTTCTAAGAATTTATACTACTGCTTATAAGACAACCCTGTTTATGCAGCAGAGTCGAGACCGCCAAGGACAAAACTATTGAATAATCTTGCACTGCCCTCCGGATCTCTCTCTGGATGCCACTGTACTCCCAGAGCAAACTGGCGCTCCGGGATCTCGACAGCTTCGATGATACCGTCCGGGGCATGAGCACTGGTGCGCAGCGAATCTCCCAGATTACGAATCGCCTGGTGGTGCGCAGAAACAGCCTGAATTTTACTCTTGCCAAAAATGGCGGCAAGTTTTGATGTTTCATCGAACTGCACTTGATGCCAGTGCAGCTCCTGCTTTTCGCTATCAGGATTGACATGACTCACTTTCGTCTCAGGCAGCTCCGACGGAATATCCTGAATAAGTGAACCACCTCGAACAATATTGAGAAGTTGCATCCCGGCACAAACTCCGAGAATGCGCATGTTGAAGTCAGCGAGAGCATGGCTGGCAAGCCGCATATCGAAATCTTGCCTGCTACCATCGGCGATTCTTGCTTCGGTAATAGGTTTTTCGCCATAAACACCAGGATCATAGTCCGGTCCACCGATTAGAAGTACTCCAGAAAGAGCCTTGAGAAGCGGAAGCAAAGCATCATCCGGCATCGGAGCCAGCAAAATAGGGGTACCACCTGCCTGAATAATCGCTTTAATATAAGTTTCGGGAATCGTAGCCAATCTAGCCGATGAATTGGGTGAACTTTGAATGTCCACGTTGATGCCAATAAGAGGTTTCAATGTCGTAATCCTGAACTGGTGGTTTAGAAGATGGAGATGAAAGATTCATGAAAGGTATAATATAACGACTTCCTTAACTTGACCAGCCATTTTCAGAAAAAGTTTCCTGAATTCAGGAAAATTATTCCTTTATCGGTCTCTCCTCAACGCTTTCCAGCCATCAGGCTTTCTTCCGGCACTGCCCTTAGTGGCAGTTTACTAATTGAATTGGTGTTTTATTTCAAAAAAATTTCTTCAATGAATTGACCCCGATCTGTTTCATAGAAGAACCAGTTGCCATGTCCTCGCGCAAGCTATCACGACTGGAAACAAACAACTTTTCACAGTCGGACCAGCCACCAAACAACCGTACCAGGGCAGCCCTTCATAGACCATTAACAAATGCTGTTAACAAAGTACGTTCATGAATTCACTACAAGAACAACTTTAAAAGTGCTAGCTAAAATTCAGTACCACCAATATTTTTTTCTGCTGGAGATATCAGAAAAGACCTGAGTCAGAAAAGCCGACAACGAACAACTAACAACGGATAACCGACAGCTGCCTGCCAACCGCCTGAGCGGTACATAGCTGGGGTGCACAGTCCGTCTAAGTGTTCTTACTGACTCCAGCAGATACGGTGACCTACCATCGCCACGACCGTCTTTCGAACAGGATACTAATCATTCCTGCTTCGGGTCGTATTCAGCATCTTTTGATTCGGCAGAAAGCCGAACCGCAACGCCTGAGGTGCCAACCATGAGGAGCTTCCTTCAAAGAATCGTTAAGTGGTATCACAGCAACCCTGTGGCAAAGCCCCTGGTGAAATTCTTCGCCATCGGCGCAGTAACCGCTGTTTTCTTCGCCCTGACCGCCGCCGGAGTTTTCGAGAAGGCGCCGATTCGGGTTCCACCCCCTGATTATCTCCTGCAAAAGCAAAGTCGATCGGCTGTCGAACTCGAACAGCAGCTCAAATCAGCCAATCCCAAGATCGACGAGCTTTTGTTCTTCAAAGACACCAATTTCGTGGTCGTCGTCACCGGCAATTTCGAACAGGAGGTTCTGGTTCTCAACGCTGACACCGCCGAGGTGAAGGCCGAGGCCGACGCAGCCAAGGTCCCCTATCGCGAGTTGCCGTCGTCAACGACGCCCAACCCGCAGACCGGTCTGCTCACCATGCTCTGGTTCATGATCCTGATCGGCATCGTGGTCTGGTTCGGATTCTTCCTTTTCAAGAAAGCTGATCCCAACGAACAGAACGTCGCGCGAAAAGTGCTCGATGTTGTCTTCGGTAGGATTGGAGCCACAGTCTCTCGGCTCGGGATGAAGCATTCCACCGCTCATCTGACCAGCTGGATTATCGGATTGGTGCTTCTCGCCACCTTGATTGCCCTGCGAGCGTTCGTGAACGATCCACTCATTCTGGTTCCTTCCGAATACCGCACCTTCCAGCCCACCAGTGCGTGGCAAGTGGAGCGCCAATTGAAGCATGACCCGAGCCTGATTCAGCGGGTCGCAGAATTTGAAAACACCGGCGTTCTCTATGTCCAGATCATTCCTCCGGCATCCGAGGCGGGCAATGAAATCGCCACCGTTCCCGGTCAAGAGAAGAAAGCAGCTCCCCAGCCCATGGGCAGGTTGATTCACTTCGGAACTGACAGCGCCGGCAAGACCAACCTCGACAAGTTGGTCACGAAATTGAAGGCGGCTGAAGTGCCTTTCAAGTCGGTGGCTCCCGAACTGGACAGCAACGTCTTCAGCACGATGCCAACTGCCTGGACGGTGGGTCTCGCCTCTCTGGGCGGTGTGTTGATGATCTGGGGCATCGTCATTCTCTCTTACTGGAGCAACTGGAGAGAGTCGGAAGGTCCGGCGGGCCGCAACGGCACTGCCACCGCCGGTGGTCGCCAGAGCGGATACTCAGCGGGCGGCCAGGTGATGATCCGGGAAGAAGACCGGAAAACCTTCGCCGATGTAGCCGGCTGCCAGGAAGCTATTGACGAGTTGCGGGTGGTGGAGAAGAAAATCCGCCGGCCAAAACTCTACAAAGTCTTCGGCGCTCCAGTGCCGAGTGGCGTGATGCTCTACGGGCCTCCGGGCACCGGCAAAACGCTTCTGGCTCGCGCACTGTCCGGCGAAATCGGCGGTCACTTCGAAGCTCTCTCGGGTTCGCAGTTCGTCGAAATGTACGTTGGTGTCGGTGCCCGCCGGGTTCGCGATGCCTACAGCCGGGCTCGCAAAGCCGCTCAAAGAAGCGGTCGGATCTCGATCATTTTCATCGACGAGATCGATGCCATCGCCAAGAAACGCGGCAACGGTGAAGGCGGCGGCGACAAAGAATACGAGCAGACCCTCAACGAGCTGCTCGTGCAGATGAACGGCTTCGGCAATCACGGTCTGGTTCTGACCATGGCTGCCACCAACCGTCTGGACATCCTCGACGATGCCATTCTGCGTCCCGGACGTTTCGACATCAAGGTCCAGGTGCCCAAGCCCGACAAAAAGGGTCGTGCTCAGATCTATGGTGTCTACCTGAAGAAGCTCAAGATTCTCCTTCCCGAAGGGGATGACGAAGCCAATCGCGAAAGACTGCTCGACGACCTGGCTCGCCGCAGCCACGACTTCTCCGGCGCCGAAATTGAAGGTGCGGTGAAAAATGCCGCCACCATCGCGGTCGAACGCATGTTCGGCGATGTCACCGAAGACATCACCGACGAGCAGCTCGAAGAATACCAGTCCATGGCTATCGTCACCGTCAACGACCTCAACGAGGGCGTCGACAAAATGGCCTACGGCACCCAGATCAAGAGTCGCATCCGCACGGACAGCGAACGCTGGGCGACGGCCATCCACGAGGTCGGTCATGCCACGATTCCCACAGTTCTCAAAGGGGACCCGGTCAACCGCATCACAATCGTGATGACCGACAAGTCCCTGGGCTTGATGGACAGCTCCCCGGAAGAAGGCGAGCGCTACGACTGGACCAAAGATCAATTCCGCATCCGTCTCCAGATGATGCTGGCAGGACGGGCAGCAGAAAAGATCATCCTCTCCAAGATCTCCACCGGCGCGAGCAACGACTTCGAGCGCGCCAGCCAGCTCGCCAGACAGATGGTCGGGGTCTACGGCATGTCCGAAGCATTCGGCGTCAAGTCGCTGCCTCTGGACCGCTATGGCTTCCCGGCCAGCAACATCGGCGAGATCATGCTCGACAAGTTCAACCGGGCATGGGGAGACCTTATCGACGAGATGGAAAAAGCCACTGACGAGATCATCGAGAAACACCGCGCGCAAATCGAGGCGGTGGCGAAGGTGCTCTACGAAAACGAAACCATGACCGGCGCCGAGTTCCGCGCCCTCTGGCAGGAGCACGCCCCGTCAGAAGAAGTGGTGGCATGATCTGATTTACGTACAGCGATTCCGAGGGAAATCCCTCGGGTCGCTGTCGTTTTCCAAACCTCGTCTTTATGTTTTACGAGTATCGCCGGCAAAATGCATAACAGCCTGCCCTATCCGGGATATCAAAACCTTCCGCATGGAAGGTCGGGTAGACCGGAATCAGGAAGCGGCTTGGACTCTGCTTCAGAGCGAAACTCTATATCCAAGCTCCATCATTCTAAGAGGAACATGAATGAGCAAAGAAGAAATGAATCGTGACAACTTCCAGGCGTTTCAAGACCTCTGCCAGGGTCAGATTGTCGGCAAGGAGTGGATGCAGGACTGGCCGGGAAGTGTCGACCTTGCAGCGGTTGCTCGGGTGCTTCGTCCCCTGGCACAACGCTTCAAGCAAGCCGAGAGCCTGACCGACGAAGAAGTCCTCGCCGCCTTCTTCTCTACCCAGGCTGTGCATCTGCTCAAGAACCTGCGCAACACCTACTGCTTCTGGGTGATCGCGAAGGAAGCCGCTTTCCACATCGGCGACTACTCCGCCCAGATCAATCTACCGGACGTGGTCAAAGCCATGGAAGCCAGACCGGAGATCAAGAGAGCGATCGTGGTCTGATCTTCTGCTAAACCAGGCTGGCTCGGGATGCGCATTCGCGCCCGAGCCGGTCTTTCCAACTCGAATACCCACTTTTTTAAATCAATCTCTCTCTACTATTTGATATAGCAATTTCAATCTAGTCGTACAACACAGAATCGACAAACTCTTTCACCATTCCGTCCACTCGTTCCAGCTCCATCTCGGCGAATCTGATCAAGTATTCGTTTTTAGGTGCTTCATCCACATAAAAAAGATCTGTACAAACCATAGGAAATTCCGCTCTGAGAGCAGCTTTTTCAAGTTTTTCAGAATCAATTTCAGAGTCAAAACGAGCCAACACATGCAGTCCGGTGCTGGAGCCCACTATCTCTACTCTGTCTTTGAAGCCTGTTTTCAAAGCATAGATCAAGGCCTGCCTGCAACGTTTGAAGTACTTCCAGGTTTTGCGAATGTATTTTTCGACATGACCTTCTTCGATCATTTCGGTCAAAACATAGTGTTCCATCAGGGTGAACTGACGATCGAACATTCCCATGTAACCCTTGAACAGATCTATCAGGTTTTCAGGAATAACAAGGACACCCGTGAAGCACAAAGGATACAGAAGACGCCAGAAAGAATAAAAATAGATCACCGAACCGGTGGGATCCTGGCTGAAGATTGTCCTGGCAGACTGAGAGCTGTAGTGAAAGTCAGAATCCCAATCATCTTCGATGATCGCACAATCATTTCTATGAGCCCATTCAAGTAACTCAATACGCCTATCCTGGCTGAGAATAACCCCGGTAGGCTCCTGGCAGGACGGAGCCAGATAGATCCAGTGCGGTAAATTCTCCAGCTGATCAAGAGCGCTGACGATTATTCCTTCTTCGTCGACCGGGACAGAAAGCACTTCTGCGCCCAGGCTATGAAACTGTTCTCTGGCTCCATAAAATCCTGGATTCTCTACTACTACTCGATCTCCAGCCTTCACCAGAAGCGAGAATACTGGCGAGAAAACCCGCTCTACACCAGAATTTAGAACAATCTGATCGGCACTACAAACAATGCCTTTATTCCTTCTCAAATAACCTGCCACCGCTTCTCGCAACGGGAAGTAACCGAATACATCTCGGTTATCTTCAAAACCGGTCTTCTCCATATTGCGGCTGATGTTCGTCGTTATCTGCCTCCACTGCCTGACAGGAAGAAGACGTTTAGATGGAGCTCCGAAATTGCTCTGGTCGAGTTCACTGGAATCAGGCCTGCGACCTGCCCGGGCAAGAATTCTTTCAGCCAGACTATTCCTGCGTCGCTGCCAGAGGAAGGAAGCGCTAGAAGATAAACTCGGATTCTTTTCTACAGTCTGAGCTGCAGTTGAATCAACCTCTTCCGGGTCGCGAATCCAGGTTCCTGCTCCCCGGCTTGTGTTCAAATAGCCGAGGGCTCCCAGGGTATCGAAAGCGCTGACCACTGTTGTTCGAGAAACACCAAGATAGATGGCTATATCTCTTGTGGAGGGCATTTTGTCACCGGGCTTCAAAACCCTCTCACGCACAGCTTTTTCCACAGCACTTTTAATAGATTCGGCCGAGATCCTCGAATCTCCTTCTATCTCTTTGAGGAATGCCAGGTCCATATATTCCGATCCTTACCTGTGCCGATCGTAGCTGCGCCAGCCAATATATTAGCAATCTAAATATTCGATTGAGCACAGATCGGAAAAGTTTCTGCCAAAAGGCCACTCTTGAAATGTAAAACTGGTCCAGTAGTCACTATGTCAGGTAGAGTTTTCCGATTCTGTCCTGAAACATCGACAAATTATTGATTGTCATAAGCAGATATGGCAGGTTGAGATTCTTGTCTACTGCAATCTCCAATCGAAGCCAAACAACCTTTCCAGATTCACTGCCCACACAATCCAACTTATTGAAAGCCATCTTCCAAGATGACTTTCCCGACTGAATTTTTCTGGAGGAAGCCTCTATGTCAGGATCTGTCCTTGGATTACTGATTGCCCTTGCCATGCTCGGAGTCGTCAGTGGTCTCTATCACTGGATTTTCAAAACGAACCAGGGTTCTTTTCTCGATATCACCAGACCGCTGCGCCCCTATTACATCAATAGCGTCCTGATCTGCTCGTTCATTTTTACCGCGGTCTGGCTCTTTGCCGCCGAAAGTGAATCGGCGCAGTCGGTCATGATCAGCTGGGCTTTGAGTTACTGGCCAGGTCTGGCTCTCTTGAGAATTTTCTACGTGAAACCGCATTCGAACTGAACACAGGTTCAGTGCTTAGCTAAAGCACAACAATCATCTCTCACCTCAAAGGTAAACACCATGTCCCGCATCCCGAGTAAGTCCGACATCAAGAACGACAACGCCGCCAAAGCCGAAGCGGATCGCAAGGCCCGCATCGAGTCCGACGTGACCAGCTTCACCGACCAGATCGTAGAAGCGATGCGTCGAGGCGAGACCTACATCTCGGTCCGTACCCGCATGCCGGAGCCGGAGGCTCAGACCCGCCTGACCGCCGACTTCGCCAGCCAGGGTTGGACCCTTTCTTTCCGCGCAGCTCGCACCGGCGGCTCCATCTCCTGGAGCTGAGCCGTTCCGAAAACAGCCTGATCTGATTCAAGCATAAAGCTTCGAACTTTCTTTCAATACCCTCTTACAGGAAACAACCAAATGAGCCTGAACGCATTCCTCTTTCGCCTGGGCGCCATGGCGGTGCTCTTCCTTCTCGCTTCGGTTTTCGGGGCGATCACCATCTCCTGGTGGGCTGCAATTCTGAGCGGCATCGGCATCGGTCTCGCCTTCACCTTCGTCTCCGAACGCATCCTGCGTAGTCTTCTGATGGGGAAGATCGGCAATGGACCGATTGCCTGGTACAGCGTGCATCTTCTGGGCGAAACAGCCTGGATGGCACTGCTTGCCTGGGGAGCTTCGGCACTCGGTCTGGCTTTCGTGCCGGCGTGGCCCGCCTATCTGTTCGGCTTTCTGGTCTGGGCTGTGCTCTGCCAGGAGATGCTGCGCAAGCTGCCCGGCATGATCATCATGTACCTGGCCATCCGAGGCGGCAAGTCCTGATTCGAAGCCGGCTGAGTCTGATTCGAGTCGAGTAGAATAAAACGACACCATGTTCGAAAGAGAGCCGAATTCCAATTTTTGCCGGTCTCTCTCTCTTTTTGAAAGATTTCTACGACTCTATATAGTTTAAATCCCCTTCAAAAAGTCAATTCCAAAAATTCCAGTCCCTGCACCATGTTTTTTCATTTTCGCCTATATCCATGCAACAGGAAAGTTGCTTCGTAAATTTCATCAAGACAAATAGAACTCGCCACAACTCCTCTATTCATAAGCCTTTTGAAAAAAACTCAGCATGCGAACCGAATAAATTTAGAGAGTGGCATAAAGCAAATTGCTCCACGCCACTCTCTACAAATACAGTGACCGCAACCGGCACTAGAAGAGACTCGGGCAGGAAGGCGGCTTCATCTTGAAGGGATCATGCGGAACCTGAGGAGTGTTGTCGTAGCCGGTGCCGCTTCGCACAGAGTTACTGCTTCGGCCGAATCCGCAAGAGCAGGCAGCCGGTCCCGAATCTGATCCAAATCCACCGCCGAAATCCAGCGTGATCAATGGAATCTGCTCAGGAACGGTCTCTTTTTTACTCTTTCTATTCTCTCTCGCCATGGTTTATTTTCCTAAAGGCAGTTTTGGGGCTCGAATAAAGGTATCTGACTACGAAGTACCCAGGTACCAAAAACAGATGAAGATCAGGTCGAGCAATGGTCAGGAGGTTCTGGGTTGGTCTCTATAAAATCCAAAATCGAGTTAAACAGACTGGTCAATTCTAAAAACTGAGAAGGACCGGTATCAAGCCTTCTAGTTAACTAAAACGCAGAAATTACAAAATATCGAAAGAGCCGATAAAGATTATGGATATTCCGAAAGCACCACGTTATGGTATTACCATTGGTGCCGTCTGGCACTAATTAAAACAAATTCTGAACCGACTCAAATCCTCTTTACATCCTGGTGGGTTCAAAAATTCACCGCACTAGCCAAGCTGGGCCAATAGCGATATTTCATGGTACTTCGGTCAATTATCAAGCTGGAGGAAGCCATACCAGCGCTTGACATCAACCGGTATTTAAAAGGAAAAGATTCTGCTCTGATCTTCTATTTGAAAGTCAAAAGCGGGAAGCTTTAGGTTTCACTTCTATAAACCTCTGTGATTTTTAAAAGAGAAAAGCTCTTTTTCTTCAACCCTTAAAGATAGTCAGTAGCGCCTCTCAGAAACTCCTCAACAGATCGAATCAGCAAACCCGCTGATACGGACTATGCCGTTCTCAACGCCAGGACAAGCTTCCGGAATTCTCAGTGCGCTTCATCTGTAACCTTAAGACAGGGAAAACCATGTATCTACTTCACCAGTACGGTATCTGGGCTGTTGCCGCAGTCCTGCTGTTTATCGGGTGCCTTGCTCTGATTCCGACAATCAAGCGGGCTCGCCGCTATATCGAGAATGTCAAAACCTGCGGTTATCTGCCTCCGCCCCCGAACAAAACCGGGCTGTTCTGGCTCAAGATGCTCTCCCGCTTCATCATCTTCGTTCAGGTCGGTCGAGTCAAAATCACCGGCAAAGCGAACCTGGAGATGATGAAAGGTAAGCACTTCATGGCCACACCCAATCATCCGCACTTCGCCGACGTAGCCGTGCTGCCCTATGTCCTCGACGACATTCCGGCTCGCTATATGGCTGCCCGCGGAGTGATGACTTTCGGCGGCGGTCTGGGCAGTTTGATATTCGGACCAATGGGCGCCTTCGCCGTCGATCTGACCAAAGGCAAAGGCGGACCGGCCAGGGAAGCTGCCATAGAAGTGGTGGCATCCGGTCAGACTCTGGGCATGTTCCCGGAAGGCTGGGCCTATCTCGATGGTGTCATGGGAGAGTTTAAGAAGGGCGCTGTTCGCATCGCGAAAGCCTCCGCCGAAATCGTCGGAGAGGAGGTCTATCTTCTGCCCATGTACTTCCGCTATGGGAAGTATCCCGGTAGCTGGATTCGCAAGATTCCGCCGCCGGCAGAATACTTTCTCTTGCTGCTGCTCTTCCCCTTCTACCGCCGAGGAGTGCATGTAGTGATCGGAGAGCCGATAGCGGCTTCCGAACTCCCCGCCGATGATGTGCAGGGAACCGCTCTTCTGAAGCAAGCTGTGGTTGCGCTCGACCCGGCTGTTTCGTAAGCTTTCTTCGACTGTCCATTTAGCCCTCTCGGCCCGGTGGACAGTCTTTTTTTGCCTATTTTATTATCCTTTATAGTATATTGATCAAGAACAAAATTTCATTCCAACAAAGAGCCCCAGGAATTCCTGGCTCTGTCATTGACTAATTTGCGATCCGCCGCCGCTTTCGCTTTTTCTCCCAGCTTCTCATAGGCCTGGGCTCTCATAGAATAGATTCGGTCGGTCATGTTTTGATAATCATTGATCTCGATAGCTCTCGAGTAATCATCGGCAGCTTTTCTATATTCTCCAAGCTTGTAAAAAACACTTCCCCGCTGCCAGTAGTTGGCACTGTTCTTTTGCTGTTCCAGCGCCTTATTCAAGTCTCTGACAGCCAGGTCATACTTCTGCTGGACCACATACATCTTGGCCCTGGAGCGCAGCGAGTTGCTTTTCTCTTCAGGATTTCGAGCAAGACTTACATAGCGGCTCAGATCCGCAATGGCGTAATCAATTCGATCTGTTTCATAGTAAAGTCTCGCCCGTTCGTCATAGACCCTTGGATCAGTGACCTTGAGCGCAATGGCACGATTGAAGTCTTTGAGAGCCAGATCGCGTTTCTCTATATTGAGATAAACACGACCACGCTCAAAATAAGCCTGGGCCATTTGCGGTCTGGATTTTATGATCCGGTTCAGATAAGGAATAGCTAGTTCCGGATGCCTTGAGCCTGCCAGCTTCATCGCGTATCGATAGTCGCCGCCAGGCATGATCTGTTGTGCGAATGCGGTTGGCGCTTCAAGAAGCGGTGCCAGAGCAATGGTACAAAGACAAAAACTGCGCTTGAACAACATAGCAACCAGATGGCAATTAAACTAACTGTCTTTCTATTTGCACTATAGCACCAGCAATGGAACTACTCGGGCTCGAAGGACTAATACTGCCCTCCTTACGAGCCCGATATATTCTGACCAAGATAAAGCTGTTCCACCAAACTATTGATTCTTCCAGCATTCGCTGTGAAAGAAGACCATTTTCGCTTTCCCTATCGAAGCCTGGAGGACAGGCCGAAGATCCCCGACTAGAATCGGTGATCGTGGGTCGAAACAGCTCGGGGAAGCACAGAAGTGTCCGCTCGATCTTTCTCCCTCGATTCTCTTGCGCTGGGCTCTTTCAATGGCGGTCTGGTTTTTGTTTTGAATTGCTTTCATGATTTGAATCCTTTCGTTTCTTATCTATTGATGTGGTTTAAAACCCGGTGCCAGAGCACCTCTCAAAATGATGTTAGATTAGCTATCGACGATTTAAATACAGAACTCTAGCTCTATTACCGGGTAGATGGACAAAACCAAAAGAACAGATCTTCAACCTAAGCCAGCAGTCGGCTCGAAGCAATCTCAAAAAACCGAACAAAAGAGAAGCTCTCATCCAGAAAAGCTTTCTTCACCAGCCTCAGTAGTTATTTGAAAAACGGCTGTCCGAGGCTCTCGCGAAGACCTCAGTCGGTTCACGCTAACTGTTAACACCACAGTCATACTCTTCGAAAATAAATCAGAATTCTGGACCAGCAGCGCGAAACAAGACAGTACCGTATTAAGTATCAGACTGGGATGGCGCCGGCTTGACAATGATCTACATAGATTCATTGCGAAAATTCGGTTGTCATAAGACCAATATCACCACCACTTGACAGGACTCTGTCTGTAATCACGGCTTCAGTGAGCATTTCAAAAACAAACTGAAATATGACACGAGAAACCCTAGACAAGCTCCACCATTGATAATCAGCTTGACTACCACAATATCTAGATGAAATCAGATCACTCACTCTGATAGTAAAAGCAAGTTCTTATTTATTTCCTCGTAATCGGAAAAAGCTACTACCGGCTGTTCCTCAATGACTTTCCAAAAAAATAGAGACGCATCAAGTGCGCCTCGGTCTTTGTCATTGCATGCAGCCGGCTCTTACTCTGAGAGGCATCGATGAAATTCCTGAACGGCCTGAAGAAAGAATTCGGGCAAACTTTTCGTTCTTTGAGATTGCGAGACTTCCGGATCTACACCATAGGGCAACTCACCTCCCTGACCGGAACCTGGATGCAGTCCGTCGCTCTGAGTTGGCTGGTCTACAGCATCTCGGGTTCGGCGGCCGCCCTTGGCACCGTGGCACTAGCCAGCGGTCTGCCCATGATATTTCTGACCTACTTCGGAGGAGTGATCGCGGATCGTTATGACCGCCGGACCATCCTCTACTGGACAGTAGGCTTGCATATGATCCAGGCACTCGCTCTCACTGTTTTAGCCTATACCGGCATGATCTCCGTAAGCTGGATTATCGTTCTTGCGGTAATCGGTGGTTGTATAGGTGCTGTCGAAATGCCGACCAGACAGTCTTTTGTGCCTAATCTAGTCCCGAAAGATGAGTTGACCAATGCCATCGGCATCAACTCCGCAGTCAGAAACACCACCCGCATCCTCGGTCCCGCCATAGCCGGTCTCACCATCGGCATCTTCGGTGAAGCCTTTTGTTTCGGACTGAATGCGGTTAGCTACATAGCCTCGCTTGTCACCCTGGCAATGATGAGCAATACCATCACTGCGTCAATGCACAACACGCCGGAGAGTGACGAGAAGAATATCCAGCCAAAGAGTCTCAAAAAAGCCTCTAAGAAAGGCAGTTCGAGCAAAGACAGCATCCTCAATGTTCTTCTCGACCCGTCCATCAAGAGCGTTCTCTTCCTGACCGCTGCCATAAGCATGTTCGGCTTCCAGTACACCGTGCTACTGCCGGTGGTGGTGGACAGAGTGCTTGGCGGTGATGCCTCGTCCCTGGGCTTCCTCTCGGCGGCTTCAGGCATAGGTGCACTGCTAGGCTCCCTTGCCCTGGCCAGTCGCGGCAAAACCGATACACTTCGCCATATCATCGGCCTGACTAGCATAGTCCTGGCAGCTGCGGTTGCCCTTCTGGGCTTCTCGGCGAACCTCTATCTCTCGCTTCTGGCAGTAACCGCTGCCGGTGCAGCCATCAGTGTCCAGACCGGTGGCAGCATCTCTCTAGTGCAGTCTTCCGTGGACAGTAAGAGAAGAGGTCGGGTGATGGCTGTGTTCTCCATCTTCATGATGGGCTTTGCGCCCATTGCTGCAATGATCGCCGGTGGACTGGCAGAGATGCTCGGCGTCCAGCCGACTCTCTACATCAGTGCTGCGGCTGTTCTTATCTCTGGTCTTCTCTACATGGTGTTTCGCAAGAAAGACCAACCCAAAGAAGACTCCAACAAATAACAGGAGAATCGACATGGCCAAGGTCATTCTTTTGCTGCTTGGTCTGGCGATTGTAGCCAGCCTGGCAATCAAGTTTTTCGCGCCCTCTGCGCAGTCGACCAACACTGTCAAACAGACCGCTTCACCCCAGACATTCGTTCTGGACAACCAGGGAAAGCACATCACCTTCGACCAGTTCGCCGACCGGCTCATGGAATATGATGTGATCTCGGTGGGAGAGCTGCACGATAGCGCTGCTCATCATGAGATGCAGCTTCGTGTCATCAAAGCTGTTCACGCCCGCGACCCGAGCCTCGGGGTGGGCATGGAGATGTTTCAACGTCCCTTCCAGGACGTTCTGGACAGCTATGTCGAAGGCAATCTCACCGAAGCGGAGCTTGTTCGAGACAGTGAATACCAGAGCCGCTGGGGCTTTCCATGGGAGCTCTACCAGCCCATCGTGAACCATTCTCGCCAAAACAATATTCCGCTGGCGGCCCTCAATGCGCCAAAGGAATTGACCCTGCGCGTCAAGCAAGTCGGCTGGGATGGACTGGATCAGGTGGAAAGAGACGCTCTCGGTCCGGTAGATTTCAACGTTCAGGCCCATCGCGACCACTGGCTGCCCATGCTCAGCCACATGCACGGCAACCGTACACCAAGCGCCGATGAAAAAGAGCGGTCCTACCAGATCATGACGATCTGGGACGACTACATGGCTCAAAGCGCTGCCAACTTCAAGAAGGAGCGCGGTCTGCGTCGAATGATTGTTCTTGCCGGCGGTGGTCATGTGGAAGGCGGCTTCGGTATCCCTGATCGCGCTGCCGGCTACAGCGGCGGCAAAAGCGTCACTGTCGGAATAGTCGTGGGCGGCATCAATGACCATGGTCCCAGCCTGCCTGTGGACTTTCTGATCTGTGTCAGCCCCGACCTGAGCCAGCCCGGACCCTGCTCCGGCGCCGGCGCTTCTAACTGATTTATCCCGGGACAAAACGAGCCAGCCACAACTCTCGTCTTGTCCCGGATTACCTTTTCAGATCCATCTACTCTTCGATCGTTTTACGCTGTCATATAGTATACAAACTCAAAAAGGAAAGAGTTTATGAGCTTAGAACTGGCTTTGTGCCAACGCGGTCGGTATGACCGCATTGGCTGTTTTCTTTACCTGTTTGAGGTGGAATTGCCCTCAGGCCGCGGCAGTGGTAGCCGAGTCCTCCGGCTGCGTGAAGTAGCAGGCGGCATAGAGAACCATCGGGATGATGGTGGGGCTGAAGAGCACGAAGATGAAACGCACCGTGTCGATCGAAACCCCGAAACGATTGGCGATGCCAGAGCAGACGCCGCCGAACAACTTGTTCTTCATGTCCCGCTGGACACGACGGTTGGCGATGAAGACGCTGCCGAGAAACGAGATGAGGACGACGACGAGGAGATTGAGAAGAGTCATTGTGTACCACCAGTACAATGGCGCTCGAATCCCGCAAGATTGGAGCACGATTTCATTGACAGATCCATTCAGGACCCAGGTTCAGAAGATATCAGGGTAGTTCAGCCATTCGGCTTCGCCGAGCGATTAGATCTCTTTCTAGACTGAATTTTAGTGAGCTTGGAGACCAAATCCTCGGGGAAAAAACAAAAGACATCCTCTTGATAACATACCAGGGAGACAAATTGGTAGTTCATAATTATCTTTACAACACCCTCAATAGCCGACGGTAAGGGACTTTAGGATGTTGAACCGATAAACAATCTTAACGTGTTTTGCTGTAGTCTATCGGTCTATCATGCTAGCGACGCTTGCGAAGCGCGTTAAGGAAAATGAAAATTCAAAGCTACCTGTTTCTCTTTCGCGCTGCCTCTCTCTCGAAAGTTGCCTATGTTGATGCAACTCTAGAGTTGCATCGCTAAATTCGTCTACTCATCGACCTATGTCAGCAATGCCCTATGAATACTCGGTTTCTGGAAGCATCAACCTTGATAGATGAAATCTACAATGCAACTCCTGTGTTGCCAAAACATAGGCAGCTTTGAGGAGACAACGGGCATAGCTGGCAGTATTGCTGAAAACACACGTCCGCTCGCAGCTTTATTGGAGAGAACCTCAAACTGCGTTTGAAGGAATCCTATAGAATCTTCCAGTTATATTTTATAGTAGTTAACGATTG
>CAZCBH010000097.1:0-19957 GCA_964496875.1 uncultured Candidatus Obscuribacterales bacterium | reverse complement strand
CTTTTTTCTTCCTCCCCTGGGTAATACTATAAAAGATCGTACATAAGGGTAAAATGAGAACCGGGGAAGAACGATTGTTCGTCTTCCCCGGTTCTCTTAAGCGGACCCTTTGAGCGGCAAAACGCTTACTTTTTCAGGTGCTTCTCGACCCAGTCCTTGTAGGTCTGGTAGTCTTGCACGCCGATCAAGCGATCACCGGCTTTGCTTTCGCCGGGAGCGAAGACGGCAACGGTCGGAATCGACCGAATGCCCTGGTCCTGGCTGACCCGGGGGGCATTGTCCACGTTCACCTTCACCACCAGGACCTTGCCGTCATACTCGTTGGCAAGCTTCTGGATAGAAGGAGCGACTCGGCGACAGGGTCCGCACCAGTCGGCGTAGAAGTCCACGACGACGATGGTCTTGGAGTCTTTTACGGTCTGGTAGAAGTTGCTGTCGTCGAGATGGAGGATTTTGACGTCCTCTGCCGTCATGGCTGAGGACTGAATCGAGAGGGAGGCAGGATTGGTGGCGACATAGGCCAGGGCCAGAAGGCCCAGGGAGAGGGCTGTCACCGTAAGGATCAGGATGCGCTTCATGGCACACCTCCGGAGGTTTTTTCTTGTCGTAACCGGATAGAGAACTTTCTCTATCCGGCTCCGTGTGCCGGACTTCGGTCCGGACTAATTATTGGAATTTACGCTTCGAGGCATCAGGGCTTGCTCGCCGCGTCGATGGCATCAAGCACCATCTTTTCGGTCAGAAGCTCTGGCAGCACGATAGGGGAGCCTGGACGATGGGGGCTCATCACCACATAGAGCGGCACACCGGAGCGCTGGAACTTGCGCAGCACCTCGGTTATAACCGGGTCGTTCAAGGTCCAGTCGCCTTTGAGTGCCTGGACGTCGGCGGCTTTGAACTTGTCGCCTACGGCCTGGCTGCTCAGCACTGTTTTCTCGTTGAGCTTACAGGTCTGGCACCACTCGGCGGTGAAATCCAGAAAGACGACTTTACCGTTTTTCAGGTGTTGGTCCACCTCGGCTTTGCCGAAAGTCTGCCAGACGATGCCGTTGCCGGCAACGGTAGAAGTGGAACCCTGGGTTTGAATCCGGCTGGCTGGTGGGTTGACCACCGTGTCCCAGGTGAAGTACCAGAGACTCGTCAGAGAGACCATTGCCGCCAGCACCCAGACGAGGAACTTGCGACGTGGACCCGCGTTGAAGTCGGCGAAAGTGCCTATCAACCAGGCACCAAAACTGGTGGCGATGATGAAGATCAACGCCCCGATCAGTCCATCTGCGCCCACCTGTTGTCCGAGGACATAGAGCAGCCAGACGGAGCTGAAGAGAAAGAGGAAGCCCATGCCCTGTTTGAAGTGCTCCATCCACGCACCCGGCTTGGGAATATACTTCTGCCATGCCGGATTGAGACTGAGCAGCACATAGGGGAATGCCAGTCCGGCTCCGATAGAAGCGAAGATCAGCATGATTCCCCACCAGGGCTGCGCGAAGGCGAAGCCGATGGCGGTGCCCAGAAATGGAGCGGTACAGGGAGTGGAGAGTATGGTCGCTACCACACCGGAGAAGAAGCTGCCGGTATAGCCTCCCCTGAAGGAGAGCTCCTGCAGTTTTTCGCCGGAGTTGACGTTGACCATGAAGACTCCGAACAGTCCCAGCGACATGATCGTAACCAGGGTGGCCATGGCCAGCAGGAATAGAGGCTGTTGGAACTGGAAGCCCCAGCCTACACTGTAGCCGGCGAGCTGCGCTCCGATAACAGCCATGGCCAGGACCAGGCAGGTCGAGACCGTGCCCATGGCATAAACCATGCCGTGCTTGATCACCCTGCTTTTCTCGGCGCCGGCCTCTTTGACGAAAGACATGATCTTCATCGAGACCACCGGAAGTACGCAGGGCATCAGGTTCAGGATCAAGCCGCCGATGAAAGCGAAAGCCAGGTACTTCAGAAATCCCAGCAGTCCGCTCGCGTTTTTCTCCAGATTGAAGTCCCTGTCGAACACAGAGACATCGGGGTTTTGACCCTTACCAGGCGGGTCGGCCGAGGTGAAGACTTCGGGATGGAGGCTTTTTACCTGGGCGGCGTCTGCGGTAAAGGGAAGCGTCAGCTCGATCTGAGCCGATCCCGGAACGCAGGTCGTCTTACAGGAGAGCCAGGTGATGTCCGCTACTATCTTGACCGGACCAGAGCCGGCAAAGTTGGCATCGGCCGGTACTTTGACCGGGATGATCAGGACTGTGCCGTCTTTGTAGCCGTAGGACTTCATGCCGAAATCCGTGAATTCGTGCGGCTTTTGCCACTTGATATCGCCGACATCGTAACCTTCCGGCAGATCGAGCTCCACAGTGGTGGCACGACCGGTTTCACCGGGGTCCTTGTAGTAGATATGCCAGTCCTTCTCGATTTTGAAGCGTGCTGCGATGTTCACGGTGGTCCCGGGAACCAGAGCTGACTTTTCCGAGAGAAGCTCGACAGAAACAGGGGAATCGGCGGCGGAGTAGACACTGGGGGTCTGGGCTGCCGCGAAACCGGTATGCAGCGATAGAAACATCGCCATAGCGATTAACAGCGAAAATAAGACTCTCATTGCATTTTGCCTTTGGTTGCGAACAGTGTTGCGTGCGGTCCTCGCAGCAACTCGGTCTATTGGTGTGCTGCCCGATATTGAGGTCGTCCGTTTGCTCCTCAATCCAGAAAAGCAGACAGGCAGTTGACACCACTGAGCGGAGAGATTCGCTCGATTTGGGTTGATGTGGCTTGGGAGGGGTTTAGAGTTTTAAATAAGCTCTACAGAAACCGATGAGGAGTCAAGAATATGAGGCCAGTAGACTCTCATATCAAACGCTGACAAAACAAGCGGTCCTTATCTCCAATTAAAGTGTAGTGATATTGAGCGGAGCTAACAGTTGATTCATCTTTGTATGCCCTTTTATCTATTGCGATTCAAACAGTTCGGATGACTGCTCCACGACTATCGATTCATCAACCTTAATATCCGAATAAAAAAATCATGCGCGAGGCCAGGTTGAGCGAATTGTTTATCGAAGTCCGGATTGGCGCTGTTTTTCTGTGTATGACAATCTTCTGACCGATCTGGGCTTGTTTGTTCAGACTGTCAAGCCCCTTAAAAACACGTGTTTAGAGCCCATAGGTTGAAGGGGTTTTTCAAGTGTTTCCGAAGGAGAAGTCGAGCGACAAGGTAAAGGATAAAAGCTCTTTCCAATAGATATTCGACTTTCTCCCTGAACTTTACGGGGGTAGGATAGCCTTGAGTCACTTTTTTATGGACTATGTTTTTGGTCCGATTTTTCTTGTGGTATTAGTTTCCGTATTGCTTTCGCAATTGTGTGGTGTAAGAGCTGATGAGGTCTGGAAAATCTCCATTGCGCTTATTTTGTTTGTTGTCAGCGTCCTTATAGAAATCGTCTTTTGCATAGCAAAGATCCTATTGAAGTTGAAGGTTCTAGCTCAAGGAAGAGTCGATTTCGGAAGAGAAGGAAAGGATGCGGACGGCGGGTTGAGCTCTGAACGCGAATCCCAATCTTTTCCTGAGCCCGAACCGCCGCCCGGTCCTGATCCGTTTCCGAGGGGGCGACGCCGGCGAGATAAGTAGTCGGTTTTAAAACACCAGCAGCTTTTCTCGAGTTTTCTGTAGGGAAGTGGCACGGGGCAGAATGCTCTCTCTGTGCCACTCTTTCTTTCTTACTTTCTTTCGCATGGCCTCTCTCCTTAAAGCTGCCCATGCTGTTGCAACTCTTGTGTCGCCAGAACCTAGGTGGCTTTGAGGAGACATCGGGCATGGCTGGCAGTTTTGATGAAAACACACTGCAGTCTGCGACATTTGGCAGGGGTCCCTCATTCTGACCGTTCTCGCACTTTCCTCGACAGAATAGTATTATAATCAGTAGTAAAAAACAAAAGAGAAAAAAGGGAGATCCCGCAAGGAAAGCAGGATCCCCTTTTGTAATCGGCTTATGTCAGGAGCCGGCTCCGAATCAGGAGAGGAAAGAGTTTCATTCTTTCGGCTCTTTTCTTACTTCTGTTGTTGCTTTGATCAGTCGCTGGGCTGCCAGAGAATCTCGATGGAGATGACAGATTCGTTATAGACCTGCCTTGCCACCAGCAGATCCAGCTTCTTCGAATCGAGGGTGGTTAGAATGTGGAACTCCACGGTGTCTCCGTGCTTCTGAACTTTGTCTATTCGATAGGTTGCTCCGTGGGTGCCGAAGAGTTTGCGGACCTCTTTGAAGTTCTCGATCGGACAGACCACTCGAAGAGCGTTGCCTCCGAAATCATTGTTCGGAAACAGCTTGTAGGACAGGCTGACCGCCAGGATGGACAGCACGGTGGTGACCGCTGCAACCGAATACATCCCCAGACCGCAGGCGATACCTACTCCCACCGAAAAGAGGATGGTGGCGGATGTGGTAACACCGCTGGCGTTCCAGCCGCGGCGAAGAATGACTCCTGCACCGACGAAGCCGACACCGTTGAGAACACCGTGGGCAAGCCGAGCGGGATCTCCTGTCATGGTTACTTCGTAGAGGTGGTAGCCGGTGATGGCGACCAGGCAAGCGGTGGTCGTCAGAATCAAATAGGTCCTGACACCGGCTTGCTTGGCACGGTAACGTCTTTCGAGTCCGATCAGAGAGCCGAGAACCATAGCCACCATCAATTGCGGCATGTAAGCTTGAACGAGCGCGAGGTCGTTCGCTGAAAACAAGTTAGCCAGCCAGCTCCAGACATCCGTCATAGAGATGCCGGCCATCACGATATTTTCGTGCATAGCAGTGGCTCCAGTAATTGTATGGTTAGACAAAAACCCGTCTTTTCCTTCCGGCCGGTGATTCAGGGAGCACACAAGCAGACCCCATTTGCCACGACGAGCAGGGCTCGAGTCGAAGGGGTCAAATTTGAGACAATTTCTTGCTGGGTGATTCTTTCTCGGTGCCGGAGGAAACAAAAGGGACGCGTTATCCTAGCAAGTCGTCCCTTCTATCATGAGCTTTTTAAGCTTTGAGATTAACTAGAACCAATCATGAGTTTTGATCACAGGAAGCCTGCATCGTTCGGATAAAAGCAGAACAGGTGATGCCTGCCAGGAATATAGTGATACCAAAAGTGATGTCAAGAAGGTTCTCGAATTAGCTGGTTCTAAATTTATAGAGATTAGCGCAGCTTTTCTATTTATGCCTTACTTCTTACGCCAAAAAGAGAAGAGACTAGATTTTCTAGTCTCTTCGAAATGCGAGTTTGGAATGAATCTACCTTACCTAATCCACGTTTTTTTGATTTTCGATTGAAGTGGTAGAAGGCTTCAATCGAAGGCTAACTATTTTCTTTTGCCGCCTTTTTTAACTGCTTTTTTAGCAGGCTTGGCTTTTTTGGCAACGGGCTTAGCAGCTTTCTTCTTAGCAGCAGCTTTAGGAGCAGCGGCTTTAGCTTTGGCAAGCTGAAGAGTAGGCTGTTTAGCACGACCATTAACGATGTCCTTGAGCTCTTTGCCAGCGCGGAAAGCGGGAACTTTAGCTGCCGGAATTTTCAGCGGGCTCAGGGTTCTGGGGTTGCGGCCGGTGCGAGCTTTTCTCATGCGACGCTCGAAGGTACCGAAGCCGACGAGGGTAACTTTGTCGCCTTTAGCGAGGGCACCAGTCACTGTATGTAGCATTGCGGACAGTGTACGGGTGATTTCCGATTTTGGTTGTCCGGTAGCCTGGGCTACCTTTTCGACGAGCTCTGCTCGATTCATTGCGTTTCCTCCTTATTGGAAATGCTCATTCCTTCTCACAAGCAGGGATGATAGCACCCCCTCTATGAATAGACAAGTGATTATAGGCGAAATTCGGAAAATATTTTTTTGCCAGCCTTGCCGAAAGTCTGATGACACGTAAGTTACGTAGAAAGCCTTATTTATCCGTCTCCCAAAAGTAAGTGATTATCAGTGTTTCGGGGTACCACCAACATGAGGCAATCTGCAAATATTTTGCATATCTAGATGATATTACTGGTGGGGCCGTTAAGAAATTCAATAGGAAAGTTGACGACAAAATTTTTCTCCGTTCTCTATAATGCTCTTATTCCAAGTCGATTTCCTGCAGCTGGAGTTCTTTCATGAGTCTGTGTCCGCGCCTTCCAAAGCTTTTCAATCTCGCTTATGTAGCAGGTTTTGCCAGCCTGACCTGTGTTGCTCTCTGCGGCTCTTCCGCTTTCGGGCAGGCACCGCTCGAAGGTGCTGCCGTGCACAATACTGAGGCTTCCTCGAAGCCCAGTCGGGAAGAGCTTTTGAAAGGAAGTTCTTCTATCGTGTCTCAATACGGCAACTCCTGGTCGATGTTTTTACAGAATTCTTGCCACACGGGTAAAATCAGTTTAGGAGCCGCTTTTCAACCGATTGGCAAACTGAAATGGACCTTTCCCGCTGAGGGTCCGATTGATTCTTCTCCGGCAATTTATAAAGGCGTTGTCTATGTCGGCAGTGACGATCACTTCGTCTATGCGGTGGACGAGCGCAATGGCCGCATGTTGTGGAAAACGGAGCTAGGCGACAAGGTTAAGAGCTCTCCTGCCGTAACCGATCAAATACTGGTAATCGGTTGCGAAGACCATAAAGTATACGGAATCGACCCGAAAACAGGCTCCATCAAATGGAGCGTGCAGACCGCAGACCGAGTTTCTTCATCACCGGCAATACTGAATGGGGTAGCATTTTTCGGCGGCTGGGACGGCTATGTCTATGCCGTCGATATCAATAGCGGTAAGGTGAAGTGGAACTATCCGTCCGGCACGGCCAAAAAAGAGATAAACGGCGGAGTCGGAAGAATAACCGCTTCGCCTGCTGTTACTCCGGATGTTCTCTTGATCACCACACACCTGGGTGGTGTCTACGCGCTCTCGACGAAAGACGGCTCGTTGTTCTGGCAGGCTAAAGCCACCGGAAAAATTCTGGGCTCACCTTTGATCATGGATGGTATGGTCTACTTCGGAGCCTGGGATAAGAAGCTCTACGCACTGGATCTCTTTACCGGAGCAGTGAAGTGGAAGTTTACCGGTCAAGAATCATTTTCCATTACTCCATCCGGTGCTAATGGTCGGATATTCGCAGGCAACGATGACAAGCTCATGTACTGTCTCGATTCGCACACTGGAAAAGTCTACTGGAAAGCAAATATCTATTCTCCGGTTCCGCTTTTGTCTTCCTCTCCGGCAGTGGCCGGTAATCGGCTCTATTGCGGCAGTCCTGACTCCAGGGTCTATGCCATAGACATCAGGAATGGTGGTGTTAAGTGGCGCTATCAGACCCAGCGGCCGATCATCAGCTCTCCGGCAATATCTAACACCGGCATTTGTATCGGTAGCCAGGACGGCAACCTCTACATGATAGACTGAGAAAGCTTTACTCAGCGTTCATAGCCGGTCAACTCATTCATTCGTCGGTTGTAGGAATTGGCTTCGGTTTGCTTGCCCTGGCTATTGAGTACATCTATGAGCGGCTCCAGAATGGTGGCCAGGTCATGATGCTTGAGACCAAGCTGTTCTTCTTTTATAGAAAGGGCCTTTTTATAGTAGGACTCTGCTCGGGAGGGCATGGACTTCCAGTGATAGGTGGCGCCCAGACAATAGCTCGTGTAGCCGACATCGGGATGATTGCTGCCCAGGGTTTGCTCCATGCGGGTCAGGGTTTTGACAAAGTATTCTTCGGCCTCGTCATATTTGCTTTGTTCTATTGCGATTTCGCCGAAGCGTTGAAGAACGATGCAGGTTCTGGGGTGTCCCGGACCGAGAGTTTGTTCGAAAATTCCCAGGGCTTTTCCGTACATTTCTTCAGCGTCTTGATAGCGGCTTTGTTTGCGTGCGATGTCGGCCAGGCAGGAGATATAATCGGCCACTTCGAAGTTGTTGTCTCCTAAAATAGATCTCGCCAGCTTCAGCGCTTTCTCGTAATAGCGCCTTGCTTCATCGAGGTTTTCTCTTGCTTCGGAGAGTTCTCCCATGTTTTTGAGAGTCTCGGCTTCTTGCAGTGTTTGAGCCATATCTGTGGTCTCAAGCATGGCCAGGGCTTTCAAAAATGCGTCCTCGGCTTCTTCCAGTTTGTCCTGCTGCAGACAGACCAGGCCCAGATAGCGATAGTTGTCGGCGCCTAATAAATTGCCGAAAAACTCTTCCTGCCTGGAGGATAGTTCTATGGATTGGCGTATATATTGCTCTGCTCTGGCAAAGTCATGGATGGCAAAATAGGCGTTTCCTAGAAGACCCAGGCAGATAGCCGTTTCGAAATGATCCGGTCCTTTGAGCCTAGTCGTTATCGCAAGGGATTTTTCATAGAGTTCTACCGAGCCGTGAAATTCCCCGAGATCCAGCTTCAGCCTGGCCATGTCCATGAGCAAACGCACAAGAATCGCTTCATTTCCAGTGGACTCCGCCAGATCATTGGCTCTGCTCAGAAGCACCTGGGCTTCCGAAAACCGCGATTGCTGCTGGAGGATGTCGATTAGAATGCGCAGACAGTCGATCTTCAGCTCGACCCCGGGTTCGCCCATCATCTCTACGATGCGGTTGTAGCGTTGGGCCTGAATCTCGGCTTCGTCCAGCTCGCCGCAGGCAGAGTAGGTAAGGGCAAGGGCCGCTATAGCTCTCTTTAGAATCGGATGGTCATTGCCGGTTCGCTTCTCTTTAGAGGCGATTTTTTCTTCTAGAAATTCAAGCGAGCTGCTGAACTTGCTATCGGTAGCTCTAAGAGTCGCGTAACCGAAACAGGCTTCTCCGAAACAAGCAGAGAGCGGGCTGTCTTCCAGCGCCTCTATGGCTAGGATATAGTATTTCTGGGCTTCTTCGATGTCTCCACGCAGCTGTATGCTAATAGCTTTAGTAGAATACAGATTGGCAATATCTTCACCACTGGTAATACCGTGCTCCCGGGCCAGTTCTTCTGCCTTTTCTATAAGAGACTCCGATTCGGCAAAGCGTCCTTGATCTTCTCCCGATAGCAAATAGGCTGCATGGGTGGATAGAACGGTTACCAGAATCGATAAATAGTCAGGGTTGAGATTGAGGTCGGTTTGATCCGCCAGATTAGCTGCCCGTTTTAAATAGATAAGAGTTTGATCCAGATCCTCGAAAAAAGAGAGGGTCTCCGCCAGGCGCAAGCAGGTGGGCACCAATATAGCTCGAGTGGCCGGGTTGGAGCTGTTTTGTTCTGCTAGATCCAGAATCTTTAGACAGAGATCGCGGCATTCCAAATTTCTTTCTTTGAGGTAGAGCAGACGAGAGTAGTCCAACATGAAGGCCATGCTGTATTCGACCGGCAGATTATCGGTATCCTCTATTTGCCGCAATCCATTTCTGTAGTGTTTCTCCGCCTCCGCCCACTCGCCCGAGATGAAGCATTCGTTTGCCTTCTCTTTCAACACTTCGATTGTGGTGGGGTTCATGGTCAAGAAGCTCTCTCAGGAATGTTCAGGATCTCCGGGCAAATCTTCGTCATCCGTGTCGATGGGCTCTTTGGCCACATCCTGCATCTCTTTGAGGCGCTGCTGAGCGCCGGCTTGAATTCTGGCTGTTTTCAGGGCGCTGACATAGTTGGGTACTAGTTTGAGAAATTCCAGCGGTTCGATATAGTCTTTGGTGTCGGCGCGAATAACGGTGTAGTGAAGATGGACACCGGTTGATCTTCCCGTGCTGCCGGCATAGCCCAGCACCTGCCCGCGCTGGACCCACATTCCGGGCATGACGCTGTAGGCGTTGAGATGCCCGCAAATGGTTTTGACGTTGGGATAAGGGTGATAGACCTCGACAGCGCAGCCGAGATTGCCCCGCCAGCCTACCCTTGTGACGATACCGTCGAGCAGGTTATAGACCCTGTCATTTAGTTTGGCAGCCAGATCTACGCCGCTGTGGAAGCTGTGTTTATGGGTCACCGGATGCACTCGGTAGCCGGCATTGGAAGTAATTCTTCCCATACCCACCGGGGTATAGACCAGGTCATCGCGAAGCGGGGAAACCAGATGACAGGGAGCAAAATAACCTTTGAACTTTCCTCCTTGCTGTTTGGCCTGGGCTGGTATAGCTCCGGTCGATAGAAGCAAAAGGCTGGCCAGAGCAGCCGCTCTAAGCAGGCGCTTCGTCTTGTCAGTCTTCGAATCGGTAATACCAGGAGCCATCGGATCTTTTTCAGGAATTCACGAGCATCTAAATTAACATACCACCTGGACGGTTTCTTTGCTCATCTCATTATCTCTGTTCTGGTTCGGGCAGCAGTTGATCGAGTAAATCGTTTATGACTTTGGGATTCGCTTTGCCCCGGGTCGCTTTCATCACTTCGCCGAAGAAAAACTGGCGAACTTTGGTTTTGCCGGATCTATAACTTTCCACCTGTTCTTGAGAGCGAGCCAGGATCTCTTCTACGTGTTTTTTGATGGAGTTCTCGTCGCTTATCTGAGCGAGCCCTTCATTTTCTATGATCTCGTCGACATTGCCGCCTTCTGTTATAAGTCGAGGAAGGATCTTGTTTTTCACGGCGGTAGAGCCTACTCTACCCGATGTTGTGGCTTCTACCAGGTCTTTTATGTTCTGAGCGGTGAAGCGCGCCTGGCTGAAATCCAGATTGTTGTCCCGGAGAATTTTTTCGGTATCGTTGATTAAAATGCCGCTTGCGGCAAGGGCTGGGGTTCCGAGGGTGAGGGTCTGATCGAAGAAATCTGATTTCTCTTTCGACTCGGTGAGGATAATGGCATACTCTTCGGATAAGCCTGCGGCCAGATAGCGTTTTCTTCGAGCTTCCGGCAGTTCAGGCATAGATGAGGCTATCTCTTCGACGCGCTCCCTGCTGATTTGAAGTGGTACCAGATCCGGTTCGGGAAAGTAGCGGTAATCATGAGCTTCCTCTTTCGAGCGCATGCTGTGGGTGGTCTGGCTGTTGTCGTCCCAGAGCCGGCTTTCCTGGGTTATCTTGCCGCCGCTTTCTAGAATCTTGATCTGGCGCTCTATCTCGGAGTTGATAGCTTTTTGTACCGAGCGGAAGCTATTCATATTTTTGATCTCGGTTTTTGTACCGAGTTCGGTTTCTCCTACCGGTCTTACCGACACGTTTGCATCACAGCGAAAGCTCCCTTCCTCCAGGTTGCCGTCGCAGACTTCGAGATATCTTAGTATGTTTCTCAATTCGGTAAGATAGTCTCTTGCCAGGTCGGCGCTCTCTATGTCTGGTTCGGTGACGATCTCGAGCAGCGGTACGCCGGAGCGGTTGTAGTCTACCAAAGAATAATCCGAACCATGCAGACCATCGGCACCGGCATGTACAAGCTTGCCGGCGTCTTCCTCGAGATGGGCACGATTGATTCGCACTCTCTGGCCCCGGATGGTTAGATGACCTGGGCCACAAATGGGTTGATCAAACTGGCTTATTTGATAGCCTTTCGGCAGATCCGGGTAAAAATAGTTTTTACGATCAAACTTAGTACTATCGGCAATCTTGCAATTTAATGCGATACCGGCCCTGATGGCAAGCTCCACGGCTTTTTCGTTCAATACCGGCAGCACACCCGGCATTCCCAGGCAAACCGGACAGACTTGATCGTTGGGACTTTCTCCGAAGAGATTGGGACAGGAGCAGAATGCCTTGGTACTGGTTTTCAGTTGGGCGTGGACTTCAAGCCCGATAACCGGCTCATAGTTCATTGAATTCACCTGGAGCGATCGTATTTTGCGAAGAAGTCAGTATGAACCAGATCGGCTCCGGAAGGAATCCTTGACAGCAATACTTATCTATTTTTGACTCTGGTCCTTATCCGATGCCGGGGCTTCTTCTTTTTTCTTCTCTGCAGGAAGCCTTCCCGGTGTACCGACCATCATCTGGATGAGGGGAGCCCGTTTATTTAGGATCTGGTTCATTTGTTGCGAGACCGTGTCCACTTTCTCTGCGGCACTCTCAACCTTTTTCATTGTCGATCGCAAATTGCCTTTGAAATCCGGGCTGCCGATGATGCGGTCCACTTTGTTTACCGCGTCCCGGGCTTCGTTGACGATTACTTTGACATCGCTGCGCAACTCTTTGTCTCCAGCCATTTCGTTGATCTGCTGCATAGAGCCTGCGATGTTCTCGGTGGATTTTGTCACCCGGTCTAATAAAGCGATCAAATCCTTGCGAAGATTCTCGTCCTTCATCGTGGTCTCGAGTTCGCTCATCAGTTTTTTCACAGCCTGGACAGTCTCTCTGGCGTCTTTGGCCGTCTGACGCAGGTCGGATACCACCTGGGGACTTTCCAGAATTTTGTTGACCCTTCTAGAGGTGGTCTTGAAATCTTTGGTCAGGTCAGAAATATCTGCCAGGGCTCCTTTCCCTGTGACGAAAAAGGAATTGGCGTTAGAGGTAAGGGTCTTGGCTTCTTCGGCAACGTCTCCGAATTTATCTGAGGTTTTTACCAGGCTGTCGGTGGCTTCGGCGATGTTGTCCATGTTCTTGTTGAGCTTCTTGGCAGCAACATTGATATTCTCGATGGTCTCGCCGGAACGCTGGATGGCTGAAGCGAAGCTGGACTGGGTATCATCGTCGCTGACTTTGCCTATCATATTGTTGACATTGGTGGCTATTTTATTGATAACCAGCTCGACCCTGACCGGATCCGAGCCGATCACAACAGTGTTGGAATCAATCGGGGCAGGGAGCTCCTGACCAGGCTCCTCTTCCGGCAGAGTGATCTCGATATATTTCGCACCGACCAGACCGAGGGTCTGGATTGTGAAGGTAGAACCCTGGGGAACCGTGACCTCTTCGGTCTTGATTCTGAGATGGGCGAGTACCTGGCCTTTGCCTTTCAGCTCTATCTGCTCTACCGTGCCGACTCTGACACCGTTGATATTGACCGGTGCATTGGTTGCCAGACCGGCTATATCGTGAAACTGGACTGTTATGATTTGGGGAGGATGCATCGGAGAGAAGCTCTTGAGCCAGGTCCAACCATAAAGCAGGATAATGACGGCAAGTATGGTGAAGATGCCGACTCTTACTTCATAGTTTGGTTTACTGGCGGAATTGCTGGTCACTTTGTATACAACCGTCGTTTTGTCCGGGGTTTCCTTTACTGTATCAGCTGCTTTCACAGATAGATTCTTCCTTATTGGTTCGGATTATTGAAGACCTGACAACATCGGACCTTCTTTCAATCCTTCGGCGAACTGTTTCATATAGGCATTATCCGAGTGCATAGCTTCTTCCGTGCTCCCTTTCCATACAGTATCTCCACTGTGCATAAGAATTACTCTTTCGGTGGTGCGAGTCCAGGTGGAATACTGATGAGTGACTATTATAGATGCCGCTTTCAGCTCTTCTCCCAGTTTGATCATGTAATCTTCTATAATCGTTGACATGACCGGATCCAGACCGGTTGTAGGCTCGTCGTATAAAATTATCTTCGGATCGTTCACAATCGCCCGGGCGAAGCTCGTTCTCTTCTGCTGTCCTCCGGAGAGTTGAGTCGGATAAGAGTCGACATAATCGGCCAGACCGACCAGCTGCAGCTTCTCTTTTATGGTCGCGTTCTCTTCGGCTTTGCTGAGATTGCGATGATATAGAGCAAGGGCGAGGTTCTCTCTAATGGTGAGAGAGTTGAGCAGAGCCGAGCCCTGAAAGACCAGACCGATTTCGTCGGAACGACGTATGACCTGACCTTCGTCCGGGGTCAATAATCCGCAGATTAACTTGAGTATGGTCGATTTGCCGCAACCGGAAGGACCTATCAGTCCGACCATCTCTCCGGTGTGCACATCGAAAGATATGCCTTTCAAGACTTCACGAGAGCCGAAGGACTTGTGCAAATTTTGGATCTCTAGCATTGCTGGTGTCGCCATTGGTGCTAAGTGCTTTCTACTAACGGGGTGCGTAGGTTAACGAGGTGACAATATAGTTGAAGATGAAAATGCAGGTCATCACCCAGACAATCGTCCTGGTGGTGGCGATTCCCACATCTTCGGCACCACCTCTTGTATGCAGACCGATGGCGCAGGAGAAGATGATGATTATGGTGGCATTGATAATGGATTTCAGGAAGTGTACGGTGAAATCCCTGTCGAGAATCGTTTGTTTAACCGAATCGAGGAAGGTTTCAGTAGGTAGATTGGCTGCGATGCTGGCGATGTAAATGCCGGCAAACAGGCCGATGAACATGGCGTAGATCGAGAGAACCGGCAACATGATCAGACCGGCAGTGTAGCGCGGTACCACTAGGAACTCGACCGGATCGATGCGCATCACTTTCAAGGCATCAATCTGTTCGGTGATCATCATGGTGGTTATCTCGGCGGCGATGGACGAACCTACCCTTCCCGCCACGGTTATGCCGGCGGTAATAGGGCCTATCTCTCTTACCAGAGCCAGAGAGACCACGCCGCCTATGGCGGTATCGGCTCCAAAATTAACTAGCTCTCTCGATATCTGGAGAGACATGGCAAAGCCGACGAAGAGCGCTGTAATGCCCACTACGACAAAGCTCTTTACGCCTATCATATAAGCCTGGCGGAAAGTCTCTGCAATGTTTATCCTTCCCCGGACCATGTAAGAGACAGTCTGGAACAGGAGTACCATTACCTGACCGATCAACTCCAGTCCGATTCCAGCCTGGTCCTCGATAAAGCCGAGTCCTGGAAGAGTTGAAGATTTTTTTCTGGAAGCCGAAGTCATTCCGTCATTTTAAGAGGTTGCAAGGGCAATTCCATGAACTGCAGTCAAGAATTTTAACTTTGCTTGGCCGAATCTATATACACCCTGGCTACATAGGGGCTATTGAGAATATTGACCGACAGTTATCATGCCAAGGGGTTTCTTCTCAGTGACTGAGGGCCGAGAAGCGCTTCAAAGCTCTGTCGAGCTTCTCTATCTGAGTTTCGATCAGGGCGATGTCTTTCAGGTCGGCGTTGCCGCGCATGCGCTCCAGTTGCTCTTCCAGGCGATTCTTCATTTTGGCGATGTTCTGTCTCGAGAGCATACTGCGGTCCGGAACAGACAGAGCCTGGAGTTGACGCCTGCGATAATCTTCCAGAGAGAGTTGACGCTTGCGCCGACTGGCTTCTCTCTCTTTAAGAGCGGCATTGCCGGCTGCTATGGCATTTTCATGCAATGGCCTGCGGTCGTTGATCAAGACCAGCGCCTTGACTGCGTCTTTCTCTGTGTAGCCTTTCAATTCTTTGCCGGTCTTCTTGCCGTCGAGGTTGTTCTGGAGTCTTTCATATTCCTTTTCGCTATTGCGAAAGTTGTCCATGAAGGCGAAGGTGGCGCCCAATCCAAGAAGCATCAGAGGATTGCAGAATAGGACCGAAGTGAAGGCCATCTGATCCCTTGCACCCATGCGCTTTGTTTCCACAAAGTGTTTGTAGTCCACCATACGTCCCTGGTCATCGCGGGTCATGAGTTTGCCCCAGCGATTTTTGGTAACGAAGTTGCCCTGGCTGTCTCGGGTCCAGTTTATGCCGGCATCCATGGCTGAAAGCTTCTTCGAGGCGTTTGGATCCGACGTTTCTACCCGGTGGGTGAGGGCTGAGGCTTTACCTGGAATCTCTTTTGTCAGCGAATCCTGCACCTGTCGGTTCAGTCCATTATCTTTGGTATTCTGGTTAGCAGAGTCGGGCAGTTCTTGCGGGTTTCCGAAATGAGCATCGAATGTGTGCACGATATGTAGACCTTTTGTCTCAACGCCAGCGCCATAAAAGGCAGGTTTTTAGAATGCGAACAGCGACTTTCGCGAATCTGTAACCATAGATTAGGTCCTGGATTGAACTGTGTCGATGGGGAAAATACCACTAAGGTTGGTCTAGATTGCTATAGCGGTCTTCTCTCCCTGGTTTGTCTGTTGCGCATATATATAAGGTAGAGTTGCTCTTGTTGCTTTTACATATATTCTGGAGCAAATCGCCCTGTGCCACTCTTTCTTCCCTTCTTTCTTTTGCGCGAAACTTCTCTTTTCCGCTGACGATCTCTCTCGCAAGCTGCCTGTGCTGTTGGAACTTCCTTATTGCCAGAACATAGGCAGCTTTGAGGAGACATCCGGCATAGCTGTCCTTGTCGATGTTTTTGCTATAAAAGATAGTAGAAAGTGAATAAAAAGTTTGTTCGGCAAACCCGGTGCTGTGTTTGAGCACAGACCGGAGAATGCCGAACAAAGGGGTTAAAACGAAGTCGTTATTAGCGACCGACAACCAGAGCTTCAATCACTCCGGCGCAAGCCAGCTTAGCCGCGATGACGCGATGGCGACCATCTTCGATGTTATAGCCACCGTCGACCCGCGGACGCAGAACGACGCGCACCATCTCCATGCCGTCCTCGATGTTCTTCCGCATCTGCTCGATCTGACCGTGGTCGCGCTCCATGAGCTTGCGCCAGGTCGAGTCGGAGACGTAGATTTCATCGAGGTGAACGAAAACAGTGCATTCCCGCGCCGCGGCCTTGAAGCCGTGGCGACGCTTGTAGGTCTTGCCCATGATGCCTCCTTGAGGAGAGGCTTCCGGGTCAAGCTGAGAAAAGAGAACCAGCTGCCGGAAGTAATTCCGCGCGCTGGGAGCACCTCGTCAGTGAGGTGCAATTTTTGCTTGAGCCGGAGCCCCTACCTTAGGTGAATCATGGACACCTCCTTTTCTTGTTTCATGCTATTACCTCTTACTGAGAAGTTTGAGGGACTAGATATGGTTTTGCGGAGGGGAGCCGTTTTGAAGACTGCACCCCCCTCCGCGTTTTCGGAGAGGTTGCCGCTTAGTAGCGGTTCACCTCCTTCTTGTTCTTCTCGGCCGCTTCACGCTCTTTGCGACGGTTGCGCTGGATGTCGGCGTGTTTGCCGTACATCAGAACACCGACGATCAGAAGCGCGATGATCAACGAGATGCCGAGCGGCGAGTTGAAGAAGTCGACCTGTTCGTTGGGACCTTCGGCGCGGTTCGAGAGAGGTCCCTCGAAAGGATCCGGCGCCTTGCTCTGGAGATAGTCGATGGCGGCGTCGAGCTGCTCATCGAAGCTGGCTCCGGAGTGACGCTCGACCACGACATGCGGCTCGATACCCTTGCCGGACAGGTTGTACCCTGACGGCGTCAGATAGTCGAGTGATGTGATCGAGAGCCTGCCACCGGGAGGAATGTTCGAGATGATCATCCCGACTCCCTTGCCCCAGGTGGTGGTACCCATGATGGTGGCACGACCGTTGTCCTTCAGAGCACCGGTGAGGATTTCCGAAGAACTGGCGCTGCTGCCGTCGACGAGCACAACCATCGGAATCTTGTAATAGTCCTTGACGGCTGCCACCAGCTCCGCCGGTTGATCGGCGAATTCATGCTCCATCGGAGGCATGATGGTGACGACTTCATTGGTGATCTGGCGCTCCTTGCGGGTCTTGGTCGAGAAGATGGTGCCTTCCTCGATGAAGATTTCGGCGATCTTCTTGGCCAGGTCGACGCGTCCGCCGGGGTTGCCGCGCAGGTCCAGAATCAGACCGTTGAGGTGACCATTGGACTTCATGTGGAGCTGAATCAGACCACGGGAGAGCTTGCTTGCCGATTCGGCCGAGAACTCATCCAGGCGAATGTAGCCTAGATGACCCGGCAGGATGCGCATCTGCACGCCTTCTTGTTCCGGCATGGCCAGAATCATGGTCAGCTCATGCTGCGCACCGGCACGCTCGTAGACGACTTTCATCGCCGAGCCAGCCTTACCGCGAACCAGGTCTTCCATCTCCGCCAGCGATTTGCCGGCCACGTCGACACCGTTGACCCTGACAATCCGGTCATCCTTGCGGAGAACCGACTTGTAGGCGGAGGTGCCGTAGGCGACCGAGTGAATCAGGATGGCGCCTTCGGGACCTTCCTTCATGAAGATGCCCGATTCGACGATGCCATTCATATAACGCTCGCGGGCGGCGTTCATGTCGGCGGTAGACGTGTAGCTCGTCCAGTGGTCGCCGAGGCTGCCGAGCATTTCCTGCAGGGCGGACTCCAGCTCTTCCGGCGTTGTGATCTTGCCGTCGAACTTGTGCTTCCATTCCTGCCAGTTGGCGAGCTTCTCGGGACGATTGTAGTTGTCCGAGACCTGCTGCCAGACCGTTCGATAGACGGTCTCGAGCTGTTCGGGAGTGGGCTTGGCGTCGGCGTTGATACCCTTGAGCGCTTCGAGGGCGTCCGGGCTGAGCGGAATCACGAACGGGTTCTGAGGACCCGCCGGTGCCGGCTCACCCATGCGCTCAACAATCTTCGGTTCTCCGCTCTTGTCCTTGTCGTCCTTCTGGATCTCCGTGGCACCTTCCTTGAGGAGCAGGTGACTCGGATCAGCCTGGGACTGGCCAAAAGCAGAGACAGACAGCGTCAGCCCGAGGGCCAACGTCAGCACGATTCTGCTAAGTTTCATTGGAATCATCCTTTGTCGTGTTAGAAAACCGACAACCCTGACGCCGCTCTCCGACTCGGAGAACAGGCGCTTCGGGTTGACTTATGTGTTGAGCCATCAGGGCTGCTTCTTGCGCGCCTCGATAGCCTTCTTCCAGTTGTCGAGCTTCTCGGTGCGAAGCTCCTCAGCCTTCTTCGACAAGGCGTCAGCTTCGGCCAGCAAGTCGATAGCGGCTTGCTTGGCGGCTTCTAGCTGGGTATCCTTGTTCGGGTCGAAGCGGTCGTCGGCAGGCTGTTCCACCTCGATATCAGGGATGATACCGACCATGTTCATGGCGCGGTCCTGAGGCAGGAACTCGAAGGTCGTGATGTTGACCCCGCGCTCCCAGGGCAGAGGCATGACGGCCTGGCCGACACCCTTGCCATAGCTGGGTTTGCCTACGATCACCGCACGGCCTTTGAGGGCGCCGGCGGTGATTTCGGAAGCGCTGGCGCTGCCGCCGTCGATCAGCACCACCACAGGCATGTCCCGGGGGACGAGCAGGGTGGCACGTTCGATGGCATGGATGCGGTCATTGCTCGAATCGGTCGTGTCCTTGAACTCGACCAGGCCGATGTCCTTGAGCAGAGAGGTGGTCTCGATTTCCCAGCCGTCGCCATTGCGTTCACGCTTGGCGACGATGACGCCGGTCTCGAGGATCTTGGCGACGACGCTCTTGGCTGCTTCCAGCCGACCGCCGGGGTTGCCGCGCAGGTCGAGCACCAGGGCCTTGCCCTTGGCTGCTTTCTGCAGGGCTTCGGTCATCTCGGCCTCGACATTCTCCGAAGAGAAGTTGAAGAGGCGAACCTGGGTGACACCGTCACCGAGGTCCTTGACCTTGGTCACCTTGGGGACGACCGTGGCACGCTTGATGATCACCTCGAAGTCCGGTTTGAAGCCGCCGTTGCCGTCGCCACGCCGGATGGTGAGACCCACCTCGGTGTCGATCTTGCCGCGGATGAGCTCCACTGCTTCGTCGGAAGTCTTCCCGTTCAGCGAGATTGCCGGTGCGGGGCTTCCGACTTCACGAACAGCGATGATGATGTCGCCGCGCTGCAGTCCGGCCTTCTGGGCGGGCAGGTTGTCCATCGGCTCGTCGGCAACCGCGAAGGGCTGCTTATCGTTGTCGATGGTGTAGGCTGCCTTCACCTGCTCTTCGGTGGGATTCTCGGGCAGAGCCTTGAGGGCTTCGAGTTGACCCTTGATCTCGACCGCGATGCCGACACCGGCGAAACCGGGCTTGAACGCCTGGTTCTGAGCCTTCCAGCTCTCGGGTGGCAGGTAGTGATCGTGGATCTGCTCGAGGCTGTTCACCATCTCGTGGATGGCTTCATCGACCTTGGCCTCGTCGGAGAGCTTGCCGCGATACTTGTTCTCCCACTCCTTCGACCACGCTTCCCGCTTCTGGGGATCGCGCAGCTCGATGTGGAAGCGCTTGAGCCTCTCGAAGACCTCTTTGTAGAGGGTGGGCCCGTCAAACGGATGCTGCTGGGCGGCAGCGGTAGGAGTGTTGGTCTGGGCAAAGCCGGGTGCGACAGGCGCGAACAGGAAGGTCAGCGCCATTGCAATTC
>CAZCBH010000096.1:0-20034 GCA_964496875.1 uncultured Candidatus Obscuribacterales bacterium | reverse complement strand
TGGATGGTGTACAAGTCGGGTTCGGCAGAACTGGTTATACAGGTGAAGACGGATTCGAAATTCTTGTACCCGCTGAATCTGCCGCTGCCCTCTGGAAATTGATTCTCGAAAAAGGAGCTGAGTTCGGCATCGAGCCCTGCGGTCTTGGCGCCCGGGATACTCTTCGCCTGGAAGCCGGTCTGCCTCTTTATGGTCACGAGCTGGAGGAGGACATCAGCCCTGTGGAAGCCGGTCTTGGCTGGAGCGTGAAGCCGGATAAAGGCGATTTCATCGGTCAAAAGGTTTTGGCCAGCCAGAAAGCGGACGGGGTCGGTAAAAAGGTTGTCTGCCTGAAGGCCGAGGGCAAAGCGCTGCCCAGGCAGGGTTATGAAGTTACCCATGAGGGTCGGGTGATTGGCAGGGTAACCAGCGGTTCCCAGGGAATTCATGTCGGATATCCGATCGCCTTTGCCTTGATAGAAGAGCCATCGCTTGGCAAAATCGGCACCGTACTCAACATCAAGATACGGGATCGGGAGATTCCGGCTGAGGTGGTCAAACGTCCTTTCTATAAAAGGAAATAGACGTACAGGGTAGATGCCAGGGCGCCTGAGACGGCAAGCAGGTCTAAGAATCTGGTTCTTGGATTTTGATTGTGAATGTTTCTTGTCCGAGTCTTCATGATTGTTTCCTCCGGGATGTAACTGTCCTGACCATCTAGTTTTGGGAATTAGCGGTAGTCAAGAGGGCTATTCTAAAGAAGATCAATATTCTCGAAAGCAAAGAGATATTTCTTGGGGGTAGGCTTGCTAGAATCTGCTATGTAAATTTGCAATCTCGCGCGAGAGTTATTCCACTGGGAGACACTATGCTGGCCTATCCACAAGAACTGAAGTATGTAAAAACCCACGAGTACATCAAGGTTGATGGTGATATAGCGACCATCGGGATCACCGCGTTCGCTGCCGATCAACTCGGTGATGTAACCTATGTCGAGCTTCCCGGGGTTGGCGACAAGTTCAAAGTAGAACAGAAATTTGGAGTGATCGAGTCGGTCAAGTCTGTTTCCGACCTGTTTATGCCGGTCTCGGGTGAAATTACCGAGATCAACGAACAGCTCGTTCAAGAGCCTGAGCTGGTCAACCTCGATTGCTACGGCAAAGGCTGGATGATTAAAGTCAAGCTCGAAGACAAAGGCGAACTGGATACTTCCATGAGTTCCGAGCAATACAAGGAATTCGTCGTCGAGTAACCCTCACGTTTGGGGCTCTGCTTAACCTGATTAGAGCCGATTGCTCTCTCGCCCGGCTATTTGCTTCTTAGTATGGGTATAGTTTCGCACATAGGTATTGGTGCCCACGGTATCCATGGTTGTGCCGCTCGGTCCCGGTTTGGCGGTGAGCTGGTGTCTCAAAGATAGGCTGCTATTACTCGTCTTCGGAATATAGATACCCCGGGCTCTGAGTTCTGCTGTTTTTTTGATCTGTTTAGCCGATTCATAGGCTTCGGCCATGACCTGATCCGCGACGAAAGAGGGAAGCCCTACGCTGACCTCACCGGTCCTGGTATTTTTGACAAACCAGTTCGATTCGTTGTGCATGCGAGCCAGTTTGGCCTGGGCGTTTGCTATGACAGCGTTCGCTTCCCGCTCTCCGTCTTCTAGTATTTTTCGCTTCTTTTCTTTTAGCGCTTTGGTTCTAGAATCAATTCGCTCGGACTCTTCCGCCTCCAGCTTTTGCGCCAGAGCCAGACGTTTCTTCTCTTCGGGATCGCTCTCATCGCTCGGAGCGCTGAGAGCGGTATTACCGGTGGTGTTTGCGACCACACTGTTTGTCCTGGCTGCTTCCAGTTTGTCTATGTGGGCGAGAGCCTTGACGATGTTCTGACAGGTGGGAATATCGGGATAGTTTAAGACACAAGAGTTGTAATACTTTCTCGCCTCGGCCAAATTATTGCTTTTCAGATGAATATTGGCGAGGTAATAGTGCGACTGCCAGTGGTCCGGTTTATGTTTGATGATGTGTTCGAAATAGCCGGCAGCTTTCTTGTGATCACCCTTTTGATAGAGTGACACCGCGTCGGCAAAAATTTCGGCAGCTTGTGCTGCGGGAACTGCTAGGGTGAGCAGACCGGATAGAATCGCCACCATTGAAGATAGAAGCAGTTTGTTCATAGGCGTCTTTCATTATAGGCTCGAAAGCTCGAGCCTCACCTAAAAAGTTTCTGCTTTACTTCTCTTCTTCTTTGGTCTTTTCTTCGAAAAGCTTGTCGCTCTGGACTTCTTCTTCTGTCTTCTCTTCCAGCTGAAGAGCAGAGCCTTCTAGCTGTAGCGATGAAGGCTTAGTCCTTTCATTGAGGAATTGCTGAGCCAGATTGAAGTATCTAGAGCCTGCCGGGATGCGACTCAATTGCGACAGGGCGGCTTGATCGTCATGATCGGCTTCCAGTCTTTCGACCGCATCTAGATAAAGCGCCTGGTTCAAGAGTTCGGAAGGATTGTTGTCTCCGCTGGTTCCGGAGAGAAACTGTGGAATAGGGCTGCGGTTGAGTATATGGATAGCCGCTTTGTAATCGTGCTGATTTATGCTCTGCTTGGCCATATGGGTAAGGTAGACTTTCATGAGCCCGGTGGTGAAGCCGCCCACAGCTATCAAAAGCCCAATGCCGAGGACCATATCGAAGATCATGGTCTGTTTGAAGGTTCTTCTGGGAGCCGGATGCTCCAGAACGGTGTCGAGCATGCGCTGGGCGTGCTCCGACCCGATGGCGGCTTGTCGACTCTGTGTGGACTTTTCCGAATCTTCAGTCATGGTCAGTCGTCTAAGATTTAGTACGCTAAAACGGTTCCCGAAGCAACCATTACTACCTTATCATGGACTGTTTTAGGGTTTTGCTTGATGTTTCTCAATGTTTTCAAGGAGCTTGCTGAGCTTCTCGCGGTGATACTGATTTCCCCCGCTTTTCAGCCGGGTTTTCAATTTCTCGATAATTGCGTCCCTGTTTCCGTTCATTGCAAGATCTGATAATGTTTCCAGCGCTTTATTAGATAACGAGACTTCCCGGGCGGCGGTCAGTTCGAGCACCCTGTCGGCGCCCTCCAGAAGACCGAGTCGACCAACGCCGTCCACCGCTGTGGTTCGGACTTCGGAGGAGAGATCGGTCATTCTCTCTAAGAGGCTGTTTTTGAAGGTGGCTATGAGTTCCGCCTTCTTTTCGCCTATTTCTATCAATGATTTTAGCGCTCTATTACGCTTGTCCGGGGCGTGGTCGCCGGTGGCAGTAACAAGATAGGCCACCGCTGCCGGCTGTGCTGTTTTGCCGAGGGCTTTGAGCACTCTGAAATAAATGCGGGGAGGCCCTTCTTCCTCTTCAATCACCGGCTGGGCGCTGGGGCTTATTCCTGTCCGTTCCTCCAGATCTACCGCCGCTTTTGCTATTTCGATCAGTATATCGGCTCCGGATTTCTGGCAATCTTCTTGTTGGGGATCGATTTGGGAAAGGGCTTCCAGAATTTCGTCTTTCATCGCCGAGGCGCCCGGTTTGCGAAGGGCTTCGTAAAGTATGGGCGCCAGCTCCGCTCTATTCAGTCTGCCGGCGGAATAGACAGCGGCTTCCAGGGTTGCTGATTCTAAGGGGCTTCTGTTTTGCGATTCGATTAATTCCAGTTTCTCGCCCAGAGAATTTGTTGCCGGGCTGCTCTCGGTCGCTTTTTCTAATATTGCCGCATGGGGGGAGCGTCCATTGTTGCTGAGCCAGTCGGTCAGATCCAGGGCTGCCCTCAGTAAGATCGGGTCGGTGCTTTCGGCAAGCTCATCGGCCAGATCCCGGCTTCGGTCGTCGATCCCCCTTTCGATCACGATCTCTGCCGGGAAGCTTCCAGAGCCGGCCTGGCAGACACCGGTGATCAACCGCAGCCCGGCTTGCCTGATTTCGGTTGAGTTTGTCTCTTTACTATTTTCGAGAAAGCTTTCAATGGGAATGAATTTGCTTATCTGAACCGCGGCATAGTCGAAAAATTTACCGGAGCGAAAGATAGCCTCTTTAAGCGGCCTGTCATTCGGGTCGGCACAGAGCAGCGCCCGGGCTCCTGCAGCATCGACTTGAATCCAGGGGTCCTCATCGATAAGGTAGGGTTCGATGGCTTCAAGAGCGCCTTTATCTCCAAGTTTGCCCAGAGCATAGACCAGATGACAGAAGGCCATTTTGGTATTCTCCCTGGTGCCGGGCAGACTATTGACCAGCTCTTCCACTTTTGTGGTCGCGCCTAGATGCGCCAGCATTTTTGCCGCATTGGCTCTGACTTTCCAGTGATCATGAAAAAGCGGAAAGTTGTTGTTCGTTTCGGTATCACCCAATCTTTCCGGCGCTAGAATTTCGATCAAAACCTCTTTGTTCTTTATTTCGTCGGCAATCGACTTTAGTTTCTCTTCCCAGTGCAAAGGCAGCAGTTTGAGCGCTATGGCAATCTGGGCAGAGCTATGGCTTTCTACCGCGAACCGAATGTCGGCACGCACATCTTTGAACTTTCGCTGGCCTTCGGGGCTGGTGCCGACCAGCCCGTGATAAAAGAGAAAGTGCTCCAGCTCGAAATCATCCGGTTTCAGAGTCGGCTTCTCGCGAAAAGCGGAGCTGAGTTTCTTCATGACTTTCAAAAAAACGGACATAGTTTCTATCTCTCGGCTCGTGATTCTTGCCCGGAGGCGGCTTTGGTAACCATGCACAGTAACATGGATTTTATGACCTATGTGTGAATCTTCCTTTATTCATGCCATTACAAACAGCTCTCGAATGGTATTGAGTATAGTGTCATGTACTCGACTTCTAATCCGACGTAATACTTGAAAACATTCCGCCGGGCTATTTTGCAAGCTCCACTCTCTATTTAAAGGCGAAAGAACTATTAACTACCCGGGTAAGCGCTTCTGCAATTGCTAGAATAGCGTTCGTTATATTATAGATAGAGTGTCGGAGGCGTCCGAAAACAGTGAACACATTTTTGAGTTCGTTACAAACAGAGCTTTTCGAAGATTACAAGAAGTTCCTGGCAAGCGAGATCGAACCCCGGGTGAAAGACCTGGAGATTGATCCTGATAAGGTCAAGAGCGTTTTCGAAAGCCTCGGACAGAAAGGCTTCCTGGGAACTTCCGTGGCCAAGGAGTACGGCGGCGGTGGAGAGCCCTTTATTCACACCGCTCTTTTGATACAGGCTCTCGGGCAGGTTGATGCCGGTCTGGCTATGTCTGTCGCCAGCCATCTCACAGCCGCCGAGTTGATTCAGAAATTCGGCACCGATACTCAAAAGTCCCGGTATCTGCCCCTGCTTGCCCGGGGGGAATGCATAGCCACGGTGGCTGCCACCGAAGAGGGCGCCGGCAGTGACTATATGGGTATTGCCGCCCTGGTCGATAAAGACTATCTATTAACCGCAGAGAAGACCTGGGTAGTCAACGGTGATGTGGCGGAGCTTGCCGTTGTCACCGCTAAGACCGGGGAGTCTCCCCTGGCGCTCTGGCTTGTCGACCTGAGCCAATTGAAAGAAGCGGTCAAAATTTCTGCCAATCTCAAGAAGCTCGGTCTTGCCGGTGCCAGAACCAATAACATCTCTTTCGAAAAACTGAAGCTGGACGAGGCTTCCAGGCTGGGTGGCGTAGAGGGTTCCACGTCCCAGGAAGAAGCGCTTCTGCACGGTATGGATTTTATCAAAGTCTTAGCCGCCGCCTGTGCTGTCGGGCTGACTGATACAGCCCTTGCCCATTCGGTGGAGCGGGCTCGCTCTAGAGAGCAGTTTGGTGCCGCTATCGGCAAACTTCAGGCTATTCAATGGAAGCTGGCGGATATGTCGTCAGAATCTTGTGGAGCCCGGCTGCTGACCTACCGAGCCGCCTGGAGCAAAGATGAAGAGCCGACCGAATTTCGCAAAAATGCCGCCATGTGCAAATATTATGCCGCCCGGGTCGCCCAGGTGCACAGCGCTGAAGCGGTTCAAATCTTCGGAGCAGCCGGTTTGAGCTGCGATCTGCCGATGGAGAAGCTCTATAGAGACGCCAAGGTAATGGAGATTTGCGAAGGGACGGCGGAGATTCAAAAGAACATCGTAGCCCGCGAGATTGGTTCCTGATAGACTCTAAATATGGCTTGTAAATCGATAGCGGCGTCCTCATTCTTGTCCCGTTCCTGGCGCCTGGCAGCCTGTTTTTTCCTGGCTGCTCTGTGTTTTGTGCTTTCTTCGCATGGGTCTATAGCTGCCGACGAAGAGTTCCGTCTGGGCGTCGCCCATGTCAAAAAAGGCGAGTATCCCCAGGCCATTAAAAACCTGGGAATCTGTCTGAAGAAGAATCCTCGGGACTATCGAGCCTATTATTTCCTCGGGGTTTGCTATGAGAACGCCGGTGATTTGAAGAATGCCTCGGCTATGTTCAGTCGCGCTATGCAATTTGGCTATAAAACTTCTGTCTATGACAAAGCCTGTACTCATTTGCAAAAGGTGAACCCATCTGCCTACGTAGCTGCAGTGGCGGCAGCCCAGGGGACAGCTTCGGCTTCGTCTTCGACTGCGGCGGCGAGACCGGCCGCGTCCAGGGCCACCTCGAATTCCAATCGAGGCACGGCGGACTCGGCATCGGTTGCCTCCGGGGCGGCTTCGGGTGTGTCTCAGAAGAGCTACGATAATCTGCCAGCGGAGGCGCGAATTCATTACCAGACCAAACCAGGAAGTGATCATCAGTTTATCGATGCTTCGGTGAACGGGCGAAGAATCACCATGTTCTTCGATACCGGGGCGGAGGGTTGCGTATTTGGAGCGACTCACTTGAAACAGCTTGGAATCCAGCCTCCTAAAGGACCACCGATAGGTTATTCCAGAGGCGTCGGAGCCGGGGGCGCTCAAGCCACATGGGTGATGAGAGTCGACCTCAAGGTCGGTCCTATCGAGAAAAAGAACTTTCTGATCAGCTATGTTCCACCCTTCAGCGGGGAGCCTCTTCTTGGGCAGACTTTCTTCGCTGATTTCCACTACACAATCGATTCTGCCGGAAAGACAATCCACTTTGTCCGCAACGACAGGTCCGGCGTAAGGCAGAGCATCGGTTCAATATACGCCGGCAGCAACAGTAACCGCTACGAAGTTCCTTTTACAAATGAAGGTAAAGAGATTATCGTCGATGTGGAGGTCAATGGTCGCAAGCTTCCGATGTATTTCGATACCGGGGCTTCTGGAGTTCTTTTAACTTCGGAACACGTCAGGCAGCTAGGGTTGGTCGTTCCCAGCGACGCTCGCAAGTCCCTATCTCATGGGGTACAGGGAATATCGCACAACCTTGTTTTTCCGATTCGCTCCATAAAAATGGGACCGATTGAACACCATGATTTCGATGTGGCGGTGGACCCTTCTGCCACCATCCCCCATCCGCTGCTCGGGCAGTCGTTTTTCAAGGACTATCGTTATTCGATAGACAACGTCAATAAGGTCATCAAATTTACCCGCTTGAGATAAATGACACTATCGGTAGTGATAATCGCCCAGGACGAAGAGCGCACGATTGGTCGGGTGCTGGACGCGGTCCAGTCTATCGCCGAGGAAGTTATTCTGGTTGACTCCGGCTCCAGTGATGGCACCAGAGAGATTGCCGCTGGTCTTGGTGCTGAGGTGATTCATCAAGACTGGCTCGGCTACGCAGCCCAGAAGAACTTTGCGCTGGGACTGGCGAAGGGAGACTGGGTACTCAGCCTCGATGCCGACGAAGTTCTGACAGCGGAGCTGGTCGAAGAGATTGCGGAACTGTTGAAAAATGCTTCGGCTAAAGAATTTCTGGGCTATCGCATTCCCCGGGCACTTTATATAGGCGATGTTCGAGTCGCCCATGGTGGCTTCTATCCCGATGCCCAGTTGCGTCTCATTCAAAGAGGAGCCGGTCTTTTTAACGATCGTCTGGTTCACGAAGCCATCCATATAGATGGGCCGGTGGGCATGCTCCGGGCAGAAATGCATCATTATGCCTACAAGAACGTCGAGCAATTTGAAGAGGCCATGGAGAAGTACGCCAGGCTCTCGGCGCGAGAGTTTGTTCTTCAGGGCCGCAGCGGTTGGCGGGCGCATCCTATTAATGAAATCTTTCATCCACTGTGGACTTTCTTTTATCGTTATCTGGTGCGTGGTGGTTGCCTGGACGGTGCTATGGGGTTCAGGCTTGCAACCATATACAGTGACTATGTTCGTCGCAAGATTCGATATTTTAGAGAAGAGTTGCGTACTGTAGGTTAGCGATAAAAATGCAGTTTTTTATTGGCTTTGTCCACGGTAAAGCGTTTGTTTCCGAAGAAGTCCCTTCCAAGTAAACCGTATTTATATTTGTAGTCGGCGGAGACAGCTATAACCAGCCCTTGTTTACGAATCGGTCCAAGCTCAATCGAATCGACCTCATACCTTTCGCTTTTCGTTGTACCGGCCGCTCCGGTGGCATCGCTCTCACCTACCTTGCGGAAGCCTTGATCTCCCATTGCTTTCATCATTTGAAGGGGCATTATGCTGGCACCGGCACCGGTGTCAAAATAAAACGGCATCGGTCTGCCGTTGACCTTGGCGGTGACGATTAGATTACTGCCTTCCACCGTCAGGGGGATGTCGATGGAGCCGGCCTGGACAAAATCTCCTTTGCCGCCCGGTTTTTTGAAGGCGATCTGACCACGAGCGTTGTCCACCTCGTATTTGAGATCTCCGTAGAAAGACTGGCCTAATAGCGGATTGCGTAACTGTTCAATCACAACCAGGTCGACAGTCCTGACGATTCTACCCAGCGCTATTTGAGCCGGCACTTCCCAGGCGTCGACCACGCCGCCCACCGCCTTCACTTTATTGGTGGGGGCACCGGCGGGTGGTGCCATGCCTATTTGCTGTAGATGATTCTTGCCGATCATACAGATGGTAGAGCCGGTGTCGAAGATCATCGGCAGGTTGCGACCGTTGATGCGACAGTTGACCATCAGGTGCTCTTGATCGGCGCTTTTTCGGAAACCGACGCTTTCGGCATCAGGGATGTAATCTGTGCTGCTGCTGCTGCGCCTGGCGCTGGTATTTGCGACCGTGCCTGAATTTGCGCCGGCACTAGAAGTCCCGCTTTGATTCAAGGTCTGCATGGCTGTGGCCGCATAGCGCGCCCCTTCCGAGCGAGGATAGTTGCGAATCAGGTGATTGTAGAAGCTTTTTGCTCCTGCAATATCGCCGGAATTTTGCAAGGATGCTCCCAGATAGTACATTGCCTGGGTGTGTTTGGGATTGGTTCGAAGCACATGTTTGAAATATTGAGCCGCTTCAGAATACCTTTGGCTGTCAAAGAGTTTTACTCCTGCGGCGAAATAATCTGCCGCCAGGACCCCGATCGGCTGGCTCAGAAAGAACCCTGCTAAAGCCGGTATTACGGCCGATTTGGCGATATTTTTCAGGTGCTTTATAAGATTCATGCTTATAGTTTACCCGATCTCTGGCCCGATTATATGGTGCTCGATTGCTTGGAATAGTCTCAAATATGGTGGCAGATCTCGAGAATACGATTCGTCTCCGCCCCAAGCGCATCGATGGCTATTGGATCCGGCGGCTCCCAGCCGGAAGAGGCTTTAGTATCTGGATCGGGATAAGGATAAGCGTTGAGCTGCCGGTGCCACCAGGCGACATCTATCCACTGGTTCATTTTATAGCCGACTTTTTTATAGACACCAACGGGCTCGAAATGAAAAGCGCGATGCAGAGCTTCGCTGGTTGCGTTCGGCAGGGCAATTCCGGCATAGGCGTTGATATAGCCCTGCTTTTCAAGCAATTGAAAGAGGGCATTGTACAAGAAACTGCCAAGCCCCTTGCCTCGAAACTCTGGGTCTAAGTATACCGAGGTCTCCACCGACCATTGATATCCGCGGCGGGCACGATGGCGGGCGGCATAGGCGTAACCCCCTATCCTGGACCCTGAATCCGTATCTGCGACAGCTACCAGCCAGGGCAGGGTGCTGCCGATTTCTTTGATTCTGGCAGCCATTTCGTCGACCTGTGGCGCTTCGGTTTCGAAGGTGATGATGGTCTCTCGGCAATAGGGGCGGTAGATCTCGACGATGGCGGCGGCATCATCCAGGGTAGCCCGACGTAGCCGGAATTCTTCTTTCATTTGAATCTACTCGCTCGATTCGCCGAGAATATCCGCAAGAATAAAACGATACTTCTTGAGATGGTCTTCATAGCCAAGCTCTGTGGCTGGTACGGTGGTCTTGACTTTGCTCCGGTTGCGGTTGTATTGCTCGAGAGCTTCTTCTTTTACCCAGCCCCGGGCGATAAGAATCTCGTCCAGGTTCATTCCGGTATTCAGGGAATCTTGTTTGACCAACTCTGCCTGAGCGGCAGAAATAAGGCCGTCAGATACGAGAATCTCGAGGAGATTCTCGTCTTGATTCTGAGATTTGTTTGCGGGCTCGGACTTGTCCACTAAGAGACCACTATGTCTACTCGTTTGCCGTATCTGCCGGATGCCGCTTTGATCAGGGCTCGTAAAGCCGAAATGGTCCTGCCGTCTTTACCGATTAATCTACCGGTGACGGAAGGGTCGCATTTTACGCTCAAACGGCACTTTCTGGGTCCGAAGTTCTTTCTTTCGAAGTGCAGAGAATCAGGCTCTCTTGCAAGAACCTTCAATATGTACTCGGCCAGGTCTTCAGCTGCGTCAGACTCGATTAACTTGGTTGGGTAGCGCCCTCTGCTGCCTTTGAAGCCGCCTCCGCCCTTTTTAAAAGGCTTGTTACCGTATCGCTTGGTTGAGCGCCGTTTTTGATCCATTTTTCGACTGCTTCTCTATTGACTTTTAGTTCTTTAGAACGAGGATTGTAGTAGCCAACTTCTTCCAGTGGCTTACCATCGCGTCTTACGCGATTGTCAACAGCGACTATTCGGTAGTGAGGGGCTTTTTTGGCGCCGATGCGCTTCAGCCTTATCTTTACCACGTAACTTTCCTCTCGGATGCATCAACAATATGTATTGAAAGTGGATATTCTACCAGGAATTTGTCCCGGGACCGCTATATTTAGCTAAGACTAGCTTTGCAATACTTACGATTTGAATTGCTTAGCTACGCTTCACTTTCGTTTCTTTTTGCGAAGCCGGGGCTTGCCGCCGCCTTTTGCTTTTGCCGCTCCCGGCATTCCGGGCATGCCAGGAGGCATTCTCATTTTGGAGGGGTCGAAGCCCGGAGGAGGCTGCATTCCGCCGCCCATGGGGGGCATTCCGGGAAAGCCACCCATGCCTGGGAAGCCGCCGCCCATACCACCCATTCCTCCCATACCTCCACCTAGAAAAGGTTTGAGGTATTGAAACATCTGGCGCATCTTCTGAAACTCGTTTAACAATTGTCCGATCTGGGCCTCTTTCAAGCCGGAGCCTTTTGCGATTCTGCGTTTGCGTTGAAAGTCGATAAGATCGGGATTCTTTCGTTCATCGGGGGTCATCGAATTGATGGCTATTTCATACTGAGACATCATTTTTTCGCCCTGTTCGGCAATCTGTTTCTGCTGCTCGGTAGAGATGCCGAACATGCCGCCAAGACCCATCATCTTCATGATGTCGCCCATATTGCCCATCTTCTTCATCATCGACTGCATCTGAACGAACATGTCGAGGGTGAAGTCGCCCTTCATCATCTCCATGGCTACACGTTCAGCCTCTTTCTCGTCGATATTCTGCTGGGCTTTTTCAACCAGAGAAAGGACATCGCCCATATCGAGAATGCGACTGGCCATGCGGTCTGGATAGAAAGTCTCCAGGTTGTCGAGCTTCTCTCCGGTAGAGATGAACTTTATCGGTTTGCCGACAGCTTCTCTGACGGATAGAGCCGCACCGCCCCTGGCATCGCCGTCTATTTTTGAGAGCAAGAGTCCGGTCACTTCGAGCTGGGTATTGAAGGTCTCGGCAACATTTACAGACTCCTGACCGGTCATGGCGTCTATAACCAGCAACTTCTCTTTAGGCTCCAGGGCTCTGTCGAGAATCATGAGCTCGGCCATGAGCAAGGTATCTACCTGCAGGCGACCGGCGGTATCGAGAATGACCGGCGAGAGTCCTTCTTGCTTGGCTTTCTCCATGGCCTGGTCGGCGATGTCTTGAACATCTTTGGTGTCTTCCAGGGCGAAGACAGGGACGTCAATCTGCTCACCCAGGGTTTGGAGCTGTTTGATGGCGGCCGGTCGCTGCACATCGCATGCCACCATCAGCGGTTTTTTGCCTTCTGCTTTCAATTTATAGGCCAGCTTGGCGCAGGCGGTGGTTTTACCGGAGCCCTGCAGTCCAAGAAGCATTACAACAGGAGGTTCCCCTTCTAATTCGATGGGGCTGTTCTCGCCACCAAGGATAGTGACAAGTTCGTCGTGGACTATTTTGACGAATTGTTGTTGAGGCGAGACAGACTCGATTACGTCTGCGCCTAGAGCTTTCTGACGAACGCGGCTGATGAAGATTTTTACCACCTTCAAGCTGACGTCCGCTTCTAGCAGCGATTTGCGGACCTCACGAATCGCTTCTTCCATATTCTCGGCGGTTAGCTTCTCGTCGCCGGTCAGGTTCTTGAAGACGGAGTGTAATCTATCGGTAAGAGCATCGAACATAGTTTCGGTTTTTCCTCTTTTCTCTTCTCTCTACTTGATTTACTTCATTTACTTCATTCATTTGACCGGTATCAGCTCTTTGATAGCCGATATACGATCAGAAATCTCATCGGGATAGACCAGCCAGTTGGATTCGTAGTCTCCTTTGACCAGTGCTTCCACTGCCAGAGAGACCCGGGAGAGCTCTTGGACTTCTCCTTCCTCTGATCTGATCAATATATTTGTCTGCGGATTGTCCGCGTCGGGGCGGTAATAGTCATAGGGTCGAAAGCCGGTGTATTCGATGCCTACATAATAATCCGGATCGAGATTGGCCTGTTTGGTCAGGCGTCTTGCTTCTCCTTCGATGTCGCGATTCAGTTTCTTGTCCTGGGTAGATATTCTGATTGCTTTAAACAATTTGCGGCTCAGAAAGCGAGAGGCAAGATCAGAAAGAATGGGATCCGGATCCCGGAGCCACATCTTGAAGTGGTAGGTGAGCTGGACATCATCGAGATGAAGATAGTCTTTTACGTCGAGATCCTCTCCAGTCAGCCATTTGCGAGTAGGCTCATCTATGTAGGAAATAGGCTCGCGGCGGTGGGTCATAACGTAGCGGGCTCTTCGAATTAGCTTCGCCAGAAGAGTTCTGGCGGCAAGATTCTTGCGATGATAATAGACCTGGGCGTACATGCTGAATCTGGCAAATAGATAGTCCTCGACCGCGACCTGGCCTTTCTCCCCGGCGACTATCATACGCTCGTTCTCTTCGTCTATTTCAAGCGAGCGCAAAATCCTTTGTAGGGCGAATAAACCGTATTTGGTGCCAGTCATATAGCTGTCTCTCAACAAATAGTCGAATCGATCGCAGTCTAACTGGCTCGAGATCATATGAGAGACGAATTTCGGTCTGAACTGCTTTTTCAAAACCTTGACGATTTTATCCGCCAGGTTTTTATCCTCTGAGAATTTGTCCAGCACTTCTCTGACTCTTGTGTCTTCATCGACTATGCGGCAAGACCAGTTTTCGTGGTCATAGCAGAGAATCTGCTCGGTGACATGGGAAAAGGGTCCATGGCCGACATCGTGCAGCAGCGCCGAGGCTAGAACGAGCGGACGATATTCGAGGACGGAGGGGTGCTTCTCTGCCAGTTGTTCAAGGAGCTTGGAGGCGACATGCATGACTCCGACCGAATGGGTGAATCTAGAACCTTCTGCCCCTTGAAAAGTGAAATAGGAAACCCCGAGCTGGCCAATTCTTCGTAGGCGCTGAAACTCTTCGGTGTCTATCAAGTCGATTATCAGGTTTTCGGCCGGATCTTTGCGATCCAGAACGATATCTTGATGAATGGGGTCGAGGTAGGTTCTCTTCTTTGCTTTGATCATGGCTGTTTAATGACAGGAATGTGTCCGGTCATTACTTTTCTCCTCAGATACCCTATTATACTGACGATCTCTATCTATATAAGAAATTAGCCGGTCTTTATGCCATCCTGTTGTAATGATTAATCTTCCTGACAGCCCTCGTTCCCTGGGAGACCTGGTCGGTCTGGGCTTTCGGCTGGTTAGAAAAAATTGGAAGTCTATTGTCTCAATATTTCTTGTTCCTTCTCTATTTTTTAGCATGGCACTATCAGGCTCTCAGTTCTGTTTTGTGCACTGGGTACAAGCCCAGAGTCTTGATCCCGGATTCTTTGCCGTTCATATGGCTTGCGGGCTCGGTCTGGTTCTGGTGATGATCGCCTGCCAGTGGGAGATAGCTCTGCGTTCCTGCGCTTTTGTCCGCTGCGTTTTATCGATGGACAAGGAGTATTCTGTAGCCTATGAATACGCCAGAGGCAGGCAGAGGGAAATCATGACTGTTTACGCGGTCAGTTTCATGTTGCCCACCCTGGTCGCCATAATCTGGACTTTTCTTTTCGTTTCTACCCTCTATCTCGGCACCGGTGATACCCTCGGCAAGGTTATGTGTATAGTGCTGGGATTTCTGGAAGGTCTCACTTTCGTGGTCGCTTTCAGCTATTCTCTGCTTTATACCGCTATCGCATTCGTGGCCGTATGCGGGACGGAGAGCGGGATCAAAGAATCACTGAAAGAGGGTTTCGTTCTCTCCGGCACGGCGGTTATGCGAGGGCTGTCTTATATCTGTCTTCTTTTAATCTCGATTTTTATAGTCACCCTGCCGCTCTATCTTCCCGTGATCTTTCTGGGAATCTGGGAAGGCTATGTCCAGGGCAAGATGGACGAGATCAACTTTCCTATTTATTTAAGAGTTCTCGAGGCGATCTCGAGTTGCATTATCAATATGCTTTCGTTAGGAGCTGCTCTATCAGGGGTTGCTCTCTTTTGTCGCGATGTGAAGATGCGACGTCAGGGTCTCGATATCGATGAAGGGTTGAGTAAAATGGCTTATCTGCCCTCTTCTCATCATTCGAAGCATTGATCATTGATAAGGCTCTCTAACTTATCAGTCCAGAAGCCAGATAATCGCCCATGGTGGCACTGTGCCGCTGTCCATCTCGGTGGTTGTACTGGCTGGAGTCTGGAAGAGAATGTTCTCTCTTTTAAACTCTCTTTCGGTAAACAGGGGGGTGGGGTTGCCCTGGTCGGTGAGATTGGCGATTAACTTGAGCGCGCCGCCGTCTTTTAGCGGCCAGGTGACTTTTAAAAGTCCTTCTTCCAGTATGCGCCAGCTTGCTTTGCCCGTTTCTATGCGGGGAGTGATATGCATTATCGTTCGCTTTCTGAGTTCCAGCAACAGTTTGTAGTAGCCCAACCACTGCTGGTGCACCTCTTCGTTGAGTTCGTTCCAGTCCAGGCGTGAGCGCAGGAAGGTCTCTTCGGAACATGGATCCGGAATGGCATTGATCAGATCTTCATCCTGAAATTGTTCGAATTTGCCAAATTCGTTGCGGCGGCCTTCCCTGACAGAAGGAGCCAGATCATCTCCGAAGTCCGCGAACCAATAAAAGTCGTTTCGGGAGCCCCATTCTTCGCCCATAAAGAGCATGGGGATGGTCGGCGCCAGTAGAACCACCGCCACTATTGCCCGCACCGCTTCTTCTTCTGCCAGGGTGGTGATTCTGTCTCCGAAGGCGCGGTTGCCGACCTGGTCGTGATTCTGCGTAAAGGCTATGAACGATGTAGGAGGCAGGTGAGCGCTGGGTGTGCCCCGGTCTTTTTCTCCCCAGTAAGTAGAGTGTTCACCCTGGAAGCTATAGCCCTCCGCCAGGGAGCGACCAAGGTGTTCCAGGCAGCTTCTTGAAGATGTCTCTTCGGTGAAGTCTTTGTAATAGCCCGTGTCTTCGCCGGTGGCAAGAACATGGCAGGCATGGTGGATGTCGTCGGACCACTGCGAATCGAATAAACCTGGTTCACCGGGGATGGTGCCAAGATATTGGGCGTTATTCGAAACATTCTCTAGAATCAGATGAATATAGCGATCTTGTCCCGGACCGTTGCGGACCGCTTCTGAAATCTCCGTCAATATGTGTTTTTCAGAGCTGTCGAAAATGGTGTCGACCGCATCAAATCTGAGGCCGTCGAAGCGAAATTCGGTGAGCCAGTAGAGTACATTGTCAACTACGAAGCGACGAACGATATCACTGTGGTCGCCATCATAGTTGAGGCTGCTGCCCCAGGGCGTCGGATTCTCTTTGTTGAAAAAAGGCCCGCCATACACGTACATATAATTGCCGTCGGGACCGAAGTGGTTGTAGACCACATCGAGGAAGACCATCAGACCTCTTTTGTGGGCTTCGTTGACAAGCTCTTTCAACTCTTCGGGGCTACCATAGCAGCGGGCCGGAGAATAGGGCATAACCCCGTCGTAGCCCCAGTTGAATTCACCCGGAAAGTCAGAGAGCGGCATTATCTCTATAGCGGTTATGCCAAGCTTTTCGAAATAGTCGAGCTTTTCTAAAATGCCTTGATAAGTGCCTTCGGGAGAGAACGTACCCGGATGGAGCTCATAGATTACTACTTCATTGAGCGGGCGTCCCTGCCAGTCTTCGTCGTCCCACTTGAAGGCTACGGGATTAATCAGCTGGCTTGGACCATGTACGCCGTTTGGTTGATAGCGGGAGGCCGGATCCGGCACATGGAGATTGTCGTCTAACACAAACTGGTATTGCGTGCCGGGCTTCGCCTCTTTGACAGTCAGTCTGTACCAGCCGTCTTCATCTCTTTCCATCTCCGATACCGCATCTGTGGAGCCGTTCAGTTTGAGTTTCATCGTTTTTGCATCCGGCGCCCAGATGCGAAACTCTGCTCCACCTTCTTTCAAGAGTTTCGGACCGAATGGTGTTTCATGCTGGTAGAACATATCCGTCAGTTTCCTTCTATCTGAATATCGCCTGGGCTACTGTTCCTTTGCTGCTCCGGCAACCACCGGAGTGACCAGAGCTAGCAAAGCGAGAATAATTGATGCACCGAAAACGGCTCTGGAGGTTTCATGGAGTTGATGAAATTTTTCATGGGCTGATTTGTCCGTTTTTATATCAGGCAGCAGTTTCTCCATATTCGGAGTAATTGCCAGGGAAAAAATCAGGGCGGTCGTCGCGCAGAGTCCACTGAGAGAATATCGAGCCATTCGCGCTTTGTTCAGTTTTTTTTCCGCCAGGGAGGCAAAGTGCAATCCTTCGGCAATTAAGAGCGCTATTGCTGCAACGGTCGCTATCTTGGCAAATTGAATAAACGCCGGACCGTTGCGGAAGGCTGCTTCGGCGACTTCTACGCCGTTAGCCCGGGCTGCCTTGACCAGCACAATTGCCACGAAGACCACAGCGGCAGAGCCGCCGAACAGGATAGAGAGCGATATCAATCTTGTGATTTCGGAAGCTTTTTGCATGCCCTTCACCTTTGCGCCGGATATTTTGATCTGAGAAAGAGTAACACTAACCTGGGCCGGTAGATCGGATAGGCTATCATGTGTAAAGACTCTTGAAAATGTGTGTGCTCAGCCTATGCCTGTTCGTTCACGTCTATCATTTTTGCTTCTAGTTTCCTTCTTGTGCGCTCTTCCGGCTCTCGCCGGCAGTGAAGGCGCAAAGGAGATAGGCGCAGTCGCAGAATCATTTTTGTCTGCGCTCGAAAAGGGAAACTCCACCCAGGCAGGGAAGCTTCTGGCTGACTCGACCAAGAAGCAGGTCAAACCTTCTGTTTTGATAGCTTCTGTAGCGAGAGTCAACTCGCTTTATGGAAAGCCTCTAGAACTGATGCCTCCAAGAATCGAGAATTTCGCGTCCTACAAAATCGTGTTTTTGCCCCGAAAATATAAACAGGTCTTTCTTGATTTCAAAGTTGTGTTCGATTCCGATTGCAAAGTTTCCGGTTTTTTCGTGGTGCCGCATAAACCTGGATATGAGGCAGCACCATATGTGAAGGCAGATTCTTTCCATGAGGAGCCCTTGCGGTTCGGCCTCAGCAAGTGGAAGCTCTGGGGAAAGCTTTCGATTCCGAACGGCAAAGGACCTTTCCCCGCCGTCGTACTGGTTCATGGCTCGGGACCGCAAGACATGGATGAATCCGTCGGTTCTAATAAGCCGTTTATGGATTTGGCTCACGGGCTCGCTTCTAGAGGTATCCTCGTGCTTCGATACGCCAAGAGGACCAAATTGTATAAGCTCGACGACGCTCAGATTGAATCTATGACAGTCAAAGACGAAGTGATTGATGATGTGGCGGAAGCGGTGAAGAGCCTCAAAACTATTTCCGGGATAGACAATTCTGCGATCTTCGTTTTAGGGCACAGTCAAGGTGGGATGCTTATTCCGAGGATTGCCCAAGCGTGTCCTGATGTTGCCGGGTATATCTCTCTGGCCGGTGCAAGTATCGCGCTTCCGGAGAAGATGATCGCCCAGACAGAGTATCTCGCTTCTCTTGGAGATAAGCCTGCCAGGGACAGTCTACCTGCCTTGAAGAAGCAAGTTGCCGAGATTCGAGCTCTTGATTATGAGAAGATAAATAGTCCAGGCGCGACAAAGGATAAGCGCTTGATTTTTGGGGCATCAACCCTCTACTGGGCGGATTTAAATAGATATGACCCTAAAAAAGGAATCAAAGAACTGGATAAGCCTGTTCTATTTCTTCAGGGGGGACGAGACTACCAGGTCACCGAATCTGGTGACTTTGAGGGTTGGCGAAACGCCGTTGCATCCAAGCCGGGAAGCGATAAACAGTACCAGTTCAAGTTGTATCCCGGCTTGAATCATTTGTTCTTAGCGGGAAGCGGTAAGAGCTCGCCGGAGGAATATTATCGTGATAGCAGGAATGTAGATGCGCGAGTCATCGAAGATATAGCGCACTGGATTCAATCGATTCATAAAACAATTGGTCCTTAGACGTTTGCCTAGACTTGATCTTTTCAAAGTGGGCGGAACACGCCGATTGTTTCTCTGGGATAGATCAACAGCTCCGGTGAGGAATATTCATTTATTTCATTCGCACACATTCTGCCGGGACCGGCTCGAAGAAAGAATGACAGCAGTCTTCTATTTAGGAGATCTAATTGCTTTGCGTTTGGTTTTGAATCTCTTGTTATAGATTGCCGGAGCCAATGCTCTGCTATGTATAGCTGAGAATACTTTTTGCTTACCCCGAAGTAGATGAGTAGAAGGTAGTTGGTCAATGATCTGGCCAGATCGGCGTCTTGTTTTTTTGTGTCAGTTTCGATTGTGTTTATTGGATCATCATCGCCTGGAGCTGCAATTTTCGAAACGACTCCACTAGTTTTTTCCAGGATTGTTCCGGGGTCTTTGTTCTCTTTGCTCCATTTGAACAATGCTTTTAGCAGGTCATTTCTTTTGATTCTCCCGGGCAAGCTTTTCGTATTTGCTTCGTTAAGGATGGAAGCTCTAAGCTTCTGCAGGATTTGCCAGACTGTTTCGTAGCGCGCCTTTAATTCTCTCGCCAGGGCAGCGGCGGTGAGGCTGGTGTCAGATGCGAAGGCTTCGATTACCCGGAGCCAGACATCGAGATTCCGTGCTCCATGTAGGACGGTGCCTGAAGTCGCGGAGATTTGTTTGTTGCAGGTTCGACATTCCAGTAAACCTCTGCTTCTAATAGGATAGCTTCTGCAATCACCACAAGCCGGGCAGTGGAAACCGCTGGCCCATCTGATTTCGTCGAGGATGGCAAGGCATTCTCCTCTACTTCTGTAGCCGTTTTTAGATAAATCATGTTTTCTTTCTTCAATTTCCATAATTGATCCTCCTTTCTACATTTCAACGTAATGTTGCTGGGAGAAGTTCAACTCGACCTGGTCGAAGTTTTTCCGGATTCGGCAAGACCCAGAATTGTTCTCCGGTTCGGTCAGTTTTTTTGAAAGGTCAGTTTTTGCTAGAAGCTGAGCGCAGCGGAGAAGCAGATCCGGTTCGGTCAGTTTTTCTACGATGAGCTGAGCGCAGCGGAGAAGCAGATCCGGTTCGGTCAGTTTTTCTACGATGAGCT
>CAZCBH010000095.1:0-20035 GCA_964496875.1 uncultured Candidatus Obscuribacterales bacterium | reverse complement strand
CCGCCTTTTCGCTGTAGAGATTGCTCTCACAACCTCTACCGTGAATTATTCAGGCTTTCATTTACTACTACTCTTTATAGTGTACCAAAGAAGAAAAATATGCCTTGCTGGGGTCCATCCCCAATAAGCCGCGAACCGCAGTGTGTTTTCATACATACTGCCAGCCATGCCCGATGTCTCCTCAAAACTGCCTTGGCCAATGCAACTAAAAAGTAGCTTGGCAATTTTGATTCAGCCAGATTAACGCCTCCAGAAACCCAGTAGTAATAAGGCATTTCGAACATTGACCGATGAGTCGACGAATTTTGCGATGCAACTAAAAAGTTGCATCAGCCTAGGCAGCTTTCGAGAGAGAGCATCCGCGCGAAAGAGAGATTACATGCGCAAATCTGACCAAAATCTATCGGTAGCGCTAGATAGCGCAGGCAATCTTGACATCCATCAAAAGTCAACAGAATAGACCTTAGAGCCCATAAACAGTGAGGAGTAACGGTCTATTAACTGAGCATGAAGAGAACGATTCTTGATTAACAGAACGAGACTTTTTAGGTTGAATTATTCCTCGATTTTCAAATAACCGGTAGAACCAGGCCAGAGATACCCAGTGCGCTCAAAACAAGATCATCCATGAACCACTTTGTGGTGGAGATCGAGCCCGCTGTAACCACGTGTATCGGCAAGGTACTACCGCTGAAGTCGAGGATTTCATGCCCCTCTCAAGAGGAACCGGATACTTCCAACCAAGAAGGTCTGCTTTCTCTGAGGGGTTCCTCGTAAAGGCGCGAATGCGGCTTGCATGCATTCCCGTCTCAACTCAAGCAAGCAAAAGGTCAAAACAATGAGAACAAACGAAAATCCGCTGGACATTGTTCCCGGTCCGAGTTTCGCCCCGCTGCATCCGGTGCTGACCGCCCTGGAAAACGCCATGGGCGAACAGAAAGAGGCCGTGGACGCTGCCCGGCGCACCGCAGAATGGGCCAATCGGGAAGCAGCCGATATCGACCCGACTGCCTGGACGAGCCGCATCGAAGCCGGCAGCGCCGACCCGACAGAGCTCGCTCGCCTGCGGGTGGTCTACGACGAGAAAGCCCTCGGATTCATGTCCGCCTATCTCGCCTGGCAGGAGGCAAGGCAGGGGATGATGGAAGGCCGGAGCAAAATTTCTGCCGCAATCACCGACCTGCTCATCGCCCATGATGGAATCGACAACCGGTCACAAGATCTGGCTTATCTCAAGCCGATCATGAAAGCCCGTCTGCTCAAAGCGGCAGAATGGCATCGTGCCGAGGTCAAAGACTGGCCGGCCAATGAGCACAACAACCCGACCATCGAGCTCATCGAAAGGATCCTCAAAGGAGCTTTCGCGGCTCTGGTGACGGACCTGCCCGGCAACATGCGGAAGCGTCCCTACACCACCGACCTTGTCATCAAAGGCAAGGACTACGAGCCGCATCTCATTGCCAATGTGGATCTGCGGCGTTCCAGTGTTGTCCGCTTCGTAGACTGCGTCAACTCCAGCCATCCGGCAAGCCGCCGCCTGGCCGAGATCCTGCTTTCTTTGCCTGAAGCCTACAGAGAAGCCCATCGTCGCGCCCAGCACCTGAAAGGGACGCAGAACGGCCAGGTCAACGAAGCCCAGCACGCAAGACGTCTGGTCGAACACCTGCATGCCGATCAGCTTCCCCACTACTACGGCAGCAGTATTTCTGAGCAAATTGACGCCCAGGAAACTCGGCGTCTGGATTACGAATGCAATCGGCAACTGCTCACCATCGACCTGCGCTCCTTCGAGGCGCTGGTTCTGGAGCTGGTCGAAGCGCTGAAAGCTTCGGTGCAAGAGACTTCGGCTCTGCTCGCCGAAGTGGAAGCCGATAGCCGTGCCACCATCGACCGGCTCTTCACCGTGAAGATCATGATGAACAACTGCCTGGCGGCGGACCTCGCCCTGCGACGGTATGTTCGTGATCTTCACGAACTCAGAGACGTCGAGAAACGGGACATGTCCCACCGTGCCGGCAGAAAAGCCCTGGACGATGCCTTCGCCGAAGCTCGGAAGCATTATGACTTCGGGGTCAAGCGTCAGCTCGAAGCGAAGGACTGAATCGAGTCTCGGCGACACGGTGATTTGACCTGATTTTATGGAGAGGGCCGGGGCCGTAAGGACCTGCCCTCTCTTTGCTTTTCGGGATTTTTACTATTTGCTATAGTTGTAAAAACTTCAAAAGAGAGGGGAAGAGAAGCCTGCGCTCCTTTTCCCCTCTGCATAAACATTTCGGTCCTCTCTCCGTTTCCTGAGAGCAGGAGAGAGGACCGCTTCGATGCCCTTGTTCGCTATCAATCGAAGTCCTTGAACATGATACCGAGTACGGTGAGCATGCTCAGACCTCCGACCAGCATGAAGAACATCTCGAACTGCGCGTCCGTGGCGTGGTAAGCGCAGGTGAAACCGCCGATGCAGAACACCAGGGCGATAACACCGCGAATCCGGTCGCCGACGCTGGCCAGTCCGTCAGGATTGCGTTTGAACATTTTCATCGCCATGGATCAGCCCTCCTCGGATTTTGCGGCCGGATCGAAGGCGAGAGCCTCCTTGTCGACCTTGGATGGATACTGCCTGGTGAACTCGACCCACTCGTCGCCGAGCACGGTCTCCTTCTCCATCAGGATGTCTGCCAGTGCCTCGATGCGCTCACGGTCCTTCTCGACGATCAGCATGGCGATCTTGAAGCATTCCTCGTTGATCCGCATCCACTCATCGTCGATGCGATCGGCGAGCTTGGGGCCATAGTTGGACACCGGCCCGCTACCCATGCCGCGCATGGCAGCACCACCGCGACCGACCGCGAAATGCCCCAGGCGGGACATTCCCCAGCGAGTCACCATGCTGTGAGCCATCTGGGATGCCTGCTCGAAGTCGTTCGAGGCACCGGTATCGATCTGGCCGAGGATCTGCTCCTGACCAGCCCGACCCGCCATGGCAGTGACCATCCGGGCGACGATCTGCACCACAGTGAGACTGTAGCGATCGTCAGACGGCATGTTCTGCACATAGCCCAGAGCCTTGGAGCGGCTCATGATCGTGATCTTCACCACCGGATCCGCGCCCGGCATGATGTCCGAAGCGCAAGCGTGAGCTGCTTCGTGGATTGCGGTGTTCTTCTTCTCCTTGGCGGCCATGGTCTTCTGCTTGGAAGTGTTGGCACTTCCGAAGCGAACGAAGTCCACGCCCTCGTCGAAGTCAGCCAGGGTTATGACACCGCCGACGTCCTTCAGGAAAGCCTCGATCTGGGCTTCGGTGGCATCCTCCGGCAGCTCGGCGCCGCAGCGCTCCGCAGCCAGCAGGGCCGCCCGGTTGCAGGCGCCTTCGATTTCGGCACCGCTGTAGCCGTAGGAACGGTCTGCCAAAAGCACGTTGTTGATGCCTTCGGCCAGGGGCTTGTTGCGGGTGTGAATCCCGAAGATGGCGGCGCGACCTTCCTTGTTGGGCAGCTCGACCGACACCTGGGCGTCGAAACGGCCGGGACGCATCAGAGCGTCGTCCAGCATGTCCACCCGGTTGGTGGCAGCGATGAGAATCAGACCTTCGTTGTTCTTCATGCCGTCCATTTCGACCAGGATGGCATTCAGGGTCTGCTCACGTTCGGAGTTGCTGCTCTCGCCGGTGCCACCACCGCGCTTGCCGCCCACCGCATCGATTTCGTCGATGAAGATGATGTGCGGCTTGCCGGTCTTCTTCACCTTCTCGCGACCCTTGGCGAAAGTATCACGAACCCGGGAAGCACCGACGCCGACGAACATCTCGACGAAGTCGGAACCGGAGGTGGAGGAGAAGGTGCCATCGGTTTCGCCGGCCACGGCCCGGGCGAGCAGGGTCTTGCCCGTACCCGGAGGACCGACCAGGATGACGCCCTTGGGCAGCTTGGCGCCGAAGAAGCCGTACAGCTTCCGACGCTTCAGACCGCGGGCGATGCGCTTGAGCTCGACGATGGCCTCGTCGCAGCCTGCCACGTCATCGAAGGTGACCTTGCGAACCGCAGCACCTTCTTCATCGTGATCCTGGGCTTTCGACTTGGCGAAATTGTTCATGCCCGGGTTGCCACCACCGGCAGCCATCTGCTTGCGGTTGCGATTCCAGATGAACAGGAAGATGGCGCCGATCAGGATGATCGGGCCGAAGCTGAACAGGAAACCGCGGATGGCTGAAGTAGAATCGGTCTGGGCAGTCCAGGCGATGTTCTTCTGCCGAGCCAACGTGATTGCAGCTTCCTTGCCGCCGCCCTCGGGGAGGGTGACGTAGTAACGGATGCCGTTGTCGGCACGCTTGACGATCACCCGCTCGCTGCCGTTGTTGAAGGTGATCGAAGCAATCGCCTCTGGATTCTTCTCCATCAGCGAGAAAAGCTCGTGGGCTTCCATCGTTCCCGTCTTCGGACCGGAACGGGAGTTCTGGATGGTTCTCGTGGGAGCCTGTCCAGTGTTGTCGGAGCCGGCACCGGGTTCGGTGACGACGTTCGTGTTTTCGCCGGCGACAGCATCGGGCTGAGCCACGACCTGCTTGCCATGGCCGCCACGGGCCACCGGCTTCACCGTGCGAGATGCGTGCGGGGCCGACTCGGCGCGCATGCGGTCGGTCGGACCGGGTTCAACGATGACGAAACCGATGAACGCCGCGAAAGCCAGAATACCAATCATCCAGAAGCCAAACTGCTTCCATTTGTCTCTTTCAGGGATCATGATTTTTTCCTCCGCCCATCCCGAGGGATCCAGGAGCTGGGCATGGGCTGAACTGGTCAGCCGGTTAAAGTGGCTGCAAAAGTGCAGTGAAGATCAGTAAAGATCAGGTCGGTAGACGGCTCCTTTCGAAACCGCCCACCCCGTGTCGACTGAGCTTTTGCGCTCACTCGAAGAAAAGAACGGCTACCATCAAGCCCACGCCCAGCATGGACGCGAACAGGTAGTGCCAGGCCTGGCCGTTGCAGCACTGGCTCCGCAACTTGGGAACCAGAACCGAGCCGGCGATGTAGAGGAAACCGCCGGCGGCCAGGGGCGTGGCGAAGAGCGAGAAGCTCTCCAGGGTGCTGCCCACCACCACCGCGAATACCACTCCCACAAGGCTGACCAGACCGCTACTGAAGTTCGCGGTCAGAGCCTTTCGCTTGGAAAAACCGGCATGGCGCATGACGGCATAATCGCCGAGCTCCAGCGGAAATTCATGCAGGAAAACTGTGATGGTGGCGGCAACGCCGGCGGCAGGCCCGAGCAGGAAGGCGGAGCCGATGACGACACCATCGAGAAGGTTCTCGACCATATCGGCACCGACGACCATCCAACCTTCGGTTTCCACACCACCGGTGACTTCTTTCGGGCTGCGCCGCAGAAGCAAGTCCACGGCATAGAAGCTGATGACGCCGGCAAGAAGCATCATGCAGGTGAACAGTCCGAAGTGTCCGTGACCGGCGCTGTGGTCGTGGTCATGATGACCGGCAACCTCGGTGTGGTCGTGCCCGCTTGCGAACAGCGAGGAGATGGCAGACTGCCCATGCTCGGCAAAGGCGGCTTGCTCCAGGGTGATAGCATGGGGCAGAAGGTGCAGAAACGCATTGCCCAGCATCGCTCCGGCTGCCAGCGCGAGGAGAAGATGCATTTTCTTGCCGTGCATCTCCTTTTCGGAAAACGTGATGAAAGCTCCAATGAGTGACACCATGCTTACAAGAAGCACGGCGGTCATGGCTTGTACGAGTACCATAATTTCACCTTTAGTTAGTGTTTTTGAATTGGATATTCAAAACCGGACGCCGGTAGTTTTTGACCGGCATCCGGTGTCCGTCTCCTCGAGCAGCCTGCCCGAGGGTTAGAAGATCGAGGCGCCCGGGTGCTCCCAGTCGTATTTGAGGTGACCCTTGCCGTCAGGGAACCAGATGAGCTGCCGGATCTCGTCGGTCTCGGGGTCCCTGGTCAGACAGTTGCTGAAGCAGAAGTTCTGCCCGCAGATGTCGTAGACCCGAGCGCCATAACCGAGTTTCTGCAGGAGGAAGCCTGCGGTCTCCACATAGTCGTTCAGGGCGGCGATCTGATCGTTTGTCAGTTCGTGACCCTGGGTCCAGGAATAGACTTCCTCGTCCCTGGAATGCTGGGGCTTGGCCACCGGGCGCGCTGTGAGCTGCTCCACCTTGTGCTCGCGACAGAAGTCAATCAGCTCACGCAGGCGGTCCGGCGAGTCGATGAAATTCTTGAGCATGGTGCAGGACAGGCGAACAGTGAAGCCCTTGTCGTGCAGACGGGCGATCAGAACCGGCAGGTCGATGTACTTCTTCTGATGGGGAAGGTAGATCTGCCTGTTCTTCTCGGGCTCGTAATGCACCACCGAGATGGCGATGGTCGTAAGCCCGAACTGACGCCAGTCTTCCAGCATGCGCGGCGTGACCGGCTTTTCGTTTGCAATCGGAATGCCGTTCGTCTGCAGCTCCACCGGCGAGAAACCGAATTCCTCGAGCATCATCAGGTACTCCCTGATCTGCCGGGGAAAGAGGGTCGGTTCGCCTTTGGAGGTGATCATGGCGGTGGAGACGCCATGGTTGCGAGCGAACTGGGCTGCCTGCTTGAATCGACGCCAGTCGACCTCGGGCTCTTTGGCTCCGATGCCGTTCGGCGGTGTCATCTTGCTGACGCAAAACGGACAGCGAGCATTGCAGACCTCGCTACCGGCGACGATACTGAAGAGGTTATATTTCACGTAGCTCTCCTGGTTCGTAGAAGTTGGGTGAAGATGGTTGAAAGTGATTGAAATTGCGTCGAACTCTGAAAAACCGACACACAGGCAGTCTCACAAACTCAACGCGGAGAAGTTGAAGCTGGTGGTTTTAGGCTCTGATAAAGATTCCTGAGTTGGCGGGAATTCCTAGTTGATAAAGAAAACGCAGAGATACCAAAGGTCTACAGACCTGATTCGTGAGGAGTCAAGAAATTTGTTTCGAAGAAAACTAAAAAGTCCGGACTATTCGAAGAGAAAAAGTGTTTGTTAGTTATTAGGAAAAATCGAGATATTGTTTTTCAGTGCGTTTAAACTTTGAACCGACTCGAATCCATACTGGATCTAGATAGCAATTTAAGCCTGTGCAGCTGCGCTAGGTTTTCAAGAGGGGCAATGATATTGAAGCTGGCCCGCCTTGTGAAGGATCGCGAGTTGCGATAGCGGCAGCAAGTAAATCGAATGGTGCTATGTGATCGAGAGAGAAAAATTTCGGGAGGAACAGAAAAAATCTTTTGCCGTCTTCCTTTGCCTTGGTGCAAAACTTCCGACGAAACACCAGGTTCCCAAGGGGCAAAATCCAGGAAATTTTCTCCTTTTCAGGGCTTTTCTATAAGAGCTTGCGATGCTAAAATTAACCCAATCACATCAATCCAATCAAATAGGTGCTAAGCAAGTGGAAGCTCAAGCTAAAACCTGCCAGGAGTCCCTATCTTTTGTCCTCGCTCTCAATGACCGATGTCCGATGGTTCGTGCTTTCGGTAAATTGGTCCGACAGTGGGACAAAGGAGCAAAATTCAATTTCGTGCACGGCTGTGCCCCCGAGAGAGCCTCATCTCCGGGTAAAGAGCTGATCCAGGATCTGGCCAGCTCACCCTGGAGCATCCTTCTGATGGATAGCACAGGCAAACGCTGGTTCGGCCCCGAGGCGGTGCCGATTATTCTCACCCAGCTTCCCTTCGGAAAAGTGGCAGCAGTGTTCTACATTCTGCCTGGTACCATGTGGCTCACCAGGCAAACCTACAGGCTGCTTTCTCGCAACCGGCAATATTTCAACCAGGCCACCAAAATAGCCTGACTAGAGAATGATACTTTCAACTTTCGATCCAGGACTTGATCCTCACAAGAGCTTGTTCAGTCAGGCTTTTTTCCGCCAATGAACTTTCATTTTCAGCTAGACACTTCCATTTCAAGGCGGGATATCTACTCACCCGGACAGGAAGCTCATCTACCCCGCTTCCCGGACAGAAGAGAAGAAACCCTCCCCGGGAATCAAGCTCTTTAACCAGAGCATCTGTCAAATCTGATATGGCTGCGGTACTTTCCTGCAGTCTCAGATATTCAAAAGGTTGCCCCGATAAACAACAAAGATCCGGCCCCAGCGCACTGATCAAAGACCGTGCCGATTCGACCGATGAAGCCACCAGATCAACCAGTAACAAGTCCAGTTCCGGACCAGCTGAAAGCATAGTGATCATCAATTCTCTCGGCTGAACTATCCGAGTATCGATTGCATGAACAAAAAAATCTTGAGCTTTAGGTAAATCAGCCTGAAGAGAGGCTAAAACTCGAGCGGAAAAATCCCTCTCAGAAGCAGCCAGCACCACCACCTTGTAATTCAGACGGCGACGCCAATTTCTGGCTAGTTTCACCAGAGCTTCCCGAGTATCTGCAACTGCCACGAGTGGGAAGCTCGTACCGGCTATCGGATAGTTGGGTCTCTCGTTGACGATGCAACCAAGTGCACCGCTAGAAAAAGCCTCTCCTACAAAGTCATGACCGTCGAATCTCTCTCCGGGCAGACAGAGAAACCAGGCATTCTCGATATCGCCTCTGGTATCGGTCACTACCGGTCCGACCCGGTCGGACATCATACCGACAGCCAGACGGCCGTCGAGAATATCCAGCAATTCATCAAGGGACAGTTCCAGAGTCATGCCTTTCTCGCCTTACCGCAGCCAAGCATAACGTCTTCAGGCTCAGATTCTGACCTCTGATTCTTTATCAGAAGTCTCCTCTTTCCGGGACACTATATTGGCAACTCTCGAGTGGCCGGCTCATATTTATTTAGCGGCCTTAACGGCAATTAAAGAGAACTGCCAGTTGCTCGGAGCAGTGTAGTATAAAGAGCGACAGAAACCTACTTTTTCAATTTGCTCAGTTTTCCCTTTCATTCATGAAGTCCTCCCACGCCGTCCTGCTCTCTCTCTCTTGCCTGCTGGCAGGAATCATAGCCGGTCCGACCATCAAAGAAATGACCGAAAGCAGACAAACCGGCGATAAGCGCCTGAGCGATGTACAGCAAGAGCTAATCACAAGAGAATGCAGAGACTCCTTTGCCACAGCCCTGGTATCGCAATACGGTCCTGCTGAAAAAGCCTCTGAGTACCTGGTCAAGAATATCGACCTTGCAGTCGAGAACCGCATGAACGAATACCGAGCGATCAAGCTTATCGAGCTGATGCGCTCGAGTCAGCGCTCCCTGGATTTTAGACAGGTGGAAAAGCGTTACGAAGATCTGGTGAAAATCTACAAAGAGAGCCCGAGCATCGAAAAATCCACTAATATGAAATCGCTCAGCATTACAGCTTTCGGTCATTGTCTTGCCGGTCAGAATGCCACTCTTCGAAAAGAGTACACTCTTGCCGAACACCGTTATGAGCGGGCCCTGGACTTAGTCAAAGATATAGACGACCTCAACTGGCTCCGATTTTATATAGTCGAGCAACAAGCGAAGAAAGACGTTATCGAAGAGAAGTATGAGCAAGCTCTCAAAGCTTTCGAAGAGGTGCTGGACTACAGAAATGCGCGCCAGCCCAATTCGGCAGGTGGAATCAGTCGTTTGAACCTCCTGGTCAATCTCTGTTACCTGGCCCATAAGTTGGGCGACAAAGAGAAGTTGAAAAAATTCGTCAATGTCGCCTCCACCCTACCGGAAGTAAAAGCCCGAGAGAAAGGAGATCCTTACTGGGCATTCTTTCGACTTTCCACCATCTCAGTCGGCCTCACAGAAAAAAGCGAAGATGCGGACACATACATGGAGCGCATGTGGAGAACTATCATTGTCAACTCTAACTAAAGAGAACGTGGTGTCATGGGTATGAAATTGGACGACAAAAAGACAAAAACAAAAACAGAGAGAGATTCGCTGTCTGAATTACTGGGCTCGAATACGGCACGGTCTCTAAAAGAGAAAAAACATCTCCTTGAAGTCGACCACCTGGACAAAAAAGAGATAATGATGATTCTCAAAACAGCCGCTTGCCTGAAAGAGCTAAAGAAGCGAGGCGACTTTCCCCTCGATCTGCTACGAGGCAAACACCTGGCTCTCACATTTTACGAAAACTCCACTAGAACCAGAACCAGCTTCAGCATAGCCGCCACGAATCTGGGAGCAAATTCTGTCAACCTTGATATATCTACTTCCTCGGTGCAAAAAGGCGAATCCCTCAAAGACACGGCTCTCACTCTGGGAGCAATGGGGGTTGAAGCTCTGGTAATCCGGCACTCATCGGATCAAGCTGCCGAAGACCTGGCTAAAGACCTGGTCGGATCAAGAGGAGAGCATATTTCAATCATCAACGCCGGAGCAGGGCGACACGCGCATCCGACCCAGGCTTTATTAGATTGCCTGACAATGACAGAAGAATCAGGCTCCCTGGAAGGGAAGAAGGTCACCATACTCGGTGACACCAAGTACAGCCGCGTGGCAAGATCCAACGCCCGCCTCCTTCCCGGCATGGGCGCAAAACTGACCATCTGCAGCCCTTCATATCTCTCCGCCACCGATTTGAGCGGCCCCAGTATCCAGATAACGGACAACCTGGAAGAAGCCCTGACTGATGCGGATTTTGTCATGGTGCTCAGAATTCAGCTGGAACGCCAGGAAGAGAACCTCAAAATTGATCGCGAAGAATACATAAAAGACTTTCAGCTTAATCACAAACGCCTCGGCCCGGCTTCCAGAACAGTCAAAGTATTGCACCCTGGCCCGGTAAATCGTGATCTGGAAATTTCAAGCGCTCTTATGGATGATCCGCAGTTCTCACTAATAGAGACCCAGGTCGCCAATGGTATCTTTATCAGAATGGCTATACTGGCTCTTCTCATGACAGATTGCTAGTATTGGCATTACTGCCAGTTTTGAGAGTGCAATGATCCCGGAAGAGAAATCCAGAACAGATACCGAGAAGAGCTGCACCTGGCTCATTCTCACCTTCGCTGTTCTGGGTATGATAGTCTTCCTGATTCCGGTACAGCATTACATAACCATAGGCAGAGCCCAGCATCACGGCACGGCGATAGCGATTTTCGGACTGGGATTCTGGATAGAGACACTGCTAGCCGGCAAGAGCCTCCATAAATGGGGGAAAATAGCCTATCTGGGTACCGGTCTGCTTTTTACTTCAGTGGGGGCGTTCTTTTTCAAATATCCCTGGATCTATTCCAATGTTTCGATTCAAACAGAAGAGAACATCCAGATTCGAAACATCCTCCTGGGTATCTACCTGGTCGGAATCACAGCCCTTACTGCTATCTGGATAAAATGGATAGTCGAAAACAGCAAATTGCAATCAGCAAATGGGGTAGAAAGTTCTAGTAGCGAAGAGGTCGATTCGAATTGAAAAAGCTGATCATCTTGATAGGCGTACCTGGAGCAGGCAAGACGACACTTGCTATGAAGATAGCAGAGAAGGGCTACCATTGCCTAAACGCCGATACCATTCGCGAAGAGCTCTATGGAGATGCCGCCAATCAAGGCGACAAAGAAGAGGTTTTCACGCTCTTTTTCCAGCGCCTGGAAGAGACATTTTCCGAAGGAAAGAATGTCATCATCGACAACACCAACCTCAATCCAAAGCAGAGAAAGCCGATTCTGGAAAAAGCGGATCGATTCGGCTATAAAGACATTCAGCTCTGGTTGCTTGACATTCCGTTGGAGGTCTGTCTTTCTCGCAATCGATCCAGGCAGAGAGTGGTGCCGGAAGACATTGTAGCCAACATGTACATGGAGCTAAATCGGTCCGGCAGACCTAAACGCACCGAAGGCAAAGTTGTAATCATCCGACCGAGCAAAAGCGGCGATGACTACCTGTTTTTTCCTCAAAACTGACTTTAAAACGATAATGCGCGAGCAGACCAGTATCCAAGATAGACCAGGAGCACACCAAGCACCACCTGTGACACCGCGTTCATAATAGCCCAGACCAATTTGCCCTCATGAATCAAAGTAAAAAGGTCGAATCCGAAAGTGGAAAATGTGGTGAAACCGCCCAACATACCTACTACTAGAAACAGCCTTATCTCCGGGGTCATGAAGGAATGCGATTCGGCCAGCTGGGCAAAAAACCCGATCAGCAAACAGCCGAGCATATTGACAGAAAATGTTCCTACAGGCAGGAGCCAATCACTTAGAAGATCGTGCACCAGTTTACTGGTGAGGAATCTCAATACTCCGCCCAGTCCCGCTCCTAAAAAAACATAGAGATACTGCATAAAATCACGGTTGTTCAGTCTTCGACCTGACGATATTACAAGAAAGGAATCGATGAATACAAGGCTTTAATTTTTACTATCCTGTATCGTATTAACAATCCCCAAAAGAAGAAACAAGAAAGTGAAACCGGGCTGTCATCGATGTTTTCGATAATCAGCCCGGCTCACTTCTTGCTAAAGCCTCTCCCTAGAGGGGAAACTCGATGTCGACAGTCTTAGACTTACCGCCCAGAACTGCCCCCATATCCGCACCGGACCGGAAGCCCGGATCACAGTCGACATTCTTAGCGGGAGACCCGTCACCGGAATCCTTTTTCTTATCCGGGAAAAGGACAATGCGCGGTACCGGCGGTGGCGAATCCTTATCGGAGGACCGCTCCGCCCTCTTAGCTTCTTCCGCTTCACGCTGGAGGCGAAGTCGTTCCTTGATATCGGCACGAATCACCCGGGAATGCCAGTGTGGGTCGACTTTGTAGATGAGCCTCGCCACCTCGTCCACCAGCTCTCTGGCTTTGGCTTGATACCGAACGAGGGGTCTGGCTTTGATTCCCCACTTCTTGAAGGAATGAGCAAACTCTGGAAAAGGCTTGATCAAAATCTGCAAGCGTGTCTCGAAGTCGCTGGGTTCATGGTAACTCCAGGTGGTTAGCACCACTTCGAATACCATTCCAGCCTGCCGGTCGAACCGCCGCTGTGGCTCCGGATCCCGCCTGAAAAGACCATTGCTTTTCTTGATCTGCCAGAACTGCCTGGTCAGCCTGGTGCTGCCAGGAGCGTCCGGATACCAGCCCGAGGGAACCTTCCGCCTTTTGAATGGAGGCGTGTTGTCGTTCCAGTCGAAAAGCACGCCACTCTTCTCGTCTACGGAAGGGAAGTTAGGAGTTACCGTATCGATGCGGTTGCAGCCCATTCTGGTTGCCACTTTGGCAAACAGCTCGACTACGTCCAGATATCCGTGACCGGTGACATGGGCAGCAAACAACCTGCGCGAAGGGTCCTTGCTGACCTTCTCGATCAGCTTTTTCTGAGCGGCGGTCAGATCGCGGCCATGATTCGGTCTGCAGTTGCGATCAAAATGTAGCATGTCGGCGATACTATTGCCGTCACGATCACAGAGCGGGTCACTCCATTCGTCGAAGTCCCCGAGTCCGTCGAAAGAGACCATTAAGGCATCACCGAGGTCAATCTCGAGATCGAGATCTAAACCACCGGCTTCACCACCTTCAAAGTCTCCGAAATCACCATCGATACCACCAAAATCGCCATCACCGGCATCTCCATCGAGACCACCGGCGGCGTCAGGTCCATCACTCATAATTATCAGCTCCTCTTGGTTGATTTCTGAGCACCGGTCGACATTAAGTCCACCCGGCGCTTCTAATAAGTAGTGATACTTGCTATTCTCCTGAAAGACTCGATGTCGAAACAGGAGAATCGACTGATTTGGCTGAATCAAAATCCGACCAGACCATAAAGTTGCTTGAGCCTGTTCCGGAGGAGTTATTGACCTCCTGGCTCAACGAGTTCTATGGCAAAGTCGTCGATATCAGCGAAAGAACGGTTTTGAGGCACAGGGATTTCTCGTATGTGGAACGCATTCGCCTCAATGAAGCGTTGCCAGAGAGCTTGATTTACAAACTTGTCCTGCCACCCTGGGATATCGAACAGGACTTGCATGAACGGGTACTGGTGCCATCCATATCAAATTCAGCCCAACTCTACATGAGCGCCCACCATGGCTCGACCACGGCAATGTTCATGGAGGACCTGGGCACCTGCTATATGAAAGAATCAGCAGACCGAGAATCGTGCCAGAGATTCGCCAAGAACCTGGCTCGAATGCATCGAGCTTATTCTTATCGCATCGAAGAGATCATCGAAGCCGGCATTCTGCGGCATCTAAGTGCCGACAATTTGCAGGAATTCGGATACTCCCTGGCGCGAAAACTCTGCGAACTGGAAAGTATCGACAGAGCCACCGCAAGCGACCTGGAGAAGAGAATAGATCTGGTCGCGAATCGCCTCGCAGGAGAAGCGCTTACTTTGGTCCACGGAGACTTGTATGCCGAGAACGTAGTGCTTCGTCAGACGAAGCAACAGCTCATCGACTGGTCCTGGTTCACCAGTATAGGCACAGCCCTGATAGACCTGGCCACCATCACCTCGGACCACGAGAAGAACGGTGTGCTCAGGCAGTACAAAGAAGACTTTCTAGAATCCTATTGTTTCGAATCGGGCGGCGAGAAGTCGCAGATCACAGAGCTTCTCCCCATGGCTCTAGCCCTGGAAAGATTTCTCTTTCTCAGCTGGCTGGCAGAGAGGAAATCCCGCGGTATCATCGGCACCACAGTCGGCCACGTGGACAATCTTGCCGCCCAGGTGATCGAGCAGATTCGCGCCAACACGAAACTCTAGAATTTCCAATATGGAGCGCTGGTTAATTTCACCGCGCCATTTTTGGTGACGAGCAGATCGTCTTCGATTCGCACTCCGCCAAGCCCGTCGATATAGATTCCGGGTTCATCGGTGACCACTGTACCGACATCGAGTCGGCTGTTCTTGTAGTCGAAGGGGTCGTGGGCTTCCAGCCCCAGACTGTGACCGAGCCCATGGGTGAAATACTGTCCGTAACCCCTGGATTCGATATAGTCCCGGGCCACCCTGTCGAACTCGACAATGGTCATTCTGGCATTGAGCTGCTTCCTTGCAAGCATGTTGGCTTCCAGAACGATGTTATAGATCTCCTTCATCTTCGCATCCGGAGCCTTTCCGGGGACGAATATGGTCCGGGTGATATCGGAGCAGTAGCCTCCTTCGAAGACACCTCCAAAGTCCATGACCACAGGTTCACCGGCTTTCAAACGCCTGCTTCCCGTAGCATGATGGGGCACGGCAGAGTTGGGACCGCTGGCGATGATAGTCTGGAAGCTGTTATCGAAAGCTCCTTTTTCTCTGAGACCGGTATCGATAAGAAGCGCCACCTGCGATTCGGTCATGCCGGCCTTTATCTGAGGAAGCACCTCGGTGAAAACCTTAGATGTTTTTCGACAGGCAGACCTGAGCAGACGAATCTCGTCCTCGTCCTTGAACTGGCGCAGACTCTCTACCAGAAGTTCGCAGGGAACAAGCCTGGCGTGCAAATGTTTGTGCCACTCTTTATAAACGGCATAAGGAATCTGATTGGCCTCGAATCCGATAGCGTCCTTCTTGCCAAGCTTCGCCAGAGCAAGAGCCTGGTTGATCAGAACAGAGAAATTCTCGCCGCGTTTTACTTTGACCAGACGAAAGTCCGGTGCTTCCTGGGACGCTCTAGCCCAGTAACGAGCATCGACAACTATGAAAGCGCTTTTCAAAGTGACCAGGAGAACTCCGGTGGAGCCTCCAAAACCGCTTATGTAGAGAACGTTCTGGTTATTCGGCATTGTAGACTGGCCGGATTCGTTTACCCGAATCAAGAGCCCCTGCAAGCCACTTTCTTTGAGCTTCTTTCTGAGCTTAACCAGCCTTTGCTTCACCGGAACGACCTCTCTCTAGTAAGGACTGCGTACATTGAAGACGCTACTTTACCAGAGTCGGGAGCGAAAGTTCAGGGAGCCGATACCCTGTGGATACCGGCTCCCCGAGAAAAGCAGTTACTTCGCCAGGCTGCGATCCTGAGCGTACTCGGCAGCAAGAGCCACCGCGGTGCGCACCCCATAGCCGCTGGCACCCTTGGGGCAGATGCCGATGGCACGGTCACGGTAGGCTGTGCCGGCGATGTCCACGTGCACCCAGGGAGTCTCCTCTCCAGCGAAAGCACGCAGGAACCAGGCGGCGGTGGTGGAGCCGGCCAGACGACCGCCGGTATTCTTGATGTCGGCGATGTCCGAGTCGTTGAGCTCCTTGAGCTCGGGCGACATCGGAATGTGGATCATCGGCTCGCCATGGCATTCGGCGATGTTCTTCACCCGGGAGGTGAAGCGATCGTTGTTGCCGAAGCAGGCAGCCGCGACGTCGCCACCGATGGAGACGACAGCGCCGGTCAGGGTAGCGAAGTCGACGATGGCAGAGACCTTGCGCCGCCGGGCAAACTCGATGGCGTCCGCCAGGGTGAGACGACCTTCGGCATCGGTGTTGCCGATTTCGATGGTCAGTCCGCTCATGGAACGGAGCACGTCACCGGGACGATAGGCGTTGCTGCCGGTCTTGTTCTCGGTCGCCGCCATGATCACCTTGACGGAGATAGGCAGCTCCAGGTCGGCAATGGCCTGGATGGCGCCGAGCACTGCGGCACCACCGGACATGTCACGCTTCATGGTCAGCATGCCTGCCGCCGGCTTCAGATCCAGACCGCCGGAGTCGAAAGTGACGGTCTTGCCGATGAGGCAGAGAACCTCTTCGGTCGGTCCGGTGGGTGGTGTATAGTCGAGCTCGATCAAAATGGCGGGTTCCTTGGAGCCCTGAGCGACGCCCAGAAGCGCACCGGCACCCATCTTCTTGAGCTTGTCCGGGTAGAAGAAGTTGCCGCTGATCTTGCCGTCGCTGGCGGCAATCACCTTCTTGGCGGCAGCCACCATGCCGGTCGGCGTCAGGTCGCCGGCAGGAGTCTCGACCAGGTCACGGGCCAGGTTGACACCACGAGCGATGTCACGCCCGGCATACATGCCATCCCGGAAGCCCTTGTGGGCAACGTCGGGAACGAGGGCACGCAGGGTCGAGATAGCATGGTCACCCTCGTGTCCGCCCTTCTTGGTCTTGTAGTGCAAGACCGTGTGGTCGAGGAAGGTCGCCAGATAGCCAAGCTGTTCGCCCAGCGCATAAGCGTCGAACTTGCTGTCGAGCAGCAGAGGGCGCATGTCAACGGTGACTTCGCTCAACTTGAGCGCCGACACCTTCTTGAACATCTTCGCCAGGGCGTCCTGGAGGACATCCCGGCTGACAGCGTCCTTGTCGCCCAGACCGAGCAGCATCACCTGAGAAGCGGCGATGGCCTCGTCGGCGAAATAGCGCAGCATGGAGCCCTTGCCGCCATCGAAAGCCTCGTTGCGAGCGAGACGCATGATGCCACCGTTCATGATGCTGTCGCATTCGACGAACGATGACGACTCACAGGGAGAAGCTCCCTGGAAGTCCCCATTGAAAACGGGGACGACCACGAGCTCTCCGAAAACATCCTTGATACCGTGTTGGGAATTGACCCAGAATTTCATGTTTTCACCTTGTATTTTTGGTTTTTGAAAGGCGGTCGAGTCAATCGAATGCCGCCTCTGCAGATAAAGAAGACTTACTGCGAGTCTGTCGCTTTCACCGCTCGCGCCCAGAGTTCGCGATTGGGAACGGTGATACGAACATCGTTGTCACCCTGGACAACGGTGAGAACGTAGCCGATGTCGGATACGATACCTTTCACGTCCAGACCGACCAGTTCGATGCGGTCGCCGACCTTCACCTTGGGGCTGAAGCTCAGCATCACACCGGCGATCAGGTCATTGGCCAGACCTTGAAGCGCCAGAGTAAGAGCTGCACCGAAAAGACCGATGCCGATAAAGACCTTAGCCAGGAAGGCAGGCGCGATAAAGCTGACTCCGATGAGCATAGCCACCAGCCAGTAGACCAGCCTGGTACCACGCAATACCACCAGCTTGCCTCGGTCATCGGCGCCGGAAGCCTTCAAGGCCTTCTCGACTCCGAGCCGGAAAGGCTCAGCCAGGGCATACATGAAGCTCAAAAGGAGCAAGCCGAAGTAGATGTTGCCCACCATCGGCTTCAGTTGGACCAGATACTCTTTCAGAACCGCTATCACCTGGGTCTGGAGCGCTTCGCTGAAGAACGTTGTACCGCCCGCCAGAAAAGCCAGCCCGACCAGGATGAGGAACGGAACAAAGCGTCTCAACTTGAGATTTTTCATCATGTAATAGACCTCACTTCATTTCGATAAGTTGGTCGATGAGAACCCTCGCGATCAAAAGAGATCCCCACTTCGGGCGCGGAAGCTCGAAGTAAAACTGAGTTAGTGGAGAAGCTCTGTGATAGGGGGAATAAACAAATGACCTGAAGTCATGAAGCAGAATATGAATACCTGAAGGTTATTCCGTCGGAATTATTGATTTCAAGAGAGATATAGATTTAAGTCTTTGACGTTATTAATATGAGCTGAAATTGCCATTCAGTTGTCAAAATCCTCCTGCGCTAGCTCTGCAAGAAAACCCGCTTGACATCCAGGTTTGCCAGAACAGACGCTTATTCTTGTTCCGAATTTATTTAGAATCGCCTGGCGCGAATTGAGCCAGGGTAAGAGATTGCACTAGCGCAAACCTGGTTTCAGTTACCACCCGGAAAGACCAAAGTCGACATCGAGCCTTTCAAACAGCGGTTCTTAGTCGAGCAACATTTGAGCAAACCCTTCAATTATCCACTCGAAGAATAGTGACTGCAAGCCAGACAGCCTGGTAGCTTCAAGGCACCTCCTGTCTATCGAATCAGCGACTAACTCCACTTCTCAAATCAGCCTCTGTACGAACCGATCAATCCGATCCCTCAAAGTAGTTCCAGCCGAACTCGATTCGACAGGAGGAAACCTTCTCAAAAGGAGAAAAGACTATGGAAAAAATTCCGAATTGCGCTTGTGGAGCTTCCGGCTGTAACGGAAGCTCGAACGCTTTCTTCGATCTGCCAAAAGAGATTCGCTCCAGGGTAGAAGACTTGCTCATCGTCTCCATGGGTCGCCTCGACCTGGGATCTGTAGATAACAATGCAGACTCGGAAGAGATTACGGTGAAACTCATCAGTTCAGAAAAAAGCAGCGCCCTCTCAATGAAACTGATCTCCAGATCCGCCAGAAGCGAAAGTTCAAATGTAGATGCGCCTGTAAAAATCTGCTTTTACAAAGAGACTGTCTTAGAACAGCTACGCCCAACGGCTCCGTTAGTCAACGGAGAGAAAGAAGAGAAACTGCCTGCCCTGGTAGAAGATCTAGCGCATAAAGTCGAGAGCCTGGGCTATGTATACAGCCATGCAAGTCGCAGCGCTTCACTGGATACGGTGCCAGGATTTCTTACTACTTATATCCACCTTCACTTCATTTGTGACGGCGAACAAGAATGCCAGATCGAAAACAGTCGCATCAAACTCGAAATTACCTACGAAGCACGCCGTCTTTCAAAAGTTGAGGCAGGGATAGAACCGATTGGTCCCTGCGGATTCGGATGCTGATGAACCGTCCGTGAAAAGACAGAAAGGAGCCGAAATGCTCAGACCTAAAAGAAGTTTTTTCGAAATGCTTGAAAAACGATTTGGTGGCGAAACCAGGCCGCTCTTGCTGGCCTTTTCAGCCGAATGGTGTTCTTATTGCCACGACCAGAAACCTCTTGTGCAACAGATCGAAGCAGAATACGCAGACAGACTGGATGTTGTCCGCGTCGACATTGATAAAGAGCCAGAGATGGCTCGGGCTGCCGGATTAAAAGTGGTGCCTGCTCTGATTATGGTGAACGGCTGCCAGGATCATGGCGGTCTTCTGGTGGGCGAGCAGAGCGAAAAGGCAATCAGGAATATGATAGAGAACATTCTTTCTCTGGAAGACAACTAACCTTTTAATCGAGATGGAGTCAGGTTTCGCCAGACTCCATCTCTTCAAATTCCGAACCGAGTCCTGAGTGTTCAATTTTTTCGAGGCTTTCTACTGCATCTTTTAGTACAATTCAAACTGAACAAAAAAACTAGAAACCAGCCGGCTGAGAAAGGGATATTTCACCCATTCCCAGCCGACTCGTCAAAGGAAGTTAGTTAAGTGGATAGCTTCAGTCCTCCAAG
>CAZCBH010000094.1:10467-20298 GCA_964496875.1 uncultured Candidatus Obscuribacterales bacterium | reverse complement strand
TTCTGGGCCTCGTCGAGAATGAGATACTCGAACTGGACCTTCTTCAACTCTTCGTAATCGCGCCGGATAATACCGTAAGTGGTGAAGATCACATCGGGCTTCTTGCCCTTGCCTCGCAATAGCTTCGCTAGAAGCTCATTACGGTCCCGCCCCAGATAAAGCTCGGTGGAGAGCTCCGGAGTAAACTTGCGCGCTTCGCTCAGCCAGTTGTAGACCACCGATGTTGGCGCTACCACCAGTGACGGCTTACGATCCTCCACCCCTTTGCTATCTGCGTTCTTGTAATGATGTAGAAGCAGAGCCAGAGCCTGAATAGTCTTACCAAGACCCATATCGTCGGCAAGGATTCCAGCCAGACCGTACTCTCGCAAGAAGCCTAGCCAGTTGCAGCCCTGTTCTTGATAAGAGCGCAGCTCTCCGCGGAATGTATCAGGCACCGAAAGGGCTTCGAGTTCCTGGAAGTGATGAATCTTATTGATGAAGTTGTCGAAGCCTTCATCACAGTTCACTTCTATCTCATGGGTATCGAGGGCATGCAGTACGCTGAGCGCTTGATAGAGCGGTCGCTCACCGGCTTCACCCTGACCGACGGTTTTTAGCAACCCAAGAAGTGTTGCCGAAGGAATGCGGACAAACTGCCCATCGGCCAGCTTCAAGAAATTCTTGTTTGTGAATAGACAGGGCAAGACTCGCTCCAGCTCCACCCGCTCGCCTTCGGTCTCTAAAATGAGATCGCAATCGAACTTGAAAGAGTCCTGCTTCAAAGACAGATCGGCTCGAACAGAGAGTTCTTCAGGACGGACTCGATAATTCTTGAGTTTCTCGAAGCCACTTATCTCCCAGTCGCTACACTGCTCGGAAGAAAGGTAATAGAGAGTCTCCAGGGCGGGCTCCCCTTCGAAGAAGAAACGATCTACCACGGTGCGTTCCGGCTGCAGGTTGGTGAGGAAAAGACGCACCTGACTCTCTTCTTCCCATAACCTCTCAACCCAGACACTCTGACCGCTATCGGAAATAGTCCTGGTGAATTTCTCCGATTCGACCGCACTGGTCTCGTCCCGAGAGGGCAAAACCAGGTCACCGTATTTGAAACCGAGACAAAGCTCGAGCGCCGATTCGTTCTCTTCGTTCATAACCGCAGCACCTTTTTTCTCGCTCAGGCTTATTACAACCCGGGGAGGCTCGGTGATGGCGATGGGAAAAGGAGCGGTGGTCTCGTCGAGCTTAATAGACATGCGCTTGCGAAAGACAGGAAGATCGGCAAGCAAGCGAGGCACCACATCGAGCTTGATCGTCATTTCGCCATAGCTGTCGAAATACTGGAACATTTTATGCAGGGCGCTTACATCTATCGGATAAAAAGTAGATTCTGTTTTCGCGAGCACCCAGCTAGACTGACCAAGGAAAAAGACTGGCTCTTCTATAGATGTGCCGTCAGGCTTAAGCCCTTCCAGCTTAAATAAAATCTCTCCGTTTTCTGTTTCGGAAAGAATAGCACCAGGCTTTAGAGGAACAGTGGAGAATTTGATCTCTTCGTTGGTGGTCGTGTTAATCACCCGGGCGCAGAGCCCGAGGTGGCCTATCACAAGCCCTTCATCGCCCCGGGGGATTCTATGTCCGCCGGCCTGACCCTTGGTGGTCTGGGGAAGATCGGTCAAATAGCGGGTCAGCTTCCAGATTTTGGAATCTTTCTCCAGGGTATCGAGGATCTGGGGAGGGACCTTGAGGATATTCACTTTACCCTCGACCTCTCCAGGCACCACGCCTACAATCAAAGCCAGAGGCTTTTCCAGAATCAAGACTCCGAGTTCGAAAGAATCGGAATCAGGCTCAACCCCTTCTTCTAAAGGATCATCAAGATACTCTTTGGCTTTGGGAGCCTTAGAGCTGGACTGGCCGTTGCGGCGGTCCGAATCCGGCAGATCGAAGCGAATACCGGGATGACTGCGAGCTATATGCGTCAACACCACCGCCACAGAATGTTTGCAGATCGGCTCGAAATAAGGACAGGAACACTCGGCCTTGAATTCATCCGGGCTCTGAATGGCGACATCAACCTGATAAGGCTGGGGCTCGGAGCCGATCACCAGGGCATGAACCATGCTGCCGGTATCGTTCTCTTCGTATTTGAGCACCTTCTTACGCCGGTAATACTGGACTCCCCGGCGATACACGGGTTCACTGCTTGCTTGTTGAAGGCTCTTGAGGCCTAGTACTTGTCTGTTATTCTGGCCGGAAGTCATTCTGGTATTTTTATCGGGTACCAACTAGAACTGACGAACTGAAAGTAGATACGACAGGATTTCCATCTAAAAGAGATACGCACCTCGTCCAAGGTTGCGAATCAAGACAGATGGTCCTCTCAACTTATTAGCTTAGCACGGCTCGACAATTTCAGTCTTGATAATGGCTTATTTAAGATCAGCCTTAATTATTTGGGGCTCATATCGATATAGCCGGAACCTTTTTCCAGACCAGTTGCAGAGCCCGCGCCCGAACTGGAGCCTGTCGCCGCCGCACCGCCGAAGCCGGCAGCCTGGCGGAAAGCATTGTCCACGATTCTTTGCATCTCCATCTGTCGATTTTCCAGAGTGGCACAGTAGTCGTGAAGCATCCCGGCTTGGTCTTTCAAAACCTGGGCGTTCTCGCTCAGACTGGGAAGCAATTGTTCTATCTCTTCGAGAATCGAACTCTGGGGATGGGCTGGAGGTCGCACTCTCAACTCGGGCGAGCCTTGTTGATTGCCTTGCTGATAGCCGGCCTGCTGAAGGGCGCCGCCCGGCAGAGCATCACGCAATTTTTCCAGGGCGACTTTTAGACCCACCGCCCGACGATAAGCCTGATCCGCCTCTTTTTCCAGAGCCTGCTTGCGAGACTTCTGAGCTTCCAACTCCTGGGTGAGATGCTCAAGAGCTTTTTTACGAATATCGAGCTCTCTTTTGAAGGACTCCACCTCTTTCTGCTTCAACTCCAGACCCCGTCTGCGCAACCAGACCACCAGGAGCACTACCAGGGCAAAAGCAGTAGTGCTGAGGGTAATAAATAGATAGCCCCGCTTGGCACCGGACAGCACCCAGAACCCCTTGGTCAGGAAGTTGCCCAGATCTTCTAAAAATGGCGGCGGAATCGAACGAACATAGTAGAGACGCCCTATGATCTGCCCATCTACAGAATCGACAGAGCCGACTTTTGTGGCTTTGTCAGATCGGGGAGATTCATGCTCGTAGAGCGGCTCGAGGGTAGCCGGCGCCGTCAGAAGGTCGAAGGGCTCCTTGAGATTCTTTAGATATTCCGGATTTATCTTTTTATGCCAGGACTCGCGGTGATAAACCTTGTTGGTCTGCCAGAGCACGGTCTCCCCTTCCGGATCGGTGATCACCAGCCCGAAGAGACCATAGGTAGAATCGAGGGTTTTCTGCACCAGCTCGCTTTTACCCTCCAGAATCATTCTCGAGAGTGTAGGCGGCAGACTGTGGTGCAGTATGTTGAAATCGGTGGTCTGAACCCGGTAGATGGTGCCATACCAGTAACTTTTATAATTGGCGTGGCAGAGTATCAACCAGGCAAACAAGCTTCCCACTATTACGATGGGTACTAAAAATCTCTTCTGCAATGATAGAAAGAGCTGGTCCATTTATATCGTCTCCGGCTGCTAAAAGATATAACAGTCGACGGGGTCGATGTACATACGTACTAATACCATGAGAAATTCAGCCCCTCAACGGAAGCAAATGTTGTGGAGACTACAAATTTCGAAAAAGTGTTATGGAGCCAACACTATCAGACGTTAAAGCTCCGGATGTCAGGGTATTATAAAAGTGTTGGTTCCGAACCGGAGGGCTCATATAAGCCAACCTCATTACAATTTAAAAAAGTGGGTTCAAACCCAATAATTAATATGGGTAAGTCCGCTACAGGCGGATAAACAAGAAAAATGAGAACGACCGGGTCTTAGCCCGGTCGTTCTGTTTTTACACGATTCTGCCTGGATGGTGGCACCACATTCACTACCATAAAAGCGATTTTTCTTATGCTCGAGGTCTGCTCGAAACATTAATAAGCAAATGCTCCGCTTGACACCAAACCTCATTAAAATAAGGTAGTATAGGGCCGTTGAACCTTAGGATTTTAGTAAATTGCTCACCAGGGCATACTTTCAACTGGCGGCAAAACAACATTAAGAAGGACCAAAAGTGAGACTGGGTGACCTCCTTACTCAAGCCGGACTCTTAGAAGCCAAATCGCTGAGAGAAGCGATGATGATAGCCAAGCAGCAAGGACTGCCGGTGGGCAGAGTGCTGATCATGGCTCAATTCATCAGTGAACCAAATCTTCAAGCCGCTGTTCAGGCACAGTCTTTGATTAAGGACGGACTTACCGAAGCGGATCTGGCCATCGAAGCCCTGAAGCGTTGCGCTTCCGACAATGTCACCCTCGATCAAGCCCTTGCCGACCTGGGCTGGACCGACACTTCCACCACTCTTTCCAACAAGCTCGGAGAACTCATAATAGAAGCAGGAATCCTCACCGAGGATTCCCTCAAAGAAGGTCTGGTGCAGGCTGATCAAAGCGGATTTCCCCTTGGTAGAGTGCTGGTATCCATGGGCCTCATGTCAGAGCAATTGCTGGCGTCGGCGCTGAATGCCCAGATTCTTGTCCGAGACGGCAAAATCAGCCGAGAACAGGCGATCCAGGGACTGAAATCCTGCCGTGATCGGCAGATCAGCATCGAAGAATCCCTCTCTGAGCACGGTCTTACCATGCCCTCGAAAGAGTCCATTCGTCTTGGAGAGCTTCTGGTCAATGCCCAGATCATAGACACAGATCGTTTGATGCAGGCGGTGGAACTCGGGCTTGTCGAAGAGAAACCGATTGGCCAGGTTCTGGTCAATCTTGGCTGCTTGAACAACGAAGAGCTCGAAATGACCCTGATGATCCAGAAGAACGTCGCCGAGGGCAAGGTCTCAAAAGGCGCCTCCGGAGAGCTTCTCAAGCTTATGCTCACCGAAGGTCTCGATTATGACGAAGCGATGAAAGCGATACAGGCGGTTCAACCACGCCAAACAAGAGCGCTGCCTCTTTATCAGTTCCTCCAGCTCTCCGGCATTATCACGGCCAAAGACATAGAAGAGGCTCTTAAATTAGGTTCAAAAGACACAGAGCTGATGGGTCGGATGCTGCTCCTCACCAACGCCATAGATCAGCATGTTCTGAGCTGCGCCATCGAACTGAACGCTCTCATGACCGCAGGCACGCTCAAAGCAGAACAAGCAATGCTTGCCATGGGCCTCTGCCAGAACAGACAATGCACCGTTGCCCAGGCCTTCAAGAGCCTTGGCTGGAACACCGAATTTCCCGGCGCGATGTCACCGGGTTCAATCAATAATCAAGAACCTACTCCCGCTCTAGATATAGATGATCTGCCGCCGGCTCGGCCTGACCATGTGTCGGAAGCACAGAAGATCCTCACCTCCGATTTCGAAGCCCCGGCTCGCAGTGGAGCAGCCACCGGAGAACATCCGGCCTATCAAAATCTTTCGGACAGCGGCGCAGACTACACTGCAACCACCGATGTACCGCCTCTAACAGTAGAGCTGACCCGCGGCGGTCCCGAAGAAGAGAAGCCACAGGAATCCGATACCGATTCGGCAGCTCGTAAGCGTCTGTCTGATTTGATGCCCTGACTCCCCGGCGTGCGCATCAGATTCAGTACCACCGGAACTGCCGGTGCCTGGCTCATACTGGTAATTTAAATTGATGAATTAACCATCTTGAGAAGTGTTTTATGGTATGAATTACCGTTAAGTTAAGCGACCCCTGCCATACTTAGGAGTAGAACATGCTTAAAGAAAAAGTTGCATACAAGCCATATCAGGCCAAAGACTATTCGCACCTGAAAGGCTTGAATGGCATTTCCGATGAGACCATGGAAATACATTTCGGTCTCTACAACGGCTACGTCAACAACACCAATATCCTGAACGAAAAAGTCATCGACCTGACCGAAGCCGGCAAAAGCGGCACCCCTGAATACGCAGAATTGAAGCGTCGTTATGGTTTCGAATACAACGGCATGCGCCTGCACGAATACTATTTCGGCAACCTCACCGCCAGCGCCGGAGAGCTCAAAGAGAATAGCGATCTCGGTAAAGCAATCATCGAAACCTATTCTTCCATCGATGTATGGAAGAACGATTTCTGCAAACTGGGCGCCCTCAGAGGCGTGGGCTGGGTGATTCTTTTCCAAGATCCTTGCACAAAGACGCTCTCCAACCACTGGGTCAACATGCACGAAGACGGCGTTGTCGCCGGATTCAAGCCGATTCTGGTAATGGATGTATGGGAGCACGCCTACTTCCGGGACTACAAACCGGCAGACAGACCCAAGTACATCGAAGCTTTTCTATCCAACGTTTGTTGGAAAGAAGCCGAAAGCCGCCTGATCAAATAAGCATCGGGCTGCCTTTCAGCTGAGACGAAAAGCAAGACCTCCTTGAAAAAGACCTTCCTTCCCGGGAAGGTCTTTTGCCAGGGCTAATATTCAACAATTCTATAAATGAGTAAATCAGCCAATTATCAAGGGTTTCAGGGGACGCCCGGTCAGTCTGTCAAGCATATAATTTGTAAAATCTATGCTTTCGATAGACAATGAACATCCGTTTCTCATGCTAAGCAGCCTTTGAGCCGTTAGAACAGTTTGAGCAGAATTTTAAAAGGCCAGGACAGATATTGATGAACACGACCGAATCGGCGAGCAAACCCAGCCCCTCCGCCCCAGTTGAAGAAGAAGCAATGGAAACACTGGAAGTACTTGAAGAAGTCAAACCCGAGCTAAGCGATTTCTCTCCCGAGCCCGAACTAGAAATTGATCCGGAAATGGAACCGGAGATAGAGGTAAGCTCGAAACTCGACCTAGATCAAGAAGAACAAGAGGACGAAGAAGTCTACGAAGAAGAGGAAGAAGGCGAGTTCCAGGAAAGACAGTATCCCTACGATGTGCCCAGACCGGCTCTCACTCTGGATGAAGCCTCCTATATTCTCGGAAAGTCTATTCGGGCCATAGAACGAAGCATCCAGGGCAAATGGGGTAATCGTCTGCCTGAAGGCTGGCAAGCGAGAAAAATGAAGATAGACGGAGAGAGCGAGTGGAGAATCATCCCACCGGCTGGATTCCGCATCAGGCACACCGTATCCAAATCGAGAGCCGACCTGGCTAACAGCGATTATGAAAGCAGTAGCACCACAAATGGTACCAGTACCAGTCTAGCGGAAGTGGAAGACGCCATCGCTGTCGACGAAAGCCCTGAAACGGCGAAGTCGAATGACGATTCAAAGGGCAACGGACTGAAACTGCCGGGCTTCAGCGTGGCCATCGAGAATTTCATCACCTCTGCCAGTCAGAAAGCCAAGAATGAGATTGCCCGAGCCACCAGCCTGAGCCAGGAGATGGACCTTGATATGGGTCATCCTACTATCGTCATCGATCGCTCCGACGATGTCGAGCGCTTGCTGCGGGAGCTTGCCAATACTCGCAAAGAACTGGCAGAAGAACGCAGACTGCACATGGATGATCTGAGGCTGCTAAACCAGATGCAAACCTCTATGCGTCTTCTCGAAGACCATGCCAGCCAGACCACCTGTTTAAAGGACGAACTGATTCAAGCCCGGGAAGCTCTGAAGTTGCACAAAGAGCAGTATGAATCCTATTTGAAGCTGCCCTGGTGGAAGAAGCTCTTCGTCAAAGCTCCCTAGCTGAAGAATTAGCCCTAAAGGAGAGTTCCAGTGGCCGGCGACAAGAAGAGATTCAAAATAACCTATTGCGGAGCCTGAGGCTACCGCCAGAGGGCGGTCAGGTTGGCTGCCGAGCTTGAAGAAAGACTCTCCGAAGAGACCGAGCTGGTCAAATCTTCCGGCGGCATATTTGAGGTCGAGGACCGGGACGAGTTGATATTCTCGAAAAGAGAGCTGAAACGTTTTCCCGAAGGTGACGAAATTTTTGAGATAATTCAGTTGGTCGACTCGGGTGAGCCTCTGGATAAAGCCAGGAAAAAAGCCCGGGAGAGTATATCGGAGCCGATCTCATTTGGCCAGTGGCTTCAGAATCTCTTGAAAGGACGAACCTCGAATTAGAGTCAGATATGAAAATCACCATAGCGATTGACGGTCCCGCCGGCGCAGGGAAGTCCACCGTGGCTAAGATTCTGGCGGACAGGCTGGGTCTGCTCTACATAGACACCGGCGCCATGTACCGCGCTGCCACCTGGCTCGCTCTCAAGGAACAGATCGGTCTGGAGGACGGTGAGAGCCTTGCCGAAGCCCTTTCCCACAAAGACCTTCGCCTGGAGAGTCCGGAAGAGAGCGCTGGTGGAAGGATAAGAGTCTTCTTGAACGACCACGAGATAACCGATGCCATCCGCGGCAAAGAGGTCTCGGACCGGGTCAGCACCGTAGCCGCCCAAAAGATGGTTCGCAAGGTTTTAGTAGAACAACAGCGTAAGCTGGCCCGGGGACGAAGTGCTGTGCTTGACGGCAGAGACATCGGCACAGTAGTTCTACCGGATGCCGATCTAAAAATATTTCTGACAGCCTCGGCAGAAGAGAGAGCGCGTCGCCGGGTCAAAGACATGGAGGGGCTGGGTGAAAAAGAATCCTACCACGATGTGCTCCGGGCAATTATAGAAAGAGACAAACAAGATTCGACTCGCCAGGAAGCACCACTGGTGAAGGCAGCTGACGCTGTCGAGGTAGACACCGACGGACTGACCATAGAAGAGGTGGTAGATAGAATCGCCGACCTCTGCAAAAACAGCCACAACGGTGCGGCAAATCTATGACAATCACTATTCTGGTTATAACAATCTGGGTCCTCTCGACCTGCTTACATGAATTCGGCCATGCCATAACAGCCTATTTAGCGGGCGACAAAACCGTCAAAGACAAAGGTTATCTCACCCTCAATCCGATGGTCTATTTCCATTCCACCACCACCCTGGTCATACCGCTTTTCGTTCTTCTAATCGGCGGTATTCCATTACCGGGGGCGGCGGTCTATATCAACCACAACAAGATAAAAAGCAGGCTCTGGCTTTCTCTGGTCTCCTTTGCCGGGCCTTTGTTCACCTTCTTTGTGCTCTGTCTGCTTGCCGTTGTCATAAATATTCTGCCGGCGTTCAAAGAGGCATTAGCCGGGACAGAAACATTTGTCACCATATACAGCACCATCGCCTTTCTTATCTATCTGCATATTTTCGTCTTTATTCTCAATCTGCTTCCCCTTCCTCCGCTGGATGGCTATGGCATAATCGAGCCCTGGCTGCCTAAAAATGTACAGAGAAAAATTCGAGAGCACTCTAATCTGGGCTTCGCCTTGCTGTTCATATTATTTTTTGTGGTCAAAGATTTTGGTCGCTTCATGTCTTTTTTAAGCGCCAATCTGACCGTCTTGCTCGGTGCCGACTGGAAAGCGGCTCAGTATGCTGCTGTCCAGTTCGAGCAATCGTCCATGTATCTTGTCGGCGCCTTAATAGTCGCCTGGATTGTCAAAGGCCGCTTCCAGTCGCCTGCAGAAAAGGGTGACGCCTTGATGAAGAAGCAAAACTATGCCGAAGCCCTGGAGCAATATAAACTGGCCAAAGAGAAAAGTAGCCAGGACACCAGAATCGATCTCTGCATCGCCACCTGCCTGCTCAGCCTGGGAAGAAGCGATGAAGCCCATCTCTACCTGGACAATATTCTGAAAGTCGAACCGGGCGATGTTAAGGCGATCGGCTTAAAAGCCGCCTGCCTGTCGGAAGAAGGAAGGTATCAGGAAGCCAGTCTTTTGCTGGAAGG
>CAZCBH010000094.1:0-10367 GCA_964496875.1 uncultured Candidatus Obscuribacterales bacterium | reverse complement strand
GCCTGCCTGTTGAAGGGTCTTCTATTAATCAGCATCGACCGCAAAGATGAAGGTTTTGCCGAAATCAAAAAAATACTCTCGCCAAAAATAGAAGACAGGGATGATGACATACGCAACCTCAAGAAAATCTTTGGTGAGAAAGCCGAAGAGCTGCTCAAAGAAGGCAAAGAGACAGAAGCTCAACGCCTCAAAGACGCAGCAAGAGAGATAGCCTCTGGAGAAGCGCTGTCCTAGAAATTCTCTTTGACTTCGTCGCGATTGAGAAGCATCTCGACTTCATTCAAAACCTTGACCAGAGGTTCTGGAATGCCTTCCGCTCTCATATACTGACGGCAGAGATCGAGGGTGCGACGAAAGGCCCGGACCACATCCCCTTCATCATATACGGTGGCTCTACTGATATGCTCCCAGCTCGCACCCTGGGCCCACATCTCTGTGAGAGCGGCAAAATGGGGCGAATAGTTTATTGGAATCTCGATATCAAATTGATCTTGCAGTTTTTTCAAATTGCGGGCGATGCCATAAATGTCGGCAAGACGGCTCTCTACCCCGGGGCTTAATCGATGCCTGACCTGCTCGTGCAACCTGCCTTCTTCCTGCACAAGAATATTTAGAAGGGCGGCAAGCTCATGGGAAACCAGTCCATCGAAGACGCCATTGACCACCATTTCCGAGAGAAAGAGTTCGTTGGTGCCACGAATGCTGGCGGCCATGCGCCCGAGCCTGGTGGGTTCATTACCGTTCAAATATCCTTTCAGACGCAAGATATTTGCAAGGGCCTCGAAAGTCCGCCAGTACTTGCCTGTTTCCCGGGTGATACGCTTGGCTATCTCTTTGATGCGGCGCTCCAGATGACCGACCCTGCTGGTCTGCTTACTGCAAGGCTTTTGCACCGGACAGCCATGACAGGGCATGGCGTAAGCTTCGGTGAGGAGACTGTTGATCTCCGCTTTCATATTCTCGAGAGTCACTTCCACTTCCGTGGTCGAAGGTCCCAGCGCTTCATCGACTTTCTTCCTGGCCCGGGAGCGGCCATGGGGCGCTCTTGCCTGGGGTTTCAAGCCCTTTTCAATCTGCTTGAGCTGCTTGTGTTTCGCCCTAATCGCGCCAAGTCTTTTGGAATAGAGCGAAAGATCGCCAATCTGATCAGGACATAACGGACTCTGTAAGCGAGAGAGCTCTGCCTCCATCTCCATCTGGTCGACATAGAGCGGCTCCAGAAGCTGGTTGGTCATGAACTGCCCGAAACTTCTTTCGATAAGATCCCGGGCATCCTCTATAGAATGCCGCTCGAGTAAGTTGAGCACCATGGCATAAGAAGGTGTAAACTGGCTGGCCAGGGGGTCGGCGGCAGCGGTAGCCAGGCGTGCTGCGTCCTCTACCGATTCGAAGGTGTTGTTCAAAACCACCACATGCCCCAGTTCGTCCATGCCGCGCCTACCAGCCCGACCGGACATCTGTAGAAATTCTGATGCGGTGAGGCTGCGGTGCCCTTCATCAGATCGCTTGGTCATAGAGCTTATAACCGTGGTCCGAGCCGGCATATTGATACCGGCAGCCAGGGTCTCGGTGGCAAAAACGGCTTTCAACAAACCAGCCTGAAACAGCTTCTCGACCGCTCCTTTCCAACTGGGCAGCATACCGGCATGGTGCACTGCCATACCCTCCAGCAAGTAGGGCATATGGGGATGATTCTTGATGTTGGGATAGAGCAAAGAGAGCTCATCCACCGCTTTCAGAATCTGACCGTGCTCTTTGTCAGTGATAAGTGGAATACCGCTGGCGCGCTTCATCGCCTCTTCACAGCCTTTTCGAGAGAACATGAAATAGATAACCGGCAACATTCCTTTGCCTGATAGGGTACCGAGCACATCTCCGGGATGGGTGGTGAAAGCGCTCCGCCGGGGACCCTTTTTCTGGCGGCTTACAAAGCGCTTCTTGCCGAAGCGACTTTTCAGAAGTCCGTTGACGGCGGTGCCGTTGTGATTGAGCAGAGGATAAATTCTGCGCTCACCGAAAAAGTGAAATTCTAGAGGCACCGGACGAAAGTCTGAGCTGACCAGTTCGGTGGCACCATGGGTTTCGTTTATCCAGGTGGTCAGATCCTGGGCATTGGCGACCGTGGCAGACAGCGCCACAAGCTGGATATCAACCGGAGAATAGATAATAGACTCTTCCCAGACCGTTCCTCTTTCTGAGTCGTTCATGTAATGACATTCATCGAGAATTACGAAAGAGACATCCTTCAGGTTGCGGCGAACGTCACCAAGTATGGTGCCATAGAGCATGTTTCTGAAGACTTCCGTTGTCATCACAACAATCGGCGCGTCTCTATTTACCGAAGTATCTCCGGTCAGAAGACCGACCTTCTCGTCAGAGTACTTTTTGCGCAGGTCATAAAGCTTCTGGTTAGAAAGGGCTTTGAGCGGTGTCGTATAGAAGCAACGCTTATTACTTGCCAGGGCAAGCTCCACGGCATATTCGGCAATAACGGTTTTGCCCGCTCCGGTAGGAGCGCAGACCACCACGCTCTTGCCTGCATCGAGATGCTTCATGGCCTCGAGCTGAAAGTCATCGAGCTCGAAGGGAAAAAACTGAGAAGGATCGATATCCAGCTCTAAATTCTTTGAAGACTGAGGCTGATGTGAACTATCGGTAATTTCCCGGATTCCTTATGAATAAAATTGGATGCCGCCACAGGCAAATTGTCTCAAACATTGCAGCGATTGTATTGATTTTGCGTTTAATGCTACTTCCGAATTGTATCAATGTAATATAATGTCGACTTATCGGGACGTGGCGCAGGGGTAGCGCGCACCTTTGGGGTGGGTGAGGCCGGAGGTTCGAATCCTCTCGTCCCGATTCAATGAAAAAGGGCGGTTTAAAAAAACCGCCCTTTTTCATTGCTTTCTACCGGATAACTGGATCCGGCTAGATATAGACTCTGCGGGAGACTCGCCGCCGCATTCCAATCACCCGATCTTTATGGGGACAGGGAGTAGAAGTCATAAAATGAACCAGGGGCTGGGCTTCGAGATTGAGAAGCTGTCTCTGGTTTCTCAAGTCTATAGAGAAGCTCTCGTCTTTGAAAGGAACCACCGTGTTGAAACAGGGATTGAGATGGACGAACTCTCTAAGCTTGAATTTAAGGATGGCCCGGAGCCTGTCATCTAGATGGCTCAACAAGACCGCTCTTTCAAGGGTATTAGGACTCATTACTGCAAAACGCTCCGCAAAAAACTTTTCTGGACAGATAGTAAAAACGATTCGAGTCACCAGCGGCATCGCCCAAATATTCAGAAAATCGGCAAGCCACTAAAGTTTTGAATGTTAGCAGGTTGGCCCCCATTGTCAACATTAAATACCAAGATTTCGTTAGGATTTAATCTAAAAAACCACCACATGACAACAGGCTATATATCACAGCCCGTCAGGCGATATCTAATAACCCCGGCGAAATATAGCCGGAAAGCCCTGTCAGGAGAAGCTCATCAGTCCTTTATTCAGTCCTTGAAAGCACTCGACTGGCCCGGCTTCGGAGCGGCGCGCTCTCTCTTGCGTGCTCTATGACCATCCTCTTCCCCGTTCAAGACCTCTTTCAATTTATTGAGAGCACTGTGAACGGCCCGGGAGACCCCCATCTCGGAAACTCCGAGGACACAGGCGGTCTCCTTCTGGGAGAGATCGTAGAAAAAGACGAATTCGACTATACGCCGAGTCTTCTCGCCCAGCTCTTTCAAAGCCTGGGAAATCTGCTCCCTGTCCTCCGAAAGGCGCAAGAGGTCTTCATAACGATAGTCCGGAACCACGTCAGAAAGGGTTCTACTATCGGCGGTTTCATGGTCTGACGTAAAGCAATCCAGAGATTCGTAATGCATGCGAACGTCCCGAGAACGCTGGGCCTCTAATATGTCCGAGACAGCTATCCCGGAATATCGAGAAAGCTCCTCTACAGTAGGAGAACGCTCCATGCTTTTAGAAAGCTTCTCTTCCAGCTGACTTATTTGAGAATGTATCTCGGTCAGCTTTCTAGGAACCTGAACCAGAGAAGATTGATCCCTCAGGTAGTGCCGAATTTCACCACGAATGTAACAAGTAGCCAGGGTTTTAAAACTGGCGGTACGGCTGCGACTGGGATCGTAGTAACCTATCGCTTTAAGCAAGCCGATCGAGCCGACCTGTACCAGATCTTCCATACTGTCCGGCTGAAATTGACTGTATCTACGGGCGATTTTGCGGACTAGAGGCATATACTCCTCGACCAGCTCATTTACTTCACCTTCCTTGAAATAACAAGGATCCAGGTGCCATTTACCGCTTGAGTTTTGCTTTGCAGCCATATAACTAACTACCCGCGCCTGTTTTTGAATGGTACATAGATGATCTTTCCCTTGACATCCACCATCTAAACTGTTTCCCCCGTATCGTTAATTAGCTAAAATTGGACTGGGTAAAGGAATCTGGCAAAAACTCCCGCCGTGAGCCGAAAAAAGATTTCCAATTTTTTGGGATACCCGAGAGGACAAATTGAACATCTTTCTCAAACCAATAGCCAAAATGAGGCTGTCCTGGGGCAGGACCTCTATCCAAAAGCAGCTCGTCCTCCTCGGCCTAACCTGTATCGCCGCCCTGGTTACCTTCACTGCCTGGATCTGGGTCTCTAGAGCCCAGCACATGATCAACGATTCGGTAAAACAATTCGGTCTAGCCCTGGCCCATGCTCTTGCCCGGGGCGGCGCCGAAGCCCTGGCAAACTCTGGCAATCTTGATGGCCTTCGCTACTACATCCTGGCTGAACGAGGTCACACCCCGGCGATTGCTTACGTAGTATTCTGCGACAAAAACGGCAAAGTCATCCTCGATCCCAACTCGAAAGCGGATCTGGAAAACGTATATAAATTGTACGAAAAACCGGTCGACCAGTACGAAGTTCCCAGCGTCACGCCGTCGCCTGCCGGTTATCGCAACATTACCAATATTGCCGTATATATGAAGCGCAATCAAAAAGAACTCGGTATCTGCTGGGTCGGTCTGGAGAACGACTCTTTTACCATCCTCGGCACCAAAAAAGAGACCCGCTTCTTCCTCTTCTCTATCTTCGGTCTGGTCGCCCTTCTGGGCACCCTGGGGGTCTGGGCCAATTACGCCATGATCAATAAACCGATGAAAGCCCTCTCCAGAGGCGCCAGCGAAATCGCCGCCGGTCGATTCGGTTTTCAGATTCCATCTCAAAGAGCCGGCTCAGAAATAGACGAGCTGGTCAACGCCTTCAACTACATGTCCAGCCGTCTCAAGCTCTACGACAAGCACAACGTAGACAACTTGATGGCGGAGCGAAACAAATTTATTTCGGAACGCAACAAGCTGGAGCTGGTGCTGATGTCTATCGCCGACGGCGTAGTCGTCTGCGACCGGGACAACAAAGTCCAGATTGTGAACCGTGCCGCTACCGAGCTCTTCGATAAAGACGCCCAGGATATGCTGGGCAAACCCCTGGTCTTCTGCACCGAGGGCCCCGATGCGCCCATGATTTGCCAGGTAATCCAGGCTTTCACCGATTCTGTCTCGCCAGGTACTCTCGACCCCATCGTCCAGCAGGTAAATTTGGGTGACAAAGTGGTAAGGCTGCACTCTGCACCGATTATGCTCAACAAAGACTTTCTGGGCTCGGTAATGATCATGCATGATGTCACCAAGCAAGCTGAGCTGGAGCGCATGAAAAACGAGTTCATCTCGAATGTCTCTCACGAATTGAGGACGCCCATAACCTCGATCAAAAGTTATGTAGACACGCTCTGCAACCATGGCGACAAACTGGAAGATGATATTTACCGAGAGTTTCTACAGATCATCGACAACGAAGCAGACCGGCTGATGTATCTCGTCAACGACGTACTTCAGCTGAGCAAGCTGGAAGAAGCGGATCGAGAGCTGGAGAAATTCCCGATGGAGATCTCCAGAGCCTGCGAAGCGGCGATTCGCTCCGTCAATATGATGGCCAGAGACCGCGGAATAGACCTGTTTTTCGAAGAGGCTGGCGAAATCCCCCTTGTAGATCTGAATCAAGAGAGCATAGAAAGGGTAATCATCAACCTTCTCACCAACGCCATCAAATACACCCCTTCAGGCGGCAAGATAACCGTGATTGTGGAGCACCTCAAAGAAGACGAGGCCAAGCAAGAGATCGCCGTCCATATAAAGGACACCGGTATCGGCATCCCGGAAGATGCCCTGGAAAATGTCTTCGACCGCTTCTTCCGGGTGGAGAAAAAGGTCCACACTATAAAAGGAACCGGTCTCGGTCTTACGATTGTGAAGAAGATAGTCGAAAAACACGAAGGCCGATTGTCGGTGGTATCAGCCCTGGGCGAAGGCTCGACCTTCAGCTTCTATTTGCCTCTGACCAACTACGATCTAATAGAAGACGAAGTAGGGGAGCTGATCTCGGACATCGAAGCCCGAGACCGCGAACTGAATGATCTGGGAATTTCCAACAGTGCCATCAGCGAAGCAGAAGTCTAAAAGAAATTAGAATGGTATCATCTTAAATTAAGCGCAGTTTAGGTTAAGGACTGGTGCCAATTCGCAAAAGTCCTATAAATACAGGGATTCAAGTCTCGCCTCCGATTCAAAAAGCGGGCAATCGATTGCCATCCAAGATCCGACGCATATGCCTGCGCTATACAGCAATGGCAGGACGCGTATCCGTCCGTCTTCAAGATTAGCAACTTATACAGTTAACAGATTAGTTTCCAAGCTGAGCCCGTGCTATGATTTGGACCGTTGACAAGCACTCTCGAAAAATTCATGGGAGGAGGTGGATATTGGCTCGGGCCATCTATCCGGGATCATTTGATCCAATGACTTTCGGCCATCTGGACATAGTCAAAAGGGCAAGAAAGATATTTGATCAGGTAATAATGGCGGTTGTCGCCAATCCCGGTAAATCCCCACTACTACCGATGGAAGTGAGGATGAGATTGATAGAAGAGACCGTAAACGATTTGGGTGGAATCACCGTCGGCTCTTTCCAGGGACTGACTGTGGACTACGCAAAAGAGAACGAGACCTTCTGTCTAATACGCGGCTTAAGAGCTATCTCAGATTTCGAAGCAGAGCTTGGAATGGCGCAAACCAACAAACAACTCTTTCCTGAGTTAGAAACTATTTTTCTTATGACCAAAGCAGAGTATTCTTTTATAAGTTCTTCTACAGTCAAAGAAATTGTCCGCCTGGGCGGAGACGTTTCAGAATTCGTACCAAAACCTGTTAACGATTACTTGAAGCAGAACTTCAGTAGAGGCATTACAGAATGACCACATTAACCGCACCGACTGCAACTCCTACGACCAACACCTACAAGCAGACATCCATATACAAACATATGGACCTGCTGGAGCACCTCATCGAAGATGCCGCCGGTCTATACAAGTATAAGTTCATCAATGCCGATGACTTTCTCGACGTGCTCGACAAAGCCAGAGCCCGTCTCCCCGAAGAATTGAGCGAAGCCGCCGAAGTGATTCAGCAACGCGACCTTATCGTCGCCGAGTCCCAGCGCCGTGCCGAGCAAGTCGTCACCCAGGCCAAGCGCCAGGCAGAATCCATGCTGGCCGAGTCCGAACTGCTCCGGGCAGTTCAGGCAGAAGTAGAGAGAATCCGCAAACAAGTGGTCTCCGAAATCGAGCAGATGAGAAGAGAAGCTCTCTCCGAAGCCGAGCGTATTCGCCAGGAAGCCGACCAAGATGCCAAACGCATCAAAGAAGGCGCCGACCACTATGCCGAATCGGTGCTCACCAGAATCGGCTCGGACCTGGTCGAAATTGGACAGCATGTCCAGGAATCGCAGAAAATCATTCAGAATGGTCAGCGCTTGCTCGGTCAGGTAAAACAACGTCCTAATCAGCAAGAGACCGGTTCACAGCCCCAGCACCAAACAAATCCTATGACCCAGAGAACCCAGGAGCTTCACAGCCCCCTTCTCTCCGGAGATTAGAGCGTTAAGCGCTGGAGCAAAGCCAATACGACGAGAAGCGGTGGTTTCAATTGAAGCCATCGCTTCTCGTTAGTTAGAGCGCAATTCGCTCTCTGCCTGCCTGGAGCTGACGATATGGCGGGGATGCTCGTAAGCGTTATAGATAAGCTCGGACCACTCACGAATTAGAGCATTGGCTCTTCGATCATTCCGTTTGCGCTCTACCTGAATCGCCACTGCGTAGCGCTTGCCGTCGGCAGTGGTGACGATACCCGCGTCTCCCAGAACTTTACCCAGGGTGCCTGTCTTGTGCACGATCTTAGCGCCCGGACCGAGTCCCTGGGGAAGCATGGAACGATTACGACACTTCTCCATGATCTCGTACATGAACTCACGATTGCTTTCCGAAATCAGCTCACCATGGTCGACCCTGCCGAGTAGATAGACAAGATCATAAGGACTGGTGATGTTGGTGCCTTCGATATCGACCAGATAATTGTTGATCTTTGTGTTTTTCAGTCCCCAGACCCGGAAATTCTTGTTGAGTTTTTCCTTACCGCCCAGATGGTCGATGAGCATATTGGTAGCAGTGTTGTCCGAATAGATCATCATCAATTCGGCAGTTCTGCGGGCAGTGTATTTGGTACCACTTTTTCTCCATTGCAAAAAACCGGAGCCGGATGTTTTGACTGAATCAGTCACCTCCAGTTCATCGTCCATGGAGCATTTTTTCAGATCACAGTTGCGCAAAAAGCTTATCAGAATCGGGACTTTTATAAGACTGGCGGCAGGGTAGGGGCGGTTGCCGTTGAATTCGACATACTTGCCGGACTCGATTTCGATGGCGAAAACACCGGGGATATTGGTATCAACTTTATCGAGACTCTTGAGCTCTTTTTGTAGACCGGGCAGTGCCGTGGTCAACTCGAATGGAGGATTGAGCTTGACCATCTTCATCGCTTCTTTAGATTGGGCGGGCTCGTCTCCGCCCCAATAGCCCTTAAGAGAAGGAATGAGAACAGAAAGGACCACAGCCAGCGCCACAGCTCTCAAGAGCCTCTGACCGGGCGGCATCACCTTGCGACGCTTCTTAGATTTACGCCTGGCTCTCGTGTTTAGTTCCGGGGTCTGCTCTCGATTTCGGTCTAGTAATTTAAGCAACGAAATACTCTCTGGTCTGGCGAGGTCATCAGCATAAGAATACCTTATTAGATCAAAGTTTCAAGTTGTGACATATACCTAAATAAGTAACAACTATTTTACCTCGGTCACACCACCATCGGTATTGCCGGAGAACTTTCTGGGAGCGAAGATGTACAGGGCAAGCAGGATCAAGGTAGAGAGACTGACTGCATATTTCACCCAGGGTTCGATATCCGTCCGCGGTGAGATAAAGCCTTCTATACAGCCGGCAATCAGGAGCAACGGCACCGTACCGGCAAAAAGACCGGCGGCTTTCTTAGCAGCTATCTTGAACATATCCACCCGTTTATACTGCCCGGGAAAGAGTAAGGCTGCTCCCATCATAAGCCCGGCACCACCGGAAATGAATATACAGTTGAGTTCAATAACACCATGGGCGGCGACAAAAGTGAGCAGCTTCGGCGCCATGCCGTAGATTTTGCACACACCAAGGGCAGTGCCAATATGCAGTCCGTTCAGAAGCAAGACAAATATGGTGCCGATTCCGAAACTGATACCGAAGACGAAGGCTTTAATCGAAACTCCTATGTTGTTGGTGGAGATCATACTGAAGGCGAGTGCGTTCTTTCCTTCTACCGCGTCGGTCCACATCTGCTTCTTCTCGATAGAGTTGAACATATCCTCGGGCACCAGGGGTTGCCCCCGGGCAATCTCGTACTGGGCGAAATTGAGGTTCTTTTGAACCAGAGAATAACCGACCCAGGCCGGACAGGCGAATAATAGAAATGAGGCGATGATGTAAAGAATGTTCTCCCGCACCAGGCGTGGGAAGCCTATCCAGAGAAAGGCGAAGAGATCCTTCCAACGGTTCTTATCCGTCTGATACACTTGGTTGTGGGCTCTCACCACCAGATTGTTCAGATAGACCTGGATATCCCCACTGAGCTTGAGAGCCCGGGCCCGGGAAAGATCGGCGGAGGTGCTTCTATATAATCGGCCAAGCTCCTGTAGCTGTTTCCGGTCCAGGGCCCCTACCCCGTCCTTATCGGTCAAGGAAAGGAGCTTATCCAGCTCGTCCCAGGCTTTTTTTCTGACTTTCAACCAGCGTTCGACATTCATAGGCCAAAGAAAATGTACACTCCCGACTATTCGATCTCTACCCCCGAAAACGTGGATCTACACCTGGAGCTTGCCGGTATAGGCAACCGCATCCTGGCCTATCTCATAGATATGACCATCGTCGGCATGA
>CAZCBH010000093.1:0-20373 GCA_964496875.1 uncultured Candidatus Obscuribacterales bacterium | reverse complement strand
CAAAATCAACATCAAGAACAGAATCTATCAACCAGCCCCGCTCGGCATCTCTAACAAGGTTGAATAGGATGGCTTCCGGTCCTCCCGGCTTGAGCCAACCTCCAGTGCCCACCTCCACCCGGGCCACTCCTCGAGTGCGGTCCAAGGAAACCAAGGTAAACGCGCTATAGTCAAGATTTTTGCTGGAGAGAACAAGAGAATGATCCAGGTCCTCTCTCCCCCAGACATCTCTGGTCAGGGCATAGTCATTATCCCGCCAGCGCTTCGTAAAATGTCTGGTGAAAAACTCCGGATCAATCTCAGGTCTGGTAACTTCGGTGATGACATCGGCGATGGTGCCCCTGATCGCGACTAGATCCCTGTCTTCGGTGCGCTCGAAAAGAGATGGTTTCTCGCTTTCCCTGACACCGGAGAGAATTTCCGACACATGCCCCCTGGCTCTCTCATCTGTGATCAGCATAAAGACGGTACCCGCAAGGAAAAAAAGAATCGTCACGGTCGCCGCCAGAACCAGAATTTGACTTGTGTACTCTTGCAAAAAAGGACCTTTCCGAGAGCCTTTTTGAGCGCTCAGTGCCAGATCCGGTACTTCTCTACTCTCTTCGGCTCTCTCATACCTTTTCGGATTAAAGCGCCCCCCGGCAAGAGCATCGAGATCCGCCACTATCGAATCGAAACTCTTATATCTATCCCGGGTACTTTTGCGAAGCATTTTCGCCACAATCACCTGAAGCTCCGGCGAACAAACATCGCTACCTGCCGCCAGGTTAACGGGAACCAGCTCCTCCTTTTGATGTTTGAGGACGATCTCGATGGCGTTCGCCCCGGTAAAAGGCGGTTTGCCGCTGAGACATTCATATAAGACACAGCCCAGAGAGTAGATATCGGCTCTCTGGTCGGCTCTAGCACCACGGCTCTGCTCCGGACTGATGTAGAGCGTGGTGCCGAAAACGTCCCCGATGGGTGTCAGGTAAGCGTCTTTGCTGTAGTCCCAACTCAATCTGGTCGACAGCCCGAAATCGACCAGCTTCGCAACTGTTCTCTCCTTATCGGCAAACAGGATATTGCTCGGCTTCAGATCCCGGTGGATGACCCCTTCTGAGTGGGCATAAGCAAGAGCAAAAGCAATCTGACGATAGACCTCCAGACTGGCTTCCAGACCAAGCGACTGACTGGAAGCGAGCCAATCTTCAAGGGAGCCCCCGCTCAAATGCTCCATTACGAAATAGGCATGGTTAGCTTCCACACCATAAGAATAGATCTCGACGATATGCTTGTGTCTCAAATATCTAGTGGTGCGCGCTTCCTGGTTGAATCTCTTTATAGATTTACCGGCTGAATCGAGATCTTTAATCAGCACTTTCACCGCTACTTTATCGAGAGTCTTGATGTCGGTGGCGCTGAAGACAAGACTGGAGCCCCCACCATTTATGTAAGCCTCGATTAGATAACGCTCTTCCAGTAATCGCCCCAAGAAATGTGTCTTCAACTCTTGCCGCTTCAAAAGAACGCCTTTCAAGAGCAGTCCCTCAGCTTGCTCCTCAGAAGTAATACCCGGGCTGCTATCAGCTCCCTGGTCGGATATGGAAGGGGTGACTATCTCCGAGGACATTTTTTTTAGGCTATGATTCAAGAAGGAAGTGCTTTTATATATTTACCCTGATAAGAGGATTTCTTTGTTTACTATGGGAAAGAGCGATTCGGCCGGTACCTATACAGGAGACAGGCTGGACAGAGAGTTAAGCATCGGAAGCCTGCTCTGGCAGCGCTATAAAATCCTGGCACTTCTTGGAGAAGGAGGAGCCGGTCAGGTCTTTCGCGTAAGAGATGAGCAAGAAGAACGAGAAATAGCCTTGAAGACCCTGCTCGATCTCGAAGATGTTCATATGGCAAGATTCAAGCAGGAAGCAGAGATTCTTCAGACCCTCAATCACCCGAGCATACCCCGGATCTATTGCTGCGAAGCGACAAAGCGCTACGCTTACATCGCCATGGAGCTGGTGGAAGGAGTGTCGCTAGCCGCTCTCCATAAAGAGAACTGCCCGCTTTCAATTCAGACAGTTAAAACAGTGATTCGCCAGACTGCCCTGGCTCTTGCCCATGCCCATGAGAGGGGCATCGTTCATCGCGATGTAAAACCAGCCAATATCATCGTAATCACCGATAGTGGCAGCGATATCATTAAGTTGGTCGATTTCGGTATCGCCAGAGCCGACTATTCGTCACAACGGGAAGGCAGGCGCATCTCTCTCACGGGGGACATCTTCGGAACCCCATACTATATGAGCCCGGAGCAGATCGAAGCAAAGGCGGTGGACGAACGCGCCGATATCTATTCTCTCGGTTGTGTCTTCTATGAGCTTTTGACCGGCTCGCCGCCTTTCGTCGGCAGTTCTCCGTTTGAGACCGCCGCATTTCACCTCAATGAAAAGCCGCTCAGATTGAAAGAAGCGAGCCTGGGAGCGACCTTTCCAGAGGATCTGGAGCGTCTCGTTTTGAAGATGCTGGAGAAGGACCCGGGTAACAGGCCCCAGTCCATGAAAGAATTTGTCCAGGATCTGGATCGACTGCCGGATCTGCCGGATTTATCCCAGAGACCAGAACCTGCGCAAGAACAAGAAGAGGAAAAGCTCGATCTTCTCAGTCTCCGACAGCCCCAGCATCCTTTAATTACCGCATCGGCAACGGTTCTCTACCTTGCTGTGATCTTGATTCTTCTGATACTTGCCATATCGACAGTAATGTAGCAATGAATTCGGTTTCATTCTAAAACATCTGTAATCTAGTTAAGAGAAGGGCGAAAGCGCTCTCAAATCTCCTATTATGCTAATGCCTTGCATTCGCCTCCAATTGCCACCATGGGAGATATAGCGTGCCTCGAAGCTCCACCAGTACTCTAGCTGCTCCAGGGCTCCTCACCAGAGGAGTCGAAAAGCCAGAAAAGTTTATAAGGTCCGACTTAACCGGTTTCACCGGTCTCACATCCAGAACTCTTACCGCGCCCCATAGGCATGACGAGAAGCTTCTCTGGATAAGAGAGTCGGCAAGCAACTTCTATGCCCAGGTGAAAAGCCTCGATGAACTGAAGAAGTTTTGCTCGTAATATTTCAAGCCAGATCCCGCCGATATCGGTACAATAACTTATTCACCACCAGATCTATATAAATTAGGCTTAGAACGAATCGAATCTAGTCTAATCGAATCTATTTAAAATGCGAGAATAAGTGTCATGAAACTGCAACCGGCTGACCTCGAACAAGTCCAGAAACAGCCCCCGGGCAAGAACCAGGGTAAGAATGTTTATGTCGAGACTTTCGGCTGCCAGATGAACAAATCCGATTCCGAGCACATGCTTGGCTTGTTGAGCGAGATCGGCTACAACCAGACCGGCGATCTCAAAGACGCTGATCTGATGATCCTCAACACCTGCGCCATCCGAGAAGGTGCCGAGGACAAGGTCTACAGCTATCTTGGCGCCTGGAGAAAAATCAAAGAGCTGAGAGAAGGAGCTCTCATCGCCGTCGGTGGCTGTGTCGCCCAGGACGCTGGTAAGAATCTGATTAAGCGTGCTCCCTATGTGGACATTGTCTTCGGCACCCATAACCTGCATCGCCTCCCCGAACTGGTTCTAAAAGCGAAACAAGATGGCGAACGCGTGGTCGAAATCTTTCAAGAACTGCCGGATGAACTGCCGGAATTGCCGGTGATTCGCCAGAGCGATTTCAGCGCCTGGATTTCGGTAATCTACGGCTGTGACTACAACTGCACTTACTGCATCGTCCCCTATGTCCGTGGTCGAGAAAAATCGAGAAGTCGCGAAGAGATAAACCAGGAGCTCAAAGAGCTTGCCGAAGCCGGCTATCTGGAAGTCACCTTCCTCGGTCAGAACGTCACCGCCTACGGTCATGATCTCGATCCGCAGATCCATCTTGGTGATATCATCCGCGATGCCGGCAAAATAGACGCCCTTAAAAGAATCCGCTTCATTACCGGTCATCCCCGGGATCTCAATGTCGAGATAATCGATGCGGTCAAAGAGGTGCCCAGCGCCTGTGACTACTTCCACCTGCCCATTCAAGCCGGTGACGATCGCACCCTTCGACGCATGGCCAGGGGTCACAAAGTGGACTTCTATCGCAAAGTGGTCGAAGAGATAAGAAGCCGCATTCCCGATGCCGCCATCACCACCGATCTGATTGTCGGCTTCCCGGGAGAAACCCAGGATGAGTTCTTGAACACAGTCCGGCTGGTGGAGGAGATCTGCTTCGACAGCTGCAACACCGCCGCCTATTCACCCAGACCCCATACGCCTTCGGCGAACTGGCCAGATCAGGTACCGGAAGAAGAAAAGTATGAACGGCTGCGCTATCTAAACACTGTGGTCAGCGAGGTCAGCCACCGCCGCAACAAGCGCTATCTCGGCAAGACCGTCGAAGTCCTGGTCGAAGGACCAAGTGCCCGCAATCCGGAACGCCTCAGCGGTCGAACCACCACCAACAAACTGGTCAATTTCGATAAACCGGAGCTTGAAACCGATCCGGAGGCTCTTACCGGCAAGCTCGTCGAAGTCACCATAGACAGCGCTAATCCCTGGGCCCTGCGAGGCACCCTGGTCGAGACACCGGCACTAGCAAAAGTCTAAAGACTTAAATGAACAAGAAAGATACGCTTAGAGTAGGCCAGGACATTGAGAAAGCGGCAGAGTTGATTCAAGAAGGAGAGCTTGTTGCCCTGCCCACCGAAACTGTATACGGACTGGGAGCCCTGGCTCGCTCGGAAGCCGCGATAGAGAAGCTCTATCGTGCCAAAGGACGTCCCACAGACCATCCGGTTATCGTCCATATTTGCGAACCTGCACAAATAAACGATTGGGCCTGCGATATCACCGATGATGCCATGAAACTGGCCGAAGCCTTCTGGCCTGGTCCTCTTACTCTAATACTCAAGAAAAAAGAATCGGTCTCTTACAAAATCACCGGCGGTCAAGATACCGTCGCCCTTCGCATACCGAGCCATCCTCTAACCTTAGAGACCATCAAGAGAGTCGGCTCCGGCATAGCCGCCCCTTCGGCAAACAAATTCGGACGATTGAGCCCCACAGAAGCATCCGACGTAGACAGAGAATTCGGCGAAGAGTTGGCCTATGTTCTGGATGGAGGCACCTGCGACATCGGTATCGAGTCGACCATAGTCAACCTCGTAGGCGACAGCCCGGAAATACTACGTCCCGGACATATCGATAGAGCCGCCCTGGAAGCGGTTCTTGGCAAAAAAGTCCGATCTCGTTTCGAAGAAGCCGATACGGATACGGATACGGATACGGATACGGAGCCGCCGGACAAACAAAATCAACAAGAAACCAAAGAGTCCGTCAGAGTCCCCGGAGCCCTTCCACAGCACTACGCACCGGCAAAACCGCTCTATCTGGTAAAGACAGAAGAGCTTGCCCCTGCCCTTGCAAAGTTGAAAAGCGAGGGCAAAAAAGCGTCGGTTCTCGCCTTCTCCGCAGCACCATCGCAACATGATGCACCGTGGCTGGTTTCGGATAGAGACGCCAGGAATTTCGCTCGCAAACTCTATTCCAGACTGAGAGAGCTGGATGCCGCCAACTGTGATTGTATTCTTGTCGAATCACCCCCGACAGAAACCGCTCAGGGCTGGGCCGGCATAAAAGACAGACTGACAAGAGCCTCGTCTCCGGCGCCTTTCCTACCGATTCTGTAAAAAGACTATTACGACCGCGACGACAACAAATAGAACGAATAAGCCGATTTTTACAGCACCGGATACGGGGCTGCCACCATTTCCTTCTTGATCTGCCATGACTCTCCTCGCGCAATTCGCCTGATGATCTCAGTCCAGGCTGAGAACAAAATATAGATTACACTCTGGAACACTACCTGACAAATCGGTATCTCCGCCGATACCAGAACATAAGCCGCTATCCTTGCCGGGGAAAGCATTAGCAATGCAGAACCGACCATCGTGTCCTTATTGTCCGCTCCTTTTATCAGACCGTTTTAGAGACCATGACCGGACAGGGCGTTCTCGATGATACTGCTGATGAAAAAGGCAACACCGGCAAGCAGCAAACATCCTAAGATAGCAAAGAAGATCATGAGCTTGCCCATTCTCATCGCCCACTTAGGAATATTAGGCCCGGCTGGTCTGGGTGGCGGCGGGCTTTCGACGTTTTGCCCTTCTAGATGATTATCTTGATCGTTATCGTTCATAAGACCAGTCTACAACTACTGAATCACCCTGTCGATATTGATGCTGCTCACCCCTTCTTGCAAGCGAGAAAAATATGCGCTCGCTTTCTGACCGAGGCTTCCATCAATCAGTGCTTCAGCCAGGGCATCGATAGCTCGATCACTGGGATCTAGTGTGGCTATCACACAGGGCCAATCGGGCAAGCCATTGTAATCAAAAGGCGTATCCGTACAGACCGCGATTTTACCGGCACATTCGTCCGCCAGCATCTGACCGAGCTGCATCTGGTTCTCATTAATCAAACATCTGAAAGTAAGAAAAATGCAGTTCTTGCCGCCAAGCCCTTGCGCTAACTTCTTGTTTTCTTCGAACTCGGCAGACATGTTGTATCGAACCTCTTCAAAAACCGGAGCGGCATCACCATATCTGGCATCAGCATATTTTTTTAAATGGGAGGCAAGATTGAGACCATAGCGACTGTGATCCGGTGCCACCACCGTCCAGCTCGAACTCTGCCTTATTGAAGCCGCGCCCTTCAGAAAACTGGCCGTGATTTTGCCGACCCGATGACTCGACTCCACAACCTCGTCGGTAAGCGCTGTCAGCTCCGCAAAAACTCGCTTGTCTCCCTGGGCGAGATCCGAGATCCGAGGTCTTTCAGGCAGGACTGCCTCTAGCTTCTCAATCGCCTGATCTAATAGAGCCTCCTCCAACTCCCCGTCGCGCACCGCCTTTACAAGGGCCTGTCTGGCTAGGGTACAGGGCTCCAGCCCGGTGCAGATAAGAAGCAGATGATTGCCGGCGAGCACTGCCTGCACCGCCGCATCCTCTATGGAAGAAGATTCGGTAAGACCTTTCATGGTCAGATCATCGGTTATGACCAGACCGGAAAAGCCCAGATAATCTTTCAGTATGCCGTTCACAATTCTGGGCGAAAGGCTTGCCGGAACCGGCTCATCGTCGACACACCTGACCCAGATATGACCGGTGAGAATGGCAGGCAGTACAGAAGCCAGAGCCTTGAAAGGGGCAAGATCTATATGTAGAAGACGGTCTGTGGAGACATCGCTCACCGCAAGGGTGTGATGCGAATCCTCCCGGGTGGCACCATGGCCGGGAAAGTGCTTGCCGACCGGTATCAATCCTGCAGCCTCGATGATATCGATCATCTCCCGACAGCTTCGCTCTACCATACGCGGCATCGAACCGTAAGATCGAGTGGAGACAATCGGATTGAGAGGATTGGTCAAAACATCGAGAACCGGGGCGAGCAACAGGTTTATACCCAGAAGCTTCATCTGGCGACAGGCTTTCTCCATCACCGAACGAACAAGAGCCCTATCAGGACAGGCTGCAAAAGCCATGGCTGAAGGTATGGAGCCGGTCGCTCTCACGAATCTCTGCACGGCACCGCCTTCTTGATCGACAGTGACCACAGGATTGAATCGGGACTCTTTATATATGTCCGCGACCAGCGCGCTTAGCTGTTCGACACCGGTGCAGTTCTCCCTAAACAGAGTGATACCGCCCATACCACCGCCGGCCAGCTCCCGGGCGAAATCGGCCGGCAGATCATCTGCAGGCAGCCGCCCGACGATTATTCGTCCGGCTTTTTTCTCTAGTTCGGAGTATTGACTCAAGGCTTTCTCTAACGGGAGGCAATCAAACGATATACATCGACCGGTTTGGTCTTACCTTTAATATCAAATTCACCCAGATATTGAAAGTCGCACTGGTCATTGACCAGGTTGAAGGTCGGTCCATCGACGATGACATCACCGGGGCGATCGTCGCCAATGAGCTTCTCGAGCCGAAAAACCAGATTGGCAGTATCACCGAGCACACTGGGATTGGCCGCACCCTGACCAAGTGCGCCGGAAGCCACCGGACCGGTAGCGAGAGCGACATCGAGAAAGAGCGGATGATCATCGAAAGGCCAATAAGCCTTATCGCGAGCCAGTGCCTGGGTCAATTCTTTGAGCTTGAGAGCAGTGATACAGGCTTGATAGGCAGGCAGCTTCGAGCCTTCTTTCGAGCTGTCCCCCGCCCAGTAAGCCATAATAGCGTCCCCGGCTATTTTTTCGAGTTGGCCGTAGTTCTTGTTGATCTCGATGTTGAGAGCATCGAAAACCCGCTGGGCAACCTGCATTACCAGCTCCGGCTCGGCACGATAGGTCTCCATCAGACGGGTGAAGCCTTTTATATCGCCGACCAGAATGGTGGCATTCATGAATTTGATGCTCAGTTGGGTCCGATCCTGAGAATCCTCCTCCTCATCCGGAGCAAAAGATGCCTGCTCCTGCACCGGAGGGAAAACACAGATTTCGTACTGGGCTATCTTGACTTTGTCCCCGTTCCGCAAAGAGTACTCGCGACCCGGAGTGCAACGAGTGCCGTTGATGCTGGTACCGTTGGTGCTGCCCGAATCGACAAGGGTCCAGCCCTCTTCGCGACAGCGGATTTCGGCATGCTGACCGGATACTTCAGGGTAGGGCAGGATCAATTTCTTGAGTCCGCCCGGGGCCGGCTTGCGGCCAATCTGCAATGTTTCGCCCTCTTCCAATTCGACGGAATAAGCATCCGTAGAATCAGGATTTACCTTGATAGTGCCGGAAATCATCTAACTCAGTGACTCTAGTTCCAAAAACCGGATAACGTCAGTAGCAACACTGATAGTTATTATATCGGCTTGGTGATAAGAGTTTAAACCCCTGTCACAGTAAGTTAATCGTGATTTTTTACTGCAATTCTCAGGCACTGGTCGCCTTAGCCAGAGACTTTTTTAGCTCTTCGACCTTGTCCAGTCTCTCCCAGGGAAGCTCCAGATCCGGTCTGCCGAAATGTCCGTAAGCAGCCACTTTACTGTAGAAAGTACCCTTGTTCTTGCTTGGCAACTCTCTCAAGCCAAAAGCTTGAATAATGGCGCCTGGTCTCAAATCGAACTTGGCTTTGACCAGACTGGTGATCTCATCGTCTGAAATCCGTCCGGTGCCGAAGCTGGTTACATGTATGGAAACCGGCTGAGGAACACCGATAGCATAAGCGATCTGAACTTCGCATTTGTCGGCAAGTCCGGCACCGACTACGTTCTTAGCCACATAGCGAGCGGCATAGGCTGCGGAGCGATCTACTTTTGTCGGATCCTTTCCGGAAAATGCGCCGCCTCCGTGGCGGGAATAGCCACCGTAAGTATCGACGATAATTTTCCTTCCGGTGAGACCGGCATCCCCGTGAGGCCCCCCGACCACAAATCTTCCGGAAGGGTTGATCAAATAGGTGGTCTTCTCATCGGGCTTCACAGGCAGAGCCTTGAAAACCGGATTGATCACATAAGCTTTCAAATCGGCGGCAATGCGCTCTTGCAGAGCCTTGCTTTCTGTAATTCCGTCGATCTCAGGATCATGCTGGGTAGAAATCAAAACCGAATCGACTCTGACAGGCTTGTCGTTCTCGTCGTATTCGATGGTGACCTGGGTTTTACCGTCCGGTCTCAAATAAGAGAGGGTGCCATTCTTGCGTACTTCGGTGAGACGAAGAGCAAGTTTATGGGCAGCGGAAATAGGCATAGGCATCAACTCTTCAGTTTCGTTGCAGGCGAATCCGAACATCATGCCCTGGTCGCCGGCGCCTATTTTGTCTTTCTCGTCGCTTTCGTCCTTTTTATGGCCGATTGAAGTGAATACTCCACCGGCGATGTCGGGAGACTGGGAATGCAGACCGGAGAGAATAGCGCAGGAGTGAGCGTCGAAGCCGCCTCCGGCTTCGCCTACATAACCTATCTCTTCGATTACCCTGCGGGCAATCTCCTGGTAATCTACCACTGCGGTGGTGGTGATCTCGCCTATAAGAGCCACCAGTCCTGTGGAAACAGCTGTCTCGCAGGCGACTCTCGCCTGGGGGTCCTGGGTGAGGATGGCGTCGAGGATAGAATCAGAGATCTGATCGCAAACTTTGTCTGGATGCCCCTCGGTAACGGACTCCGATGTAAAAAGATAGCTGCTGGACAACTTCCGTACTCCTATATATGAAGGGCTCATCTTATTTGGATGCAAGCCGATATGCTACCATTTTTTGCCATCCGTGAATTAAACGATTACAAGGAAACAGGCTGATTTAGAGCTAACAAAGCGGCAAAGGCTTTGCGATAATTTAAGGGACAAATCGAGACGCGAGTGGAACATCCGAGCTTATTTCTCTGTCCGTCCCAATCAGGTGCTAACATAAACCCGAACCAAACTAAAGGCTACTACATGGCAACAACTTATTCTCAAAAAAGCGACCGAGATCTGGTAATGGCCTGCCAGCGCCGCGAGCCGGCGGCTTTCGAAGAGCTTGTAAAGCGGCATCAAAAAACCGTTTATGTCCTGCTTTATCAACTGGCGCCGGATTGGACCGACACCAGCGATCTCGCCCAGGAAGTCTTTATAAGGGTGTGGCGATCGATCACCAATTTGAGAAATCCGAACGCCTTCAGATCCTGGCTCACCCAGATTGTCACGAACATTTTTTATGACGAGCTCCGCAAACGTCCCCGGAAACTGCCCACAGTATCCATGGACGAACCCTATACCGATGAGGATAGCGGCGAATCGACCACCCGGGACATACCGGACGAGTCCCTGGTTCCGGAAGAAGATGCATTAAATAAAGAACTTTCTCAGGTAATTCGTGAATCAATGATGAAATTACCGGAACAGTTTCGAACCGCCATCGTCTTGAGGGAAGTGGAAGGACTGAGCTACGAGGAAATCGCTGTAATTACCAAAACCGAAATGGGTACGGTCAAATCGAGAATAGCTCGAGCCAGGACCAAATTACAGGAAATGCTCAAGCCCTATCTAGAGAGCCAGGAATCAACCAGTGAGGTCTCCAGCTAGAGATGGACGCACCTAAAGACAAGCTATACGAAGATCTTTCGGCATTACTGGACAAGGAATTGTCCGGAGACGAAAAGACTTGCGTGGAAGAGCTCCTTACCGAGAACAAAGAGACCGCCCAGGAATTCGAGAATTTCAAGACTCTGGGCAGCTTAATCAAAAGCTCGGTGGACGATGTAGAGATACCCGACCTCTGGGAGGGTATCAAAGACCGCCTGCCCTCGGTGGAAGAACTTATCGAAGAAGATCTCTCGGCTTATATGGACGGAGAGCTGCCCCCTGCCGCCCAGGACGGAGTCAAGAAATATCTTGAAGAGAACGAAGAGACAAAAGAGAAATACAACCTCCTTCTCAAAACAAATCAGCTTCTTTCAAGCTCTATGGAGCTTCCCAAAGATGCAGACTATGACATCTGGGACAAAGTAAACGAGAGACTGACCGCCGATTGCGAGATCATTCGCGGTGAACTCTCGCCCTATTTAGATCAGGAGGTGGTCACCCACAGACACCGGGCGATAACTACCCACCTTGTCGATTGCCTGGATTGTCGCGGTCATTTCGAGATGCTGTCGAGCGTCAGCGTCTTGCTCGAAGAGCATTATCGTCCCGAGATTCCCGAAGATCTCGACCTCTGGCCCGAAGTAAAGAGAAAGCTTCAGGTAGTTCCTTTTAAACAGAAGAAACCGGTGAAGGCTGCAAAGAACCCAATCGCTTTCACCGCTCATCCCCGTTTCAAAGTGATGGCGGTGGCCGCGGCAGCGGTTATCGGACTCCTGGGGACGGTAGCCGTATGGCTGGCCTCACCGGACGATCAGCAGTTCTCTCCTGTATCCCCGGAAGCCTACTTGATAGAATCATCGTTTGAGCAGACGTCCGACGTTGCAGAGGCAGTCATCTATGAGCAGTAAAAGACTAAATCTGAGCATATCGCTTGCCGTGGTCTCGGTCCTGTCGACCGCCGCCCTGGCAGGAGGCGCACCCGCCTACGCCGAGGACCAGCCCGAGCCTCCTTGTGGTCATTGCAATATCGACTATTCCAAGCTCAATCTCACCAAAGACCAGAGCGTCAAGATCCAGCAACTAGATCAAGAATGGTTCGAGAAATACCAGAAGCTGCAACCCGAGATCCAGGACAAGCAGCAAGAGGTCAAAAAACTGATCGCTGACCCCCAGGCGGATTCGACCGAGACGTTTATGCTACAGAAAAAAATCGACTCGCTCAAAAGCGAGTTGAACAGTGAAGCGACAAAAATTCTGATCAAGAAAAAAGAGTTGCTCTCCAGTACTCAGCGCGATCAACTGCAACAGATGATCAAAGACGAAATCGGCAAACGCAGAAGACAGAGTAGCGGCATCAGTCCCAATCAACAACCGGTACGCTGGCAGAAGATCTGGCAGAACATAAACGGTATCTTCAATCAGGACAACAAATAAGATCTCCATTCGGTACTACCTGTAGTGCGCAGGATGATCTTGTCTCAGGTCTCATGCCTGATGTCCTGAGTTTTATTGCCGTTATGTAAGAATCAGTCTGATTCAGGGCTCCTCCTGGCGTAATATGTAATATGATCCGTATTCGACTTATAGAGTTATATGAATTGCTGGAGGAAGCGGATCAATGTCTCAAGCCCCGTTGCATGGTAAAAAGGTGGCCCTGGTCATAGCCTGTGATCAATTCAGGGACGAAGAGCTGTTCGTCCCCAGAACCACCCTGGAAGACCGAGGCGCCGAAACCCTGATAGCCTCATCCAGCCTGGAGCGCTCCAACGGTATGCTCGGCAAATACGCCGATCCGCAGATTCTAATCAAGGACCTCGATGCCGACCAGCTCGATGCGGTGATAATAATTGGCGGCATGGGCTCTCCCGAATATCTCTGGAACGATAGTGATCTGCATGTCCTGCTTCAGTCTATGCAGGACAAAGGCAAGATCCTGGCTGCTATCTGCTTATCCGGCGCGGTTCTGGCGAATGCCGGGGTTCTGAAAGGCAAGAAAGCAACGGTCTACGAGACCCCCGAATCGGTCGCCGCCTTAAAAGAAGGCGGTGCGCATTTGGAATCTGCCCCGGTGATCAAAGACGGCAAAATAATCACCGCCAATGGACCTGAAGCCGCCCCGGAATTCGCCCGGGAAATAGCCGAAGAGCTGTCTAAAATTCTGGTTTAATCAGTCAGTCACCCACCTATAATTTTTGAGCAAAGAAGCATGATCAAAACAAAGTTGGAAGAGCTAGTGGGCTCCGCATATAAAAAAGCCTCGGCCGAAGGAGCGGTCGGTTCATCTAAGGACTTTCCCGAATGTCCCGAGCCGATAGTTATCGAAACACCCAAACTGGAAGAGCACGGTGACCTCGCCTGTGGTGTCGCGCTTAAACTGGCCAGGCATCTGAAAGCACCACCGATAAAGATTGCCGAAGTCCTCTCTCAATACATCGAAAAAGAGATGACTGAAAGCGAAAACAAGAGCGAAAATCCAAACGGCGGTGCCCTGCCATTCAGTCAGGAAGTGGCCAATCCCGGTTTCATAAACTTCAAGCTCGGCAAAAGCTGGCTCTGCGAAGCACTTAAAGAAGTGAACGCCAAAGGTGACGACTTCGGAAAACCGGAGAAGATCGAGAAGAAGAAAATAAACATCGAGTATGTCTCGGCGAACCCCACCGGTGATCTCCATATCGGCCACGGTCGCGGAGCGGTTTTAGGAAGCTGCCTGGCCAATCTCTTCAAATTTGCCGGTCACGATGTGGTAGAAGAGTTTCTTATCAATGACGCCGGCGAGCAGATAGCCAAACTGGCCGATTGCGCCTGGGCGCTTTACCAGAAGAAACTAGGTAAAGAGACTCCCTACCCGGAAGAAGGCTATCCCGAGGATTCGCTCGATTCTTATTTAGATGCGCTTATCAAAGAACATGGCGATAAATTTCTTGCCCTCGACCCTCAAGAAGGCAGGGCAAGAGTCGGCGACCTGATTAAAGAAGCGATTAGAAGTTATCACGAAGATCTGCTTGCCAGGCTGGGAGTCACCTTCGACATCTGGTTCTCGGAACTAACTCTTCACGAGAAGAAAAAAGTGGAAGAGGCCATGGAGAAACTGGCCGCCTCGGACAACATCTACGAAAAAGACGGTGCCGTCTTTCTCAAAGCGGAAGCCCTGGGCGACATCCGTGACCGGGTCCTGAAGAAATCCACCGGTCGCTATACTTATCTGGCCGGTGACGCCGCCTATCACCTGGATAAATTCCAGCGCGGATACGACCTGATGATCAACATCTGGGGCGCCGATCACCATGGTCAGGTCCCCGGCCTGAAAGCGACAATAGAAGCCCTTGGAGAAGATCCGGAGAAACTCCAGGTGGTGCTTACCCAAATAGTCAACCTCAATAGAGACGGCGAAATAGTGCGCATGTCGAAACGTCGCGGCACTGTTGTAACCCTCGAAGAGGTAATGGACGAAGTCGGAGTCGATGCGGTTCGCTATTATCTTGCCGAGTCCAATCAGAATAACCCTATAAACTTCGATCTGGAGCTGGCCAAACAATCCAGTAAAGAGAATCCGGCTTTCTACATTCAATACGCCCATGCCAGATGCTGCTCTATTTTGAGAAAAGCGCTGGAGAGCTACAAAGATACAGAAAGTGGAAAAGAAGAGCCGGCCCCCCTTACCGAAGAGCAACTGGAGCAGTTCATGAAACTGTATAAAGAAGACGCCTCGGTTTATGAAGCCGCTTTCGATGATGATGCCGAGGTTTTCAACCATCAGAAGAAACTGGTGCTCAAATTGCAGGCCTTTCCGCAAGAAGTCGAAGATGCCGTAAACGCATGGCAGCCGGGCAAACTGGCCCGTTACGCCTATGACCTCGCTAACGACTTGCAGAAGTTCTATGAGGTCTCAAGGGTGATAACAAGCGATTTATCGGTAACACGGGCCAGGCTCGGGCTGATAATGGCTACCCGTCAGGTCCTCCAAAACGTGCTGAAAATCATCGGAGTGAGTGCACCGGAGAGAATGTAATCCGGGCAAATTTCATCCAGCACCTACACTAAATCGCCTGGCGATGCTAGGCTAGGACTATAGGCCATTATTCTCGGACGAGGTTCTAACAAGGGCGCGTTTCCAGTGACCGTAGAATCTCAACAAGGTGCATCATGGATGAAGATAAGCTGCTAAAGCTGACGCCGGAGGAATGTTTCCTTCTCTTGACCGGCGCGCGGCTCTTCGACAGACTGGTTGCCGGTGTAACCATTCATGCCGAACAGAAGGACGAATTGATTAAAGAGATCATCGCAAAACTTGCCGATCTCGTCCCGGAACAACTGGAGTCGATGTCGGACGAACTGGCCGATGCCATCGTCGAATCGGTACTCGGCTGTGACGACATGGAAGATACAGAGCTGGAAGAGCTGGAGCTCGCCTTTCTCGATACTGATATCGAGCTGAACGAGGGCTTTTTTGCCGATCAAAATGTCAGACAATTATCAATCGACGGGCTGGAGCTGGAAGACGAAATTCTGGGCAGTCCCCGGGAATTCTTCCAGAACGAGAGCCCCTGGCCTCCCTTCGAAGCAGATGAGAATCCCCTGGAGTTCGACCTGCCGAGATCCGGCAAAAAGCGCTATGGAAGTAGAGAGACCAAGTTCAATCTCTCCGAGACTCCCGAAAACGAAGAGGACCTCATTCCGCCTTCTTCCGATGGTGCCGTCGGCGGTAAGAGAAGAAACGCCAAATTGAACGAACAGCTAGAGAAATACCTGGTGGAAGAGACCTTCTCTTACCCCATGTATCCGGTGGAGCAAAAGCTGCCTCAGTTAGAAAAGGCGCTGCTCAAGCACCTCTCCATCCAGGTAGACTACTACAGCGTGGCAAGAGAGACCGTGGATCGCATTAATCTGGACCCCCTGGTAATTCTCCAGGAGGATGGCATGTGGCTGGTGGTGGCATTCTGCCACGAGCGCGATGACGTCCTGCTCTTCCGGGCCGATCGTATGAAAGACATAGAAGAGACCGGCGCCCGTTTCGAGACGCCCCGGGACATCAACCAGCTACGCTGCAAGGCGCTGGTAGCATACAAATAGACCGCATACAAACAAATAGTCCAGCCTATTTATCTCTTTTCGTCCGGTTTGCTCGTATCCGGCACCACCGAAACTGCCTGCGTACCATTGATGAATTTCACTTCAAAGGTGATTCCGGCAAGATTAGTGAAGCGGAAAGAGTTGGCTGTCTGGCCGTTCATATAACCGCTCGAGTCCATAAATGGCTTGCCGTCTACGCTCATACCGACTTTACCGTCACCTTCACCTATGCGCAGGACATGTCTCTTGTCCGGCTGCTGAGGATGACTGACAGTAATCTCTGCCACTCCCATATTGCGGAGCGCGACCAGGTCTTCACCTTTTGTCAGTTCGCTTGTGTTGGTCGGCTCAAAGAGCGATGTGAGCATAGCCATGGCCGCATCAGCACTTTCCTTGGCTTCGGCTTCGTCTTTGGGTCCTTCGATGGGAGCATCAGACGGCCCGGCGGCTGCATCTTTAGGACTGTAGCGCTCCAGAACCCTGTAACCGTCGAAAGAGGTAAGTGGTCTGCCTTCCCAGGTGACGGCGTTATTCTCGCCGACTTTGGCGCTATAGATGTTGCCGTCTTTACCGACCACACCCATATAGTCCTCGTTACTGCCACTCTTGCCGAAGATCACATCACCGGCTTTCAACGAACTCGGGTCCGCTTTACTCGTAAGGGTCGAGCGCTCGAATCCGCTGTCCTGGTTGAAGAGCTGAGCACGCACATCTTCGGGGTTGAAGCTGCCCTCTTTGAAGCGGGTCGGATCGATACCATTGAGCTCTTTCGAGATGGCGAAACTGGACAGTGCTCCTTCCAGCCTCGGTCCGCTATAACCGCGCTCGAAGGGACTGGAGGCAGCGCCTTCCCAGGGCACGGGCTTACCGGCGCCAAGGTAGTCGCTCTGGCCTAGAGCGGAGGCTCTATCGCCCCAGCTAGGTTTTGTCTCGGCAGCCGGCTCCGGAGCGGATTCGGCCGCTTTGACCGCTTCTACCGATTCCGGCGCATAGAAGGAAATATCGAAGTTTTTAGCCAGTTCACCGTTATGGACTTCCTGACTGCCGAACTTGATCATTCCTTTCATGGCGGCAAAGCCGACTTCAGGTTTCCCGATGCCTTCCTGTTTCGGTCTCAAGATCACCAGGTCTCCCACAGTAGGAGAGTCGGTTTTGGTGAATCCTAGTTCGGACAACTTGGGCTCCAGCTCATCGACTGATTGGAAAGCAGGAAGATCGGATCTGCCTGTGGCACCCTTCAGAGTGGCATTAAAGGCTTCTATGCTGGAAATGTCTTTACCGGCATTATCCTGCACAAACTTGTTGAAAGCGGCATCCATACTGATACGAGCATCGTCAGGCGGCAACTTTTTCAAAGCGCCGGTCTCTGCTGCCGTACCCGGTTCCACTTTCTCGGCGTCTGCGGCGTCCTGCACCTCATTGGCTCGATAATGCCTGTACTTGCCTTCGGCAGTCGGCTCCAGACCGAGGTCCTTGGGACTGCTTCCGGTTTTGAAGCCCTTGCCGCCTTCTCCGGCGGTCACGAATATGCCATCGGGATACTCGCTATTCTGGACGAACACAGCCACTTTACCGTCTCCGGGATTACCGGCGGCAAGAACGTCCCCGTTCTTAAACTGTTTGGGATCCATAGTGGCGGCATCAACCGAACTGATCGCAAAGCGGTTGTCGTTTGCGAGGATACCTTTCTCGAGATCCGCCAGCGAGGCGTCCTTATCGAGCCACTGGAAGGCTTTCTCTTTGCCCATCATGGGCGCTTTGAGAAGCGATGCTATATCGTCGAGTTCAACCTTGGTTTCGGCCGCAGCCGGCTGAGGCTCCACTACCCGTTCGACAGGCAGACTCTTGGCCCTGATGCCGACCGGCTGGAAGCCTTCTTTGGTCAGATCCTGCAAGGCTCCAAGGGTCTTGAATTCGCTGCCGTCACCGGTGGGGACCACGACCTGGCCGTCACCCCGAACAATACCGGCCACCATGTTGTCGCCCTTCTTGGCGAAGATCATATCGCCCGGCGCAAAAGGTTTATCCCCGGTGTTGAATTCGAAAGCGTCCTTATTCTCGGACATCTGTCTTCCGATTTCGGCAAGATTCGCACCATCGGGAACTTTATAGCCCGTGGAGCCTTCCATGAAAGCTGCGAAGGCGGCTTTGTTGTCGGCAACAGTATCCAGCTTGGGTAGCTCACCTTCGGGTATCTTCCCGAGCATCATCCTGGTGGCCTCTGCGCCTTCCAGCTGCACTATCTCTTTTTTCAGTCCGGCGTCGGCAGGAAATTCCAGTTCGCGGTCCGGGACGCTCTCGTTGGCATAATCGATTTTGACTTGAGCTCCGGCCCAGTCTATGCCGCGCAAGCGCTCCAAACCAGCCGGATCAGCGGTAGGTCTTATACCTTCCGGTGTCAACTCGGCTTGAATAACTGCCTTGCCGTCCATGTTCAATACGAGGCTGGGCGGTTTGCCGTCGGCACCTTCGATCATGGTGGCGTTCAGTTTATAAGTCTCGCCGCCCTTGGTCTTCACCTCGACACTCTGAACATCCATGTCGCTCATGGTCTTCATCACACCGAGGGTGGCTTCCACATCGGTTCCGCTTAACTGCGGCAGGAATTTCTCAGGATGCTCATAAAAGTCTTTCTGCCTGGCGGCTTCCAGTTCTGCCGGTGTCGGCTCCGGTTTGATCTCTTTCATCTCGAAAGAGACGCTGCCGTCCTCGCCTTTGACCGCGGTCGCCTCCATCTTGACGCCGTTTTTCTCAATTACTATCTTAGAGCCTTCCAGATTGCCCTGGACGCTATCTAGAACAGGACCACCCTTGGTGCCTTTGAAATCGACGATCTCGCCGGTTTTATAATGTCTTTGCTGATCATATCTGGGACCATCACCGGGATTGGTCAACTCATTGCCGCGCAAGGCGACTTTGCCGTCCACATAAAAGTGGGTCATGTTGGCGTATTTAGGATTGCTTACACCGCGATTACCTGCGATCTCAGACTTTTGCAGGGTGAAGTCATGACTTTCATTACCCTTGGTCATACGCAAAGAGGTGATACCGTCTCCAGCCAGGGCACCGACGGCAAGCAGCTGTTTCTGCGGGTCATTGCTGGCAAAAAGAGCGTCTAACTGAGCCTTCATCTTCTCCATCTCGGCTCTTGCTTCAGGACTGCTGTCGGATGCGTCCGGGGCCTTATCACCGCCTTCCGGGGCTTTTTCACCCCCTGGATTATCTATTTCGGTACCGGTCTTAAAGGCGGCTGCGTCTTCGATACCCGGGGTCTTCGCCGGGTCGACGAGCTCATCTTTCTCCACGGCACCCTTGAGCCTCTCGACAGCAGCGGCGTCAGGGTCACCCTCGGCGGCGGCTTTCTTAGCCGCTTCGTCGTCGCCGTCGCCGGTGACTTCTACCTTAGGCAGACTGGGATCTTCTGCGTCCTTGTCTCCACCGGTGGCGTCGGCAGGTAGTCCTTTGGCGGCATCAGCCCGCATCCTTTCTGCAGCAGTCTGCGCCTCATCTTTTGCTCCACCTTCGGCCTGATCGCCGACCACAGGTTTTGCTACTTCTCTTTCATCAACTTCATTGCCCATATTTTTAGGTTCCTGACTCGAATCGAATTTTTGGGAGGGTAAGCTAGCGGGAATTTTTCATTAATATCTCAAGCCCAGCAAGAGCCTGAGGAGCGGCCAACACTACTATGTTCCACTTACACCCTGTAAACCATGGGGAAAATACGTAGATCGGGGTCTTCTCAGGGAAAAATTTAATTCCATAGGCGCCCTAATCAGCCGCCGGGGGCGAAATATCGCTATCTATCAAGAAGCATAAAAATGCGGCGGTCTTGCAATATCCAAAGTCCGGCAGCAAGAGAAAGTGGGTTAAACTTGACAGATAATCGGTCAAAGAAAGACGGACGCATATAATGAACGAAAGAATCGCCATCGGATCGGACCACGCCGGATTCAAGGGCAAAGAGATCATAAAAGAGGTCCTCGGCAAGCGGGGAATCGCTTATAAGGACTTCGGTACCTTTTCTATGGACTCCTGCGACTATCCTGAATATGCCAGAAAAGTCGCCGAAGCGGTATCCGGTGGTGAATTCACCCGCGGAATCATCTGTTGCGGCTCCGGCATCGGTGTCTCTATGACCGCCAACAAAGTTCGCGGCGTCCGGGCAGCGCTCTGTCACAACGAAGAGACCGCCGCCCTCGCAAGACAGCAC
>CAZCBH010000092.1:17221-20643 GCA_964496875.1 uncultured Candidatus Obscuribacterales bacterium | reverse complement strand
CCCTGGAATACACCTAATGCGGTCATGTCGGAAGGATCTCCGCTGCCGCCTTCGTTGCTTCCGCCCACGGCATGCCGGGTCACGGTTCTGATTGTGTCGATATCGGAAACGGTCATGCCGACATCTTCGGCGGTTATGTATCTGCCGCCGACAGCATCGACAGCTCTACCGAAAGATTTGAGCAGGGCTTCGTTTTTGTCTGTGCGGGAATCGGCTACGACGACGGCTTTACCGCCACCGAGATTGAGTCCTGCCACAGCGGCTTTGTAGGTCATTCCGCGGGAGAGTCTGAGTACGTCTCTCAAAGCTTCCTGATCGTCGGCATACTTCCACATGCGGCAGCCGCCCAGAGCCGGTCCTAAAACGGTACTGTGGATACCGATTATTGCCTTTAGGCCCGTCTCTTCATCATGGAAGAAGGAAACTTGCTCGTGGCCGTAATCTTTTAAATCGTCGAAGATTCCAGTCATCTCAGACACTCCTGTTTGTTAAGGCGCTTTGCTTTTTTCGGCAAAGCCGGGTTACGAAACAGTTTTACTACGATTTGTATAGCCTCTTGAAATTCATTATGATATCGCAACTATTGAGTGTTTGGGTCGTGTAAAGCCTCTCCCTGTCCGGTATTTGCTCGGAGGATCCAGTGGTGTATCGAGACGGCTAAGACGATTTTTAGGTGAAGCCTAAAGAAATTGTTGAATTTAATAGGTTTTTTTGTTTCAAGGGATCTTTTTGCCGGCATTAAAAATGTCCGTGCTATCGTTTGCGGCATGATCATATGAATGAGTGTATGTATGTCCATAGATGCTGACCAGCCCAGATCGGTAGAGTTCTGGGATAACCTATATAAGGAAGGCCGCCTGCCCTGGGATTGCGGTGGTGTACCCGAGCGACTTCGACATTTCATCGAACAGGAGATTAGCGAGGAGGCGGTTGCTGGTAGAAGCGTATTGATCCCCGGTTGCGGTTCGGCCTACGAAGCTGCTTACCTGGCTTCAATGGGTCTAAAGGTGACGGCGATAGACGTAAGTGAGCCGGCTATTGAAAGAGCCAGGTCTATCGTCGGTGATCTGCCGGTGAGATTTGAGGTGGCCGACTTTTTTGAACTCGGTCAAAGTGATTTCGATTTTGTCTATGAGCGAGCATTTCTTTGTGCCATTCACCCTACTTTCAGGGAGCGGTTTCCGGCTGTTCTGCGATCTTTGTTGAAGGATGAAGGCAAGTTGTTCGGATTCTTTTTTGTCGACACCGAACGCAAGAGTGGACCACCGTATCCTATCACCGAGGGCAATCTTTCGACGCTTATGTCTGGCTTGTTCGTACAAGATGCAGATGAATCCACCGATGATCAGCTCGAGGTTTTCGAAGGCAAAGAGCGCTGGCAGGTCTGGTCGAAAGTCCTTTGAACCGGCTCAACCTGATATGAGTTCAGTCGCTCAGCTTTCGGGCAAGATAGATGGTGGTGATATAACGCATGGTTATTTGCTCGGGGTTGGATTTGTCCCGGTGTTTGTCATATAGCTTTTTGAGGGAGGCGATCAGCTCTTTCTTGTCCGCTTCTTGCCTGGGCGCATAAGAGGTTGATATGGCTCTGCCGATTATCCCTTCTTCGTCAAGGATCTGGCTGTTGGGAAATTCTCTGACGGCAAGTGATTCGAAAATAGGGCTGAGTAGAAGCTTCTTGCCCGAGACCCCACGTCGGATTTCGTCTGAGGCTTTTGTGCTGTGTTCGTACATGGTTTCGCCGTATTCCCGGGTGAAAGGATCCGAGTCGTCTCTCACGTTCCAGACCAGGGCGCAGTGCCCGCTGCTTTTGAGGATCCTGTGGAACTCTTCGAGGGCTTTCTCGGGATCGAACCAGTGAAATGCCTGGGCTGAAACTACTGTGTCGATGCTGCCTCCGTCCAGGGTGGTATCTTCAGCGGTGCCATGGATAAACTTGATGGTGTTATAGGTGGTGTCGGATCCGCATTCTTCTCTGGCCGCTCTGAGCATATCTTGATTGGGCTCGACTCCGATTACATTTTCGATGCCCTGGTTATACAGCAGTCGAGAGAAAATGCCGGTGCCGCAGCCTATATCGGCTACTTTCGAGTTCGAGTCAAGATTGCAGCGTTCTTTGAGAAAGCGGATAGCCTCTATCGGATATCCGGGACGGAACCTGGCATAGACATCTGCCAGTCCGGTGAATTTATCTGTGTTGCTTGTCCTCGTCATAGATCCTTGCGGTTTCGCCACGGATCTATATTAGCTCAATCAGCTCAAATTCTGATAATGGCAATTTCTCTTGATTTCCGCCGGGTGGATCTTTATAAAAGCCCCGGGTGATAAACTATTGAAGCTGTGTATTACTTGGAGTTTAACGCATCCTATGGTTTGGGACGTCAGCAGTTTCGGCAATGAACAGGCTCAAGAGTGGCTCAAGGATCTTATCGGATCTACCTCCGACGAGATGGTCGAAGAGGCGCTTGCGAAGGTGGATCGCTCGGATATGTTCATCGATGGTCAGGATGCCGAGCGTGGTGTAGCCGCGGCTGAAACTGTGGCAGCCTCATGGCAGAAGCCCTCCGAGAATCTGCCCCAGGAGTTGGTTCTGTGGATAAAAAAACATGGCTTTAGAGGCTCTGCCGACAGTGTTCGACTGGCCGCCAGGGTGGTGGATAAAGTGGCGAAAAACTCAGAGTTGAGAGATCTCTGGGATGGCACAGATGCTTCGGTTGCCTGGCAGAGAACGATTGCCGACCTTAAAGAAAGGCTCGAATCCATCGACTTCGAAGAAGAGAAAGAGCCGGATGAAAAGCCAATTGAAACGGCACAATCCAACGGAGAAAAAGCGGTGCCTGCCGGCGCGGTTGTAGAAAGTGCTACTGCATCTGGTGCAACGGAGGGAGATCCCGAGGCTGTTTTCAATGAAGCAGTCGAGCTGGTGGCTGCCGGTAATCACCGTGGCGCCGTCGGTAAATTCAACCATGCCCTGGAGCTGGATGATGGCTTTGTGCTCGGCTACATAGGCCGGGGCACTTCTTACCTTGCCACCGGTAAGTTCGCCGAGGCGGTAAGCGATTTCAATTCTGCCATCGATCGAGAGCCGGACATTCCGGATGCCTATTATTTGAGAGCCCAGGCCTACTTTCAGCAGAGCAATTACGGGCGAGCGATAGCCGATTTGTCGATACTGGTTAGCATGGCTCCCAATAAGCTCGATGCTTATGTAATGCGCGGCATCGCCAATTTTTCTCTTGGTCGCGACAAGAAAGCGCTGGAGGACTTCACTCTGGTTATAAACAGAGATCCAGGTATGGCTAATGCCTACTATCACAGGGCTAAGGTCTATGAGCGCGAGGGTCAGTTCGACCTGGCCGGCAAGGACCGTCGCGAATACGAGAGATTGCTGAGTAAAGAGACGGTCTGAGAGAGAATTTCTC
>CAZCBH010000092.1:8158-17121 GCA_964496875.1 uncultured Candidatus Obscuribacterales bacterium | reverse complement strand
CAGCGGTGCGCTTTCTCGACTTTCTAAGAAAAGGAAGTAGCTATGGCACATACCGTAATTCCGCCGGATGACCCCAAGTATCCGGCTATTAAGCGACACATTTTTGTCAGCTGGCTTAAGACCCTCACCGGCTACGCCGCGATGGGTCTCCTGATTTTCCTCGCCTTGTGGGGCTTCGGATTCACCTACGAGTTCAAGCTCAGCTTCGGCCTGCTCTGGATGCTCCTGCCTGTGGTCATGTGGTGGTTCAGCGCCAAGGTGGCTCTGGCCATGACCAAGTCGACTCCCGCCGACCCGAACAATCCTGAGCACCAGCGCCTGATCGAGATCGTCGACCGGGTCTTTGCCAAGAGCGGCATGAAGTACAAGCCGGCGGTCTATGTCTCGGATAATCCGCTCCCCAATGCTTTCGCGACTGGTCCCATCCATCGCAAGGCAGTGGTGGCAGCCACCCAGGGTCTTTTCAAGGCCGGCATGACCGACGATGAAATCGAAGCGATTTTCGCCCACGAACTTGCCCACGTGAAGAACTACGACGTGGCGGTCAACTCTTTCCTCTCCGTTCTCTCCATGATCTTCTTCATGATCACCGATGCCGGTGTTCGCATGGTCATGGGTGGCTTGAGCTGGTTCAAGAAGCGGCTCGGCATGAACCCGGAGCACAAGGGCTTCCTGACCGGCATTCTCGAGTGGGTGATCATGTTCATCATTTTCCGCATCACCGGCTACCTCACCCGCGTCATTCAGATGTTCGTGGTGCGTTCCCGGGAGTCGCTTGCTGACGGCAGCGGCGCCATGATGACGGGCAATCCCTGTGATCTTTCCATGGCGCTCCAGAAGCTGGTCGCCTATGTGGAGAAGCATCGTCCCAAGGGCAGGGAGAAAGAGCTTTATCGCGCCATCCGCCCGATCATGACCATCGATCCGATTTTCGACCAGCTCGCCGAAGACAAAGCCGACACCCTCTGGCAGCGGATCGTGCGCTGGTGGAAGTACCTGCAGCTCACCCACCCTCCGGTTTCGGAGCGGGTGGCCATGCTGGACCGTATGAACGGAGGCACTTGCCCCCGTCTTCCCCGCGACTGACATGCCCGCCGGGATGATGTCCCCATCCAGGAGATGAAGTCCATGAACAAATCAAGAAAGTTTTTCGGATTGTTCGGTTCGTTGATTCTCGCCCTGGGAGTTCTCTCCCTGGCCGGCTGTGGACCGGAGGATGGCAAGTCCAGCCCTCCGGATGCCAATCCGCCGAAGCAGACCGAGCCTGCTCCACCTGTCACCATCGACAAGGTGGAGCTTCAGCCGGATTCGTCCGACGAGTTTCAACGGGTGCACCGTTATCTTCCGAATGGCAGCAAGGTGTCCATGCGGATAGACTACCGCGATGGTAGCTCGAAAGAGGAATTCTACCGCCCTGACGGCACCGTCGGTGAGGTCAAGGAATTTCATGCCGTGGTCGACAAGCTCAAGTCGGTCACGAAATACGACCAGAAAGGCAAGCCCCTCTCTACGACCATGTACCGCGTCAGCGGTGTTCTGGAAGCAGAGGTGGAGTATCGTGCCGACGGCTCTCAGAAGACCACCATGTATCGCATCGACGGCAAGCGTCTCCACAGCATAACGGAGAGCCGCGCCGACGGGAGCAAGAGCACTGTCTACTACCAGAAGGACGGCACCACCTTGTGGGCAAAGGCCGAGTGGCCGAACAGTCGCGAGGTCGTGGTCGAGTATTTCGACAAAAACGGCGTCCATACCCAGACCACGGTAAAGGACAGCAACAACCGCGATATCACCGTCTTCGACCCTTCCGGAAAGGCTCTCTACAAGCAATACTGGGATGGTTACTGGAATCCGAACAGCACCTATTACTACTACCAGTCTTACCAACTGGAGTCGGTGGAGGAGTTCGATTCGGACGGTACGACGATAAAGCGTCGTCTGCATGTCGAGCGCTATTCAAATAACCGGGTTACCAAAATCGAGTATTTCGAGAAGGGCAATCGGGTAAAGGAGCAGGTGCTCAATCGAGATGGTTCGGTCAAGTCCGAGCGTACTCTTCAGGATGACGGAACCTGGCTTGATAATACCAATCCGCTCCAGAATACGATGCCTGATCCCCCGGTGGACAGGTCTAAGTTTGACGAAGTGGATTATCAAGATCCGCTCACCAACGCTCCCAACAACTTTCTGTAACTCCATATGGAGCAACAAGAATAAACCCGCCATTCGTCGCGGCCGCACCCCTAGGACTTGATTCGAGCCTCTGCTCGACCTAGGTGCGGCCGCGCCTCTTCCATTACTGCCGCTTCCTGAGTTTTACAGGAGACGACTGATGAATTTCAGAAAAACTGTTATTTCGCTTTCCGCAATCGGGGCTGGAATTGTGGCTCTGATTCTGCTCTTGGGCTACTTCATGCCCAACAGCGTATTCGATTTTGGTTTCGAGAGGATGCAGGTCCTGCCTGACAGCACGGCTCCCATCGTGCGGTCGTCCAAGCTGGAAGGTCCGGCTGAAGACGGCGAGAAGATTCGGTTCCTTGTCGGTCTCAAGCTTCGCAACGAAGCGGAGCTCGACAAGTATATCGCCGAAGTCAACGACCCTGCCTCTGCGAACTATGGCAAATACCTGACGCCGACGGACATCCAGGCGCTCTATTCGCCGGCTACCGATGATGTCGATGCGGTGATCGCATTTTTGCAGGACCATCAGATGACGGTCCTCAACGTTTCGGACAACCGCACACTCATCTACGTCGAGGGTACCGTCGCTCAAATCGAGTCGGCTTTCGACGTTGAGATGAATCGGTATTCCATCACCGACGCTACAGGGCTTGTGACCTACACCAGCAACGCCGGCGACCCCAGTGTTCCGATAAGGCTCGAACATACCATCGAAGGTATCATGGGTCTCAACACCTATGCTCGCTTCCAGAGCAACGCCCTGGAAGCTACCGGTGAAAAGGAGCCGAAGGCACCACCGGTGGGTCCCCGGGGGATGTCTCCCGAGGATGTTGCCACCGTATATGATTTCCCGAACGCCAACAACAAGAATGTCGGCACCGCCTATACAGGTAAAGGCAAGAAGCTGGCTATCGCCACCGCCCATACCTACGACCCGGACGACATGAAAGAGTACTGGAAGCAGCACGGTATCGTGCGCACCGGTGCCATCAAGAACATCTACATCAATGGCAAGAGCACCACGCTCAACTCCGAGACGACCCTCGACCTGCAGACCGCGGGCGGGCAGGCTCCCGGTGCCGATATCCTGATGTACATGGCCGTCGACCCCAAGTTCGTCAACTTCACCATGACTTTCAACCAGATCGTGGTGGACAATGATGCCGACGTCATGTCCGTGAGCTGGGGGCTTTGTGAGAGCTTTACTGGCAAACGCCAGATGAAGCTGGAGCATATCATCTTCAAGCAGGCTGCCGCACAGGGCATGCCGGTTTTCGTCGCCAGCGGCGACTATGGCGCCTACGACTGCAAGATCCCGCCTGAGAAGGACGAGGATGGCAAGCTCGTGGCTCCGCCGCTCGACGTGGACTATCCTTCGTCCGACCCGTATACCACCGCAGTCGGTGGCACGACCCTCTTCGATTCCCAGGGCTCCCGAGCGCTGGAAATGGCCTGGAAGGGTTCGGGCGGCGGTGTTTCCGGTTACTGGAAGCGTCCGTCCTGGCAGCATGGTCCTGGTGTTCCGACTTCTGAGAAGCGCAACACCGCTGATGTGGCACTCAATGCCGACCCCGCCACAGGCTACTCTTTCCGATTCGAAGGGAAGTGGGTGGTTTATGGTGGTACATCGGTGGCGGCTCCGGAATGGGCGGCTTTGTGGATTCTGATTGACGAGGCGGCCAACAAGCGCATCGGCAATGCCAACGAGCTCATCTACGAGATGGGTCGATCGGCTGACTATGGCAAGGTTTTCTATGACATTACCCGCGGTGACAACGGTAATTACTGGGGACCGGGCTATAAAGCCGGCGCCAACTGGGACCATCCCACTGGCTGGGGTGTGCCTAATGGCGAAGCCCTGTTGAACTGGGTGGTCAAGGCTCAGAAGCCAGCCAATCCATAGGTATTGTCCTGGTCTGTTCGGATTAAGTTTTATTCGGGGCGGGAGCGATCTATCGAGATCTCTTCCGTCCCGTTTCTTCTCTTTTCTGCACTACTATAAAGATAAGTATAAATGATCGATCGATTTTGACCGGAAATCACCTTGATCGACGCTACATATGCAGAATTTGCAACGAATTTTCGAATTTCATTGCAAATTTTGCATAAAACAGAGAAAGGCTCAATTTCCATGCGAATCTTGCATATTCACGTACTTGAAATATGCATCTCACGAATTTTGTACGTTTGAAAAAAGACTGAATCGTCCTTGAGCGCCATTGATCTTCTTTAAATAGAGGTGAGGACGGCTTTCAAGTTAGTAGGTTAGAAGGTGAGAAGGTGAGGACGGCTGACAGGTTAGAAGGCTAGCAGGTTAGTAGGTCGAATAGACCGGAGCGCTAAAGATCTGCCACCAGTTCGATGATGTTCATGCCACTTCTGGCCCGGGCAAGCCTGGCTCTGGCGGCAGAGTTGCGCAGCAGTCTGGGATAGACCACCGGTTTGGTCACCAGTCCTCTGTTCATCAGCTCTTTAACAACAGGTATATGCTCGATGCCGAGTTTGCCTGTCAGTAGAATTTCGAGATCGCCTCCGGCTTTTACATAATCCAAAATCCAGATTAGACCCCTCAGATAGACAGCCGGCCTGGTCATGCCACCACCTCTAAAAACTCTTACTGTGTTGTCGAAAGCGATTCGCTCACCAAGACCGAAGTCATCGGTCAACTCTTGAAACACCGCCAGGAACGATCTGCCTTCCAGCATGCGCTTTACGGCAATAACCCGGGCAGCCAGGGTGCGAAGTCGGTTGCGGGTCAAACCACCTGCCAGGTATTCGCTGAAGACCGCCAGACCCTCCTGAAGCTCTTCATAGCTCGAGAGGCCTCCGGAGAGAATGCTGAGAGGCTGCTGGCTGCCGTTCCAAAATGTGACAAGGTGCACGCCGACCTCGTGGGCTATGGTGGCATCTTTACGACAGCGTGGCACCCTTGCTCTGCTGCCAATGCTCAAGTTGCCGCCGCTGACAAGAATGCTTGTGAGATGCTCGTCCACCTGGACGGTACTTTCTATGAAAGAATGGCGCTTTCTATAGAGATTTATCTCTCTAAGGGCAAAGTCGGCAAATTCCTGCGCTTCCAGATAGTCATTATTGAGAGGGGCTTTGGACTTGCCTGGAAAAGCTTCCAGTATTTCAAAAGCAGTATTCGTGAGGTTGTCGTCCGGACTTCCATAAAGCTTGATACTGTCTTTCAGGAATCGTTGAGAGCCTCTTTTGGAAAGCATAGATATAGTCGTGACGATGGTGGCTTTTTCTGATTGGAAGAGATCTTTCAGAATCGGATCGTTCACTTTTGAAAGCGGCAAAGCCAAAAGACGTTCGCGGATTTTTTTAAGATAAGCGGGAGAGTTTGCGTATCTGAATAACGGCTCTTCTCTGGAGCGGTCGGAGAGAAAGCTTGTTTCAATCTCTTTGAGGTTTTCGGGTTGAAGGAGATAGAGAAAGTCTATGGCAGCCGAAATCTCAGAGAACTCCTGGTCTACTCTTCTTTCAATGGATGTGAGCTGGAGTTTGACTGTCTCTCGATTGCTAAGGGTCGCCTTCATGAAATCTTCCTTGGTCGGGGTTCAATCTTTCATCAGGCTTTCAATCTACCCGGACCGGTGAAATTCCTATCCTGTTTATTCTGGTAGCCAGGGATATTTAAGCTTCAGTTTGCTCGTGACTTATTAATTGTTTAAACCCTTCCCTTGTTTCTGGACTGATTTGTTTAAGATGGTTAGTCGTCTTATTTCAGTTTGTTTGACATGGATTTTTCGACTACTCGACAGTTTCAATCAGCATATTTATGCAATTTCAGGAGTTACCCGGCATTTAAATGTGGCGCCAGACGCGTGAATAGACAGAGTTTTTTCCTGTCTTGTTTTGTCTTTCTTTCGTTGAAAAATACTATAACATGTCGTATAAAGAGCGTTTAAAAAAGCTGGTGACAAAGACCAATCGGCCAATGTCACCAGCCCAGGATTACCCCAAGGTATTCAAACTTCTACAGCCTATCGAGCTGTTTTTGTCCTTCGAGAATCCCGGCTACAGGAGGGAACGACGCGAACGGAAGGTCTTCTCCCGGGGCTCACCGCAGTTTCTGCAGGTGGCGCGATCCTTGGGAAGATATCCGCCGCAGTTCTTGCAGCAGGTTTCACAATCGCCGGTGCTGGCTGCGATATGCGGTTGACGCGGGCGATGAGAGCTCTCGTAGCGCTCGAATTGCAGAGCGAAGGACTGGTCGTCCAGGAGGGCGAACTCGAAAGTCGCAACCACCTGGTCAGAGCCGTCGGCGCGCCGGAAGACGGCCTTGAAGAGCCGAGGGTAATCGGCTTTCACAGGCGTATGCAACCGGTCGGCGATGCTGTGACGGGGACGGGTCCAGATTCCGCGCTCAGAGGTGGGCTCGACCTTGCCGGATCCGAGGATCTGGGCGAGGGACCGTTCGTGAAAACCCTTGGGCAGGTTCTCGCGGTGAATGTCGATGTCGTCGACAACCACCTTGAACTCGGACGGTTCATCGAGCTTGAAAGAGAGGTAGGCTGAAGTTAAGTTCGAAACGCAGGCGAAACGCGTGGTTTGATCCATGAAGTTGTCGGCGGCTCGCTTCCTGTTTGCCGAACCGATCACTATCTGGCATTCGATCATGTGAACTCCTCGTTGTTATATCCAAAGATTGATGTTTATGCCCCACCGCCTTCTGTCACGTCTGGCAGAGAGTTCTGGACGGTTGGACACGACCTTGATCAGGGTAAGCATCTCCTTGCGAATTTCATCCTGCTCGATAGCGGCACGCGGCATCCAGTGCAACATCCTCTTCAGCAAAGAAGAGAAGGGCACAGATGTAATCGTGGGCTAGAAGTGTCTAGAAGCTACTTTTCTCGAGCAAAGATTGAAACAAGGAAATACGCCTTGAAACTAATGTCAGGAGGAGGCTGGGAACAACGAATGATACAGTTTGTGAGCTGAAGATATTATGAAGGTTTAGCGCGAGTTCACGCGAAGTCAAGAGGGCGTGTTAAGTCAATCTGCGAAACCTTGGCAAGGTAAGAGATTGACAGATCGGCTTTGTTAAGCAGGGACTTGATGCCATCTTCCCTTAGCACAGAGTAATTTTTGCATGGACCTTTGCTTACTTGATGGAAGAGTTTAGAGTTTTTGGATCACTCTCATCAAAAGCTTGTCCAATCTTAGCGATGCCGCTTTCGATTCTTGGAGCACCTCTTCATGACCACCCATCTCGACATTTTCATTCCAGACGTTTGTGATCACAGATATGCCGGCTGCAGTGGTAGCACTGTTTTTGACCGTTTCAAGCTCCGGCGCTGTAGACATGCCTACGGCGTCTGCTTTCAGTCGTCTCAGCATCTCGACTTCGGCATGGGTTTCGTAGCTCGGTCCCAGAAGGGCGGCGTAACATCCTGTTCTTAGAGGCCTGAATTCTTTGTCGTCCCGAGCGAGAGTCTGCCCGACCTCGACTATTTTTCTGGTCAGATCGTTGGTTGTTGCTATGGGTTTGTTTTTCAGTGCCGGTAAGAGACCTGTTTCTTGAAACTCCGGATTGAGGTGATCGCGATAGGATTCAATCACCATCAGGTCACCCACCGAAAAATCTCGATTTAGGCCACCGGCGGCGTTGGTGATTACGAAATTCGGTATCTTCCAGCCGGCTACGAGCCTTGCCAGAAGGGTGACTGTGAGCCAGCCATGGCCTTCATAGAGATGAAATCTGCCCCGGAAAACGGCTACGGTAGGAGCTGTTTCCATATTTTGCAATTTGCCGATGGTAAGCGAGCCTTTATGTCCGTGGACGGTGGGCGCGATTCCAAAAAGTTTTTCGTAATCGAAGGATTTTTCTTCGTAGAGATTGTTGCAGGCGGTTACTCCGGAACCCAGTACGATAGCCACCAGGGGGCGCGAAACTTCAGCCGAGATGATTTGGATGGCGTTTTCTATGACACTATCTTTCAAGCCTTGCAATTTCAATTCCTCTTCTCCTAGATCGAGTCGAATCTCTGTATCGGTCTTATTTTGGGCGGCATGATTACGGCACAGACTTTTTTGCCGGCGTGGGCCGCCACCAGGGTGGCGGGGACAAGATTGTAGCAGTAGAAGTCGGCTCCCAGAGAGTTGATCAGGGCTATCTCTTCATCGGATGGTACCACTCCCGGTTTCAGTCCTGCTCCCACTCTTGTCTCGAGTTTCGCCAGACTGTCGCAGTTACTCAGTTTTCCTTCTCCTGCTGCGAGCAAGTCATTGGCGAAGGCATAGGCATCATTGACCACCGGAAAACGCGCGCCGATCTCGTTATTGGGACCGACCAGCGGGTTGTTTCCAGTCAGGTTGAGATGGTCTGATGCTAAAAATGGCTTGTCTAAATTGGCGGAGTATCCGGTATCTATGAAGACGAAAAGATCGCAGCCTTTTCTTGCCTTCTCTCGTATTTCTTCGATCAGCTCTTCGTCCAGGCAGTCTGCCTGGTGGCAGTCCAGCACCTTGCCGCTGAAATCTACTACGAAGGGTTTTATAGAATTATCTTTTGCCATCGATCCGTCCTTTCAGATACTTGCAGCAGCGGACTCGGACTTATTCTCTTTGATAAAAGAGCTGCCCGGACCGCGATAGTCTACGGAGAGCCAGTCGGCTATGGAGGCCGCCACATCGCAGAATCCCTTTCTGACACCCAGATCTTTGCCATTGTCTTTCATGGAAGGAGAATAGGCCAGGAGTGGGACATATTCTCTGGTGTGATCCGTTCCCGGAGCAGTCGGATCGTTGCCGTGGTCCGAGGTGATCAGAAG
>CAZCBH010000092.1:0-8058 GCA_964496875.1 uncultured Candidatus Obscuribacterales bacterium | reverse complement strand
TTCAGATCGATGGTATCTACATGGCAAGCAATCTGAAAAACACTGTCTCCGGAAGTGTAGACAATCGGCTTTCCTGTTTTTTGATGCTCTTCGCCAAGCTCTTCCAGAATCTGGGTGCCCGATGCAGGCTTGTTGCAGAGAATGCCGGGGACGCCTGTCTGTTTGATGAATTCGTTGATCACTTCATCAGGAAAGCCATTGGGATACATCGGAAAAGGTTGGTTGTTGATCACTCCCATCATCTCCCAGTGGCCTGTCTGGGTGTCTTTGCCACAGGAAGCTTCTTCGAGCTTGCCGTAGAGCCCGCGCGTTCTGAGCTTTGAGTCGATGCCTGGAATGGGGCTGAGATGACCGAGACCCATGGCGGCCATATTAGGTATCTTCAGTTTGCCTGACTCTCTGGCGACATTGCCCAGAGTATTGCAAGTATCGGCATCACCGAATTCGTGGGCATCTGGTGAGGCTCCTACTCCGCAGCCATCGATGACGATGACGATGGCGCGTCTTTTGCTATCTTTATCGATTTCACTCATGAGTTTATTAATACTGACTTTCTAAACCAGGGTCTGTGGCTCTGTTAAAGGTAGCACGCAGGGCCTGTCATATTGAGATTCAGAAGGGGTTTATTAATGGCGACTTAAGATCTTACCGGCTAGCGCTAGCTGTAAAACATTGGACTCGATAGCATGCCGCCCTAATACGTGAAAGCCGCAAAACCGAGTAGCTTTAGATATTGCTATATATTCAGGTCTCTTGCTAGGGTCATGACATCTCTTGTCAATTTTCAAATACGAAGTCGTCTTTATCGAATCTCTCCAGTAAATACCAGTAATGGATAACAAGCCCGGGTGCCTCTTGCATGGTGCTCAGGCGGAGAGTTCGATGGAGATTTTTCTTTTCGTTTGTCCGGACCGAAAGGTAGTAAGTCCGGCTCAAGCGGAAGTAATTCAAACCGACTGGTCGGGGCTGGGACAGGAACTTTCCCGTTCTCGGCTCCGGTCGGTCAGATCCTGGAGATAAAGCATGAGAAAGGTTGGAACAATCTTCGCTTTCGTATTCGGGCTGATTCTCTTCGCCTCCGGCTCCGCGAATGCTCAGGGGTTCTCGTACTCCCATTCGTCGGTCACCGTCGGTGGCAATGGTTTCGGCATCCACATCGAGGAGGGCAGCTTCGGCTCCAGCTTCGGTGTCTACATCAACAACGGTCGGCGTGGCGGACCCAACATCGGTGTGCACATCCAGAACGGACATCGGCACAACCGCGGACCGGTCTTTCATCAGCCTCACCGCAATCGCTGCTGCCAGCAACAGCATCAAGTCCAGACCATCCAGATTCAGGTCGTGGAGCTGGTGGAAGTTCAGCGTGAGATCATCGTCTACGACCGCAATGGCTATCCCTGCCGCACCGGTCGTTACCAGTGGGTCACCGAGGAGGTCGTCGTGACCAGGACGGCTTACTGGGACCCTTACCAGGGCGCCTATGTCTACTCTGACCGCAATGGACGGACCTACGTCTGGAACGGGAACAGTGGCGGGCGGCAATGGGGCAACGGTGGTCGCTGGCGCAACTAGACCGTCGAGCCTCGTCTTCTTCCGGTAAGACAATTGAGTTTGGAAGAAGCGATGGTCACATGAGAACAGGAGCGTTGTAGCCCTCGTTCTTGCCTGGGGTACCGGAGAGTTGTGGCATCATGCCCCGGCTTTTCGGTACCTCTTTTTTTGAGAAAAGAATTACTATAGGACATAATAGATGCGATTGTGTCTGATATCTTCCGTCGAAGAATCGACAGATGTTCGGGCAAATGGCTGCGATGTTGCTGGCAGTGGTTTTTTCTTCTGCGACCGGGGTGAATCTTTGCTCTTTATCGGGCATAGTTTTAGCAAGCTAGCTTAGCTACGCTAGTCGGGGTATCTTATAGGGTACGAAGTACACGTGGGTTATTCAGGAAGGTAATGTCGTATGGGATCACAAGACCTCATGTCTATCAACACCGTTGCTGCCAGGCTCGGTCTGTCGGTGCATCAATTGCGTCGCTGGGAGCTCATGTTCGGCTTAGATATCAAACGGGGTCGAGGACAACAAAGACAATATCGGCAAGAAGATCTGACCGTTCTCGAGCGTATTAGAGAGCTGGTGGAGCAGGGCTGGCCCACGTCCCAGATCCGCCCCCAGATAGAGGCGGAGGGGTTGATTACTCCCCGATTAATAGGTGTGCCTCAGCAGCCGGGTAATCCGGAAGTGGTGCTGGAGTCTATCATCGGATTCAGAAATTTTGCCGAGCGACGATTCATCGAGATTTCGAAGCAGATAGATGAACTGAGGCAGCTTGTTATTTCAATTACGCTCAAGCAAGAACTTGCCGGTGAGGCTGATTCGCCCTGGAAGGCTGTGAGAGAGGAAGAGGAGGATATTGTGGAGACAGATACTTCTCCTGTAGAGCCGCCTCCTCAAAGACCGGTGGAAGAGATTACTCTTGGTCCGCAAATAGCCGTATCTACCGATGTTCAATCAAGACCGGCTCCACCGGTTCAGATCCCACCGCAGCCCCAGCCTGAAGCACAAGCTTCTTTCCGGATTGCATCAGCGCCGTCTGCCCCTTCTTCGGGGACAGCAGTCGGTTTGTCCAGCGGGGCTACCTTGGCGGGGGATACCGGGGAACGGGAAGGAGCGCCATTCAGTGAACAAGGGGCGGAGTTTTCTGGTGAGGAGTCCTTCGAAGATAGTGAGTTCGAAGCTGATACGGAGCCGGTTTCCTCTGAAGTTTCGTCAGCCGCAGAGCCGGCGGTGTCGAATGCGGTGCCTGCCAGTTCTGCTTCGACTGGTCCTGTCCCACCGCCTCCGCCTCCCCAGGCTGTAGTCAGCGCCGAGTATCATATTGATGAAGTTACCGATCAGAACTACCTTACCGTACTTGGTAAAGCTCTGGATATAATCGGCTGGACAGATGAGCAAGCCGATGAGTACGCTGAAAAAACTTTTCAAGTGCCGCACTGGGATGAACTCGGACGAAGTTATGCCGAAAAGATGGTGGCACATATCAAATCTCTGCTTTCCGGTAGTTCGGATGGAGGTGAGGTGGAAACTGCGCCGCCACCCGCACCACAATCGGCGCCAGAGCCTTCTGCACAAGTCGATGTCGAAGAAGCGTCCGATGACTTAGGGATGGAAGTGACATCAACTGTTTCGGATTCTGGTCCATCGATATCGTCGGTGGTGTCATCCTCCGGTCAGGGGCAACCTTCTGGGGCTGGTTCCAGTTTTGCGCCCGACGCTTTCCAGGGTGGTGGAGAGGATAGCAATGTTCCTATGCCTGAGCCGGTGATCAGATCCCTGGGTCAGGTTGATGATTCCCAGGGATCGCCCCCGTCGCCACCGGTCCGGGATGAAGAGCAGGGCGGTGATGAGCAGTCATTTAATCCATAGGCCCCTGGTTTAATCTTCGAGCCTCTTTTCGATATTTGGCGAAGTTGCTGTATTCCTTTGCCTGGTAGTTTTTGCAGGTTTGACTAGTGCTCCAGGTAAGGAAGGAATTGCATTTCGTGGGCTAGCTACGCTAATTCATACGGTCTTATTTTTCGTCAAATCAACCTTAATATCTAAACTCTAATGTTTAAGTGTTCTAGCTCTCTAGTATTGGTTAACTACCGTGCCATAAGCTTTTAGTATCCCTGTTCACCTTCCGATGTTCTCCGGAGAAAAATCAATTTGGCAATCTAATCACGAAAGTCTAGAAGCCTGAATTGCATACCGCAACACAAGAAGAAACCATACGTTCAAGTATGGCAGGGGAAGTCTTTTAACCAACCCAAGGGCTCGTCTCGCTGACGAGTCCTCGTATTTACTAGGAGTAGAATAATATGACCCTGCAAGAACTCATCGAGTTCAGGGACCGCATGTATCGGGATCCTGAACTCCTGGCTATTTACGAGCAAGGCGACGCCAACTCACATTGGCAGACGCGCCACGATTATCAGCACGGAGACGAAGTCACAGTCCTCGCCCGCGAGCTTACCGGACACATTCACCGAATCTTCCCGGAGCTTCTGGACGAAGTGACGCGCGAATTCGTCATTCCCTGTGCTGCCTGGCTTCACGATATCGGACGTGCCATCGACATCGACAGGCATGATATCGAGGGAGCACGACTGGTCAACCGTTACCTCAAGAAGCATGGCATTCCGCAAGATCTGGTCCAGCGCATCTCCAGGATCGTTGTCCATCACCGGTCCGGCTCCGTGATCAAGCGTGGTATCAGGAGCCCCGAACACGCTATCGTCGTCATCGCCGACAAGTGCATCGGCGACGAGAACCGGGTTCGCGAGGATAAGGCTTTCATGCTCAACATCCTCAAGCACATCGGCATCGGCAAGCTCACTCTGGCTCGCCGGAACTTCTGGTACAACGCGCCCCATGACCGCGTGAACTACGCGATCAAAGAGGCGAACCTGCTGGTGGACGTCAACGAAGCCGACAAGGCTGGTCCACCGTCCGGTGAAGTCGTGCTGAAGCTGCGCGTTGACGAGCGTGTCGCCCCCATCGAGGAGATCGTTACCCTCGATTGGTTCGCGGATTCCTTCTTCGCTTGTGGAAAAGCGTCGAAGTACTTCGGCTTCTCTTTCCGCCTCGAATTCAACGGCGTCCGGCATATGTGGGACAAGACCGCCCGCAAAGGACATGGTGGATGGGTTCCGATGCGAACCATGCACGTGCCGCGTGGCTGTGAATCTCATGAAGAAGGCTGCGATGAAGATCGGTCTTGACCGCATCTAAATTGGAATGAACGTCGCAAGAGCTCCTTTGACCTGCTTTCCATCGACTGTGTGCTGTACTGACCAGTCGGACCTCAAACTCCTTACGGCGTGGAGATCTGCGCAAGGAGGTCGGTCTATGATTTTGGTAAGACAAACAATCACTGCCGCCCGGGATGGTACCAGTTGCATTCTGCTACTGGCACCATTTTCCGGGGCGGACTTCTCAGTTTTGTCTTTACCTTTATTGAGATTCGATATAACTATACGTAATAGTAAAACGGTCGCACCGTAATTATTCACGGGAGTGACACTAATCTAATTTTCAAAGGCTATCAGCAACTATCTTTCTACAACGGGTTCTACGGAGTCGCATGCTACACGCCTCTTTTCATTTTTATCGAGGATGGTTTTCCCCTGGCGGCATTGTTGCGAGCAGGCAATGCCGGGAAGTACGACGGAACCGTACGAATGCTAGGGCCTGTGGTCGACGAGCTTCGAAGACGCTGGCCTGGACCTCGAATTGAACTCACTGCAGATGCGGCGTTTGCAGCACCCGATATCTACGACTATTGCGAGCGAAACGGGAGCGTTGCAGCAACACCATATCGACCGGCAGCCAGACCAAGACGGACAATACAGGACAGGCGCGTACGCGCGCGCGACGCCGACGCCAATGTCAGAAGCCGAAGGACGGAGTGAGGATCAGGTTGTTACAGTGCTTTTCGGAAATCGGCCGAAGTGACGCTGCCAATTTCTTGAGCTTTTTTCCAGCGATCCGGGAGGAATTGATCGATCTGCGATATCGGCGTGGACGGCAGTCTTGTGAAAACATCCTTGAGGTATTCGAAAGGATCGATGTTCAATCGGTGGCAAGTCTGGATCAGGGTCATGTAAGTCGCTGCGTCCGATAGCTACCGGCTTCATGCCGGCCTCCACGACGTTGTTGTCGATTTGCAAGTTGCCGTGCTCAACGAACAAACAGAGCGCATCCCAACGGTTGAGACAGTATTCAATCGCTTCGCCGAGTGCCGACTTGGGAAGCGCCAGAGGAGCCTGCTCATCGAGCCACGTTTTAAGTGCCACCAGCTTTGGTTTGGACAGGCGCTGCCTGAACGCTTTTCTCTCTTCTTCCGGGAGGTCTGCAATCACTCGCTCGATGTCGTAAAGGCTTTTGAAAATTACATCGAACCAGCTCTTTCATTCTTTTTACAAGGATACCGGCTATTCCGGCTCCTTAATGAAGCCAGCGACACATGCTGCTTCTGCCGATCGGTACTCCAAGGCTCAGATAGATCTTTTCCTGCCTGTAGAGAGGAAGATGCCAGTCGAACTTAGAGACCGCAACGTAGGACATGAGACCTGGAGTAGCATAGCCTTTGTCGATTGGGCGCTCAGGACCTTCCGTCGTCACCACCTCTGCCTGGCAGTTCTCGCATGCGTATTTCAACATCACATGCTTGATCTTCTCGAACTTGGGCCTGGTCACCTCAAGCTGGTAGGAGACTTTGAACCCGATAATGACTCTTTTATCTCCGCAACAAGGACAGGCAAGCAGTGCCGGGTTTTCGATTCGATGCTCCACTGTGGTTTCGCTGCTTGCAAAGGACGGTGCTTTTCGTCCGCCACCTTTCTTTTTTCTACAAGAAATTGTCTCTATCCGGAATGTTCCTGATAAATCCTATAGAATAGAGCAAGATGTCGTTCTGGGAAGTCAGTATGATGAGTGGATTTCTTTCGTATCACCAGTTAATAGCAGGGTTTTTGCTATTGCCTGCTATCTACTGTCGGCTATTAGAAATCCGTTTGTGTCTGCCTCATTGTTCTGAACTACCAGTTGCGATGCATTATCTCTAAACGCTGGTTTCAAGCTCAAAATCGAAACCAAAGCGTTGTGCTTATCGGACCATTCTTCCATCGCACTAGTATCAGCTGTTCCATAGCTGAGTCCGATGAGGTTTAAATCACTATCTTCACTGCTCATACGCTGCTTCCATTCCCGATAGGCTTTTCGCCCGTCCTCATTTACTTTATAAGCAACTCCGTTTTCATGCCGTATCCAAAACAACTCATTGTCCATTCGGTCGAAGGCCTCAGCCATTTTGGACCGATGCTCTCTGAGTTTTTCTACTACAGGATCAATTGCATCTTGAAGCTTGTTGATTGTTTTATTGGAGATCGACTTGCCTGCTTTGTGCAGCATCTGTGCATCTTCGGCGATGGTGTCTAAGATCTCGGTGAATTTTGAAGCTTTGCCTAAGTTCCGGGCTGCTCCCAGGCCCATTAGTCCGTCTGCGGCCATGTCCGTTGTCAGTTTGGCCAGGATTCTGGACTGCTCTCTGGGAGGGAGATCCGACCAGGCTTTGTTCAGGTTATCGCCCAGGGTCGATACATCTCGAAAGACCTTTGAGTAATCGCCTTCGGCACCGGCAGCTCCGACATCGTTGAGGTATTTGTGGGCTCCTTCGAAGAGTTTGATGCCGCCGACAATAGACTTGCCCAGGGACTCACCGAACTCCGCTCCCATAGCCACGGCTCTGTCATCGCCGAGAATGCAATAGGCGCTGAAGTCGGCGATTTTGCCAAGGTTGGTTGCAACCTCGCCGACGCCCTGGACGGTGCCTATGACCGCTCCTATGGATCTTTCTCTTTGCTGGTGATTGAGTGCGGTGATGCCGGCGGAGAGTCCGGCACCGATTACCTGCAGTTGTTTGTCCAGAGGAAGCTGGGAGATCTTCTGGGCGGCAACGAGCCAGCCTATCTTTTCTGTGGTATCAGATTCGGGTGTGTTTGAAATATGACCTTCCAGCAGCGGCTTCGACTTGTTTGGGTCGGTCTGGGAAGTGTCGGACAAGACCTCAGTGTAGGAGGTTTTGATCGCTTGCTTTGCCTGGTCCTTTTCCGGTCCTTCAGGCATCTTGTTTATGGCATTGAACATCATCTCCGCGTCTTTGCCGCCCAGGGCTTTGACCTCTGCTGTGGTCATATTGTCGTTCTGGTCTTGTGGAGAATTAGTCCCTTCCTCGAGGCCGGTTATCTCGAAGCGGTTGTTTTGAATTGCTTCCACTCTCTTTCGGTAGTCATCTATGGAATCTCCTTCTTTTGGAGTTAATAGAGCCGGGTCTGAGAGGTTGTGTTGGTTGTCGGACAGTTTGGCCTTGTGGTGGAGACTTTGATTTTTGTCGTCGCCTACAACGGCTTCCTGGGCAGTCTGGTGAGAGGCTCGATCTGAGTGATCCGAACGCTGGGATTTCTCTGGAGATTTTGCTATCTCTTTTTCTGTCATGGGAGATATATACCCAGATCAGG
>CAZCBH010000091.1:10860-20688 GCA_964496875.1 uncultured Candidatus Obscuribacterales bacterium | reverse complement strand
GCCTATAAAGGCAAAGCGCTTGGGCACGGAGAGCCGCTCACTGCCAGGCTCACAGGCTGGGCAGACGCTGCAGAACTGATAGATCTCGATCGGGTGCTCCATGATGTGGCCAGTGCGGTGGATAAATCTCTTGCCGATGAGCGCGACACAGTGATCTACGCTGCAGACCTGATCCTCACCCTGGCGGAAGATGGCACCATCGAGGCGGTGAATCCCTTCATCGAGAATCTGTTGAATTTTAATAGAGAAGAGGTAGAAGGCAAGAGCATTTTCGAATTTCTAGACAAAGGTGAAACGGACAGAATGAAGTTACTGCTCGGAGAAACGATTAAAAGCGGGATCCCGAGGGTATTCGAACTGGCGATGCGAAACAGAGACGGAAAGCTGGTCGAAACACGCTGGTCATGCTCATATTCTCCGGAATATAGAAGTATATTTGCAATAGCGCACGACATCACCGAAGAGAGACGACTCGAAAGAGTAAAGAGAGACTTCAGTGAACTGGTATCGATGGATCTGAGAAGACCGCTACTTGTACTGAAGTGCTCTCTCGAAGTGATATCAGCCGGAGAGGCAGGAGAATTATCGGATAAACTGAATCAAGGTTTTGCTAAAACTCGCGACAATCTCGATAGACTGATCACATTGGCCGATGAGCTGCTCGACTTTCAGAAATTACAGGGAACCAAACTGGAGCTTGAATGCCGGGAGCAAGATATTGCATCGCTGGCAGAAGAGGCGATCGGCTTTGTAGAGAGAATGGCAGCCGCCAGAGACATAAATATCAAACTTCTGGCACCAGAGACCGAAAGACCGACGCTGTCTATAGACCGAATGAGAATACTGCAGACGATTGTCAATCTGGTCTCGAATGCGGTGAAGTATACTCCCTCGAACGGTCGAGTCGAAGTGCGCATCAATAGAGCATCCGTTACAGATAGAAACAGCCTTCACATGGAAGAGCCCCTGGAAATTCTAGTCATGGACACCGGCAAAGGCATCCCGGAAAAGGACCACCTCAGAGTTTTTCAAGCTTTCGAGCAGGTATCGGACAAAGACGCCAAAATCGGTACCGGTCTTGGTCTGGCAATCTGCAAACTATTCGTGGAAGCCCATGGTGGAAGAATCAAGGTGATGAATGAGGATGAGATTCTAAAGCGATCACTCAAGTTCGAGAACGCTGAGCTATGCAGAAGCGCTTTCCAGATACTGCTGCCCTCGATAAAAACAGGCGAGGAGCCGCTCCCAGAATGAGATCAGCTCCTCCTTACACTCTTGTCAAATCTAGTTTTGTCCGTGTCAGCTCTCCTCAAAGACACCGCCTCGATTGGGAAGAGCCTGCGGAAAGGAGCCCACGCTAAGACCGGCATTCAGTTTCTTAGAACGGGAAACATCCTGCAAAGCCAGTGACTTTTGAACGCTCTGCGAATCGGCACGGTGACCTGTGGTGGCATCAGCCAGGGCAATAGCCCTTTCGATTTTCTCTCTCGACACTTCAGCTCCACCAGAGATAGATATATCATCGGCAGAGCCAGGGACGACGCTGTGATTCCTGAGATCCGGATCGAGGAAAGGACGCCGAGAACCGCCACTTGAACCGCCGGAAGAGCCTGGGTCGAGCCTGTTGCGAATCTCTTCGGTAGCCCGTGGCCGATCGCCTATATTAGGCTCTATTCCAGGCATCTTTTGCTCGGGCATAACGCCGGGATTAGCCGACGACCCCGGAGCCGGCAGCGGCTTATCCCCTGGAGCAGGGTGGGGCAGAGCCTTTTTCCGCCCGTTCTCGCCCATCTGATTGAGCAGGTCTCGACCGTCGGGAAAACCGGAAAGCAACCGATCCGCTTTGCCCTGACCAAACTGGGATTCTTTATATGCTCGGAAGACCTGCAAAGAGTCTACCAGGCTGTATCCAATCGCCTGCATGGGGCTTTCACCATTTTCGAATTGCTGATAAGCTGGTTTAGACATTTCAATAACCTCATAAAGTAACCTTGTTAAACTCAGGTTCGGTGCCTTCGCCACTATATTGAACCGCCGGATACGTGAGCGATACGTGAGGAGAAATTTCGGTAGTAATATCAGGGAGCGGATATGGCTAAAATTCTTCTGGTCGAAGATGATCCGGAGATTTGTCGAAATCTCGAGCTCTGGCTCGAGAAGGAAAACTTCACCGTCGAGAGCGTTGGCCAGGGAGCAGACGCGCTTCAGTTACTAAATGCTTTTCGATACGATGTGCTCGTTCTAGATTGGGGTCTGCCGGACATGACCGGACTAGAGGTCCTGAAACGCTATCGCGCCGAAGGCGGTGATGCCGCTGTTCTTTTTCTGACAGGACGAAACACCATCAACGATAAGGAAGCCGGCTTCGAATCGGGAGCAGACGACTATCTGACGAAACCTTTCGAGATGCGAGAATTCGGCGCAAGAATCAAAAGCTTGCTGCGCAGACCCAGAAGCATGCTGCCGGTGGAGCTGGTTGTCGACGGCTTGGTGCTGGACCCGCGAACCAGAACAATAAAATACCAGGATGCGACCGCGCGGCTGATGCCCAGAGAGCATGCCCTTTTAGAACATCTTATGAGAAAGCAGAATATAATTCATTCTTCTAAAGCACTCCTGGACGCTGTATGGAAATCCGACAGCGAATCCAGCGAAGACTCGGTTCGCACCTGTATGCGCTCGCTTCGGCTGAAACTGAAGAAAGTGGGCAAAGAAGACTTGATCAAGACGATTCTCAAATCCGGATACATTATCGAAAGCGATTCAAACAACAAATAGGCGCTCTTTCTAAAAACGAACATAGGGTATATTAGATCAAGTCGACTGCAGGAGTGGTGTGTCAATGACAGAAAACCAGACCGAAGAGCCGTTCTTGAATTGGATAATCCAGAATCAAGAAGCAATCAAAAACGGAAGTGCCGTATACGAAGGCGAACGAGTAACACCCGCTTCGGAGGGAGTCCGTTTTGAAACCTGCATCTCCTGCTTGATAATGACCATGCGGAAAAAGACTCCGATGCTGCTTGTAGGCTCCGCCAAAGCTAAAAGAAGCCAGTGGACGGCGACCCTGATCAGTCTTTTGGTAGGCTGGTGGGGGGTTCCTTTTGGGATCTTCTTCACACCTGTTGTAGTCGCCAACAATCTCTGGGGTGGAAGTAAAACGAAGGTAGGAAGAATTCTTGCCACCGCTGACGGCTCGGATACAAGTGAAACTTCGACCACCGGCAATGCCGGCAAAGCGATGGTCATATTTATTTTCGGTGTATTCGGGGCTATTATGATTCTTGGCTTAATTTTGAAACTCTACGCCATCATAAAGCATGCTATGCAATAGAGTTAAAGCCTTAGAAAATATCTTCAGTGCTTGCCTGAAGCAGCAAATTACTTCGCACTACTCGATGGTCCGGGAGCATCGGACTTTATATGATAAAGCTTCATCAACTCAGGTCTGGAGCGAAGCTGTTCGAGAGCCTTCTTATTCAAGATGAAACCCCGGGGTTGAATCTTCCAGTCCGCTTTAAACGGGTTAGTAAGCACATAGACCAGACTCAAATTAGCACCAAGGGCGATGGCGACCATGCAAATCAAGACACCATGAAAGATGGTCCCTCTTCGAGTATATAAATAAGCAAACGCCAGAACGATGATCGAACACATCAAAAGCACAGGCATCAAGTTCTGTTGCCGGTTACTGTGCAACACAAGCATTCTGTCTCGACGATAGTCCACTATATCCGATACCGCTGACAGCATCTCTGCATGAAGATTATTTTGCCCTTCGGTCTTAGGTTCGAATATCGCGGCCTCGTTCACCAGCTTGCTCAAGGTGAAGAAGCTCTCGTGAGGGATCTTTCCTTTCTCCATAATCGGCCAGTCGTCATTGACCACTTGTTCACAGTAAGTCATGCAAACACTCTGGATTCGATCGCGGGTATCGGCAGGAAGGCCTGCGGTAATTCTAAAAACATGAGCCACCGCAGCGGCTTCTTTATCGACGCTTACTTCAAGAGCTTCGTAATCTTCTAAAGCGGCAGCAACCAGCAATCCAAGTAGAATAGAGACCAGGGTTCCGACAATGCTCAACATGGCGTCTAAGAAACCCTGGTGCGTTTCCATATCCACTGGCTTGATAAAGCGCTGCACGACAAAGAAGCCGACCGCAGCAAGCAAAGCTGCTACGGCGCTGAGACTAAAAATTGAAGGAATGCCTTCCATCCTGGGTCCTAGATAGTAGTCGAATGATAGTAATCGAACGAATCTTCGAATCAACCAACGACCGAGATTATGACCGCTTCTCAGCTTTAAGTAAAGCCCAGTCATTGGTTGGCTCGAATTGAAATCGAAAGAACCGGAGACCTGATCCAAATCTAGTTGCCAATGGCAATGAAAGGTTATCGAACTAATGAATCCGGGACAGACACTACAATCGGATCTACAACTGAAAGTCCAATGGAAGTACCTGCCGGCCTAGCAACGCACGAACCTACAAAACCCGACGCGAGGGCCCCGGGCAGCACTCGCGCACAGGTTATGCTTGCGTAGCAGACAGCAGTATCGGTGGTGACTACATCTAGCAAATTACCTATATAGACATTATACATACATCTGTATGTGCATGTCAATCATTATTTGCTATCTGCAGCCAGAAAAAACAATAGAACCAAGCACCATATATGATGCCTTTCTGTTTTCTGCGCCTATCTGGCTTTGATGTAATGTCCCAGGGGTCCGTCAGCCCTCAGATATTTTTGCAGCTGACCGTAGGGAAAAAAGAAGAACCCCTCCGGCTCGTAACAGCGCGATATATGAGCGAACCCGAACTCATAATAGAAAGTGATTCCATCTCCACCCACACAGAATGAATCAATCTCCTTCATGGTGAAGTGGGCATTATTGAGTTGTTCTTTGAACATAGCGGCGTCTTCCGCCGGCACGTCTTCCTTGAGCTTGAGCTTTATCTTGTTCTGCATAGCAGCGTCGACCAGCTTCACCAGCTCTCCCAGGCTCTCTTTTTTGAAGATCCCGGCTGCGGGCAACTTTGCCCCTGTTTTCAAACTCAATCGAATAGTCTTGAAATACTCATCAGGGTAAGCACCGCAACCCTCTACCCAGTAGATGACATCGAGCAGATTGTCCCGGTTATACATAACATAATAGTCGGCATTCGATAGCCAGCCTTTGAGATCGGGGTCGTGAACCTTTTCAAAGGTCAGTGCGTCGGCAAGTTTCTTCTCCACCGCCTTGTTCCCAAGCGTAAGGACTGGATAGTGGACAATTCCTTCATGATTCTCGGCTTTATATCTGTCATGGCTCTTTCGAATCAGACCGGCAGAGCCGGGCCCCCTCGAATCGGTCGCCACCAGTGAAAAGGGCAAAGTCTTTTTGCCAGCCTTCCAACTGCCGAAGAACTCATAGTCTGTAAGTGCCCCTTCGAACTTGCCGGTGCTCTTACCGGCAGCATCGAATTCGCTAATCGTGCAATTGTCCCCGGGCAGCGAAAAGAGCCCCGCCCGCATCCATTCACCACTGAGCTTGATGGGCTTGCCGACATGGTCATAGGAATAGGTTCCGGTGACCTTTTCCCCAGCCAGATTGAGCGTCATAGAGACTTTGTACTTCGATATCGTACCCTTGTAGCTCTTGACAAAAGCAGATGGCTTTCCAGATTCCCGAGATTTAGCTAGAGCCGGTACGCTAATAAGAGAAAAAGTAACGCACGCACCCACGCAAAAAAACCGAAAAACAGTACTCAATGGAAAGCAAGTACTCTCTTTAACAAGCGGCTGGAATCTCTTTATCACAATTGTCTCCATATTCGGTGTTTACTGCCTGCCGTGTATTATGACCGATCAGACCACTATCACCGACATGACCTCTAGATTCGAATTTCTTAAAATAGGTGCCTGCCTGACTGCCACTTGATGCAGTGCGATGAGAAAAATAAATGAATTCGATTGATATCAAGAGGCGATCGACAGAAGAAAGTATCATGGATCTTATTCAAAAATGTAGCTGAATCCAGTTCTTTGAATTTCGGATTGTGCCGGAGATTGAAGGAGAGTCCTATCTTCCATCCAAACTTCAGAAAAAGGGCTCTCCCTCGTTTCGTTTACAATTGAAAAAATACAAACCGAATCCGGCGATCTAATCTACCAACGGGATGAGCTACCTACAAGCACCAGTGACCATTAAGCCGAGGTCAATCGAATGGAACTAGACAATCAATTCGCCACTCCCGGACAGATTCTGGCTAAGCGCTATGAAGTGGTGGAGATACTGGGTACCGGCAGCAACGGTATCGTCTACCTGGTCCGCGGTCTTAAAGACGGGGAACTGCACGCCATGAAGGTCTTTAGAGCGCAAGACCTGGCCGAACAAGAACCTAGAATGCGCTTTGAACGAGAGGCTCTGGCATTAAGTCACCTGACCCACGAGAATCTCGTCACCCTGCACGAGTTCGGTGTCCTTCCCGATGGCAGGCCATTTTATGTGGCCGAATATGTTTCGGGCGACAGCCTGGAGAAGATCCTGGACAGAGATGACCGCCTCGAAACGCGCCGTCTCGGCAGGATAGTTCTGCAGATATGCGACGCAATGGAGTATGCTCATCAGTCAGGTATCGTCCACAGAGACTTGAAGCCCGGAAATATTCTGCTTATGGATATTCCCGGATATCAGACCGAGAGTGTCAGAATAGTCGATTTCGGTCTGGTAAGATTCACAGCAGACCGCGAAGACAACGGACGTCTGACCCAGGAAGGAATCGCAGTAGGCAGTCCCGCATATATGAGCCCGGAGCAATGCAAAGGGAAAGAGACCGATGGTCGCTCGGACATATACAGCCTGGGCTGTATAATGTACGAGATGCTCACCGGCAGACCGCCTTTCACCGCACCATATCCGATGGCTATCATGATGAAGCAGGTCTCTACTCCGGTAGAAAAACCATCTTCGCTGGCAGATGACCTGAAAGTCAACGAAGATCTGGAGGCGGTGGTGCTCAAATGCCTTGAAAAGAATCCTTCTGAGCGGTACCAGTCGATGCACGATCTAAAAGCGGCGCTCGAAAGCATTTTGCAGTCTATAACCCCTGGATAATAGTCGATAGCCATGAACAAAACCTGCATTGGAGACTATCACTCCAATGAGAGAACTCACGGCAGTGAACTCTATATCAATCCGCTCATGACCATTTACTGCAGTTTCGAACTGAATGCGGTGGTGGATACGGTGCTCTATCTGGAGAGACTCGATACGACAGAAAGCTATGAAGAAGTACTCCGGGAGATAAAAAACTTTCGTGACAGCTACCCTCTTGTAAAAGAGCCACGAAATATTCCTATCTAAATTGTCAAAATGCACTCTAGAGACGGTTCATGCAGACAGCGCCGGAAAAGGGTAAAATCCTGAAATGCACAAAAGCACTGGTCAATTATCGCTATGACATCCAGACAGCAGCGAGAAGCAGCCCCTGACAAGAATACCGGAAGCAAGAGTGCTTCCAGAGATTCGCTTACGGCCCATAACAAGGAGCTGGCCGAAGAGACCCTGGGCGGAGCGGTGGAGCGGGTCACTTTCCACAGCGAAGAGAGCGGTTTTTGTGTGTTAAAAGTCAAGGTGCGCGGTCAAAGAGAGCTGGTCACGGTAACAGGACGTGCCGCCACAATTTCGCCTGGAGAATACATAGACTGCAAAGGGGTCTGGTTCAACGACAAGAACTATGGGCTGCAGTTCAAATCCAGCCACTTGAGCGTGGTGCCGCCCAGTACTTTAGAAGGCATCGAAAAATATCTTGGGTCGGGAATGATCAAAGGAATAGGACCGCATTTCGCCAAGAAGCTGGTGAAAGCCTTCGGGGAGAAGGTCTTTGAAGTAATAGAAGAGACCCCCGAACGTATGACCGAATTGCCCGGCATAGGCAAAACCCGAAAAGACATGGTGGTCAAAGGCTGGGCAGAGCAGAAGGCTATTCGCGAGATCATGGTCTTTTTACAGTCTTACGGAGTAGGTACATCACGGGCGGTGCGTATTTACAAAACCTATGGACACGAAGCGATTGCTAAAGTCTCTGAGAACCCATACAGACTGGCGCTGGACATTCACGGCATCGGCTTCAAAACCGCCGACACCATCGCCCAGAAACTTGGCATACCTCATGACTCTCTCATTAGAGCCGAGGCTGGCGTGCGTCATGTTTTGCAGGAGCTCTCCGGCGAAGGGCACTGTGCCTGCGAGTTTCAAAACCTTATCGACAAATCGGCAGAATTACTCGGTGTCGACACAGAGCTTACCGCCACCGCCATCGACACCGAAGTCAAAGCGGGCAATATCATAGAAGAAGAGATAGAAGGTGAGAGAATATTCTATCTGCGCAATCTCCATCGCGCTGAAGTCGGCGCCGCCGAGAGCCTGACTCGCCTTGCCGCCGGTTCGCCGCCCTGGGCAGAGCTCGATGTGGAGGCGGCTATCCCCTGGGTAGAAGAGAAAGCGGGAATCAAGCTTTCTGAATCACAAAAAAGAGCGGTAGATCTTGCGGTCAAGAAGAAAGTCCTGGTGATAACCGGTGGTCCCGGGGTAGGCAAAACCACCCTGGTGAAGAGCATTCTCAAAATCATCTCGGCGAAGAACGCTAGAGTCCTGCTCTGCGCGCCTACGGGAAGAGCCGCCAAAAGACTGGCAGAGTCTACCGGTATGGAGGCTAAGACCATACATAGATTGCTGGAGTTCGATCCTAAGATTTTCGGATTCAAACGAAACCGAAACTACCCACTGGAAGCCGATATTCTAGTGGTCGATGAAGCTTCGATGATCGATATCACACTCATAAATCAGCTTCTGGCGGCTGTTCCAAATGACGCCGCCCTGCTTCTGGTCGGCGATGTAGATCAGCTGCCCTCGGTTGGTCCGGGCGCTGTGCTTGCCGATATCATAGCCTCGGATGTGATACCGGTGGTGAGGCTAACAGAGATCTTCCGCCAGGCGGCCACATCGAAAATCATCGTCAACGCGCACCGAATAAACGAAGGCAAAATGCCGCTAAATCAGGAGAAAGAGAAAGAAGAAGAATTGAGCGACTTCTATTTCGTCGCCGCCGAGAACCCGGACGTTATCAGTGAGCGCATTATGCAGGCTGTTTGTGAACGGATTCCCAAAAGATTCGGTCTTGATCCTATTAAAGACATTCAGGTACTGACCCCCATGAATAGAGGCGGGCTCGGCAGTCGCTCTCTCAATATCGAACTGCAAAAACGACTCAACAAAGATAACGGCCCGAAAGTTTCCAAATATGGATGGAGCTACGGTGCCGGAGACAAAGTGATTCAAACCATCAACAACTATGATAAAGAGGTCTTCAACGGTGACATTGGCACCATTACCAGTATCGACCCGGAAGAATCGGAGCTTTTAATAGAGTTCGACGGCCGAGAAGTGAAGTATGAATTCAGCGAACTGGACGAAGTCTCTCTGGCTTATGCCGCCTCTATCCACAAATCCCAGGGCTCTGAATACCCTGCCGTGGTGATACCGCTTGCCACCCAGCACTATATGATGCTTGAGCGCAATCTCCTATATACAGGCGTCACCCGGGGCAAAAAACTGGTGGTGGTGGTCGGCCAACCTCGAGCACTGGCCATGGCGGTCAAGAACAAACGCTCCGCCACAAGACTGACAGCTCTCGCCCATAGATTGAGGCAACTCTACAAAGGTATCGACTGCAACTCATAGAGGAGCGAAGGTTCACGATCTGCTCTATAAAGCATAAATAACAAGCAAATCAGACCTCGTTCAGAGCGCCGCCGTTTATCACCTGCCAGTGCAAGTTAAGCA
>CAZCBH010000091.1:2165-10760 GCA_964496875.1 uncultured Candidatus Obscuribacterales bacterium | reverse complement strand
AATCAGACCTCGTTCAGAGCGCCGCCGTTTATCACCTGCCAGTGCAAGTTAAGCAGATAGCTGCTTATCAGAAGATTCGCCGCCGCGCTGGAGCGACTGCTGCCAGCTCTATTCTTGCCGTCGGCAGATTCATACGACGCCATCGCGCCCAGAGCCTCAGCAAGTGCAGTAAGGCCACAGGCACCAAGACGCTCTTTCAACGCGAGGGTCTTCTGTTTCTGACTATCCGAAAGGATATAGACACCGGACTCTGCCATATGGGTCACCATCACGCCGACATCTTGTAGCATGCGTCTTAAACTGGAGGGCAACATAGCCCCGCCCGTCTGTTGAAGCGCCAGTTCATCAAGATCGTCGCTTCGTGTCATGCGAGTGGCAATTTTATCCCGTCCGAATTTTTTGCGCAGCCGCTCTAAAAGCCCGGACTGGACAGAGATAATTCGGTCGAAATCAAAGGCGATATTCAATACTGTGTCGTTCTCCTTTTCGCCATCTCTCAAAAATGCTATGGGTTCGATACTGATACCGGCTTCGCGAGTATTGAGCCGGACGACAACTGCCCTGAGCTTCTCTTTCTTCGGATTGACCGCCTCTAGAAATTTGATGCTGTCTTCATTTACTGCCTGCCAGTCGAGAGTAAGGTGAATAGACATACCCTGAACATCGAGGATTTGCCAGCAAAATTTCTGCTGCATCTCATCAAAAAACTTCTCTCCCCATTTCTCTGGACAGAGGACAGCATAACGATCTTGAGGGGCGACGACAGTAAGAGCACGCGAAACCAGCCTGTCGGCGTAGCCAGAGAGAACCGTCCAGTTGTCAAAAGCCCGGTCACCGAAATCGAGTGATTCAAAGTTGTATTGCTCGACATCCTCCACCGAAGACTTATTAGAGACGGACAATCTACCGAAAGAATTTATCCGAGCCTGGCGCAGGCTAAAGCTGCTTCGGCTGAGCCGAAAGACGCTTCCTCCGGACCAGATCAAATCTGATAGATAAGAATTGGCAGCCTTAAATCTAGTGGTGCCTGCGGTGCGACTGTTAGACCATGTATAAAACTGCTTCGTCTCCGGAGCCAAAAACAAAACGGTTATGCCCTCGTAACCAGAGCCGGATTTCCAGGGATAGGCACCGATTCCAATAAGCTTCATATCGCCTTTGAGATCATATTGAGTTCTCGCCCGCCCGGCATAGTCCGGCTGTTTTTCAGGAGGCGCACTTTCGAGGGCAAGCAAAAGTACATAAGTGTAACTACAAAGACTTAAAATCCGCTCGCTATCGGCGGCAACATCGCGCTTGAGCATATAAGAGACTTCATCAGATAAAGACTTGAGCAAGTTCGAGACCCGGGGCAAGCCCACTGATGACGACGAAACAGACAGAGAGAAAAGCTTTTCAATCAGCATCTCGGATGGATGGACAACACCATTTGCCACCAGTCCAGTGAGCAAAGTTTTGCATTCGGCAACTATCTGCTCGCGGCTGCGCGGGGACGAAACCACTCTTTCGCTTGCGTCTTCGATAAGGCTAACCTTCTCACCTTGCCCATGTTTTAAAAGAAGCAAAGCCATGGTCACCCAGCGCTTATGAAAGGACTTCGGCGCGGTAGATATAAGCTCTTCCAACAGCTTTTTGCCGACGGTCTCGGTGGGCAAAAGCTTCACCTCGACATCATCGCGACTGAATCGAATCGTAAAAGCAGGGGCTTCCAGAATCTCATACTCGATCACGGTGCCGGAATCAATAAGATCACTCACCTCTCGATAAATGTTTTTCCCGGTCCATTTAACGATGTCATTCACTTCGACTTCCAGAAGCCGGGCCAAAGGTGCTTTTACCTGACTGACAGCTGCAAGCTCTGGCTTTATATCTGTCTCTGCTTCTAAATCTGCTTCCGCATCTGTGGCTTGAGCCGATTCATCTGAAAAATAGCGATCTCTCAAATAGATTGTGGCGGCGATTATTTGTCTGGTGATACCACTAGCCCTGGTATCATCGCTGGCCTTCATCGGTCCCGCTTCAGGCATGGTTACGCACCAGTCGGGACCTCGCACCAATATATGATCGTCCTTTTCCTCTACTTGCATTTGATCGAGCTCTTTCTCCAGGTCCTTCATGGCACGCCGGACCAGGCCTTTGTTAGACAGAGCAACCAGAGCGCTCTCATCTAAAGAGCGAAGCAAGGCTATAAGATTATCGCGCTTACTTTTATCCATGCGACTGGCTCTCACTCCTGCATCACATCCGCCAGCCACTTTGCCAGCTCGGTCGGAGTCAGCGCGGCAATCTCCATGCCTTCAGCCGCCAAGCGAGAAGCCATAGCATGATCGTAATAAGAGTTAGCAACTTCATCTAAAGCGGCCAGGCCAATGAGCTTCACTCCCGCCTGGCGCAGTCGGCGACAGGCTGCCACCAGAGCCCGAGGCTCCGCCCCTTCGCAAAAGTCGGTAACCAGAACCAGCGCTGTTCGACTGGGTTGGCTGACTAGCTGCTCACAATAATTGAGCGCCTGGCCGATATTGGTACCGCCGCCTAACTGTACACTCATCAGGATCTCGACCGGGTCCGAGGCATGTTCGCTCAAATCGACAACCGTCGTATCGAACACCACCAGTTTAACTCTCACCATGGGCAGTGCCGACAATATGCCTGCCATGACCGCAGAGTGAATTACGCTGTTCACCATCGATCCTGACTGGTCTACACAGATAATAACCTCCCAGGGCAAGAAGCGCTTGACCCGCTGGAAGAACCGGGGTTGCTCGACAATAAGTTTTTTGAGATCCGGGTCCCAGTGTTTGAGATTTCTCTTTATAGTACTGCGCGCGTCAAAATTCCTTGCCACTTTGTAGGAGCTATTTCGAAGCCGATTGATTCTTCCGGCGAAGGCGTTTTGAATATCGCGCATCAACCGCTTTTTTATCTCTTCGACCACCCGGGCGATAAGACGCCGGGCTTCTTCCAGAACAGGGCCTCGCATGTGCCCTTTAAGGCTGAGCACCGCCGCCATCAGCTCCGTATTTAGCTCCAGCCGCTTCAGGGTCTCGGCATCGGTAAGCAGCTCTGTCATTCCATAGCGTTCCAGGGCGTGTTTCTCTATCTTTTCACAGGTCGACTTGGGGAAGAGCTCTTTGATTTCATTGAGCCAGGTGGGGACATTCAGTTGAGAAGGATCAAGAGAGCCCGGTGCCAGTTTCTGGTCCTGGCGAACACCTCGTTCTTTGTATTCTCTCGAGTACAAAAGCTCTAGAGCGTCAGCCATGCGACCCTGCCCTTCAGATAGACAGTTCGGCATGCTGGGTTTAGCGTATTTGCCCAGGACCATACGCCAGCGAGGCAATGAATTGTTGCTGTGGCTTTTGTTATCTCTTGCGTTAGAGCTACCGGTCATGGTGACTGTCCTCCATCAAAAGAGAGTCCATCCAGCCTGAGAAGCCCTTTTACAGCATTGTCTAATTTCAAACCATAGAGAAGATCCTGCTCGGTCAAATCGGTGTTCACAATCGCTCCAAAAGATTTGCCGTCATGAAGTGAAGCTACCTTCTCTGCAACCTTTGCCACCTCTGACGGCGTAAGGTGAGTAAAAGCAAGCCTGAGATCAGGCAATAGCGCAAGAAAAGTATCTTCATCCCAGCCACTGAACATGTTATCGACTTCTTTCAAGACGGTCTCCACCTGCCAGACAACTTCAGAGGCGGTGTGCAGCAGTCCTCGAATGATGCCGGCGGATTTCTTGGGATCGGAAGAGGCCCCGGACAAATAGCCGCAGACCCGCAATATGAAAGTCTCTTCGTCAATAAACCCATTACGGAAGAGAACACCATAGGCGGCACCGACCACGGCCGACTCTACCTGTCTATCTAGATTGTCGACGATGTCTTTAAGGGCGTTAAAATAAAGGTCTTTATCAAGTGTCCACTCAGTCTCACCGACACCAGAACCTGTACCAGCACCGGCAAGAATCTCGTTGAGATCCTGAATAGCAATGAGCCATTCTAATAACTCTCCCTCTTTCACCGTACCTACTTCATAGAGCAGACGGCAGGCTCTTCTAAAGGCAGTCTGCTTCAGCTCCTCCACAGATTCAAGAGAAAAACCTTCCAGGGGCTCCCTTGCAGAGAGCAAAATATCGAGCTGCCCCAGGGCAGCCACCACCGATCCCACCGAAGGATCATCTGCGATATGACTGTCAATCAGGCGAACCAGGCGGTCGAGGTGTCCATGCAGACCAAGCCTCAGAGCCCGAATCAGAAGCTGCACCGCATTGCTGGCCGACCGCCCCGCACCGACTTCTTCGAGCTCGACAATCTGTTCTTGCAACCGAAAGAAAGCTGCCTCCTCCACGGTAAAACCATAGACAGAGGCCTCTATCAAAGCGCTCTCCACCACCGGTGACCAGGTAACCGACCAGAGTTCCCGAACAAGATCCAGCCTTCGTCCTTGAACAAAGTCCGGTCCACTTAAATAGCGCGCATAGGGAATCGACAGCAATACAAGCCGGTGCAAAAGACGACTGCTCTGACGGTGCTTCTCTTCTTTATAAAGATCAAGGGTGACTTCCTTCGGGCTAAGACTGTCCACAGGCAAATTCAGTCGACCAGCCTCATCGAGAAAGTCTTTGACAATTGGAGGCAGCTCCGTCCCGGCCGGGACTTTTCCTACCCTGTCACCGGCGAGCTCTTTGTGCACCAGATCCATCACGGAGCGACCCTCTATATGAATCTCGCCTTTTATAAAACAGGCTCTGATGCCGTCAAGAATATCCTCTCGCAGAGGAAAGCGATGCCCCCGCAATAATGCAAGCTGACGGGTCATCTCAACTGCGGCTATGGTATCGGGGGTAGTGACTTTAGAAGAGTATTTCTTGTCTCTGGTTATCCAGCTTATCTCGGTATATATTTCAGCCGCCAGCTCTTCTACAGCAGCGAAAGCCAGCTGGCGGTCCTCATCCTCTCCTTTTGAGAGCTGCCACATCTTTTCATAAAATGCCGGTGAAGGCATACCGGCTGAATATCCGGTTTTTGAATCTAGCCGGTCATAACTATAGCGCATCAACCAGGTCCCGGCTTCGTCATCGGCAAACTTGACCGACTTCGGTCTTTTGACAGAGCCAGATACAAGATCAGGCAGGACCGCTGTATGAAAGCCTCCGGTCACCACCAGCACTTTTCCTTTGATTCCGGCCTTCTCGAGACTATCGAGTTCATCTCTGATATTGGCAGCCATGCACAGCTCTCGCGCCACGGTGCCATCGAGACGCAGATCCTCTTCGCTATAGTCTAAACGGGCTAGAGCGCAATAGGTCGCCAGTCGCTCTACAAAAGCGCTCGTATCGAGCCTGTTTATAGAAGACTCGAAGAGATGATCCCACATCTCGTCAAAGTCTCTACATCCCATACGCTCAACCAGAGAGTTTATATACTGACTGTGCTTGAGATGAGAATCGCTGGTCAGCTCCTTGACCCGGACTCCGGCGTCTTCGTCACCAGCATTGGCAGTCTTAAATGACTCTTTGAACTTATGGAGAATTTGTTCTCCATACTCCAGATCTATAAAGCGAACCCGAGCCCCTGATTCGACACCGGTGCGCACCGCCACCATCTCTGGTGAATAGTCACAAAAGGGATAGAACCCGGCGAATCGCGCAAAGCCGTCCCGCCGTGCCGTCTTCCCGGCAGTTGCTTCTTCAGCCCTTTCCTCCTTCGGCTCCAGGTCCTCGCTATCTGCCGAATCTTTTTGGGACATCATAGAAGCCACTCTATTTTTGCGGTCGATAAAGCTGGTATATACCGCCACCGGACAGAGACATTCTTCTGAAGCCAGCAACTCGACCTTGGCTGTTATAGATTCTGGCCCTTCTATAAGCACCGCCGCCGGTTTGTTCTCTAGTATCCAGTTTCGAATATGCCAGGCACAGACAGGCGAGTGATGACGAACAGGAAAGTAGAATACCCGGTCATCACTTAACTTCGGAATCAGTTCGGCAACATGCCGCTCAGGCTCCAACTTCATGAACCAAGCGTTCCTCGCCCATCATAAAAGGACTTCCAGTGAGGACTTTTCCTGGCTCTGTTTTTTACAACGACATCGAAATAGTGCTTCACTTTCTTGGCGTCTTCATCAGAATCTTTCAAAACCGTTCCGACTATCTGCCTGGCCAGATGCTCTCCTTTCAGCTTACGTTCACCAAAATAGCAGGCGTCCAATCCAGCGGCGAAGGCGACTGCAACGGCTTCGGCGGTGCTCATGGTGGTAGCTGGCTTGTCCACAACCATACCTTCTTCGGTTCTGCCATTACGCAAGTCGACGAAAGTGGTAATCAGGACCTCCACGACATCAGGCTCCATATCAACCTTTGCTTCGACATTGGCAAGCAGTTCTCCTGCTTGTTGCAAGACAAGCTCCAACTCGAACTTTCGATCGGCTATTGGCGCCACCGTCTCAAAATTGAAACGGCGCTTGAGAGCGGCGGACATCTCATGGACGCCTCGGTCTCTGGTGTTGGCGGTGGCTATTACATTGAATCCGGGCTGAGCGAAGATCATGTTGTTGTCATCTTTAAGCTCCGGTATGTGCATGAGCTTTTCAGAGAGAACACTGATGAGCGTGTCTTGAATCTCTGGCGGACAGCGGGTTATCTCTTCGAACCGGACTATCAGTCCTTTTGACAATCCATGGTAGAGCGGTGCCGGCACCAGGGACTGTCGTGTCGGTCCTTCTGCCAGAAGCAGAGCATAGTTCCAGGTATATTTGATCTGGTCTTCGGTGGTACCGGCGGTGCCTTGAATGGTCATGGCGCTGGTGCCGCTGATAGCGGCAGCCAGAAGCTCTGAAAGCATAGACTTTGCCGTGCCCGGCTCGCCGACTAGAAGCAACCCCCTGTTGCTCATTAGAGTAACGATGGCGCGGTCTATCATAGAGACATCACCATGAAACTTCCGATCGATAACAGGTTCTTTGCCGGATGTTTTTGCATCATTGCCGAGAATAAAACGACGCACCGCAGAGGGGCTCATACGCCAGCCTGGAGGACGCGGCTCTTTGTCTGCGGCGACAAGACTGTCGAGTTCCTCTCGATAGCGAACCTCGGCAGTAGGCCTCAGCATAGCTTCTTTGACATTGCCTTTCTCCATCAGATACGACTAACCTCCTTCCAGTTTTCGCTATCTAGAACAAGCATGAATTCTCCCAGTTCTCTTTATAGCCACTACCTTCTGCGGCTATCTGCTTGAGATCGTTATAGCACTCAGTCAAGAGCACCGCAGGCACCGAATCAAGATCGATTTTAGCCGGCATCCAAGAATAGCCGCCCTCAGATAGAGCCGTAAAACTGAGCTCTTTCAGGGCACAGGGACCGTCTTCTTCCGGCAGCATACTGCCAGAAAAATTAATCACCGCCTGAATGCCAAGAGACTGAAAAGGCTTATGGTAGTGATAAAAACAGCCGCCATCCTCAGCCGCTCCCCGGGTATAGCCAAGCTTAGTCGCTTTAGTTCGAAGCTTGAAGACAGTGAGCATATGTCCGACAAAATCCACCACATCGAACTGCGGTTCTTCGCCATCGGCTAGCTTATAAACAGGCCTATCAAACTGGTTGAAAAGCGGCTCCACATCATAGTCTTCAAGGTGCTTCTTCCAGGCCGCTTCAGTATCGGCATCGAGCTTGCAACTATGGACAAGACTTACAAGCTCGTCGTCTTTGAACTGCACCGCTTCGTCAGAACTATCGGTCAAACTGCCGTCTTCTAATAAACGAAAAGTGCAAAGAAGCTTCCCTTCGGCACCTTTTTCATCCGGCTTTTCCCGGGCTGCCCAGATCAATCTGGTACAGAGCCGGCCTACAATAGGATGCTCGGCAAGATAGAGCTTCCAGTCTCTAAAGGTCCAGGTACGCTGGGTGCACATTGCTTCGTAGAGCCGCTCTGTCTGACGCTTGACCATCTCTTTGACGATTTTCTTGGCGTCTGAAAACTCTTTTCTCGCTTCCTTGGCCTTTTCCTCATCGTCATTTTTGCCAGGTGCCGGCAAATTCTTGAGAACTTTGCCGTCCTCTTTGTTGGTCAATACAGGTACAAGGCGATCATCTAGCTTAACGAGAAATTGCCGAGGTCCAAAGTCCAGTTCTAGAACAGCTTCGCTGCCTTCTATCGGTTCGTCATTTTCATCTAAAGGTCTGGCAAAACCGCCATCGGGCACAGTGCGATCTGCTAACTCATCCAGAGTCCATCCCTGGCTGTCGGCGATGGCATCCACATATTCGCGCGCCAGATCTTTGATTCCTTTGGTACGAAATCGATTGGCAAGAGACAACAATATCTGAAGCGCTAACGTAGATTCTATCGAAGCCAGCACCGTAACCAGCGCCTTGCACTGAGACAATCTCTGACCGTACCACTTTCTAATATACTTCTCGCACTTCTTGGCGCACTCATCGTCACCGGCGGCAGAGACTATGGCCAGCATGCCCTTTTGTGCGGTGGCAGTGCCCAGAAGTTCGCTGCTATATTGTTTAAAAAGAGCCTGATATAGGACCTCTTTAGAAGCATAGTTCTTGCGGTAATAGTCCTTCATGTAGCTCGATGAAGAGTTCCAATT
>CAZCBH010000091.1:0-2065 GCA_964496875.1 uncultured Candidatus Obscuribacterales bacterium | reverse complement strand
GGAACCCACTCCATACCCTTTGGCAGTTTTTTGGTGAGCCCTTTTTCTGCCTCCTTCAAAAGCTTCTCTCTATCGAGAAACTCGTCTATTTCAGCACCGAGGTTCTCTAGCGCCTGAAGCATGGCAGCTTTAGCCAGCTCCGACTTCTCTTTTTTGAGAGACTCTTTCAGTGGCTTAATCGCCGAGGTATCAGCAAGCCGTCCCAGCCAGTCCGCTGCTACAGCCCGCACGGTCTGCCTTCCATCTCTCAATCCTTTCAATATAGTCGGCACCTTATCTGGTACTGCCTGCAAAGCCTCCTGCGCAAGCGGGCGATCCGTCTTGCTTTCTCCCAGAGCAACTTCCCAGAGGATGGTGGCAAACCGTGGAGGAAGCTGTGGCAGTGTCGAAAGAGCTTTGTAAGCGGCTTGCCTTCTATCAATAAAGTAATAGCCCGAATCTCTTGATTCGGTTAAAGCCTCCATCAAAAGCTGCGGCTGTTCGATAAACGCAGGCCAGATGGCATCCGGCTCCCAATCACAAAATGAATTCCAGTAACTGTTTCGATAGAGATAGCCCTGTAGAGCACGTCCGGGCTCCGGTCCGCATCCCGGTAAAGTCGCTACGATAGCATCAAGTTCACGCAAGCCGAAAGGCTTTCCGAACTTGACTCGATAATCGTCCAATAAGGCCGGATTCGAAAATACTACAAATGGATGTTTTTGATGGTCCACAGGGTTCAGCTGATGCAAAACATAAAGCAAGCGAACTGCATGAACGGGCTCCAGATCCTCCGTAAAGAGCGCCTCCTTTCTTCGACCGTTCACAAACTCCTGACTGTAGGAGAGACGACCAGAATTCAAATCAGTGCTTTTCCCCTCGACAAAATCTAAAATCTTGTCAACGGACTTTTCTTCAATAAGATACGGTCCCTTAGGTTCACGCCATTTGCGCCCGTTCTTCTCCCAATGTTTTAAGGAATTATCGTGAGTGGTCTGATTAAACAGGTTGATCTCTTTGATCATCTTCAAAAGCTTCGTAGCAAGTTCATCTCGATTTTTCAGAGGCACCATACCCAGTGCCACATCCGGCGGAGGCAGGTCGACTTCGACTGGCTCACAACGCATGCTATCTGCAGCCAAAATAATCTCTATCGCTTGCTTAACCTTGTCAGACTTCTCTATCGCCATATGCTCCCGCAAAATAGAAGGCGCTGTTTCTGGATCAATCTTAGCCAATACCGAAACAGCTTCATGCCGCTGAGAAGCAGATCCACGGGTCAGAACTTCGACAATCTTTGGTATCACCGCCCTCGGTGCCGTTCGCGCCACAGCCAGCGCCTCTTCCCTGGCTGTTTTAGAAGATCCAACAGCTATATCAATCAGTTCGTCTATATAGTTGGACGCTTCGAAATCGCAGGTTCTCAAAATCCGCAAAGCACTGACCCTCTGTTCTGAATTACCCGTTTGAAGAAAACTTCTGATCGCCTGAGGATATCCGGCAAAATACGCATCCAAATCAGAGAAGTGATTGCAGCAACTCTGCCCAGAACCATAGTAAGAAACGTATCCTGTACTGAGAGTCATCCAGTCACGGTCATCAAGAAAAGTATTGACCAGCTTGACCCTATCGCTTTCTGCTTCTAGAAGAGCGTGAAAAAGTTTCGCAGAAAACTCCTCCTTTTCTTCTGCGCGACCATGCCCTCGAAGGCTGACGATACTTCGGATCAAAGTCTCGAACCAATCTGAAAACAAGACCGATGCCGTTCGACCGGAAATCTGTCTACTGTCGAATTTTTCTAAAACCACCCCGAAGCGCCGCAATGGTGCCACTGGTTCCCGCCAGAGGGCATGAAGAGCGGCACGCCGCAAAGTGAAAGGATTCCTGATATTACCATCCGGAAGGAAGTAAGCTCCTGACAGACCCAGCGCTTGCAATACCTGGGCATCCAGGCCTGACGCCCAGTCGGATTCTTCGTCATCGACGATATATCGAATAAACCGAGCTTTGAGATCCTTCTTGCCAAACTGATCTAGTAGAGAAAAATAGTCAAGCAAAGAAGAGAGCTGCTCCTCTGACAGACCAT
>CAZCBH010000090.1:0-20708 GCA_964496875.1 uncultured Candidatus Obscuribacterales bacterium | reverse complement strand
AGGGGATTTCGGTGATGGACTCCAAAGAAGGCGCCACCTGGGAAAGAGCCTGAAGCAAATGATGCAGACTATACGATCAAGCTATTGTTGTTGTAAAACCACCGACATAAAAATGACACGATTCAATCGCCAACTTGACTATTGAAGCTAGATCACACATATTCATTGCGATCTACACCATGTCAAATGGCAGTGCTTTAGACAGATACTCAACCACTACAAGTCCAAAAGTGCGCTTAGATCACTTAAACAGAGATTCATAGTCATCTTCCAATACAAGCTCAGCAGGAATACGAAGAGTCTCACGATGATCTGCTACCCACTCAAGAGTAGGCTTTACGATCCATTCAGCCAAGTCGGATAAATCCCTACGAATTCCTTTAGTTTTATTTCCAGAAACTCCACCATGAGCCTGCATACAGGGTGGTGGTGGCTCTTCCGGCTGAGGAAAAATCTGTTGGTGCGAGTTCCTTATTCGACCTTTCTCCCTCACAGCACCAGCGCTCAACTTCACCAACACAAAGTCTTTCGTATCTTCAAGAGCCAATTCTGGAGGCAGCTCCAATTCGACCATCCGACTATTGATGAATACAGACATGTAGGTTTCCACACGGTCTTGCCCGATAACCGAATTTTTGAATGCTGTTGAGGTTGGTCTAAGCCTATTTGAGTCTGGATCGAATGTAATGAGATCTACTTTCAACTTGACCCTTCTATAAAGGTCTTCTTCATCTCTAATATTTTCGTCATCAAGATATTCAATCATCTATTCCGGCATCAGGCAGCTCTATGGATCAAGGATAGCTTTTCTCGCAAAACAGACATATCCTCTACCGATTCAACCTCCCAGTCTTCTTCGTCTGAATTTGAATCAGAATAGTACGCAGAAATAGAACCATTCCAATCTACCTCCACTTGCATAAGTCGCTTTGGAACTCTCCATTCCATTTGAATTCCTCCGTCTGGCATCGCTGACAACCTTGGCACAGGATACTCATCAGCCATTACACGCGACATGACGTTTAAAACTGCTCTCATAGCTGTTTCATCTATTTGGTGAGCCTTATGCGAATCCCAGTTAAACTCATAATTTAGTAGTCGCTGCAGGTTTTCTGCAACGGGAACCAACCAGGGACAATCTTCATCAAAGAACAGTCCGTAACACACACCGCCAGGAGCCTCCAAACGGATAGATGTATTCGGAGCAACGACTGCCTCTCTATAAATCGGCTCTAAATCCCGTCCGCTTATACTCATTGAATTCGTCCCCATATCTCGTGCATCTCTTCTGTGGTAAAAGATGCAAATGCCCTAACTATAGACTCTCTGCCCAAATCCAAAAAACTCATGACACCTTCGATATCTTCGGTAATTGGAAATCCTCGAGCGATGAGCTGCAAATTCAAAATCGGCTTCTTATCTGTGATTCTAAATGCCGGCTCCATACTGATATGCAATCGTCCCACAGCGCTTTCATCTTCTAATCGTATCAAATGCCTTTCAGAATGACTTATGCTCTCAGGCGGCTGCAAAAATTGATCAGAATACTTCAGGGACTGAACATTTACGACTCTTTGAATATCACCAAAATCTTCCCAACCGCTTCCAGCGACTATATGATTCACATACGTTATATCCACTTGCCGGGGAAGAAATGGACCTAATTTTTTCTCTGCTAAGTATTCACAAAAAACGTCTAAATTGTCTCTAAATTGTTCGCGGATTTTTTCATAGCGAGGGTATTCATCACCTTCGCCAGTCTTTCTCCAATTATGCCCAAATCTATCAGGCTGTACCTGTATAAGCTCTTCTCCTGAACCGCTGATAAAAAAATATCTGGAAACTTCCGGCAATTGCATGACCGTTAGCTCGATTCTCCTCGATTGGGGTCCCATTTTAAGCTGTTCTATAATCGGATCAAGAGGAGGGTGCTCTTCAACTTTTGGGAAACCCTCAGAAAACCGCTCCCACAAAGCGGCTAGCTGAAAGCTTCGCATTTTAGCTATTTTGTCGAATTGCACTGAAAGTGCCACTTCTGTTACTGGCGGATGGTTAAAAGATGGAAGATTCCCCATACTGACATGACTCATACTGCTCGCCTGATCCCAAGAAAGGTTTACCTGATTCTATGCTTAGCTTGCAATACAGTCAAATATTTCTCGCTACTCTATCGTTCCAATCTTGGCTAAAGTTTCTCTGGACCTAAAAATTAGTCGGATCGAAAAACTGCTATCCACTCTTGCTCCACACGCACTTCTGTATTTATAGTTAGACATAGCAGCACTGTTATAGGAAATGTGATACGCCGAACCAAGAAGAATGTGTATTCGCGATTCCCTAATTACAAAATGCCAGCAATTGAAGGCGCCACCTGGGGAAATGCTTGAAATTCCAACAACTCTAGTAGCAAGATTGCGCCGAACAACACAGCAAATATTAGCAGACACTAATTCTTTGTTAAGACAAGGAAAGGAATTGTTTCATTCTGGATAAGCCCTTGGAGAAGTCCCTTCATGCTTACCTGCGCATAAATTGACGGGCGCAGAACCAGCTATAAGCGCTGCTCCTACCCATGGCTAACAAGAAGGAAAACACTCAAGAATCGGCGCCGATATCGCTGCCAAAAAATCATACAGAATCATCCCCGATAGACTTTGCAAGGAGAGGACCAATAGTCAATGGTACCTGGCTGGAGTCAGCTGAGCGGGAGCGAAATCACACAACAGGCCGGTCACTTGTCAATTGAGCAAATCGGAAACCAACCGGGTATGATATCCCTAGCAATTTATCAGGTCTATTTCCGGGAGGTTTCAGACGAGTGTTCAAACAGAAAATGATATTACGTTCGGTATCACTTTTTTGTACAGCGGCCATTTTAGCCGGCTCAACTGTTACAGCAATCCCAGCCTTCGCAGCAGCCACCTCAGCCAGCCTGGCGCAGGACATAGAAGAAGCCAGAGTGCTCGCTCCGGGAACCAGAGTTAGAGCAAGCATAGCCAAGGGACAGGCGCTCATTTCGACCTTTCGCAACAAGAAGGCCAATGACCGTGACTGTAAAATCGAAGCGGTGCTTATAGGAAAAACGATTTTCGACAAGCCGGAGAATCAGGTAAACAGCATCACCGTCTACTTTTACGACTCGGGTAATCCAAGCAAATACAAGTCTATTACCGTCTCCAAGGGTGACGTAGCCGCTTTCGGCACCGGTCAGGTGTCGAAATCCGAACTGCTCTCCTCGATTCAGATAAGAGAAGGCGGTCTCAGCGATCCGAAGACAGCGATAGAAAACCAGCTCATTCTGACCGCTGCCAGCAAACGTCAGGATGTGCAGATCTCCTTCGGCCAGGACGAAATCGATGTGACCACGGCGATGCCTGCCAACGCTCCGGTTCGAGAGTATAAATATGAAGCGCTCAGAATCGCTGAAATCGCCATGGAAAAACTTGGTCTGGGCTCGACTGTGAAACGGGTTAATGTCAACTTCTTCAACCCGGGCAACAAAGGCGTCTACAAACAGATAACCATATCGACCCAGCAGATAGAGACTCTCAATAACCAGGTGCTGGCTGCTCTCAACTCCATGACCATCGCCCAGAAACAAGCCAAGGTGACAGCCAAGGATATGGAAGTGGCTGATGGTGCTCTCAAAAAAGAAAGAGGCACGCTTCTTGCTTCCATTCAAGAGCTCGAAGAGATGGGAGTCGGAGTCGCTCCTTTTATCAAAGCCTTCCAGGGCATAGAAGCCCAGGTGGAAAGCACCGATGAAGCTTCGTTGAAACGCTCGGTATCGAGCCTTCAAAAAAATATCGAAGATCAAAAAGAGCGCTATAAAGACGCCAAAACAAAGAAGCCGACTGCAGGCTCAAGCGACGAGGGTGATAGCGAAGACAGCGTCACGACCGGACCAGCAAAAACGACCAAGTCGAAAGGCAAGATCAATCGCTGGGCGTTCGGATTTTTCCCGATGCCGGAATCAAATATCTTGAGAAACCCGGACAAATTCCTGAAAGAATGTGTCGAAAAATTCGAGGCTAAGAAGCACATAAAAGCTGACAGTTCCCCGGAATACGCCTGGGCTTTGCTCTGGTTCGCCGAGGTGCTCAAAACCAATGACCGTGCCCCGGAAGCGGCAAAATACGAGGGACTTGCCCAGCAAGTCACAGCAAGGCTGAGATCGAAATAAGAACAATCAGCTCTTATTGCCCTTTATCAACTGGTATTTCTGGAAAGCGAGCTCCACCAGCTCGCTGTCCTTTTTATCGGGATTGTCGTGATCGAGCCTATCGAAGATCTCGGATACCCGATTGATTTTCTCTACCATTGCCAAATGGTAATAGCGGCAGATCTCCTCACTGGCAAGCGAGAGCCCTTCTTTGACTGCGGCCTCCAGACTGGAGCCGCCCCCTTGAAATTCTTTCTTTACCACCCTTTCGGCTCCGGCCAGAGCAGTCTTTTCGGCCTCGCCATAGACCCGGCGGCAGATCAAAACATGAGCATCTTCATGCATCTTCGTGTCTTCGCTGGCGTTGGAAGAGATCCAAATAGTCACCGGCGCATCCAGGCTTATCGTCGCCTTTTTTATCCTTACGTTCACCAAAAACTCATCGGCCAGTTCGCTCTTATCGACAATCTCGAAATCGAAGCCTGTTTTACAACCAAATTTCCAGTCGGTAAGAGCTTCTTCGCAGGCGGCAAGAGGCGACTTTTCTCCCGGCTTCAACTTTTCTATAAAGCGTGTTTCCACTTTCATAGGCTGCACTTTCACGGTGATCTCAGCTGGTTTGGAAACACAGCCGCCGAGACACAAAACCACTAGCATCACCGGTAGTATCGCTATATAAATCGACTTCACCGGAGCAATTCTAGACGGCAAAACGATAGTTGATACAGTCGCCGTCTTTGACCAGATACTCTTTGCCTTCAAGACGCACCAGCCCTTTTTCTTTGGCGGCGTTCCAACTGCCTGTCTCTTTGAGCTGCTCGAAATTCAAGACTTCCGCCCGAATGAAACCTCTCTGGATATCGGTGTGGATTTTTCCGGCCGCTTCCTGGGCAACGGTTTTGTTGGGGATGGTCCAGGCTTTGACTTCATCTTCTCCGACGGTAAAGAATGCCACCAGATCCAGTAGCGCATAGGTAGCGCGGACAAACTTGTCGCGACTCGATTCTTCTATTCCCAGCGCTTCCATGAACTCGGCACGCTCTGATTCTTCCAGCTGGGCAATCTCCATTTCAGCCTTGCCGCAAAAGGCAAGAAAGGGCATCTTGCGTCCCTCGGCCCATTCTGCTAGAGCCTTCAAAGACTGGTTACCGGCAGAGCCTATGTCCGACTCGGAGATATTGGCTAAAACCATGATCGGCTTGAGAGAAAGAAAAGTGTAGCCACGAATGAGCTTCTTCTCGTCTTCATCAAGCTCTAAAGTACGAAGCGCGTTTTCACCGGAGAGATGCTCGTTGAAGCGGCTGAGCAACTCTTTCTCGAGTTCCAATTGCGTCTTCTCGCCACCTTTCTTGCGCTGTATCTCCTGATCTATCTTGCCCAGCCTCTTCTCGACCACCGCCAGATCCGCTATAACCAGCTCCAGCTCCAGGGTCTCTGCATCACGCAAAGGGTCCACGCTGCCGGAAGGATGGGGCACCGAGGCAGAATCGAAAGCACGCACCACATTAACGAGAGCATCTACTTGTCGCAGGCTCGTCAGAAGCTGCGGGCTTATCTGATCTGCCTTGGCCTGACCGGGAGCGACACCGGCCACATCGACAAGCTCTACCGTGGCGTAGGTGGTTTTCTTGGGCTTGTAGAGTTCCTTCAGCCAGTCCTGTCTCAAATCCGGCACCGAAACCACTGCAAAGTTCGGCTCGGCCGAGGCTGCTCCAGAATAAGCATGCACCTCGTGGGAGCCCCCACTGACCGCATTCAGAACCGTTGTTTTCCCGGAGGAAGGTAATCCGATTATTCCTACTTTCATATTCCGTTGTTTTCCGATCAAAAAAACGGAGAGGGTGGGATTCGAACCCACGTGGCTATTAACCCATCCGCTTTCGAGGCGGCGCCGTTATGACCGCTTCGGTACCTCTCCATGGAGTCCACAATTCTATCAAAGAATTGCAGTTGGCAACGAAGCGGCGGCATCATATGTTACAGCCCAGAGCAGGTCTCTCGACGAGGCCGCCATTGAAAAACTACATATTGCTTTGTGGATTTCCGGCAATCTGAATCTGGTTCTCTGCCCGAGTGGCCAGGTTGCTTACAACAATAGGCATGTCGATGCGACACTGCCGTTTGACAAGGGCGCTGGGGATGAGAAAACCGCCGTCAACATGGCTGGCATAGGTCACCCTGGTAGTCCTACCCCCATCTAGGGGCTCGAGCTTCCAGAAGCCCTGAACGTCCTTGAAAGCTCCACTGACGCGTTTCCATTCCATACGGTGCGGTGCCGACTCGGTGACCTTGACCACGTAAGTATAAGTACCGACCGGTCCAGATGGAGCGACCACATGTTGAACCAGCTTCACCTTGCCCTTGTTTTCGAGCACGGTGGCTTTCTTCATCTGTTTGAAAACTTTGTGGAGGTTGTCGTAATCGGCGATGATATTCCAAACTTTGTCTGGACTGGAGTGGACCACCATGGTGCACATCGAATACTCCTGACCATTGATCACCGCCCGACTGACCGCAGGAGGACTGGTGGGATTCTGCATGCCACCACGTGCTTCGACCGGACTACCGATGCCCCAGGCAAAACTGCACGACAGGAACGCGGAGATACCGGCGGAGAGCAAGAAAGATGAGAACTTGGACGATGAGCAAAGAGATCTATTCATCATGGTTCAGCCTTTCATTCGACCATTGAGCCAACGATTACCAGAGAAACGTTAAAACGCCAGAAATGTAGATTCAGTGTCAAATACAATACTGAGTTTTAGTTAATTGTCAACTTGAGTCATAGTAAAGTTAGCATATAGGACGTTGGCTGATGAAATGAAAACAATCACATCAAACAGCCTGCAACTTTAATGACAACAAGCCTTTTCAATCACAGCCGGACATATTACCCGCTCCTGACTACCTCTTCAAGCTAGATTGTTCTAACGAGCGATTCGATATGTTCTAAATATTGAAATTCCATACAAATTCCACGGATGTCAAGAACAGCACTCATCGTCTACAACCCTGCCGCAGGCTCGAATCTCGTGCCCGAGTCCTGGCTCGGTAAAGTCGTTCATGTGCTTGCCACCACCACCGTCGATAATGTTAATACTATTGCGACAAAGCCCGACACCACCTCGAAAGAGATCATTAACCAGATCACATCGTCGGTGGATTTATTAGTCGCCGCCGGCGGTGACGGCACCATCCGGATGGTCATGGAAGCAGCGGCGCTGTACGAAAAAGAAAACCCGCATCAAGACAATCAGAATCTGACTGTGGGCATCTTGCCGCTTGGCACCGGCAATCAGCTGGCCCGCAATCTACATATATACGAAGACAATATCCTCAATGTAAACCCCCTGGAGAAGGCGATCAAGACCCTTACCCAGGGACACTCCCAGGAAATAGATCTGGGTGTCATGAACGGGCACTATTTTGCCGTAGCCGCCGGCGCCGGACCGATGAGCGACGCCATAGTGACCCCGGACAAGCGCGACAAAGCCAACTGGAAAATGCTCGCCTATGCCTCTTCCCTGGTCCAGACCCTGGCCCAGCCCCCCGCGCTTTTCGAGATCGACGCCGACGGAGAGAGCTTCAAAGTGGCGGCTTCCGGGCTCTTCGTCACCAATATTTCAGACTTCGGAGTAGGCACCCTGTCAGAATCGGCCAGCCTCAACGACGGTCTCCTCGACCTCTGCATCCTCTCCCCGGAAGAATTCCAAGATTATTTAGAATACGGCTTCGCCTTCGCCGGCGCCCTCACCGGCAACCAGACCTCACCCTATTACATAAAGAAAGTAAAAACGGTGGACATCAAGGTATTGCCGGTAAGCCGCCGCGGCTCTGTCATTCAAAACACCTGGCGAAAAGTGAAGGGGGCCTTCGGGGTCTATTCGAAACCGCCTCTCATGATCTATCCCGATGCGATGGCCATGGTGGATGGAGACGCCTGCGGAACCACCCCCATGCATATCGAAGTGGTGCCCAGCGCGGTGAAGGTTCTTATCCCGCCACCAAAACAATAACGACTTTTATGAGCCTATCAAGGCGCTGACATAGCGCTTCTCTTCCTGTTCGGTCTTTATCTCGCCATCAAGCTTGGCGATATGAACTTGTTCGAGAATCTCGCCGATACGCGGTCCCCGGGGCACTCCCAGCTCAACAAGCTGATTGCCCGTGAGAGTTATTTTCACATCGAGCAATTCGTTTATATAAAGCAGAATCATTCGGCGCACCTGGGTGCCCGGCTCGGCCATACAGGCGGCTATGGCAAGAGACTCTTCTTTGCTGCCCTTAAAGGCCTGGTAAATTTGGCTGCGCTTCCAGCTCTGCCTGGTGTTGCCGACCTTTCGGTGTACAGACAAACCGGCCCGGATAATGTCGCGATGCAAGTTGGATAGATGCAGACGTTCGAAGACATCATCGAGCTCTTCAAGCTCCACTCCGGAAAGCAGAAGACCAAGATAGACTATCCATGGATCTTTGACCTGATAGCGCATCAAAAGTCGCTCTGCCAGCCTTATAAGATTGCGGCAATGCTCGTTATATGTCAATCCGGAAGCAAGAAAACGCAGACAACCGCCGAGATCTTCAAGAACATCGAGTGCCACTATGCGCTCCGGAGACTCGAGAATCATCTTGATCTCGTCTCGCAGCCTCACTCCGCCAAGATTGTCGAAAATCCCCATAGCCACAGCTTCTCTTGCCTTATCTCTGGTTTTCAGACTAAGCCTGAAAGCGAGCCTCGAGGCGAAACGCGCCGCCCTTACGATTCGAGTCGGGTCTTCGATAAAACTGAAAGGATGAAGAATTCTAATCACCCGATTATTCAAGTCCTTAAGACCATCGAAGAGATCGGTAAGCTCCCCGAAACGTCCGGGATTGAGACATACAGCCAGAGTATTGATGGTGAAGTCGCGTCGATAAAGATCCTGCTCCAGCTTGGAAGGCTCCACCGTGGGCAGTGCTGCCGGGAATTCGTAAAACTCGGTTCTGGCCGTTGAAAGATCCACCTCTTTGTCGGTTTCGGCGTGATAGACAATGGTGGCTGTATTGAAACGCTCATGAGTAGCCACCACTTCGAATCGAGCCGGATAGTCCTGCTCGAAACTCTGAGCAAGATCCCGAGCAGAGCCCTCTACGACAAAATCGAGATCAAAATTCTGGCGCCCTAAAATCAGATCCCTGACCAGACCACCCACCGCATATGCCACCATGCCTTTACGGGCCGCCACCTCTCCGATGGTGCGGCACAACCATAAGGTAGAAGGCTCCAGATTCTCGAACTTATTTTTTATAGCATCGATGCGCTGACGATGCTTGCTCTCCGGCACCAGGACATCCACTTCGATGGTATCTTCAAGACGCCCCTCGACTTTGTTGCGTGAATAGGTACCATATAAAGTATCAAGCACATTCTGACGCGTCACCAGACCTACTAAACGACCATCGCTATCGAGCACCGGCAACCGGCCGATATCCTCGGTGACCATCAGGTGCTGAATCTCGACCAATGGAGTGTCCTTTTTGACGGTGAAAACAGGCTTGCTCATAAAACCACGCACCGGCGCGTGACCTAATTTATGGTGCATGGCCTGATCGATATCGCGCCTGGAAACAACCCCTACCACCTCGTTTCGATCGCTGACCACAAAGCCGTCCACTCCATAACGGGTCATCAAACGCCCGGCTTCCTCCATCTTCAAGGTAGGCAAAATAGTGCGCACCGGAGATGTCATCATCTGGGAAGCTGTCGGCTGGGGCTCCACCCGGGACTCTATGGTCTCTTTGACCAACTCGATTACCGATGCACCGTCCCGGTCCTTGATCACAGCCGAGCCGGCTCCGTGATGACCATCACCCCCGAAAGCCCTTACTATTTCGCGGACATTTATAGACTTATTGTCAGAGCGACCGACCAGATGAATTCTATCTCTCATATGCACCGCGCAAAAAGCGGCCTGGGCGCTGAGAATCTCGATGAGCTTACGGGTCATATTGGCCAGACCGTCGACGTAGTGTTCGGTGGAAGCCACAGAAGTGACGACCTTGGCACCTTCATAACTTTCGATCTCGCTATTGGCCAGCAAATTCTCCAGCAGTTCGGTCTGTTCTATAGACAGCTTGGGACGTATGTAATTGTTGACCTGCTCCAGATCAGCGCCTCTTGCAAGCAGGAATGCGACGCATTGAGCATCCAGTTCGGAAGTTCCTTTATGAGTCAGACAGCCCGTGTCTTCATAAATCCCCAGAGCAAGCACCGTGGCTTCGAATGGGGTGAGCGACACCGACTCTTTCATGATCCTCTCCACCACGATCGTGGTAGCGGAGCCCACCGGCTTGATGACGCTATCGGAGGTGGCATTGACCGCCAGACCCTTTCTATCGAGATCGTGATGATCGAACACGGTGATGGCAGGCCATATTTTGTTCTCTTTGCCTTTCAAGTACTTCTGGACATTCGAATCGATGCGCTCGAAGTGCTGACAATCGACCACATAAATCCGTTTCACATCATCGAGATCTATGTACTTGGATTGGGCGATAGGCAATGAACTTCGGTAGAGAGCCAGAAAATCGCGGACATTGCCGACCAGAGGATAGCCCAGCACCATCTTTGCGGCAGGATAGAGCTTGGTCACCCCGAACTGGGCGGCCAGCGCATCGAAATCCATGTTGTTGTGAGTGATTACGATTTCCATCTCGAACTTTTTCCAGGCAGGCAATCTTAGCCTTTTCTTTATCTCCAGGAGAGCAAATCCGGGTTTATTTCAGGGTTTAGCTGGGTATTCTAATCCAAAGGAGATTATACGAAAATGTTAGGTCTTCATACACTCGACCAAGGTTACCTGATTATATTCTTCGGCGGTAGCCTTTTCATAATACTCAATTTCATCAAGGGAAGCTTCGCCGAAGGTCATGATGCAGGAGATCATGGCGATGCGGATATCGACGCCGATGTGGATGTTCATGCCGACGCTGATGTGGATGTTCATGCCGACGCCGATGTAGATGTGGATGTGGATGCCGATGTCGACGTCCATGCCGACGGCGATGCCGACGTCGACGCTGACGCAGATGCGGACAGCCACCATTCCCAAGCGGATAAATACGGGGCATTGCCGGTCAGTCAAAGAGGCTGGTCCCGGGCGTTGAAATTCATCATCGGTCTGCTCTCTCCCACCAATCTCTCACTCTATTTCACCGGCTTCGGCTTCGGTGGACATTTCGCGCTTAAGTTCTTTCCCATTATTGGCGTATTCTCTCTAATTCCTGCCCTCTTCCTTGGCTGGCTTTTCACCAAGCTATTCAAAATGACTATTATTTTGATGATGCGCTATTTCACCAGCAGCTCCCACCTGGACAACAACAACATCGTCGGTCATGTGGGAGAGGTGGAAGCTTCTATTAAGGATGGGCATACCGGACTGATCACCTATGTGATCGGCAACAAACTCTACAACTCCGCCGCCCAGACAAGCGATCCGAAGGTCTCAATCGAGCGGGGCTCCAAGGTGCTAATCGTAGACACCAACGAGCATATCCTCATCGTGGAGCCATACAGAGAACTCAGCCTGGAGGAATCTTTCAGTTCTTGATTTCAGGACCTGGCATCATATACGATGCTCATGTCCTTTTCGAAAACAGGTAAATATCTATGGGCGCAATCGAACTTGCAATGGTGGCTGTCATGGTGCTGGGACTTGGCATACTGGCAGGATTGATGCTCCTGCTCTACAAAAAAGCAGGAGCTGGAGAAGCGCTGATTGTAACCGGAGGCTCGCAGGAGCCCTCCGTTATCGTCGGAGGCGGGGGCACGCTTGTATTGCCCTTAATACAAAGCTGCCGCTCCGTATCTCTAGAATTGATGTCGGTGGATTTAAAGAGTCCCCACGCCTATGAATGCAAAGACGGCACCCAGTTCGATTTCGACGGCACAGCCGAAGTCTCGGTCGATCCCGATGAAGATGCAATACTGAAAGCGGCTCGATTCTTTAAGGCGGATGATGTCCGCGAGGTGCGCGGTATTGTATATGATGCCATTCAAGATTGCCTGAAAGCGGAGATCTCCAGGCGCCCGGCCTCAGGCCTGGCCAATGTCGAAAGTTTCACCGAAAATACCGGCTATATTGTCGCGGAAGAGTTAGAAAAATACGGCTTGAAACTGCACGCGCTGAGAGCCAAAGAGCTGCGCCGAGTCAAAGACGGCCAGACCAAAGCATTGCCCCTGCACACAGAAGCAAATGCGGAGGGGAATGGACTCTCTTCGGGATATACCGGACACCTTGCCGTGGTCACCCGCCCTGTCTTCTACGAAGCGGACTCAGGAGAGATAACCATCTCCCTGGTAGACGACGCAAAACGGCTTACTATGAAAGCACGACTCCATCAACCCGGTCCCCCAGCCACCGACGGCGTTCCGGTGCTGGTAAAAAAGATAGACGACTCAATCGCCCTGGTCGAAGCCTGGTCGCCTCTGCACGCTCAATTCCCGAATACCCAGAACTGAATCAGTCACCGTATACGGCACCACTCAATTGCTTTATCAGTCGCAGATTCCTTCGAATCGAATAAGCCCCAACAGGCTTGTCAAGATAATAAAGGAAAATAGTGGTATCCCTGCTATATCTACCCATAGCGGCTATGATAGATCTTGTGGTCATCCACATATTATTGATTCATTCAGGTTCGCACTGGGCAAGAGGATATAGTGATTCCCTCGTGCTCGGTAAAGGAGTGTTTTTATGGGCGCCATCGAAATGATAATGATTACCGTAGTGGTAATCGGTTTCTTCGTGATCGTGAGCGTTTTAGCATCGCTCTACCAAAAATGCGGACCGAACGAGGCCATGGTTATATCCGGTGGCGGCAAAGAGCCAACCATCATTGTCGGTGGAGGCGCTATCGTGCTTCCTATGATTCAACAAAAGGATATCCTCAGCCTCGAGGTGATGCCGATCGAAGTGCGTTCCAACGCGCCTATGATCACAAGAAATGGAGTCCCCATATTCGTTCAGGGCGTAGCTCAAATAAAGGTCAAAGGAGACACTGTCTCCATCCAGACCGCCTCCGAGCAGTTCCTGGGCAAAGACGAAGCAGAGATTAGAATGGTAGCCCACGAGACCCTCATGGGTCATCTCCGGGCAATCATGGGAACCATGACCGTAGAAGAGCTAATCGGCAATTTCGACTCGTTTGCTCAAAGAGTCGCCGATGTATCCGTCAAAGACCTGGCAAAAATGGGTCTGACCGTGGTCTCCTTCACCATAAAAGAGATCTCGGATGATGTCGGTTATCTAGAAGCTCTAGGTAAACAGCACACCGCCGAAGCCAAACGATCGGCTGATATAGGTGTGGCAAACGCAGCCAGAGACACCCAGATAGCTCAAGCAGCAGCAACCAGGGACTCCCAAATCGCCCAGGCCAATGCCGCAGAGGAAGGCGCCAAGGCTAAGTTGATGGCTGACACCCGCGTCGCCGAAGCCTCGAAGGACTTCCAGGTCAAGCAAGCCATATATCAATCCGAAGTAGCCGAGCAAAAAGCTCAGTCGGACATGATGTATGACATCAGAAAAGCCAAATCCCAGCAGCAGCTCATCTCTGAGCAACAACAGATAAAAATCGTCGAAGCTCAAAAAGAGGTCGAACTGCAGCAGGTCGAGGTTCAGAAGAGACAGGTCTCGCTCGAGGCCGACATCACCAAACCGGCCGAAGCCGAGCAGACCAGAATCAGGCTGCTTGCCCAGGCCGAACAGGACAAACGAAGAATCCTGGCAGAAGGTGATGCCCAGGCCGTAGAAGCCAAAGCCAGAGGCGACGCCAACTCCACCAAGTTGCGCGCCGAAGCCGACGCCGAAGCCGCCCGCCAGATGGGTCTTGCCCATGCGGAAGCCGAAAGAGCCAAGGGTCTCACCCAGGCGACCATCATAGCCGCCCGTGGTCAGGCGGAAGCCGAAGCCATGGCTAAGAAAGCGGAAGCCTACAAGCAGTACAACGATGCAGCCATGGCCAGCATGGTGATCGAGAAGCTGCCGGAACTGGTAAGCGCCGCCGCCCAGCCTCTAAGCAAGATAGGCAACGTCACCCTGTTGTCTACCGGTGGAGAGACCAGCGGCATGGGTAAACTGACCTCGGATGTCATCAACGTGGCAGCCCAGGGCATGACGATGGTAAAAGGTCTGACCGGAATCGATCTGGTCGAGACCATGCAGAAGGCCAAGCCTGACAATTCTAGAGCGGTTCAGACTCATCAGTCTCAGCCTCAACAGACTCTACCGGCCCAGGCCGTTCAGGCGCCCCCTCGTCCACCTCAGAGAGGCTAATGACCAGTAAGCGACGAATAATCGCAATAGGTGCAAGCGGAGTCGGAAAAACCACTTTAGTGGGGTCTCTGGCTCCGCTCCTCTCTTTAAATATCATCCCGGAGTTAGGACGGAAGCTCTGCCGCGACATGGGCTTTGAGCGCATCGGCGAGATTCCGGATCAAGAAGGTTTCAAGCAAAAGGTGCTCGAAGCCCAGATAGAGGAAGAAGAGCGCCTGGACAGCTTTCTGTCCGACCGCTCCACCATCGATTGCTGGGTGTTATGGCAGCGCTGGAATATCTGTCAGGCCATGACCTATGACACAGAAGCCTATTATGAAAAAGCCCGCAAGCAATCCGAGCGCTACAGCCATATAATTTATATCCCCCCGATGTTCGAGGCGGAGGAAGACGGCTTCCGCTGGACCGACAAAGATTACCAGAGCCAGATAGACAGACTGGTGAGGATGACTTTATACGAATGGGACCTTCTCGATAGGACCTACGAAGTCAAGTCCGACCAGAAAGAAGAGCGCCTGGAGGAGATCAAAAACTGGCTTCAAACAAACGAGCAAGCGATCAAAAGCTGACCGGTCTTCTGGCCGTAGCAATATTGCAAGTGTTTATTCTCGCGCTCTTCCTCGCTCTTATTCCGGGCTGCACACGGACCGAGCCCGGGCCTGAGGCACCGCGTAAGAGCCAGAGCGATGGAGTCCCCAGGCTTGTCTCTTTCGCCCCTTCCAATACCGAGCTTGTTTATTCAGTCGGCGCCGAAGATTGCCTGATAGCAGTCTCCAGCAACTGTAAATATCCGCCGGCGGTCCTTCAAAAACCGATAGCCGGCAGTTTTCTCAGCGCCAAGTTCGAGAAGCTCACCGCCCTGAAACCGGATCTCGCATTATTAGTATCAGGTCAAGAAGGACTCGCCACTCAGCTCGACAAATTCTCTATCCAGAACCAGGTCCTGCCCAATAAAAAACTGGGCGATATCTCTACCAATTTGAAAACGCTTGGAATAATCTGCCACAAAGAGAAGAGGGCACATAAGGTTAGCGCCGATTTCGATAAGGCACTTATGGAATTTCAGACGATCTTGAGCGATTGCCCGAGAGAAAAGATTCTATTTTGTGTCTGGACAGACCCATCTATCTGCGTGGGCGGAGAGAGCTTTCTCGATGACGTCATCACCGCTTGTGGTGCCATAAACACGACTGCCGAATTCAAGAGCAGCTATCCCAAGCTCACCGCCGAAAAAATCATCTCCTCGAAGCCGGATCTGCTGGTCCTACCCCATGAGGTCGAGGTCGACGTCAAAGAGAACCAGGCTCAAATTCTGAGCCGCCCCCCCTGGTCCAGCTTAAACGCCGTTAAGTCCGGCAGAGTTATTTATCTGCCGGAGGCAAAATCCGATCATCTTTCCAGACCGACCCTGCGTATTTTGACCGGATTGCACTGGCTTTCGACCAGGCTTCATCCTGACAAATCCGCCGCCCTGGATAGATGGCTAAAATCAAATGATTATTTGATCTTAAGTAGAGATAAGCACTGAGAGGTATCCAGAATCGGCCTTCCGGCTGACTACAGCCCGGATTTATTAGAGCTACAATTTGTTTAGCAGACTGAGCCCACAGAGATTGTCATAAAAGCAAGCCGATATAATCTCAGAAGCTTAATCGCTGGCATTGCAAAATGCCTCTGCTTGGTACCCCAAACCGGTCGGATTCTCCATGAGTCACCTCGTTGTATGTGGACTTAACTACCACTCAACTCCCATAGCAATCAGAGAAAGATTTGTCATTCCTGAATCTTGTATTGCGCACGCTCTGGAAGCCCTGACCCGATTCCCCAATCTTAAAGAAGCGGCCATCTTGTCAACCTGCAACCGCACCGAAGTATATGCGGTTGTGGACGATATCAAAGCCGGCATGCGCGAAATTGAAGCCTTTTTCAAATCCGCCCAATCTATAGAAGACCACAGCGCCCTGAGCCCTAATTTCAGGCTATTACGCGAAGACGTCGCTTTGCATCTCATGCGAGTCGCCTCCGGTCTCGACAGCCTCATCCTCGGCGAAGGGCAGATAATGTACCAGGTCAAAGCCGCCCATCAAGCAGCGCTTACCGCCAAGACCGCCGGACCCATATTAGACCATCTTTTCAAGCTGGCCCTGCAAGCAGGCAAACGAGTCCGTTCCGAAACCACCCTGGGCAGAAGATCGGTCTCAATCAGCTCGGCGGCGGTGGAAATGGCCCGGGAGCACTTCGGAAGTCTGAAAGACAGAACTGTCACCGTGGTCGGTGCCGGCAAGATGTCTCAAATTTGCCTCAAGTATTTATCGAGCACGAAATCCGAAGCCCAAGTGCACTGGCTCAATCGCTCGAAAGAGAGCATCGAGAACTTCCTGAGCTGCAAAGAAAAACCTTGCGAGCGTGTGTATACAAGCCATTCTTTTGAAGACCGCCATAAAATCGCCGCTCAATCCGACCTGGTTATCATAGCCACCGCCTCGCCTGACTTTCTCTTTACTAGGGCCGATCTGGAAAAAGCCCGCAAGACAACACCTGAAGCGAAAAGCGATTGCTTGATCATCGACATATCAGTCCCGCGCAATGTCGAACCCGCCGCCGGAGAGCTTACCGGAATAACCCTTAAACATTCCGATGACCTCAAAGAGATTGTCAGCAAGAATCTGAAAGAAAGAGAGAGCCTGGTCGACGAAGCCGAGAAGATTCTCTACGAAACCCTGGAAGAGTTCCACGCCTGGCATCGGTCTCGTCTGGTAGTGCCCACCATCGCCGGTCTGAGAGAGAAAATCGAAGCGATAAGAATAGAGCAGATGAGCAAGGGCATCCTCACCACAGGTAAAGGCGGCTGCGCCATGCACCAGGAGACCGCCGGCATGGACATGGAAGGAATCAGCCGCGCCATCGTCAATCAGATCCTTCATCATCCGACAGTACAGCTCAAAGCCACTCAAGACTACGAAGTCCTCAAGCAACAGGCAGAAGCCCTTCGCACTCTCTTCAATCTAGACCCTCTCGAAGAATCCAAATCTGGAAAAAAAGCCCGCAGAGACAATCTGAACAGATCATCCTCGGCGGCCAGGCCCCTGGCTTGCCATTAAAAGAATGTCGGTCAGAATCGGAACGCGTGCCAGCAAACTAGCCCTGATGCAAACAGAGCTGGTGGCAGGACGTTTGCAAGGCATCGACCCGACACTGGATGTGGAAGTGGTAAAAATCACCACCGGCGGTGATAAAAACCGCTCCGTCCCCATAGTAAATCTGGGCGGCACCGGGGTATTTGTCAAAGAGCTGGAGGATGCTCTTATGAATGAGGAAGTCGATCTGGTCGTCCATTCTCTCAAGGACATGCCCACCGAAAGCCACGAAAGTTTGACCATAGTCGCCGTTCTCGATAGAGAAGACCCCCGGGATGTACTCGTCAGCCGGGAGCATCGTCAACTGCAGGAACTGACCCCGGGCAGCAAAGTAGCGACCTCAAGCCGTCGCAGACTGGCCCAGCTCAAAGCGCTGCGCAATGATCTCGAATTCATCGACATCCGGGGCAACGTGCCGACCAGAGTAGAAAAAATGGATTCCGGTGCCGCGGACGCCATAGTGCTTGCGTCCGCCGGACTGACCAGACTTGGAATGGCTGATAGAATCACCCATTATTTCGAAGAGAACGAATGCACGGCTGCTGCGGGTCAGGGAGCCCTGGCTGTGCAATGCCGTGCCGATGACCGTAAACTGTTCGAGACTCTCAGCCTTTTAGACGAGACCGCTGTGCGCAAAGAGATAAGTGCCGAAAGGGCATTTTTGAAGGTTTTGGGAGGAGGATGTTCGGTTCCTATCGGCGCCCGGGCTAAATTGGAAGCAGTGGATAGCCTGACCCTGACTGGATGCGTCGCTTCCTTAGACGGCTCTCGTATAGTCAGAGAGACCCTCTCTGTCAAAGGCGCCAAAATAGACGCGGAAGCTCTGGGAAGGGAACTTGCCGAGCTTATTCTGGCGACGCCTGCCCGACAGATTCTCGAAGAGCTCAAACTGAGCGACCCTAACAAAGTATCACCCCCCTGACATTCTTCAACCGGAGATCAAAATGCATTTAACCGGCCAGAGAATTTTGATAACCCGAGCCACAAGCCAGGCCGACAGCTTCAAACTGGCTCTGGAAGCAGCCGGTGCCCGACCGGTTCTAGTACCGGTAATCGAGATAAAAGAGCCTGCTTCCTGGGAGCCCTTTGATAAAGCGCTTGCAGAACTATCTGCATATGACTGGGTGATTTTCGCTTCAACAAACGCAGTCCGCTCTTTTGTGGAGAGAATGGAGGAGAAATCGATCCCGAAAGGGAACCTGGCAAATATAAAGATAGGGGCGATAGGAGAAGCCACCGCAGGACTCTTAAAGGAACACTCTATAAAAGTCGATTTCAGTCCGGACAAATTCGTAGCCGAGAATTTTATAGCGCAGTTTCCTGACGGCGATAATATGAACGGACTCAAAATTTTGTGGCCGCGAACCAATGTAGGCAGGACGCTGATAGCCGACGAATTCACCGCATCCGGTGCCACAGTCGACACAATAGAAGCTTATCAAACAGATCTGCCTGACAACAAAGATGTCCTAGCGGCAAGGCTCTTCGACCTTTGCAACGGAAAACAGCTGGACCTTGTTACCTTCGCCTCTTCCCAGACAGTAAAAAACTTTCATCAACTTCTGAAAATGGGACTGGTTAACTACGCCAAAACGAAAGGATACATAGTAAATCCGGACTCCATCGCCCTGGAATCCTCGGCGTCGAACCTATTGAATGGTATCGCCATCGCCACCATAGGACCCGTCACAGCCAGGACCGCCAGGCAGCACTACAAGCAGGTTCAGATAGAAGCCGACACCCATACCATGGAAGGACTATTGAATGCAATCGAAGACTATTACTCCACAACATTAGAATCCTGAATCCAACCTTTTCAGTTTTTTGATCTGATTAAGGCGATTGAGGTCTTCGATGGACAACATTGCGTTGTCACGAACCTGCAAACGCTCTATATACCGCAATTTCTGTAGATTGACCACATCCGAAGAGGTCAACCCTCTCTTATTCAAGTTCAGTGTGACAATCCGGGGGTTTTTGTTGAGGACGAGCAATTCCTCAGTTTGGATCCGGCTACCGGCCAGATTCAACGCCGTCAATCCTGGAATAGCCAGAGCCGACAACAGAACATCTCGATCAACCTCCGGATTAAAAGAGAGATCGAGAGATTTTACATATTTCAACTCGGACAGCTTCCCGAGTCCTCTGTCCGGAGATGGAAAACTTCGCAGCCCCAGACTGGCTATAGAAGCCTTTCTGTTGCAAAAGTCGACAATTTCTCTCATAGGCAACTTCTTGCTGCCAACCTTGAAATCACACAAATAAGTAAGCGGCACAAGAGCCTCAAGTGCACCACTATCGATATCATCATTACTTGAAATATTCAAGTTGTAGAGAGAGGGCAACCTGCTTATTCCGGACAGATGCGCGTTGGTCAAACCCATGTTCGCCAACTCGAGCTTTCCCAACAAAGGAAGATCATAGATAAGCGCCAGAGCTTGTGGGCTGATCCCCTTGTTCCCGGAGAGACTCAACTCTTGAAGCTCCCGACAACGAGCCAGGGCAGCCATTGCGCCGTCATCGACATTGCCGCCCTCCAATGAGAGAATCCTCAATCCTTTCAGCACAGGAAGGATACTGAGATCTCGCTCACTCAGTGTTCTGCCGTCGAGACTGAGCTCACCATTCTTGTTTAATAACTTCGGCAACTCTTCCGGACTGACTGCCGAGGAAATGGCAAAATTGATAAGTGGTGGTCTTCTGGAAGTGAATACCTTACGGACACTCGTCTGTTCAACGGGACGGAAGAGAAGCGCCCAGGCCGCGATCCCAGTCAAGACGGCAAAGACAGATAATACCGCCCACAATACCGGACGAGTTCGAGAACGCGCTTCTGCAGCTATTTTATAAGGCTCCGATGCATCTGATGACTCTTCCTGAAAGTAAGAGTGCTTTGCCTCATCAAGAGCTTGTCGCAGGCTACTCACATCCTCGAAGCGAGCACCGGGATCCTTAGACAGACATTTGATCACCAAACTGTCGATTTCAGACGGCAATTCCGGATCAAACGCCGAAAGTGAACGCGGTAGATCACTCAAGTGGCTGTTCATCGTCGCCAGGGCGTCATCGCCGGCAAAAGGAACCGCTCCGGTCAGG
>CAZCBH010000089.1:0-20871 GCA_964496875.1 uncultured Candidatus Obscuribacterales bacterium | reverse complement strand
AATCAAGAGAGCTGGTGGCTTCATCGAGAATCAAAATTTTGGGATCTTTAAGCAGTACCCTGGCGATGGCGAGACGCTGCCTTTCACCGCCACTGAGCTTGTGACCACGCTCACCCACCACAGTATCATAGCCCTGCTCCAGACCAATGATCATCTCATGGATATTGGCGGCACCGGTGGCTCGATAGACCTCTTCATCGCTGGCATCGGGTTTGGCATAGCGAAGATTGTTCATTATGGTGTCATGGAAAAGATAAGTCTCCTGGGTAACAATTCCGATATGCGAGCGCAGGGTAGCAAGGGGAATTTCTTGAACATTCAAATCATCTATATAGATATCACCGGCGGTGGGCTGATAAAAGCCCGGCAGAAGCATGCTAACCGTGGTTTTACCGGCTCCGGAGGGCCCGACAAAAGCGGCTACTTGTCCGGGAGCGACTTCGAAAGTGATCGAATCAAGGGCAAGTTCTCTTTCCGGATAGGCAAAAGAGACCGACTGGAAGCGAACCCGACCGGAAACCACGGTCTTCGCCTGTTGCGGATCTTCAGCGCGCGCCTCCACTCTCTCCACTTCCATATCGAGATAGTCGAAAATCCTCTCGAAAACGGCAAGCGCACTAATGATCTGGTTTTGAACGCCGGCAAGTGTGGCCGCCGGCGCATAGAGCCGACCTAATAATGCGATGAAAGAAACAACAATTCCTATGGTCAGTCCTTTATATATGCAGAGCCATCCGCCATAAAGCCAGACACAGGCCGGTCCCACTATGACCATGGCGGCGATAAGGGCCATGAACCAGCGACCGACCATGGCGAGCTTGATCTCCGTCTCCATCAGATCACTACTCAGTTTATAAAAGCGATCCCTTTCATAGCGCTCTCGTACGAAAGACTTGAGCAAAAGAATACCTGAGACAGAAAGGGTCTCTTGTTCAATGGCATGGATCTCGTCACGTTTCTGACGGGTAATTGTTCTAGTTCGAAAAAGAGTCCTGCCCACAGGCCACATCGGCAAGACCATCAAAGGCAAAAGGAAGATAGAAAGAATGGCAAGACGCCAATCAAGAACAAAGATCGTAATCAGGGTAGTAACCATCACGGAAAGATTGGTGACTATCGATACAAGCGTTCCTGAGACAAGACCATTGATACTATCGACATCATTGGAGACGCGGTTCATGATCTCACCGGTTTTGGTGCCGGTGAAAAAATCGAGGGGCATGCGGTGCATATGAGAGAGCATTGTCACCCTCATATCACGCATTATCCCCTCCCCTACAAAGGCATTGAGATAACCCTGGTAGACACCTATCAAAGAAGATAGCACCGCTCCTGCCACCATGGCGCCCACCAGAATAGATAGCAGATTGAAATCTTTATCGGGAATCGCTCTATCTATCAGAAATACCCCCAGCAAAGGCGGAAGCAAACCAAGCAAAGAGACAAAGAAAACACAGACCAGGACCTGGAGTTCTTCGCGCCAGTAGGGCAAGAATAGTAGTCCGATTCTTTTCCACTGTACAGGTTTAGCCATCTCAGGCTTATCCGGGTCGAACATCTTCGACCACATCAAATGCACCGGCGCTCTGCCACTGAACATAATTTAGCCTCAGGTCCTGACTTCGAATTCTACCAGCCTATTGTAGCCGGTGCAGACTTAATACGCAGAGTTGCCAGGAGGGTGGCGATGCTACAATGACGGACCTATGCAAAAAACCAGGGATACTCAACAAATCAATGACGCCTTGCAGGCGATAGACTGGTCCCGCTACCGGGTCGCCCACGGATGGGCATCCGATGTCATAGAAGTGGAAGGAGCAGCGGAGAGCCAGTCTTTCTTTAAAAGACTATTTTCCGGGCCTCCACCGAAAAAGAGAGTCGGCAATTTACCAGAGTTATTGGAGCAACTGTGCAACGGCGAAGCTGAGGCTGCTTCGCTTGCGCTTGGCTATTTACAACCAGCGATTCTGCGGGATGAATTCGTCGCCGAAGCTGCGTTGCCCTCTCTTCCATTTCTCCTCGACGCTCTAGAACAGGCTGTGGAGAAAGGTTCTCTGGGACTTTGCCGCAATCTCGTCATGCTTCTCACCGGTATTACTGTTCAATCCATGAGAAACGCGACCGTGCCACGGGGAGACTGGTCGAATCTTTTGAGCGAAGAACTGCAAGCCAGCCGCACAAGAATAGAAGAATGCGGTTCCATAATAGAAGACCCTGAGTTCACCCTCCTCTTCAGTCGACTCTTCAATCTACTGGACAGGAAACCGGGCAATATCATTCGACTGGATCAAGAAATCGAATATATCCCGAAAGGTGAAATTCGTTATGTCAGAGAAAGCCAGCTCGAAACCCTGGTGAATAGCCTGGATGACCTCGGCTTCAGAGTCGTCCGGGTAGACCCAGGCTCCGTCGAACATCTGGAGTCCGACCTGATTAATGTCTTGAGCAACGAATTGGGACTGGTGGGCAATGATGAGAATCAACCCGAATCAGTATCATTTGATTATTTCGTTGAACTGCTCCTCCGTCATTATCCGAATAAGGAGGTGTCACATCTTGCCATCGTTCTTGAAAATCTCTCTCAATTTATAAACGATAGAGAAGAAGATAGAGTAGAGCTCGAAGAGCTGATCGAGAGCCTTGTCGTCGCGACCCAGGACAGGGACGAGTCACCGCTGGCGACACCGCCTATACAAAGAGAGTATTTCTTCGCCTTTGATACTTCGTCCTTCGATATCCTTTTAGAAGGAAGCGCTATCCAGGACAAAACTGCGGTTATGTTTGGTCTATCTCCGAAGAATCCGGATTATCATCGCTCCAGAGCCTACAGAGAGGTAGACAGAGGCAATTTAGAAGAAGCCCTCGGCCACTATGACCAGGCCATAGATTTAAGCCCGGATGATTTCGCCCTGCTCCGGGAGAGAGCCCAGGTCAACAGACTGTTAAAGCGGTATGAGCAAGCGGTAGAAGACTGCACCAGAGCAATAGCGCTGAACGATTATTCTCTGGCCCATTGTGAAAGAGCTCGTTCCTACATGCAGATGGGCGACCTGGTCCTGGCGATTAGAGACCTGGAAGAAGAGATTGGTAAAGAGATGGAGGATGAAGCAGAGTCCTGGGTTCCCCATCAGCTTCTGGCAGAAGCAAAACTGGCTGAAGGAGATCTGGAAGCGGCCATGAAGGCTTGCAATCGCTCCTTAAAAATTGCCTTGACCAAACAAGCTTATGAAACCCGTTCCAGAATCCACGACCAGGCAGGAAGAACGGAAGAGGCTCTGGCGGACAGAACTAAAGCGGAGGAAACCCATGATGGAGATCCAGGGGTGCTGTAAGGGCATCACACTTGTATCGGGACTTGCTCTCACCCTGTTTCTAAATCTCCTGCCGGCCTCGGCAAAAGATCGAATCGCGCCTGCCTATCTGGAATTCATCGGCACCTGTGACGCATCGGCGGCGGTACCGCTAGACCAGAGAGCCGATAGAAAAAAGTTTGTGGTGGCGGGAGACGAGAATAGCATACTCAACATATATGACTGGAATGCGGCCGCGGAAGGAGAGCGAATAGATCTTGTCGAACTGATGCCGGGACTCTCCCCAAAAGTGGAGCTGGATCTGGAGGGTGCGGCAAAACTGGGCGAGACCACATACTGGATCGGATCTCATTCCAGAACAAAAGACGGAAAGCTGGCTCTGGAGCGCCACATATTTTTCGCCTTAGAATTTCGGCAAGATAAAAGTAAAACAATAGCGATTCTCAAAGGCTCTCCCTGTAATACCATTCTAAAATACCTGGTAGAAGACTCCGCATACAAATCCATGAACTTCGAGGATTTCCAAAGGGAAGAAGACAAAGAGCTGGCCGGGGAGAGCGCTCGTGGCTTCAACATAGAGGCGCTCTCCGCATGGAAAGAGAAGCATCTGTTACTGGGCTTGAGAGGCCCGCTCCGGCAGGGAAAAGCCATTTTGATACCACTTTTGAATCCCGCGGAAGTAATCGAGAAAGAGAAGCCTGTATTCGGAGAGATAATCACACTCGACCTCGACGGCTACGGCATTCGCGGCATGGAGTATATTCCTGCCTTGAAGGCCTATGCAATTCTCGGGGGCAGCGTCGGCGACAGTCACGAAGGACAGCTATATCTGTGGTCAGGACGCCGTGAAGACACGAAGCCTAAAAGGATTGAGAACTTCGTCCTCCGGGACAAATTTAATCCCGAATCAGTCCTTTACTTCGACGAATCCCGCTCGATATTTATTCTGAGCGATGACGGCAATCAGAGATACCATGGTATCAAATGCAAGGACCTGGAAGAGAAAGGAATAACGGTTTTTTTCCGCGGATTCTCGGTCGAGAAGCATTGATACCCGTTGTCACTTCTTGCGATTACTCGCGATTAATAGAATAGATAGGGATTTCCGCCGGTCTGGCTTTGATGCTGCTTGCTTTCTTAAGATCGGCATCGGCGAGAGCCTGTTTACCCTGACGTTTATAAATCTTTGCCCGGGCTTCATAACTGGCCCGCCCGTATTCCGGAGCAAGTTCGATAGAACGATTCAGATCGGCCAGGGCTTTAGCTTCCTCGCCTATCTTGAGATACTCTAGAGCCCTGAGCCGCAGAGACTCCTCGTCATAAAGATCGCGTTTCAAGATCTGATCGAAATCACTGATAGCTTCACGACTACGATTCAACTTCGAATAAAGCTTTGCCCGGGCACGAAAGGGCTGGGTGCTGCCAAAGTCATTTTCGCTCTCTTTCATCTCTGCCGCCTTTGAATAATCTGCCAGGGCTTTTTCGTATTGCCGCAGGTACTCGTAGAGCTCTCCACGTTGAAGATAAGGCTGAGACTTTGTGGGGAACTCCTGCATTATTCCGGTGTATACATCGATGGCCTCGCCGACGCGGCCAAGGGTGCGCAGATCGCTTGCCTTCATAGTACGCGAGTCACGATCATGCCGATCAGCTTTAATAGCCTTGTCATAGGCGGCGATAGCCAGTTCATACTCCTTCTGACTGTCATAGAGCCGACCCAGATACTGATGGACATCAGGCAGATTCGGATCCAGTTCGGAAGCCCTTTTCAAATCGGCGAGGGCGGCAAGATCGTCACCATAGGCCGATTGATAAAGCGCCTTTCCTCTCAAAAAATAAGCCTCGGCCAGCTTCGGATCAAGCTTGATAGCAAGAGTGGCTGACTCCACCTGCTTCTCTTGATCATGCTTATCTTTATAGTCCTTAGCCAACTTCAAAAAGACTTGAGCTTTACGCCGCCTCGCCTCCGGAGCAAGCTTCAAATAGGATGCAGGCAATTTGAAATCGACATTCTCATTTATCGACGATGCTACCGCTATCGGTGCCTTCTTTGCACTCGGAGTCGGCGTTGAAACAGTTTCTTCAGTAACGCAGCCTGCCACCGATAAAGTTAAAGCTACTACCCAAGCGACATTTACAACTGTTTTCAAATTACTTTGCCGAGCTTATGGAAGATGGAGCGCAATGGAATGACGACCTCCACCGGTCGCTCGAAACCTGGAACATCCACACCGGTAACAAGTACCACCTGCTTGTTATCATCCCGCTTCAAAAGACCGGATCCTTTTACTTTTACCTGATGCCTACCGAGCAAAGGACCGAGATTCAACTCGAGGCTAAAACCTTCGGTGATATTTACCCTCAATCCTTTTTCTCCGGTTTCCCTACCTTCGACTAAAGCACCAAAGGCGATTTTCTTGCCGAAATGAACCGCTTCCAGCTCCACGAGAGGGGCTATATTCTGTTTGAATTTAATCGAATTTTCCCGTTTGAACCCAATCTCGACGCTGAGTTCCGCCGGCGGTTTGGGCAACACTCGGAAAGACTTGACTCCGGTCAGCTCGGTGGAAAGCTCACCGATTAAATCCAGGGCGAAAGTCAAACCTTCTTTGCTCTTTCGCGCTATCAGATCGAGAGTGGAGACGACCTTCTCTTGATTCTCGGGCGAAAAAAGCCGATAGAACTGGTCCTCTACTTGACCATAAATCTCAAGTATCTGTTCTTCCGCTCGCTTGGCTTGATCGTCGCTCATACCTAATATCGTAGCACCCGGACGAAGAATTTTTCAGGTCAGCGTAAAATCTTGACCTCGCTTTCAATATTCAGCGCGATTCCACGATCGTCCAGGGTCGCCACGGCAATGAATTCGTAACAGGGACCACCTTCGTCGACGACCCTGTACAAACACCCGCGATCTTCATAGGATCCGTCACAGGATCCCTCAGAAGATCCCTCGGAGGCTCCGACTCGGTGACCCCGGGGAAGATGGCTGATTGAAGAAATGATCGCCGGTCTTACCACGACTTTTCCATTTCTGACCGTAATCCAGGGCTCCTTTACTAGAATACTTCGATCGATTTCAACAACCATGCCAGATTTCCTCCCGGACTTCGATTCACAGAGAACCTACAGGAGCTCGAGAGGAATTAGGGGTTGAAAAGAGAATTTGCTTACCCGTGCTAAACGATATAGAATCTGGACAACATTTCTTGATGAAAGACAAAGTCTAAAATACTCCATTATTTACCATCCAGGAGTTCCACCACTAGTGGACAGCGACCAGCCACTGACATATAGCGAATTGAAAGAGCTTGCCGAAAGGCGCTCGAGAGAAGCGGAAAGTCTTCTCCTCAACCAGCATAAAAGGGAAGAGCGCTTCAAGCGCATTCTCACCGGGCTTCCCCTGGGTCTTATCATCGTAGAGAAGAACCGGCGCATCCGTGTTCTCAATTCCAGGGCGGCTTCTTTCTTTGAATACTCAGCAGACGAACTGGCCGACAAACCGATTGCGCTACTCTTCCCCGAGCATGAATCGATAACTAGCAATCCGGAATCGGAAAAATGGATGGGTCGGAAGAAGAGCGGAGAGATTTTCGCCACCGAGGTCTTTGTCAGCGAAGTGTACATGGAGGGCGAAGACATGCTCTTCATTAGCGTCCTCGACATTACAGAAAGGCATCGTCTAGAACAACTGCGTCAGGACCTTATAGCCATGGTCAGTCACGATCTGCGTGCACCGCTCACCGCTATCCGGGTGGTACTGGATATGGTTGGTCAGGGCATCTACGGAGAGCTCAAAGGCAGGGGGGCTCTTCAGATAGAAAACGCCCAGCAGTCAACCGAATATCTTATTTCTCTGGTGCGCGACTTGCTCGATTCGCACAAGCTCGAATCAGGCACTCTGGAGATAGAGAAAGCCGATACGTCGGTCGGCAAGATCATGAAAAAAACGCTGACCACGGTGGAAGGCTCTAAGTCCAACCAGACAGTCAAGATCGAAGTGGATTACACTAACGATGCAATCAAAGCCGATGAAGACAGAGTCGTCCAGGTCTTGATCAACCTGATCAGCAACGCAATCAAATATTCTCCGGATAATTCGACAGTAAGAGTTATTGCCGGCATGGAAGGCCTCAATGTGAAATTCCAGATCAAAGACGAAGGTCCTGGTATTCCAAAAGAGATGCATTCAGCGGTTTTCGAGCGCTACAGACAACTGGAACAGAGCTCTGAAACCAAGAAAAAAGGCTTCGGTCTTGGACTGGCCATTTGTAAAGCGCTGATAGAAAAACACCAGGGCAAAATCTGGGTGGAAAGCGAGCCGGGTAAAGGAAGCAATTTCTGTTTCGAAATCCCAACCGAATAAAAAGAACGTTAACACCATATACAGCACCGCCTTCTTGATGCAAGAAGGCGGTGCTCAAATTATAGATAACGAACGACGAATTAATTGCCGTGTTCGATTTTGAGTTCTTTGATCACAACCGGAGTAACCGGACGATCGGCTTCACCGGTTCTCACCTTGCCTATCGCGTTGACCACATCCATTCCGCTCACAACCTCACCAAATACGGTATGGCGACCATTGAGGTGCGGTGTCGGTCCCAGGGTGACGAAGAACTGGCTGCCGTTGGTGTTCGGTCCGGAATTAGCCATGGAGAGAATACCGGCTTTCGTATGCTTGAGACTCTTATCGAATTCATCGGCAAACTTGTAACCAGGACCGCCATATCCGGTGCCTTCGGGACAGCCGCCCTGGATCATGAATCCATCGATTATCCGATGAAAAATGAGACCATTGTAAAAGGGCTTCTTAACCATCTTGCCGGTTTTAGGATCTTTCCAGGCTTTGGTGCCTTCCGCAAGACCGACGAAATTTGCCACTGTATTCGGTACTTTATCATCGAAGAGCTTGGCTTTAAAAGTCCCTTTGTTGGTATTAAAGACGGCATAGGTCTCAGCCAGGGCACTGCTAGCGCTGAGAACGCTCAGACCAAGACCGGCAACGACCGCAAAGGCGCCGGATACGAGAGAACGGCGGGTAAATCTCATAGAAAAACTCCTCTGTAACCCTTATTTAAAAGACTGGGGAGTCATCCTATCATATTGAAAAAACATTTTTCCAAAACGTCTCTTTTAGGTCACCGATACGCCTTCTGTTGACATCGGTTCTCATCCTTCAATCCCGGGGAACGGCATATAGGACCTCCAACTTCCAGGCTTCGTCAACATCCGGACGAACCAGGCTGAAGCCGCCGATATCTCCTTCTTTGAGCGGTTGACGAGCAAGAAGGGGCAAAAGGCGAAATGGAATCCGGTGTCCAAGGCCCAGTTCGGAGACATCGAGGATCTGGACCCGGTTAAATCTATCCGGCTCAATACTTTCGGTCTCCAACCAGGCTTTCGTGTCGCCTGCTCGTCTTCCTCGAACCGAAATTATGGATCTAGGCAAGATAGTCATTACTCGAAGCAAGCGAGACGCCAACATCTGAGAGTCATTCCCCGATACCCAGACCTGAACAGGGTTCTTCGATTGGCGGGCAATATCAGGCAAGGCCTTCTCTAACTCTGCAATATGAGTATCCGCCCGCAAAAGGATAACATCGTCGAAAACTCCGGACACATCCTGGTCCAGGCGCTGGCAAAAGTCTTTCAAGATATTGGCGCCTACACTGTAAGCCACCACGGTCAGGCGAACTTCGCCAAGGCGGCTCTTCAAATCTTTGATAAATTCTCCGAATCTATCCTGCGTCCGAGGATATGAGACCAGGGACTGGTAATAGTTCTTGCTATCTGTCCCCCAGTCATAGAGCAAAACAGGTCTGCGGTACCACTTCTGGATATTTACCGCTTGAACAGCCGCCTTGCCGTGATCCACACAACAGCCATGAACAAAGACAACGACCTCTTTCCGGGGACAGCGGTCCAGGACATCCTCCAGATTACTGTAGAAATCGGCTTTCTGCGACCAGGCATAGAGACGCCCGTGAACCAGACCGCGAAAAGTCCTCCATTTAAATCCCTGCTCGGCGAAGCTATCTTCGCTGCCGAAAATATCCAGATCAAACGCGGACAACCAGGCTGGTTTCCGGCGGGGATAATAAGTACGGTGCTGCTCGATACCAAGGGTAAGCACCGAATCTAAAGTACCTTCGCCAGGCAATACTTGCTTACCATAAGAATACTTCTTCTTGCCGGGGTCCACATTCACTCTACGATCGGTGACGAAGAAAACCGGCAGGTTTATGTAGTCGGAACGCCCTGGATCCTGCCAGGCAGAATCAGCTCCCTGACAGGTAAGACAGAACATGACCAATACCCCCAGAACTTTCCAAAACATCTTGCAGTGAACGAATACTACTTCTCTTACGGCTCTCAACACTTTCCATATCCTACAACTTAACACAGAAAGTTCCCAACTCTATGAGTGCTACACAGTAGAGAAAGTGTTGTTTGCTATTTCGAGGATCGCACCGGTGGCGGCAAGAAAACAGGGACCTGGGGTCGCCTTTTCAATTCGCTCTCCTTTTTCTTAGAAGGTGGCAAAAAGGTCGGACGCTGGGGCGTATTGGAGCGCGGCGGCGGCATGAAGACCGGTGGGCTCACTTTGCGCCTTTTCGGAGGAGGAAGAAACGTGGGCGGCAGAATCTTGTCGGTTCTCGGTCTTGTCGGAGGCAAAAAGGTCGGCGGAGGTAAATAGGTTATCTTCTCGCCTTTACCTACCGGCTTCGCCTGGGGCTTGAATCCTGCCAAAACCGGATATGAAGCATAGAGCCTGGCGATGGTGGCGCGGTCTCTTGCGGTCGGCCGTCCGGTTTGTTTGGAGGAAGAGCGAAAGTACATAACATCGTAAATCAAAGTAGAGTGACCTAATCCCAGAGCGTGACCGACTTCGTGCATGCAGACCGAAGCGCAAACACCTTTCTCTACCGGCTGATCGAGGGCGAAAGCCTGTACGGTCAAAATATAGATATCCGCTTTCTGAATCTCTTTTGCCTGGTTGTAGCGCAAATTGGTAAGACCGGCCTTGAGACGGTGATCCGCCCTCGCGATTCCGGCAAGTTCCGTGCCCTGAAAGCGAACAGTAAGATTGGCTTTCTGAGGGGCGTCCACCATTTCATAGCTCAACTTCTGCCCGGAATCACGGCACCAGGTGTCGAAGGCATCGAGGACATAATTGTCGTATTCCTTTCTATATCCCTTAACACCGGAGCCTGAATAGATGAAGACTTTGAGAGGGAAAGCAGATGCGGCCCAGTGCGAGCCCCCCATCTGAGCCATATAGTCGGGTTTCTTATTATCGGCGTTGTTGTATTGTTTTCGATCTTCTTTGAGTTCGCCGAGAAAAGTGGCAGCCGATCGACGCCGCTCCGAGTCATCCTCCATAGTGAGATAGCGATTGAGCCAATTTATTGCCGCATCGAAGTCAGCAATATCTTGATAGGCGATGACGGTATTGTATACAGTGGCTTTATCCGATGGATCAAGTGCCAGCGTTTTTTGCCCTTCCTTAATGGCGCGCTCCGGACGCCCCATACGAACCAGAGCATAAGCAAGACTTCTATGCACCGCAGCAGAATAGGGACTGGGATCGTATTTAACCACTTGGTCCAGCTCTTTCACCGCCTGGTCATAACGCCCTCCTGTTATATGATCGTTGGCCGATTTGAACTTACTGAAAACATGAACTTCATCGAGAAATCGCCGCGCAGCCGCTTTTGAAGCGCTGTCCTTGCTCACCGCAATATACTTCTCCAGATACTTGATACAGTCTTCATAATGCTTTGCCTGCCATGCGATCAAGCCGAGTTCGTAATAAGCTTCGTCATAACCCGGATCGAGAGAAAGAGCCTTCCTCGCCTCGGCAGCGGCACGACCGTTGTCTTTTAGCTGCCTGTAACACTCGGCCAGGCGACAGTGAATGGAGCCGGAATAACGAGTAGGGTCGGAAGCGGCCGCTTTGTTGAGCGCGTTGATGGCAGATTGATAGTTGCCCTTGCCGGCTTCGCTATCGCCCAGCAAATACGCCTGATAGACCTTCTGGAGCGCCTGGTAGCCGAGAGACGACTCCTGGCAATAAACAGTAGGCGGAGCAAAGCCAGGAAACAGCAAAAGCGTTGCCAACACTATGGGAAATCTTATTCTCAAAGACCTAACACCTTTTATAAGACCGACAATCTTTAGGTTCTTATAGTATTTACCCTGTTTCTGCCCGGGCCTCACTGGGTAAGAATAGCTATAGTTCACGGTCCCGGGAAGGGACGCTCCAATCGAAAGGAATTATCGAAAGAATGGCAGAAAATCCCGCTACCGGAGCCAAAGGCGGCAAGAAGAATGAATTCGTCCGGGCGATAATCGACCTGATTATTCTAGCTCTGCTGATAGTAGGCGCCGGGCTCGGCGGCTACTGGTACGGTCTGCACGAAAGAGTGGTGCCGGTAGAGTGGGTGCCGAAAGGCACTGAAGGTGCCGTTGCAGAGAGCGTGATCAAAGAGGCTGCCCAGTCTCATCCAGCTCCAGATCCAGATCCCGATCCCAAAGCGAAGGCTGAGTCCAAAGCACAGGCGGCTGCGCTTCCTGAGAAGAACACCGAATCTAAAAAAACGGACAAGGTCAAATACTGGCTGACTTCATCAGGCTCCGACTTCATCGGCTATTCTATAACGGTTTTCGTGAATGGCGAGCAGGTGGACGGATTCTTCGGTCCAGGCAAGATAGTCGATATCTCTTCCAGGGTAAAACCCGGCGATAACTCTATTCGCTTCGATTCGAAGCAACTTGGCGAGGATTACAACAAGCATGACGGAGACGCGAAATCAGAACTGGTAGTCAAACTGGTAAACGGACCCAAAATAACCGAAGACTTCGACTCGAAGAATGTAATCGTTACTTACAAGCGAAACGCTGCAGAGACCACCGACTTCAAAGACACCAAGCACTTCGACGTGAAGTAAATGAATACGAAATGAATACGAAAGGATTATTCATATCTACCCTGATTGTCATTGACACCTTTCTCGGTGCCTACTTCTATGGCGTTCATTCAAGAACGATAAAGGTGATAGACCCGTCTCTTCCGGCTGTGAACAAGGAAGAGTTCAAACAAGAGATCAAGCAAAAGGAAGCAAATTCCCAACCAATCGCTACACCGGCGAAAGTTCAAAGCACTGCTGCTGCTGCTACCGGCAAGAAGATAGAGCAGAAAAAAGAAGAGCCGCATAAAAAAGACAAAGCCAAAAAGCAGAAATCCAAAACGAAGAACAAGAAAAAAGAAAAAAAATGAGAGCGGGCAATAGATTGCTCGCTCTCTAACTTCGGACTCTAAAACGGATAGCTACCGCAGATCTGCTTCTCTAATCTGCTCCTGGGCCGGTATGGTGTGATAGGCGACTCTATCGACCACTTCATCACCTGCAATGAGTGCATCTTCGAAGATTCTGTCTACAGGGACTTTCGACAGACGCACCATAGAAGAATCAATCCTTGTACCGGCTTCGATACGGCAAGTAGATACCAAAACCCCGTTGCAAGAATGCGAAGCGGCTCTTTCTTGCTCTAGCCGGGACATCCGCCCGGTAACCAGCATGGTCACAAAAACAGCCATGCAAATGATTACCAGAAGCATCAATGCCGGTGGCATTCTCGAGAGACCCAAAAAGGACGATCTCAATACCTTGTTCATAATACTCAATCCTTAAAATCACCTATTGACATTGTACATTCAAGCGACACTAAATACAGTGTCTTGAAGGTTTCGTTAATTATGTCTGGCAAAAAAGATGAAATGCCTAAGAGGATGCCACTGTTCTCGACGCCCCCCATGGTCTACAAGCCTATAGACTCGGTCATGGGAGCCCAGAGCAAATTAGTTTGCGTCAAAGGTTGAGACAATAGATACAATTCTTTGCTCTGCCCTCACTGGAATCGAGACGGTGACTGCTCTATAATCTTCTAGAAAGACCAGACCGAATTCAGAGGAAGGCTAGTCATGGCCAGGGGCAGCTTCTATAAGCAGAGTCCGGGTCCGCGAGCGCTCAAGGGGCTCGCCGGAATCATTGTGACCACTCTTGCCCTGGGTGGCTGTGCCGCCTTGCAGTGGTCTTCTTACGACAAAGACGGCGTTTCGGCATTTAGGAAAGGCAATTTCGAAGAAGCCGAAATCAACATGAGAGAAGCCCTTAAAATCGCCGAGGGCTTTGGTGCGAAAGATCGCAGGCTCTTGATCAGCCTGGAGAATCTGGGCGCTCTCTATCATGACCTGGAGAAATTTCAAGCGGCGGAGCCGCTTTTAGAACGCGCCGTAAAAATCAGGGAAGCTTCGGCGGACCGAGAGAAGTCTGTCGAATTAACTAACGACCTGGGATTGTTAGCCCAGGTCAAGCTGGAGAACGGACACTATAAAGAGGCTGTCGTCCTCTATAAAAAGGCGATCGCACGCTCTCACAAAGATGATCGCTCCTTGATCACCGATCTGGGCAACCTGGGCATAGCCTACCTCGAACTGGGCGAATTGACCGACGCAGAAGCTTCTCTGTCGCGCTCCCTCGAACTGGCCAAAAAGGCCTACGGCAAGCATCACCCGGAAGTAGCTTACGCCCAGACCAATCTCGGGCGCCTCTATTTCGAGAAAGGTGCTCTGCTTAAAGCCGAGAACCACTTCAAAAGCGCCATCGATATTTATGAAAGCCAGAAAGAGCCGAGTCCAGATCACAAAGCGGCGGTAGCCGATGCAGTGTCCAACCTGGCCACCGTCTATGTCGAAAAGGACGAGCTTGAAAAGGCTGAGCCATTAATGCAAAAGGGCCTGAACATTCGCAAGGAACTGAACGGAGAGAAAAGCATCCAGGCGGCTTACAGCCTCAATAACATCGCAACCTTCTATACAAGGCAGGGTAAATTCGGCAAAGCGATTCCGCTCTTCGTAGAGACTCTGGAAATCAGAAGGCAACTTCTGGGTGAGAACCACCCGGATACTGCCCTTACCATGATGAATCTGGGCACCTGTTATTTTCTCGAAGGAAAATCCAAAGAGGCGGAGCCGCTCTTGTTACAGGCCATGAAGATAAAAGAGGCTTCGGTAGGTGAGAACAGTCCTCACATGGCAACGACCCTCAACAACCTGGCCAATATGTACGAAGCCGAAGGCGAACTGGCAAAAGCCGAGACCTATTACAAAAAAGCGATGGAGAACTGTGAAACGGCATATGGTCGAAATAATCTCAAAACCCTACATGCCTGCATGAAATACGCCAATCTACTGGCTAAAAGAAACAAACTCAAAGAATCCGCCCGGATAAGCAAACGGGTGGACGACATCAGGAAAGTGCTGAAAGACGGTTGATGAGCTATTCTAATCTTCCGCTTCCGCTCTCAGACTTTCATGCTCCTCTTCGGATGAATCGATGAACGGGCCGTTCTTGATCTTCTTGAAAAGCCCCTCGCAGTGATCACAACGATAGAGCGCCACAAATGTAAAGCCACTCGGCTCGTCTTCTGCTTTGACCCTGACAGTCTCCAGGGATTGAACTTTACGCTTGCCGCATTTAGAGCACTTTGCCTTCAAGAGCGACGGCAGAAATGGAGTCGCCAGAATCAATCCGAATACGATGAACCAGTGCAGATCTTTCATAGCTTGAAGGCGTTGCGAATACGCTGAGACTTGTTTGAAGGGATAAAAACTCAGATCAAGCAATATAGCATCAGAGTAAAACAAATAACAGATCTTCTTGTCAAACTGTTCTTTTTTTTACCGATGCTATCTATCATCTTCAGGATGAACTGCCATTGTATTTAATACTACCTGTGGTGACTATATTTATTCCTGATTCATATACTAATATAGAAAATAAAAAGTAACTCTGAGTTCGATCTGCAAGTCGGCTTCAGTAAAGCATCCCGTGCAAATTTTGTTCATTAAATTCCGCCCTCGTTCTGTCTAAATCCGAAACATCCGTGGTATTATTCTTAGTGCCGGGCAGTTTCATTGCCGGCTGTTAATGGTCAAAACCCAAGCAGAATCAGGTGCTAACAATGCTATCCAGAATAATGCTTAATTCGAAATGTAAAGCCGTGCAGGCATGGCAGCGTCATGAGAGCCTCTATCTGGGCTCCCTGGAGCAGCCTATCTGTACGAATTTACCCGGGATGTGATTGCACTGAATTCTCTTGCGAGTCGTGTAGCCTGGGTCTCAAAGCCCGGGCATTTTAGTCTTTAAGGGAAAAATTCACACCTTCCGTAACCAAAAGCGCACCCTGAAAATTACATAGCGATAGTGCACCTACAGTCGGTGCGGTCCTTTGGTCTGAGGGATAAACTCAGACCAAAGGACCAGCCACCGCAATGGGCTCTTACCTCATCAAATCTCAACCCGCATTCCTGGTGTAATCGGCAACATCACGGGCTCCAAACTCGTCGGATCTGGGTTCGAATCCTGGGGGATGCGCCAGCTTTAGCGCTCGGGCTGTTCTTCATTCTTTGAACATGCCGCGAGCGACAAGGGCCCACGACCTCGACAAGTCGGTATGAAAAAGGTCGCTACGACCCGCTGCGGAGAATATTCACGCCTCCCAAGCTACTCGAGTGCCGCAGCGGTCGTCGGCATGGAGCTCGCCCCGGAAGCGAGAATTTCGATTGTCGAACTATCGGTTCGAAGCCGATCTCCATGTCCCTTATGCCTGGGTAGCAGAACTGGTATATGCGCCTGTCTTAGAAACAGGAATCTGAAGGTTCGACTCCTTCTCCGGGCACCATGCTTACGTAGCTCAGATGGTAGAGCGGCAGGTTGAAGTACTGTGCGTCGCTGGTTCAACCCCAGCCGTAAGCTTATACCCGGTTAACTCAAGTGGTAGAGCGGCTCCCTTACAAGGAGATGGTTCGAGGTTCAAATCCTCGACCGGGTATCTTCTTTTTCGATGCGTGGCTGACCGGAAAGCAACTGCCTCTTAAGCAGCGATATGCTGGTTCGAATCCAGCCGCATCGATATCAAATCAATGCCATTACCGGCGATGGCAACGAGTCGCAGTAACTTAAGCAAAGTAATCTTCAGTCTGCTCACTACAATCCTCAACTTCTTCGAGCAGACTAAAGGCGATGCAGGTGCGAATCCTGCCTGCGACGATTTTTTCAGGAAGCGAACCGGCCGGATCAGGAAACTGTCTTGAAAACAGCTGCCCTCTACCAGGGTTGGGGGTTCGAGTCCCTCCGCTTCCGAATTTCGGACGGCCCAAGATTCCTTTCTATCTCCGGAGAAATCTGGAACAATAGGTCAGAAATCACGTCGAGAGAAAAATCCTGGAGAGATAATTCCGATGCGAAAACCGCTGGCAGGCTTCCTGGCCGCCCTTACCCTGACGCTTCTTCTCAATCCTTCCGGCAATGCCGGGGAGACCAGACTGAAGCGCCCCACGGTGCTCTATGGCTCAGCCCAGAAAAAAGGGGCCCACCAGGGCGGCACCGAAGCAAGCGGAGGGAATGATAATCAGGGAATTCTCGAAGGCTCCCAGTCGGTTAATAACCTGTTTCCGACCGTAAAACAAGAGCAGCCTCCCCCGACCCTGATGCCGCTCCAGGCTGCGAAGGACAACAACATAGAGCGCCCCCTGACAGGCAAACTGTCCGCCGACGAGGTTCGCATTCTGGCCAGCCGAGAGCTGATAGTCTTTGTCGATAAATCCTATTCGATGAATACTAGAGATTGCCCGGATGTAATTGGCGGTATTCCTGTCAATGACCGTTCTGCAGGCTTCTTGTCTTTGAAAAGCGGTATCAGCCGCTGGCGCTGGGTGGCAGCTCATACCATGGACCTGGCCAATCAAGTGGCACCGCTCGCTCCCGGGGGCTTCAAACTGATTTTGTTCAACGACTGGAGACAGGTATTCGAGAAGGTTACTCCGGCAAATATCCCGGCGATTTTCATGAGCACAAAAGTAGGAGGCAGCGAAAACATCGTTCTTTTCCTAAACGAGGAGCTCAATCAATATTTAAAGAGGAAAAGCGAGTCCCCTGCGACCACCAAACCGCTGGCCGTAGCCGTGCTTACCGACGGACTGCCGGACGACCGAGAGCACATGCCGATGCTTCTGGTGAATATAACAAAACAGATGCAGAATAAAGAGGATATAAAAATCGTCTTTATACAAGTCGGCCAATCCAACGAAGGCGGAGGCTTTCTACAGTATCTCGACAATCAACTGGTCCCGCTGGGAGCCCGCTATGATATCGTCGATCAGAAATCTTTCGATCAAGTCAAAATATCCGGAGTGGGCAGAGCGATAGTCGACGCCATTTCCGAATAACCGATTAAAACGATCAACAACTAATACCTTATTCCCTGGTCGTCTAGAGGCAGGACATCTGACTTTGACTCAGAGAACGTGTGGTTCGAATCCCACCCAGGGAGAATATGGCGTCGTGGCCAAAACAGGACAAAGGCACCGGGCTTTCAACTCGGAGATTAGGGGTTCGAGCCCCCTCGACGCTAGTTTACCGCCACTGATTCCGGTGCTTTCGCTTAAATCGAAAACCAGAATATCTCCTTTACGTTTTCTTGATCTTTGTCAGAGCTAATATAAATACAAGCGACAAATTCGTAAGCATTCTTCAGAAAAATGACAACACCCTCCTGGCCGGAGCAAAGAGCCTCTCTTTGCCTCCGGCTTTTTGTGATCAATCTGATATCATGTTTGACTTACCAGTTCAAAAGCGGCAAATTCAACTAGCTCTCCGGAATGATCAGACAGAGAACCAAAACCATCTTGTTAAGCGCAGTCTCAGGCCTGGCCCTGGTTATGCTTTTGTATCCCGGAACGGTCTTTGCCGCAGCCAGCCCCCTCGATGAACACGCCGCCTTCACCGAGGACCTGGTCAAGTCGGCAAGCTGGCAGGAAGGCAAAGGCGACCTTGACAAGATGTATGCCAGGGTAAAAGCACTCAATGACTATATTTTCGAATCAAATCTGACCGCCTGCAAAAACAATTCAATCAGTCGCAACAACGGCCGCTTCTTTTTCAAGAAGCAAAGTCGCCTCAGGGTAGAGGTTCTCTCGGGCAGTAGAAATAGAGGAGCGATTGTGGTCAAGCAGGAAAATGGAAATATTCGAGGCTGCGGCGGCGGCGCCCTTAAATTCATCAAGATGAACCTGGAAAAAGACTCGAGAATGTTGATGTTGCCCAATGGGCTCAACGTAGTCGAATCGGATTTCGCCACTTTGATCAGTCACCTCAAAGCGAGAGTAAACCACGGCGCTTCAGTAAAGATCACAAGTCAAACCCTGACTCCTTATAAATGGTGCGGTCCCGTTAAGATAATAGAAGTTCGCCAGGGCAATGTTCTAACCGACAGGATTTTAATCAGCACCGGTATGAACGTCCCGGTGGAATGGGATATTTACCAGGGCGGCAAGTTGGCATCTATCGCCGTATTCAAAAATTTCAAACCGAATGCCGGTCTCGAAGACAATTTATTCGAACTCTAGAGCGAGGAGAAGCAAGCTGATGAAAACAAGATCCGAAAAGACTAAAAGAATACGCCTGAAGATTCTTGCGGTCGCTTCCGCTCTGATTGTCGGCACGATGGCACCACCAGTGATGGCCCAGCCAAGCGAAGGACTTACAATAAGTCAAAAGGAAGAAGTCACCCTGACCGATCTCAGAGACCTTGGCTTGATTATCATGCAGATCAAGCAACAAGCTGAGAACATCTATATGGAAGCGACCAGAAAACCGGTGCATATTTCGGCCAGACCGGAAATAGAAGATGTGAAGATAATTACCACCGAACCCATGAAAGCAAGAGGGAAATATCTGCCCACTCGGCCCGAATGGTTGACTTTCTACGTTGGCACAATGGAGCCCATAATCCACCTTTTTCAAGTCAATGTGGGAAGCTCAAATGATGCAGCTGCCAAGAAAAAAGAATGTATAAAAGTGCCCCGCAGCACAAGGGATAAATTCGAGAAACTGCTCGACACCTATGACAAAGGGGTGGCGGACATGAACAGCTACCTATCTAAAATCTACGACAATATTTCAGAAAAAGACAACAATATAACCATCGCAGGAGCCGCTGTGGATCTTTATAAAACCGCCGAGAGAATAGAAACAGCCAGGGTCGCCGCTTTCAAACTGATTAAGGAAGCAAAAGACAAAAACGACCTGGTCAAAATAGAACGCTAGTCCGGAAGCGAATCAAGTCAATAAACGGTCATAGACACTGTATTTCGATAAGCGGGCAAGCAGCTTGAAGAACTCGAGCCCCCTGAGAGAATTGCCGTGGATATCGACTCCGGGAGCATAAACGGCCACCCCGAACTTGCCGGGTAGTACACCATATATAATACCGGAGAGCCCGCTCTTGGCAGGAATGCCTACATCATAAGCGAAACGCCCGGAGTAATCATAGAGACCGCAAGTATACATTACCGAAAGTATCCTCTGCACAGTAACCGGCTGTAGATGCTGACAATCATCAACAGGACTGTGGCCGCCGTTGGCAAGCACCGCAGCCATTCTAGCAACCTGTCGACAATTCATGGCGATGGAGCACTGGCGATAATAAAGCCCCAGGGGGCGCTCGATATCTTGAATAACATTGAAATGCCTCAGCATATAGGCAATAGCCTTGTTGCGATCGGCGTGGTTGCGCTCCAGGGCCAATACGGTCTGGTCGACCTCGATTGTTTGATCGGAACAGATGTCTCTGACCAGAGCCAGTAGTGGCTCGAAGCGCTGGCTAGTACTGGCTCCCGGCAGGATAGAATCGACAGCGATGGCGCCGGCATTGCTCAATGGATTATAGGGAATATTGGTGTCGGGCTGAAATAAGATAGCGTTGAATAAATTGCCGCTGGGCTCCACGCCGACCTTTTCCATCACTTTGCCAAGACCCCTTGCCTCCAGACCATAACCGAAAACTATCGGATTAATTCCGGCTTGAATCGAGAAGACCTTTTCGGCATCGCCGGCGAAGACCTCTTCTCCTTCTACAGAATATATGCAAGCGCTTATAAAATTCGAATCCTGCCCGTCACTCTCTTTGAGATAATTATCTTGATACTGCGAATCAAAGCCCTTCACCCGGGAGAGTATCTCTTCCAGTTCAGACCGAGAGGGCATGGTGGCGCCTTTCTTTACGGTCGGCTGATCCCTGTTTGTCTGGGGATGAAAGACATGAAGATTGAGTTTCTCTGAGAGATAAGGCAGGGCGCACAGCGCTCGGATACTGTTGCCCTTGCCATCTATCCGTGGAGAATAAAGGGCGATGCCCATCACACCGGGCACCACCGCCATCACACAACCGGAGACCCCACTTTTCGCCGGCAAACCGGTGAAGAACATAAACTCTCCACTGTAGTCATACAACCCACAGGTCGACATCACCGCCAGGACCTTGGCGTTGTGCTTTTCTAATAAGGCGCGCTTGCCGCCCTTCTGCACCGGATTGACTCCATAGTTCGCCAGAGTCGCAGCCATTATCGCCAGGTCGCCTGTGTCGATCATGGTGGAGCAGGCACGGAAGTAAAGATCGAGCGCTTCTTCCACCGGCACATCGAGAATCTGGT
>CAZCBH010000088.1:4736-21077 GCA_964496875.1 uncultured Candidatus Obscuribacterales bacterium | reverse complement strand
GCTCCAGTACTCAGGCATGTTCACAGAAAGGGCGCCCAGAGAAACCTGCTCGGTCAAACAACCGTTATAATTCGAATCAGGAAGCCCGGAAAGACGTGCCATCAACATAGCGTGTTGGTCGGCAATCCCTTCGATAAGATCGATAATTTCAGGGTTGCGATACTCTCTCAGTCGATCGGCTTTGACCCCTAAAGCGGTGGCACCGACGGTAAAATCCTTGAGAGAGAATGGCCTGCCCGCAGAATTGCGATAAGGCGCCACCTCTACCTTTTCCAGATTGAGCCCGCCTCCGGTGATGAAAAACGACGGCAGAATCTCGTCTCCGGCCATGTCCCACATCGGTAGAGTAAGCTCGACCTTTTCTACGGCACGCTTCAAAAGAGACTGGAACAGCCCATATTCGAAGGCCGGATGCAGCCTGGGATTATCGATATCTATCCCTTCGTAAGAAGACCAGAGCCTGATCTCGTCGCTGCTGACAAAGCCCCGTGCTTTGGCCCGCCGGGGAAACTCGCCTTCGACCATACCGCCTATATAGACCCTGGCGAACTTGCGGTTGGGTGCCAGATCCACCGAGCATATGGTCACCGGCTTTTTATATACACTGGTGCTGCGAAAGTTCGACTGCTCCATCACATGTTCGAGATGCTTGATGAATTCCGGATACTCCATACTGATACCGGATTCACCACCATTGAGGACGATATCTTCTTGCACCAGAGAACCGAGACAGTTTCGAAACTCAGTCAGTGCCCTGTCCTCAAGCCACTCTTTGAACTGATCACCGTGGTCGATATCTTCGGGCGGCTTCAAAAATCGAGAGACGACATCTTCCGCCCAGGAGACGAATTCGGTGAGGGGTAACGACCCCTGAGGAGGCGTCAGAGCATTGAAAAAGCTTTCGAGATCATTGTGCACGGATTGATCCAGATCGAGCGCCGACCACTGTTTGCGCGTGCCGATCAAATCGGCGTCTAGAGAGAGAGCATCTACTCTGCCAAGAGCCCGGCAAAGATGAGGACAGGCATCTTCGCCATCGTTCATATGTTCATTGGACAGCGCCGCGACTACTTGTCCCCTGGAGAAATCATCGGCATATAAAGTAAGCAGCTTGAAGAGAAACTGCACCACCGGAACAGAAGGCAGAGCAACGGCTTCGTCGACAAAATAGGGCAGCCCTGCATCATCGAAAGCGGCCTCGATGGCGCTGCGATACTTTCGCATATTCGGCACCACGAGCAAAATATCTTCCGGGGCAACAGCATCCTCGACAATCGCCCTTTTGACACTGCGGGCAACCTCTTCCATCTCGAGATATCTATCCACCGCCCGGATGGAGGAAACCGGCGCAAGAGCTTGTGATGGAGGCTGGATCCAGCGTAGGTTGGCGTCTTTGAAGGTCGAGAGCAGGTCCTGGAAAGACGACTCTTTCCAGATGTACTCCTGGCGCTCAGAGGCACTTTCGATATCTTTCAAATAGTCGAAACAGATGGTGAGATTCTCGCTGAATCTAGAAATCTCCTTGAGCACATCGAGCTGAAGTCTATTGAAGCGGTCGAAGCCGTCCACACCGACAAATCCAAAGAGCTTCTCACCGTCTTTTCTGGCGGCCAGATGCTCTCGGCAGGAAAATGCCAGCCTGCGGCTATCGAGAAAGCCAATTTCATCCAGTTCGTGCCAGTATTGTTTGTATATTCGCGCCAACTCCACATGCTTGGAGCTCCGCGCAGCGCTTTTGTTAAGGCGACTCAAAACATCATCCGGGCTGAGACCGGCTCGCTGAAACTCGTCTATGAGCTCCAGCACAGAGCCATAGGTGCCTTTGAAATCCGCCAGCGGGGCAAGATTGACTAGCTCTGCCGTAGCTCGCAACTTGTTCATGGACCGGGCTACAATCGCAGCTCTCACCGTATCCGGTATCAGCTTAAAAGTCGCTCCGGAACGCTTAAGAATCTGTCCGCAGAGGTTATAGAAGTTATCTACTTTGATACCAAGCAGTCCGGAAGCACCGCTATTGCCGTCAGCCATGCGCTTGCGAAGCCGGCTGTAAATTCGCTCGTCAGCCAACTTTCGATAACGACTGGAGGGCACGATCAAATGCGAGTCCGTATTTTTCAATCCGCCCGATCCAGATAGATCCGGAGTGGCTGAGTCCACCAGCTCGGAGAGAAGCAAGTCGGTTTTACCCGAGCGATATGGTCCAATCAGTATGTTGACATCAGGCAAGGGTTAAGTCCCTCTCCTTCTCGAAAATCTCTGTAAGGAGAAAGATTATAGCCGCCCGGAAAGCAGCCTGCCTTATATGTAGATAGCAGAAAAATGCGTGCCCGTTGAGATTCGAACTCAAGACCTTCGGCTTCGGAGACCGACACTCTATCCAGCTGAGCTACGGGCACAGACAGATTCGAAACTTCTCTTACAGAGAAGACAATCATTATATATCAATATCGAAGCGGGACTTTATCCCTAATCAGCTACCCGGATGACTGACCAGATCCTCTAGAGCAGCTATATCGTGGATTGTGACCCTTTTAGACTCGATATCGATCCAGTTGCTGGAGCGGAATTTATTTAGTATCTGTGTAACAGTCACCCTGGAAGAGCCGACCAGATCGGCAATCTCCTGGTGGGTCAGCGGAAATTCCACCTTGATGCCGCTGGGCGTCACCTTGCCATGACTCTCGGCAAGAGTTATCAACAGCCTGGCTACCCGGCTGGGAACTTGACGGAAAACAAGATCTTCGATTCTGGCCTGGGCCTGCTTCAATCGGCCTCCCAGAATTTGAAGGAGCCGGAGCCCGAATTCGGGATTCTCACGAATGAGGTTCTGAAAAGCCTCTCTATCTATATGGTAAATGCGGGACTCTTCCAGGGTCTCGGCATAGCTGTCATGCTCTCCTGATTCCCAGGCCGCCTCTCCGATAAGCTCGCCCGGACCTAATAAAGCCAGTATGACGGTCTTGCCTTCCGGGGAAAGACGGGTAACCCTTACCCGACCCTTTTCAATAAAATAGATCGCTTCACAGGGATCACCGGGAGAAAAGAGAACGTTGTGTTTGGGCAGTTCCATCTCTTCGAGGATTCCCAGTAACCTTCCCAGCTCCACAGCGCTGAAAGATTCAAAGATTTCACTCTGCCTCAAGGAAAACAGCTTCTGAGCCGTCTTTATTTCACCTTCCGGGCGGCGGATTCGATTCATGGATACTGGCACCAAAATTATTTAATGTATTGGGACGAATTTGATTGAACTCTGGCGAGCAAAAAGACGTTAACCAGATATATGTACCGGCAAAAGAAATTTTGTTAGGTAACAACCTTATACCCTTGCCCGAAGCTTTAAAACCAAAACCCGACCACGCGATCTCTTGGCGAGGATAAGACTTTTCGGAAATTCCTACCGACTTCCAGCGAAGGTCTTTTTGCCCGGAGATATGCATCAGATGTAGATCAGGCACTAACACTACTTTTATCTAGATCCCGATTTTTAAAAGCTATAATCTCTAACGTGATCAAGACCGAAAGACACGCTATACAAAGCATATACGGGATTTATCTGTATTGAGACCGCCTGAGACCGAACACCCGTTTTACCGCCCGGGTTCAATTGAGGTTGGATTAGGTTTGGCATAGTGCAAATCTCGACAAGGAGAACGATAATGGCTGTAGTAACCAAAGCAAGTGGAAAATCCGTGGAAGATAGCCCAACCAAAGGAAAAGGCAAAGACAAGTCGACGCCGGATACAGGTGTATCAGCCAATCGCGATAAAGCCCTTGGAATGGCGATGGACGCCATCAAGAAGCAGTTCGGCGACGGCTCGATCATGAAGCTCGGCGAATCGAAACACCAGAAAATCGAAGTGGTTCCCACCGGTGCGCTCTCCCTCGACGTTGCTCTTGGCGTCGGCGGTCTGCCCCGGGGTCGGATAGTCGAAATCTACGGACCGGAGTCCTCCGGTAAAACCACCCTGGCTCAGCATGTAGCTGCCGAAGTCCAGAAAAAAGGCGGTATCGCAGCCATCGTCGATGCCGAGCACGCCATGGATCCGGAATACGCCCGCAATCTCGGTGTGAATGTGGACGAACTACTTATTTCTCAGCCGGACACTGGTGAGCAAGCGCTGGAAATCACAGAACAGCTTGTTCGTTCCGGTGCCGTCGATCTGGTCATTGTGGACTCGGTCGCAGCGCTGGTTCCGAAAGCGGAAATCGAAGGAGATATGGGTGACAGCCTCCCCGGTCTGCAAGCCAGACTGATGAGTCAGGCTCTTCGTAAACTGACCGCCGTGGTCAGCAAAACCAACACCACCGTTATCTTCATCAACCAGCTCCGTCAAAAGATTGGTGTCATGTACGGCAACCCTGAGACCACCACCGGCGGTAACGCCCTCAAATTCTATGCCTCTGTACGCCTTGATATCAGACGCATAGAGACCCTGAAAAAAGACAGCAAAGAATACGGCAACCGCGTCAAAGTGAAAGTGGTCAAAAATAAAGTGGCACCTCCATTTCGCATCGCCGAGTTCGACATCATCTACGGAGCAGGTATCAACTCGGTTGGTTGCATCCTCGATGTAGCCACCGAACTGGATGTCATCAAACGAGCCGGTGCATGGTACAGCTACGAGAACGAGCGAATAGGCCAGGGTCGTGAAGCATCGAGAACCTTCCTCGAAGAGAATCCCAAGATGCTCAAAGAGATTGAAGAGAAAGTCCACAAGCTGCTTGCCGAGACCAAAGCCAACCAGTAGAAGTCAGTGGCTGAAAAAGCTAAGCAAGAAAAAGAAAGCAAGTTCAAGCTCCTCCTGAATGGGTTTCAGCTCAGCCCGGGGGAGCTTGCTCTAGCATCCGGGAGTGGAGGGTTGCTGGGCCTTTCAGCACCTGGGAATCCTTTTTGGATGCTTGCCTGGATAGGCCTGATCCCACTTTTGCTGCAAATAGCAAGCGGAAAAGGCCGGCGCAAGACCTTTCTATTCGGTCTTATCTTCGGGACCTGCTACAACCTGACCGCCTTGAACTGGTATCTGGGCCTCTATCCTCTCGATTGGCTCGGCTTCAACTGGTGGCAGGGTTGGTTACTGGCAGGTTCGGCCCTGAGCATAGTCTCTTTTCACCAGGGCTTATTGATAGGCTTGCTGTCCCTGATTCTATATCTGGTGCCACTTACCGGAGGATTTTTTCCTCGGAAGGTCTCCGGTAAGTGGCATCTGCCGGCTCTCATCTTTATTCCTATCTTCTGGGTGCTGTTCATGAACAAGATAGGAAACGCCCCCGGTGCCTTAGGAGTACCCTGGAGCATGCTCGAGTATAGCCAGTATCGCCAGACAGAGTTGATTCAGTGCGCCTCTATCATAGGTGGTATCGGTATCGGTGCCATGATCGTCCTTGTCAATTCAGCCCTTGCCGGTCTATACGCCACTATAAAAGGAAAATCCAAATTCAAGGCTATCACTACGAAAAACAAAGGAGAGGCGATCAAAGATTTGCTGGTCAGCCTGGTTCTGGTGGCGTCGATAGTGACGCTTGGTCTCTTTGAAGCGGCAAAGACAGAAGCAAAAACCAGAGCGGACACCGATCTGTACATGCTCCAGGGCAATATAAACATCGACATGCAGAAGACCAGCAGGCGCTACAGCCTGACCGATCTGTTCGAGCATTACGACGATCTTCTCAAAGGGGTAAAAGACGGAGTGCTTGTCTGGACAGAGAGCTCCGTGCCGATTTTTCTGAACGAACACAAACATGTCATTAATGAGCTCCGCGATCTGGCCCGCGACCGGAATCTGGACATGGTGGTGGGTTCCATGCACCGCAAAATAAAAACCAGACCGTATAATTCCGCCTATGGTATCGGTGGCAATGGCACCATGGTAACCAATGTCTATCACAAGAGATTTCTTGTACCCTTTGGAGAATACGCTCCGGCGATAATAGACCTCTTTCCTCCTGTGGTGCGGAAGCTGACTAATACTCCTGCCGGCAGCGGATTTGCCGCGGGCACCGTTCCCCATGTCCTGGATCTACCCCGGGGCAAGATTGCGCCTTTGATCTGCTTCGAGTGCATCTCGCCCGAGCTGGTCGCCTCCAGCACCCGAGCCGGAGGCGAGCTATTGGTCAATGTCTCTGACCTGGCCTGGTTCCATGAATCCTCGATAGGGGAGCAGATGATCGCCTTTTCTATCTTTCGAGCCGTAGAGAACAGGCGTTATCTGGCATTCGCGGCCAACACCGGACCTTCCGCCGTGATAGATCCCCGCGGTAGAGTAACAGCTCGGTCGAAGATGAGCAAAGCCCTGGTCTTGAAAGGACGGGTCAAATATTTAAAGGATAGAACTATATTCAGTCGCTGGTTTCAGTAGTTTGCCGAGGCAGAATAAACTCTACTCTACTTACCAACTTTGACCGCGACTTTCACTTCCACTTCTACGGTGGAGCCGCTGACATTCTTGAGCCTGCCGAAAGCGACTTCACCCCACTTGCCGGGCGTAGGAGTCATACCTTCGCCTTCCTGGGCGATTTTGACGCTTTCGTCCCGGGAGTTCTTCTTGTCACAGGCACCGGATAGCTGGATAGTAATGATGCGATGGCCTTCGGCAGTCTTCTTGTCGCCGACAATTTTGCCTTTGCCGAACTCTGTCCAATTCTGATTGGATTGACTGGTTCCCTGGCCCCATTCAAGTAGCTGCACAGGTTTAGAACGCCGGATCATTGATTTCTCCTCGAAGATAATCAGAACTGTCTCTATTTACTGTCTGAAAAGTTAGCACAAAAAAGCACCGCAAACGTTACAGAGACTCCATGATCTTGGGGAAATACTCATCCAGTGCGTTATTCCGCACTTCAAAATGTCGCAACATCACATCTTGAGAACCATAGGAATCCTGGTTGAATATTCCGACAAAATCCTTGGAAAAGAAGCTCTTGGGAAGGGCCTTTGCCACCAGGTTGAAAGTCTTGCTTGAAAACTCGCTGGGGATATTCATGGTCGGTCCACCGATGCCCATCTCTGCCCTGACCATCTCCAGTAACTCGATCATGGTGTACTCGTCAGGTCCGACAAGCTCGTAGGACTGTCCCACATGAATACGCTCGAATATCGACTGGGAGACACAATTAGCCACGTCGCCTGCAAACACAGGTTGCACTTTGTTGGTCCCGCTGCCGATCATCGGTAGAAAAAGCTTAAACTTGATCAGGGGTCTGAGCAGCTCGAGCAAAGGAAATCTCTCAGCAAATAGAAAAGAGGGGCGAAATATAGTCCAGAGAGTTGTACTCGCCTCCACTAAAAGCTCAGCCTGTTTTCTAGTTCTAAAATAACGGCACTCACTCTCTTCGGTGGCGCCCAGACAGCTCATTTGAATAAATCGCTGGGTACCGGCATCTGCCCCCAGCGCGAGCAATCGCTCCAGAAACTCCACATGGATTTTTTCGTAGCTTATCTCTTCGCTCTCACGAAAGGAACCGACCAGGTTGACCACACCGCTTGCACCATCGAGAGAACGCTTCAGGGAGTCATCGTTGAAGATATCCCCGATCATTACGTCGATTCCTTTGCCACGAAACTCCTGAACCCTGGAATCTTGCCAGTTCTCCGATCCCCTCGTTAAAATGCGGACATTATAGCCATCTATAATCATGCGGCGCACTACAAAGCTACCCAGAAAGCCGGTAGCCCCAAGCACCAGAATCAAGCGGGATGACGCCACTAGGGCCACATACCTCCCACACCACCGAATCCCGTGCCGAAACCAGTGCCATAACCAGTGCCGAATCTGATACCGGTACCACCGACACCGTAATTATATGGTGTTATCGACGGTGCAAAGCCGTTGTTGAAAGAGCGATAGCCATAACCAGGAGAGACATTACCGTAGCCGGGCGAGACATTGCCATAGCCGGGCGCGACATTGCCGTAGCCGCTCACGCCCCGCCTGCCGACCACCATGCCGGTGCTGGGATCGATCAAATTGCCGGTCGCTCTATCTAGATATAAACCGGTCTGGGGATCGGTGACCAGATTGCCGTTCATCGGGTAAGAGCCGACACTGAATCCACCGCCGACAAAATTGCCCATGGAGTTCAAAATCTTGGATAGACCGCCGCGCGGTCTGGCGCGAGGATCGTTCTGATTGGACGGATAGCCCTGATTACCGCTGTAGGGTGGAGCCGGCGCCGGTGCGCTCGAGATCATATTGCCGGAATTGCTTATTGGGACGACACTTGTCAGACGCGCGACCCTGGCAGGCAGACCGAGGTTACTAGAGACATTCTGGCTGGGGAAAATTGTCTTTTCGAGCCTCGCCACTCTGTCGGGTAGTGTATCGGAAGAATAACTGTGACCGAAGATCTGGCCTTCGAGCAAGTCCACCTGCTGGTTGAGCCCCAGGGGCTTTGAGGAGGTCGATCTCTGAATAGGCGGCGCTGTCGGTGGATAGCCGCCAGCCGAAGATGAAGGAGGAGCGTAGGCGGTGGTGGAACGATCATTTGGAATAAGTCCTACTCCTGAACCGACACCAGCACCGGTGCTAGAGGAGGAACCGCTGCCGAATCCGTAGGAGCCGCTGCTTCCGGAACCGGAAGAGGCACTGCCACCGTTCATGCCATAAGAGCCGCTGGCGGAAGAGCCTGGATATCTATTGCCGAAAGCCCTGCGCATATCTTCTCGCAGATCCCTGCCGCTGAAACTCCTGCCGTCTTCACCCTGACTGTATGTAGGACGTCGCACAGTCTGCCGAGGAAGGTTCTCCGATGGTGTCGGGTAATCGACATCGACCTCATCCTCGCCCCATTCCGTTCCCGGAGGAGCCTGCCGGGCGATGTCTACCCCAGTGGCACTCTTGAGTCGGTCCATTCTATCGGTGAAATCGTTGCTGTCAGATGCATGACCAAAGACTTTTTTCTCGAGCCGGGCAAGTCGATCGCCCACCGGCTCGGACTCGAAAGTTTTACCGAGCTTTCTCTGCTCAATGGCGGTGATGGCAGGATAAGCTGTGCCTTCGTCCGGTCTGTCATCGTCTGGCTGAGCCGCATTGGAAGAATTGGAAGCAGTATTGGAAGTACCACGACCCGATGAACGACCACCACCTGCGGTTGCATTGTTCGTATTCTTGCCGGGGGTGGCGGGCTCCGGAGCCTGCACCTGATCAAGGTCTGGAACCAGCTCTTTCAGCTTGTTAAATCTCTCGTTGGTAGGTCCTTCCTTGGCCTCTCCGAAAAACATCTTCTCCAGTCGATCGAGCCTCTCACCCTGATCTTCTTTTGGGTAAGTGTGATGGAAAAACTTGAGCTCCATCTTATCCAGGTCGGAAAGCGAGCCCGAAGCCGCAAAGGTTGGAGCGAAGTCGAAAGTAGCTCCGGTAGCTGAGACAGCTACAGCCAGAATCATTGCCGGCAAAATCTTATGGCTGCCTTTCTTCAATCCGACAAAGATGGAGGACACAGCCGTGGCGACACCTTCTGAAAAAGAAGAAGCGTATTTGTTTCTCGAAAAATCCCGACTCTTCAACATTTTCCGCATACCTACCGACAAAGCCATATTACCATGTCAAAAGACGCCTGAATCCCTGATTTTCACCAGTCTTGCCAGAGGGTCACCCATAAAAACAGAAGACGTTGACAAGTTGTCATTGTTTCCATCAGCTCTTACTATCCATCAGAAGAGAATACCAAGCAGAAAATAAAGAGCCAGTTCCACTATATTCTTCCTGGAACCGCTTCATTTTTAGGAAGAAGATCCCGTATCCTGTACTTTTGAGAAGTCGCCCGATTGAAGGTGAAAGGAAGCAGAGATGACAAGTGTCGCCCACAAGAAGAAAGTCTGCCGTCTGGCCATAGACGGACACAGCCTGAGGGTAGAAGATGTCTATCGGGTAGCCCATTCTCCCAGCCAGATAAGCCTTACCAAAGGAGCGATGGAAGAGGTTAAAAACAGCCGGGCCAAAGTAGAAAAAATTCTCGAATCCAAGGAAGTGGTCTATGGAATAACCACCGGCTTTGGAAAGTTCAAGGATATATACATCGAACCGGATGACGCCAGGAAGCTGCAAAAGAACTTCCTGCTCAGCCACGCCGCCGGAGTCGGTCCATGCTTTAGCGCCCCGATAGTTAGAGCCATAACGCTCTTGCGCGCCAATGCTCTAGCCAAAGGTTTTTCAGGAATTCGACCGGAAGTGCTCAAACTTCTCCTCAGCCTGATCGAAAACGATATCCACCCGCTCATTCCGGAGCAAGGTTCGGTAGGAGCCAGTGGCGACCTGGCACCACTGGCTCATTTAGCCCTGGCTCTTATCGGAGAGGGCGAATCCGAAGTCGATGGAAAGGTAATCAAAAGCAAAGCCGCTTTGAAAAAAGCCGCTTTAACCCCGGTGGTACTGGAAGCAAAAGAGGGTCTAGCCCTCACCAACGGCACCCAGGTGATGACCGCCATCGGCGCCCTGGTCATCTATGAAGCAGAACTGCTGGCACGCACCGCCGATCTGATCGCCGCCATGAGCCTGGAAGCGATGCTGGGCACGGATACGGCTTTTGATGAAGATATTCATCGAGTCCGCCCCCACCCCGGCCAGCTCGCCTCGGCTCTCAATCTGAGAGCGCTGCTCGAGGATAGCGAAATCGTGGAAAGCCACAGTGAGTGCGATATGGTCCAGGATGCCTATTCAATAAGATGCATACCGCAAGTTCATGGGGCCTCGCGTCAGGCTATTCAGCATGTCCGCCAGGTTCTGGAAATTGAGATGAACTCCGCCACGGACAATCCGCTGGTATTCGAAGACAAAATCCTCTCCGGAGGAAACTTCCACGGTCAGCCAGTCGCTCTAGCGATGGACTATGCCTCCATCGCCATCGCAGAGCTGGCAAATATTTCGGAGCGCCGCACTGAAAGACTGGTGAATCCTTATCTATCTAACGGACTGCCGGCCTTCCTGACCAGAAACGGCGGTCTCAACTCGGGCTTCATGATAGCTCAATACACCGCAGCCGCCCTGGTTTCTGAAAACAAAAGCCTGGCACACCCTGCCAGTGTGGACTCTATTCCAACGTCGGCGAATCAAGAAGACCATGTCTCTATGGGGACGATAGGTGCTAGAAAAGCCCGTTCTATTCTCGAGAACCTGAAACGGGTGCTCTCCATAGAACTACTTTGTGCTCTCCAGGCCCTGGATCTACGCACCGGCGAAAACCAGGGCAAGAACGCCGTCGCCTATGCCCCGGAAGGTATCGAGACCCGGGGCAAGAAGCCGGGAGTCGGAGTCAGGGCGGCCTATCGCCAAGCAAGAAAGACCCTGCCGCATTTAGATCGGGATCGATTGATCCACGAAGAGATAGCGGCGGCAACTAAACTAATAGATTCAGGCGAGCTCATCGAAGCAGCCGAAGAGGCTGTCGGCAAACTCGCCTGAAGAAATCAGTCAGTAAAACTCAGATTGAGAAAAACCGGACCGGTCTAACTGAACCGAATTATTCGGTGATACTCAACTTACCTTCGATGATGTCATCGAGGATGCCTTTGATAGTCCGGACAGCCAGATCTATCTGGGGCTTGTTGATAATCAGCGGCGGCTCGAGCCTCATGGTCTTATGGGCGTTCAATGTGGCAGCCACCAGGACGCCACGGTAGAAGAGCTCGGTTTGAACCTTCCAGCGCAACTCTTCGGAGGTGAACTCGAGACCGAGCAGAAGACCAAGTCCTCTCACATCACCGATCATGTCGGGATAGTCTTTTTTGAGTTCTTCCAATTGAGCCTTGAAATAGCTTCCCATCACCGCCGACCTTGCCGACAGATTCTCTTCCATAAGCACTTCGATGGTAGCGGATGCTGCCGCACAGGCAAGCGGGTTGCCACCGAATGTAGAGTTATGGATTGTCGGGTTCGGCACCAGTACTTGCCATACTTCCGGAGTAGACATGAAGGCGCCAATCGGCATCACGCCACCACCAAGAGCCTTGGCAAGACACATGATGTCCGGCGAAATATCATCGTGCTCGGAAGCGAACATGCGACCTGTCCGACCCATACCGGTCTGGACTTCGTCCAGAATCATCAGAACGCCCCGCTCTTTAGTGAGCTTGCGAACGGCTTTCATATAGCCCGCCGGAGGCACATTGATACCGCCTTCACCTTGAATAGGCTCAAGAATGACCGCTGCGGTATTTTCATCAATGGCTTCTTCGAGAGCCTGTATGTCACCAAATTCGATGTGCTTAAATCCATTCAAAAGTGGCTCGAACGGCTTACGGAACACATCACGACCAGTGGCGGACAGAGCCCCCATGCTGACTCCGTGGTAGGAGTTGCGGGTCGAGATAATCTCGGTTTTGCCTGTATAGAGGCGAGCCAGTTTGATAGCCCCTTCCACAGCCTCGGTACCGCTGTTACAGAAGAAAGCGTATTCAAGCCCTTCTGGGGTAATCGAAGCCAGCTGTTTAGCCAGGTAGGCAGACCAGGGGTTGATCAACTCCTGACTGTGCAGACAGACCTGATCAAGCTGGTTTTTAACCGCTTCGATAACCTTGGGATGACGGTGACCTACGTTGAATATGCCGTAACCACCCAGACAGTCGAGATACTTACGACCTTTGTTGTCGTAGGTCCAGACCCCGGAGTCACGAAACTCTATCGCCCCTTCAGCCCCACTGAGCTTATTGCCGTAGGCTGGGTTCAAGTGATTGATTGAATTGTAGAGCGCGTCGTCGGCGATGGACTTATAGTGGTCCTTTGCCTTCTGCTCTTTACTGGGTGCGTTTTGACTAGCTGCACCAGTGTTCTTAAGTAGATTCTTTTCGATAGCCATGATTATGCTGTTCCTATTTATTCTCTGAATTAACTCGCAAAACTGAAACTAAGACCGCGAAAAGCCGCGATCAGACGCGAAAAGCTGCATTTGGACAGGGACCTTATTAAAGGAAAGTCCGAGGCTATTCGCGTTTTAATTCAGGAAAGCTACAGCAGGGTGTGCATTTTACATTGAGCAAAAGTGAGAATCAGGCTACAACTATGGGGTAAATCGGTATCCATTATTAACCGCTCGCCTCTTTTTTTCGGATTGTGTCTCTTGCGACCGGGAAATTGGCTGATACCACTTCCAATGGCAAGAACTCACATCCTCAACTAACTGATTTCAATATCTAATGTACCCCCGCCGCCGATTTTGAAGCAATGTGCACAATGTCCAAAAAAGGAAGACATTCTTTGTCCACTGTGTCTAAGCGCTAAGGATGAACAGAATTCAAGGAAATCAGCATTTTCACCAGGAAGTCAACAGGAGCAAGAGTTTCAAAGAGAAGCCTGCTGCGAAAACCTTATGAAATTCAAAGATATTTCTTATAAGAGTGACAGGAACAATCTTTCTTCCCGACTGGTCTTGGGTGATAATTGGTGGATCAATGGGACTTTGCCTTCCCGCCGGTACGATAGAGCGGGAGAGATTTCCAAAAAGGGGGACGACCTTTTGAAGCGATACTATGTAGCGGCGGCTCTTTCTCTGTTGCTCACCAGCCTACCCGCCCACGCGGACAATCCTCTGATCCCTGAGAATCTCCTGGGCAAATACTACGAAGGGGTCTCCTATTTCAAAGCCGGAGACCTGGACCGCGCCATAAAAGCCTTTCGCCAGGTAGTTTTGAGCTGTCCGCGGGACGCTCTGGCTAGACTTAGCTATGCTGCCGCCTTGCATCAAAACGGCGACATCGAAGACGCCATAGCAGAATACCGTAGAGCAATAGCGCTCAGACCGGGTGATGCTTTTGCCAGAGAGAGCCTTGGTCTGCTGCTGCAAGGTCAGGGTCAGCTTGATGAAGCGCTCCATCAGTACAACGAAGCAATCAAGCTGAGACCGGATGTTCCTTTACTTAGATTGAACTTCGGCATTGCGCTGCGGGTCAGAGGACAGCAGGACGCCGCCATTCAACAGTTGAAACAGGTGATCGCAACCTATCCGGACCACCTCAAAGCACGCTCACACCTGGGTGCCGCCTATCAGGACAAAGGCGACTACCAGGCTGCCGTTGCGCAGTACGACAAGATTCTGGCTTTCCAACCGGACAACTTCTCTATTCAATACAACATGGCTAACTGCCTGCTGCACTTGAAGCGGTACAAAGAGGCGATTGCAGCCTTTCAACAAGCGATCAAAATCGACAAAAGCGTGCCCGATACCCACGCGCTGCTGGCCTCTGCTTACACAAGCCAGGGTGATTTCGCCAGAGCAGCCGACGAGCTGAAAGCAGCTATCTCGCTGAAAGACGATAAGTACGAATGGCATTCTCAGCTAGGCGACGTGCAGACAAAGCTAAAAGAATACGATGGCGCGATATCCAACTATGAAACCGCCCAGAAACTAAATCCCCAGGATTCAGAGAGCGGATACAGCCTTGGCTATCTCTACCAGCTCACAGGCAAATTGGACAAAGCCGAGAATCAGTTCGAGCATGTTCTCCGCATCGATCACAACAACGCCAACGCACACTATAACCTGGGTATCATTAAACAACGCCAGAAAAACTTTCTCGCTTCGGACAAAGAATTTTCCGAAGCGCTCAAGCTGAATCCGAAAGACGGGCAGGCGCTGATTAACTTGGGTCGAAATTCTTTGCTACAAAGTAAATATGATCAGGCGGCGTCCTACTATCGCCAGGGTATTACCGTAGAGCCTCAGGATGCCTCTGCCTATCAGGAATTAGGCTCTGCTCTGTTAAAACTAAAAGACTATCCCGGCGCTCGTTCCGCTCTGGAATCCGCACTGAATCTGGCACCATACGATCGAAAAACCCTGGTAGCCCTTGTGGAGCTTTACGAGGCAGAAGGACGTCCGCAGCAAGCTGAAGTCACCCTGCGCAAGCTGCTTGCAACCAGCCCGGATGATACCAAGCTAATATCGATGCTCGCCAGTAATCTGGAACTACAAGGCAAGTACGATGAGGCCACACTGCTCTATCAAAAAATCATCGTCATCAATCCGCGTTCGCACGAGGCTTACAACGACCTTGGTCTTGCTTTGCAAAGACGCAACGACCTGTCTAGCGCGATGTCGCAGTATCGCAAAGCTCTCGAGATAAAGCCGGATTTCGTTCAAGCTCATATAAACCTGGGCAACGTTTACCTGAACATGGAAAACTATAACGAAGCGGCAAAAGAATATAACACCGCGATAGAGCTTAAGCCGGAAGATGCGCTTGCGCACTACAACCTCGGCCTGGTAATGACCAGACTGAACGACTATGAAGCGGCTCTCAAATCTTACCGTCGCGCGGTCACGCTGGCACCTAATTATGGCAATGCCTACTATGCCATGGCGCTTCTGTATCAGGCGGGTAACAATCTGGAAGGCGCTTCGGAAGCCTTCGAAAAATACTTGAGCGTCGAGCCGAGCGGCAACTATGCCAACCAGGCAAGAGAAGCCCTGGCGCGCCTTAGAAATCCGCTCGATCCCAACATCCCGACTGCCACCGAAACCGGTACCGGCATGGATACAAGCAACAGGATGGATTCAGGCGAGACTGCAAACTCCGGCACGGGGGTAGCTGTCGACGCCACGACAGGGACAGCCGAGCCGAACGGAAGCGCAACGGGTGGCACCTACCAGGCCACTACCGGCGGCACCACCACCGAAGCGGATCTAGCAGCAGAGCAGGGCAATACGGTTTCGGAAATTTCTTCAGAAACGGCTACCGGTCAGGCTCCAACACCAGAAGTCAGAGCTACTCCGGCAATGCCTTACGCGATGCAGCAAGCTCCGGTCGCAACACAGCAACCACCGCTGGCTCCGACTTATACTCAGCAACAGGCTCCGGTCGCGAGTCAGCAACCGCCGCTGGCACCGACTTATACTCAGCAACAGGCTCCGGTCGCGAATCAGCAACCACCGGTAGCACCGCAGTTTACTCAACAACCGGTCCAGCAACAGCCAATGGCTGTCCAACAACAAATACAGCAGCCACCAGTGGCAGTCCAACAACCTGCGGCCACCTCCGGTGGAAACGAAGTACCGCCCCTGAGAAAGTCTGAGCCGATTGATACCAATTCGGTTCAGCAGCTATTGAGACCGGCGATCAACACACCGCCCTCCGGCTCGGGCACGCTCTAGTCCAGTTGGAGACCAGCTTGGAAATCGAGCGGCGACCGACATTGTCTCGATATTTTGAAAACAAAGTCAGTTGACTGACTTAATTTTCAAAATGTCATTTAGCTAAGTACGTCGGGATTCCATACTTGATTTTGGAATCCCGCTATTCGCCTTTGAACGCTTTTATATCGCTTTCATTGGGCAGCAATATCATCGTGCCAGCAGGCAGAACATTGACATGCTCTTGCCTGTACATATCATAAACCTGCTTGAACAAGGGTT
>CAZCBH010000088.1:2291-4636 GCA_964496875.1 uncultured Candidatus Obscuribacterales bacterium | reverse complement strand
AGAACATTGACATGCTCTTGCCTGTACATATCATAAACCTGCTTGAACAAGGGTTTGTTGATTTCATAAATCAAAGGCGCCAAAGACTCATCACTTAATTGAGCCACCGCAATAAACTCGGTAGTCTCGCCTTCTTTGACGATGTACCACTTGCGTGCTTCGTCGGAAGAACCACCTGCACCAGAGCCGAGTTGTCCTGTCCTGGAATAAGAATCACTCAACCAGTTAGAAGTTTGTGAATCTCCCACGCCCATAACCGGCTGCTTCTCGCCGGACAACTCTCCTCTAGTGCGCAATAGAGAATCTTCAGAAACTGCCGCACCGAATGCCTTGATAGCATCCTCTGACTTGTCAGTCTGAAAACTTATGGCGGTATGCCTGGCAGAACTGCCGAAAGCCAGCATCTGCTGGGAGCTATTGCTGCGGGCAATTTTGTAGGTACCTGATTCGGTAATCTCCGGTGTGAAAGAACGTCTCGGCGTAGCAGATCTGAGTCCCGCCAGTACATCTCGGATAGAAGCGCCTCTTGCCTGGTTCATGCCCAGATAAATTGATATCAAATGAGCACCATCGACTACTCGGGCGCCGTCGAGAATTCTATCTACTCCGCGCAGGTTGCTGACCTTGAGATAGCCCTTCTGATACAGTTCTCGCAAAATGGTTCGAGCTTCTCGCTGCTCCGGAGTAAGCTTCACTCTCTCAACATCGGCTTTTGCTCTTACGCTATCTGCTTCACCTCTGGTGACCTTGCCGGATGCCAAATCGGCATCCAGCGGAGTTTGACCAGAGCGCCGTTCGACCTGGTTGCGACCTACACCGGCATCAGATAAGGCGGGTCCGCCTTTGGGAGTTTTAATCGGGTTGACATTGCCACCATCGAGCATTATCTTGCCCGGCTCACTGCTTCTGTTGGTCATGGTCATATCAGAAGTCAACTTGCTGCCAGCGGAGGCATCGCCTTTGTAAGTCATTTTTATACTCGGCAGCTTGCCTTCGTAAGCGTCCTTGCTCTCTTTGAGAGAGCCCGATGCAGATTCGATTTTACTGGTCGCTTTTCGCTCTGCGCCAGCTGAATCTTGCCCTGCTTTTGAGCCGGGCGATGTGGACGCTTTGGAATCTCCGGCTCCACCTACTTTTGGAGAAGCTTTGCTGTCCACCAAACGAGAATCAAGTCCGACACCGGAGCCAGCATCGGCTCTGACGCTCCCGACCTTGCCACCGGCATCAGTTCTAGCTGTTCCGGTTTTGACACCCGCATCAGTTCTAACAGTACCGGTCATGCCACCAGCATCGGTTCTAACCGCTCCAGTTCTTGCTCCACCGTCGGTGCTGACTCTTCCAGTTTTAACAACACTATCGGTTCTGACCGTAGCGGTATCTCCGGCAAGAGCTGTGACCCTTCCTGTTCCACGAGGAGTACTGCCACCTTTGCCCTCTCCTGGCAACACATTAGTTCCTATCAAAGACTTTCCGGTCCGAAGCACGCCGTTAACATCGAACCATGCTTTCAAGGCGCCCCAGTCGACCGGCTGCACAAGAACCGAGGCAGGGATCACTCTGGCATCGGCACCGGCTTTGCTTCCTTGAGGCTGTTTGGCAGTGCGGCCTTCCGTAGGGCGAAGGTCCACAGGTTTACGGTCGGCGGATCTAAGATCGGCTGTTCTATGATCGGCTGTTTTATGATCGGCTGCTCTAATGTCGACTCTACTACTAGCGACACCAGATTCAACACCAGCTGGTTTGCTCTGCTCTAATCCACGAACCAGCTTGACTCTTGATTCCGGCAACAAAGTGCTGAAACTCTTCGAAATCGATCGGGCATTATCCTCAAGAGTCCTGGTGCTCTCTGTACCAGACGTCTTTCCAGTCTTGCTATCGGCGACTTTAGTGTCAGAAACATTAGCTTCTCCGACTCTAGTCGCGCCACCGCGCCTGTCACCGGCTCGGACGGCATCTCCTCTAGAGCCTTCCCCCCTCACACCTTTGGCTTCGCCGCCTCTGACTGTGGTGCCTTCGACTCTAGCTCCGTCAGCTTTGCCCTTTCCTATAGGCCACTTGACTTTAAACTCCGGCAGCTTCAGACCCGGGAAGGGGGCGTAGTCAGTAAGACCAGCACCTGCACCGCCTTCGGCTCGTCCTCCAATACCCTTACCACCGGATGCGGCATCAGCCTTTCTCGATCCAGCTTGGGCATTAGTGGCACCTTCGAACTTGCCAGATTTACTAACCGCGGTAGAATTCGGCTCACCCCGAATTTCTCCTTTACGAATCTCGCCCTTTCGAATCTCTCCTCTGTCGGTAGCGCCGGATTCACCAGCACCCTTGCCTTTGGATTTGGGTGACTT
>CAZCBH010000088.1:0-2191 GCA_964496875.1 uncultured Candidatus Obscuribacterales bacterium | reverse complement strand
GCCTTGTCAGCACCATGAACACGGTCACCACCAGAGACATGGTCTATCAACTCGCCAGAGCGGACTTTGCCTGTTGCATCCTGAGCTTCGCCAGTCAGGGTCCGGCCACCTTTGCCGGGTGATTCACCGTGCGCACCGTCCATCCGGCCTGCACCAAAAGACTTATCCTGAGCTGTTCTGGTCTCTCCGAGGGGTTCGACCAGGGCACGGCTGCCGCCTTTCACATCGCGTCCAGCGCCTGTATCGACAGCACCATCTTTGGAAGCACCAAGGGTAGCGCCCCATTTGCCTCGTTCACCCTCCGGCAAATGAGCGCCAGGTTGAACTTCGCCGCTTTTACCCGGAAGGGTCGTCTTAGCGACGACATCTCCAAGCGGAGAACGCCCCGAAGTACTATCCACCGGGCCTTTCTGAGAGATATCGACACGCTGCTCATTTGATTGAATCGCGCTACCCTGCAACGTGACCTGATTGCCGAGTTTCGAGTCACCTACGACTTTCGCCCCTTCGTTCGACGCCACAATTCTGCCAGTATCACCGGGCGGAGATTCTGCCTTGAAAGCTGGATCTGGCTTGCCCGCCAATTCAGCCCTGATCGCTGGTTCCGGCCGGACTAACGCATCTGGCTTCGATATCGTGTTCGGCCCAACATTTGCATCCGATCGCCCAGAGACATCAGGTCGAGCTGCGGCATCATGTCGAGCCGCTACATCTGGACTTAGTTTCCCATCCGGCCGAACAGAAGCATCTGCTACCGCCCTGCCTGCATCGGCTTTCAGTGGCAAATTCTGGTTCTCTACCTGACCGCCTGGCTGTCCTTCTTTGACCGGAGCGACCTGTTTTCCATCAGGTGAACCATCTCGATTTAACACAGCACTAGCCGCTTTAGACTGCTCTACCGAGCTGCCACGATCAGCCGCACCGGGTTGCGCAGAAATCGGTCGGGTCTCTGCATTAGGTCCACTGCTAGGAATTCGTCCGTGCTCTTTCAAGTCCCGCGCCACTTCAGCTGGTGGACGATACTCATTCCGGTGAATCTCTGCTGCTTTTGCGTGATCAGCCGGCGCTGGATCCTTTATACCGGTAGGCTTATCACCAACGCCAGAACCATCTCGTGTCTTTTCAGGCACAGATGAGTCACCTGGATTCAATTTAGAATCGCCAGGTTTGGTGTCCGGTCGATCAAACGCTTCGATACTAAAGTTGTCACCCTTCTGATTACTGCTGCCAGATGCTGCTACATCTTCAACATTCTCAAAAGGTCCTTTTCCGTTAGCCATAATGTAATTTCTGTATGTAGTGGTGCTTTATTCATGCCCCAAAAGGAGCCAAAAGTCACTTGATGTTCTTTGAGCACTGCTCTGCAAATGCCATATCCTGGCTGGCCTTATCTCGCTGCCCAGCCTTAAGGTAAGCCAACCTTCTCTGTTTAAAAAATGCTGGTTGTCCAGGCTTAAGCTCTATAGCTTTAGAGAGACTGACTATGCTGTCTTTTGGTCTGCCCAACTTAAGTTCGGCAGACCCCTTTACGAACCAAGCTGTACTTTGACTGGAGTCAAGTTTCAAAGCTCTGTTCGAATCCTCATAGGCTTCATTGAAGTTGTTCAACTCAAAATTAGCTAAGGCTCGACCGATGTAAGCCTCTTCATTTCTGAAACCGCAAGCTAGTGCGGAGTTATAGTCATTGAGAGCTGAATTCCAATCTCTAAGAAGCCTATAACTTCGGGCTCTTCCATTGAACAGCGCTCCACTTTTTGATGAAAGCTTAATGGCCTTTGAATATTCTTGGACCGCTGTATCTGGCTCATGAAGCCACTCAAATATCTGAGCCTTAGAAGCATAATAGCTAGATGAAGGCCCGTTCTTGGCAATGAGAGAATCGATTTTTGAAACCCACTTCCTCAAAACAACTGGGTCAGTACCGGCACTGGGCTTTGGCAAAGACTCAGCGAATGCCGTAGGAGAAAAGACAATTGGTGACAGCAAAAAGCACAGAGAAACTAGAGCTAGTGCCAGGTTTTGCAATCGTCTTTTCATAGAACCCTCAGAGGTGGATAAGGTAACAATTTCAGTGATACGGCGACTTTACGATTTTACCGCAGATAACCGAGAGCGATAGAAAGGCTTTGCTATAGCGCCATCGGGGCAAACTTATCCGTTTATATTGCTGGTCGAAAAGCCCGAAGTCAAT
>CAZCBH010000087.1:0-21235 GCA_964496875.1 uncultured Candidatus Obscuribacterales bacterium | reverse complement strand
GAGCATTGCCAGCCGGAGCGGCCGGGTCCTTACCAGCCGGAGCAGCAGGGGCATTACCAGCCGGAGCGGCCGGGTCCTTACCAGCCGGAGCAGCAGGAGCATTACCAGCCGGAGCGGCCGGAGCATTGCCAGCCGGAGCGGCCGGAGCATTGCCGACGGTCGCACCCGTCGGGTCCGTAACTACAGGGGTTTTGACAGCTGTGGAGGTTGTGCTTGCGCCCGGATCAGGTGTCCCTTGACGGTTAAGTACTGGGTCACTGGCGCCAACTTTTGCACCGGCGGGATCTGCAGGAGCAGGAGTAACCTTACCTGAAGTATCCTGACTGACGCCACCCGGAACTGCTGCTACTTTATTGGGATCGGGATCATTAGATACAGTATTGGCATCTTTGCCACTATTGGTTGCGTTGCTGCCATTGCCCGCTGGTTCTTTACCGGAAGCTCCAGAACTTGATCCGGATCCTGATCCGTTGCCAGTTTTGACTGTGGCAGCGCTGCTTCCATCTTCTTTGGTTACAGGAGCCTCTGCGCTTCCGGTTTTACCATCGGTGGACTTCACAGGTTGACCATCAGGCATCGATTTGACGGTCGCCTGACCTTTGCCGTCTCCGGTTTGCGGAACTGTCGACCGAGCAAGATCGTTGCTAAGGGGCTGATGACCAGCGTCAACCACGACTGCAGGTTTAGCTCCGCCGTCGGCGCTACCGGCAGCTATTACAGCTCCGGCTTGCTCACGGTCGGTTTGAGCAAGTTTGCCGGAGGTATCGCCTATGGAGCGAAGGGTCTGTTGGTCTCCGGTGGCAAGTTTGAGGTTATGACTTCCTGCAGCCTGTTCGAGGGACATCTTGCTTCCGCCAACCTCTACCTGGACGTTGCCGTTGCTGTCGACGGTGGTTTTTATCGCCTGGTGAGAGCCATCGGGCATTTCCTTGACCACGACAGCATTGCCGGATTCGATTGCTTTGGCTGTTTCAGCAGACTTGGCGGTCTCTCCATTAATAGGTTGAGTTTTTACATCACCGGATGCGATGGCGGAATCCAGTTTTGTCGCCGCGGCACCGGAATCGGTGGCAGATCTTTCCAGGGCGGGTCTATCGACCGAGGTGACAGCGTCTTTGTCTCCTGTCGTGACAGCACCTCTATCGCCAGTGGCGCCGGTCTGGATCGCAGCGACTTTTGCCGTATCTCCGGATTGGATGGCTCTCGCCAATTCGAACTTGCCGTCTTTGACAGCGTTGACCACCTGGAGGTTGCCGCCGCTTTGCTCTATGGCCTGCGCTACATGAACCTGACCGCTCTGAAGCGCTTGAGCCAGGGGCACATTGCCGCTTTCTAGAGCGACTTCCAGCTTGCCATCCTTGTTGACGATGGCGTTAACCAGTTTGGTATCACCATTTTCCAGAGCTTGAACGAGTTTGACGTCACCGGATTTTATGGCTTGTTCGAGCTTGCTGTTGCCGTCTCCGCTCTGGTTGATGTGGTCTACCAGGGCGCTATTATCGACAGTCTTCAAGGATTCTGTACTGGTACCTTCTGCCGGAACCAGTTTGGTCGTGACCGCACCAGTGGCAGGGTCGACTTCCCTGACTTGCTTAAACTCATTTCCGGTGGAGCCGCTTGCTGCGGTTTCGACTCTAGCTAATTCAGGACCAGCCTTGCCATCAACCGGACCAGCATTGCCGTCGAGGGTCGCTTCTTTGGCACCGTCGGGGGCTGCTGCAGTTTGCAACTTCTCGAGCTGGGCATTTGTCGCTTTGAGTTTGGCATCAGTCTCTTGCAAGCGTTTTTCGGTGGCTTGAAGCTGCTCTCTTTGCTGCTTTAGTTCTGCTTCCATTTGCTCGATGCGCTTTTGTTGCGCTTCGATTTCACGCTGTTTGGACGCTTCTTGTTCGAGCCGCTGCTGCTCTTTCAGGTGCTCCTGCTCTTGCTTGATGCGCTCTTCTTGCTCTTTGACACGCTGCTCTTCTTGCTTGCGCTGAGCTTCGTCACGAGCCTTGTCTTGCTCCAGGCGCTCTTGTCTTTGCTTTAGTTCCGTCTCTTGTTGCTTGCGCTCTGCCTCGATACGCTGATCAGCCTTCACCTGGGCGTCTCTGGCGGCCTGCTGTACGCGATCATTTGCTTCTTGGGTTCCGTCGTGGCGCTTCAATGCTTCTTGCAGTCTGGCGTCCTTGGAGATTTCCTCTCTTCTCTGTGCTTCCAGCTCTCTTGCCTGTTGTTGCTCCTGATGTACAGTTCTAGCTGCGTCGAGCCTTTCTTCGACAGTTCTTCCGGCTGCTTCTCTTCTCTCCGCCGCGCCGACTGCGCCGTCTCTAACTGTTCCTTCGACTTTTGCCCCGATATCCGGAGTTCTTGCATCTTCGACTTTTCCGTGACCAGAATCATCGTGCCCATCTATCAAGCCGAGTCCGCTGGAATTTCTGCCGTCATCCGGTCTGCTGTCAGGGGTGACGTAGCTGGTGCTGTCTTTGGTGATGCGCGGATTACTCTCTTCACCGGAGCCGATGGGAACTTGAACGGGGAGTGTAGAATTGACCGGTATTACGACTGGTGTCTCTGGCTGCTTCACTGGTACGACAGTATCGATGGCGCCGAAGATTCCGCCTTTGTCGGCATCTCCTGCACCGGGAACGGTATTGCCTCCTGAAGGAGGTGCGTTGAACTGGGAAAGGTCTACGTTGTTATATGTGGCGGAGACGGTGCCACTACCCTTGATGCTATTTAGTATGTCCTGACTGACCGCATCGGGTTTGGAAAGATTGACCTGACTGGTTCCGTCTGCGTTGAATTTGATGTTTCCGTCGATGACGGTTTCGGTGCCGTCGGCAGATATATGAACCATCTTGCCTTGCTCGGAAGGATGGTTGACCAGGCGGCTGCCATCTGCGCCAAGAGTGACTCCGGTGGCGCTGTCTCCGGGTCCCTCTTTGTTGAGAGTGGCGCGCACTTCATCGGTAAGACCTTGCTCTGAATTGAGAACGACTTTCGCGTTGCCCTGAGCATCTATTTCAATTTTGCCGTCCAGATTTGTGACTTTGCCGACTTTATCCGTGTATTGCAGCGCACCGGTTTCTGGATTTGTAGAGAATTTGGCTCCATCGGTGTACTGGACAACCGGCTGGTTGGCGCTACCGGTACCGTTAGACTGTTTGACCGCGATAGTATCTACGGCTTTGTAGTTGACGTCGGTGAATGAGCCTCTGGTATCGAATTTGAGTTCGGTTTTGCCGCCGGCTTCTATCTTATTAAGAAGCGCTTCGTTGGCGGAGCCTTCTTTTATGTTGGTTACGGCATGACCATTCTCATCGAAGGTGAGTGTGCCCTGAAGGGTAGTCTTGTTTCCGTTTTTGTCTGTGTAGGTGAGTTCCCCGTCCCTGGAGCCCTTAGCGAGGGTCGATCCATCTTCGAACTTCAGTTGCTGAGAAACGGGCATATCGGCTTTGTCTTCGCCGAAGAATTCTTCCAGTTTCTTATAGTCCGCAGGGTTATCTAGTTTTACTACGGGCTTGCCGTTTCGGTCTATGTCGATATCGCCATTCAGGACGAGTTCTTTGCCATCTTTCTCGAACTTGAGACCACCGGTGTCGGGTCCCTGGGTGACCTTAGTGCCGTCCTGGTAACTGAGCTGTACTTCTCGGGAAACGGATGTCTCTCTTCCGTCGCTCAAGTACATTCTCTGGGTGTTGTTATCTTCGTTTATAACGGTGACCGCGCCGTTCTCGCCGACGGTCATCTTACCTTTGAATTGAGTGACGTTTCCATCTTTGTCGATGGTGGTGACCAGGTCAGAGTTGGCATTCTGGCGCATTTTTGTGCCGTTTGGACCGGTCATCTCGATGGTGCCGTCTTTGAAGACGTCCACTTTGGTGATGCCGTCTTCTCCCGATTTATGCTCGTGGTGATCCGCAAGAACTCCACTGGCATATTTGTAAGAGACACTGCCATCACCGTTGCTGGTTTTCTGATTGCCGTTGGCCTCAATAATGGTGGATGCCAGTTGTTTGCCGTCAGCACCTTCTCCGGTGGTCGATGTCGGAGTGATTATTTGATCTCCGTTGGCGAGCACCATGTGATCGAAGGCTTTACCTGTGTCTTTGCCCCAGTTAAATGGATTGGCCTGATCAATTGGATTTCTCCACTTGCCGTCCTCTCCTTTTATGAGGTAGCTGTCCCAGCCGAAGTCATTGCGCAGAATGCTGTTGGTATTGCCTTCGGCATCATAGCCGAAGGAAGTTGTTACACCTTGTTTGTCGGTGACGAAATTGACCTGACCCCGGTTGTTTCTATTAACGACCGATTCGGTGAAGCCCTGGTTGTCGAGTCTCTGCCAGGTAGAGTTACCGGTCTTCACATCGAGAGAGACATTGCCTTTGAATGTCTCCTGACCGTTGGTCCAGACCGCGTTACCTTTAGAATCTTTACTGCTGGTCCAGTTGATTTCTGTTCCTGTTTTTCTATCGATCTCGGTGATACTTTCCGGATTGCGTACAGAGATTGAATTGAAATCGTTTTTCTCGAGTGCTTGGGAGACGGCCTTGGCATCGGCTTCCGAGAGTTGATAGACGAACTCTTTGTTGCCGTCGGCGCTAAGAGTCGATACTCTTCCGTCTTTGCCAAATGTGGTGCTGGAGCCATCGTCATTGTACAGACGCTTGTCTCCGCCTTCTAAGGTGACTACAGCCTTACCGGTATCCGAAATTTCAATCTTGTCGATTTTCTTTCCGTCTTTTGTTCCGGCTTCCTTGGAGAGTTCGACGCCATCCTTGGATTTGTAGGAGGTTATCTCAGAGCCGACTTTTGTGATTTCGGCGCCATTTGTATGGTGCAGTATCGTTTCTGCCTTGCCTTGCCCGTTCTGTCGATAGATTTCGAGACCTTCTTTGGTCTTCTGGAGCCCGGTTACTCCCTCTATAACCTCGGTCTTTCCACCCTTCTCGACAGTGACTACCGGTTTACCTGTGGAGTAATCCACTGATAGATTCTCGCCGCTTATCGGGTTTCTGTATTCGGTTACTTTGCCTTCCGAGTTCTCGCGGACCTCTGTTCCATTCTTGTACTTGTGGAGTTGTCCGCCATCTTCCAGCTGAGTTGTCTCGATGCCAGATTCATCTTTCCAGGAGTACTCACCATTTTTGGTGGTGACTTCACCTTTAAAAGTATAGCCAGTGTCTTTGTTCTTCCAGCTATAAACGTCGTTTCCGTCAACTTGACCGGTTGGATCAAGAGAACGCTTCCAGGTTCCTTCGGAGTTTTTCACTTCGATTGGAACAGTTTCGTCGCCCTGGTATTTGAAGGTGAATTTCTGACCTTTGGCATCGGTCATTTTGGTCATGCGACCGTTTGAATCGAAGTCCTTGGAGGCGCCGTTGCCGAATTCAAGAGAGTAAGAGCCGTCTCTGTTGAATTTCGATTTGTTGCCTTCGGCATCCCGGAGTTCCAGGGAGCCGTTGAAGCGGTCGTACTGAACAGAATCGTATTTGGTGCCATCCGGCGATGAGTATTTGCCGTCTTCTCCTCTTACCAGTTCGATTTGCTTAGTGCCGCCCTTACCATCCGGAACCGTTCTTTCTATCTTGGTTGGAACAGCATTCTTGCCGTTTGGTTCGCTTGCCCAGGTTGCTCTGGTGCCGTCGGCGTTCTGGGTCACGAACTCGCCGGGGCTGAGACCGTTCTTGAACTCTTGTTTAACCATCAACTGATAGGAGATGTCTCCTTTGTAGTTGACCTTGAGATCCTTGGCAATGGTGGCGTTTTCACTACCCGGAACATCTGCGCCCTGACGGACTATCATGCCGTCAGGTCCTTTTATGGCCGCCAGTCCCTTGTCGTCGTAACTATACTCGAAGGTGTTTCCGTTTATATCTTGAGAAGCGATTAACTTTCCATCTTTATAGGTGGTCAGCGATCCGTCATCTCGTACTATCGAACGGGTACCGTCGGCCAGGCTGTCGATTGTGGTGGTGTTGTAAGCATCGTCTATTCTGTGAACATCACCATTGTCTTTGACTTCGACACGGAACTCGGATGGTTCACCGAAGCTGTCGTACCATGTTTTTCCGTCAGAGGTCGACCAGTACTCGCCGTCTTGACCCATTCCTGTCAGCTTGCCGTCTTTGTCATAATCGAACGATGTTATGTCACCGTACTTATTCATGGTCTCGGTGACTTTATTATCGCTATTCTTCCAGACCATCGAGCCATCATTGAACATGGTGTAGCTGTCACCGTTCATGAAGACTTCGCTGAATGTGCCGTTGGTGCGGTCGTCAATCGTGACTACACCGTATTTATCGATGCTGATATCGCCATTTACTATTGCCGGATTCTTGAGGGAGCCGTCTGCATTAGTAGATAGATCTCTAAATGTAGTGGATCCATCTTCATTATTGCGGTTGACTTCGTAGCTGCCGGTGTTGGTGGTCACGATCTCTCTGCCGGTCTTGATTCTTTTGCCGTCGGCATCAAGTTTGTAGACCGGATTGCCTTGTTCATCGACTTTCGCTACTTTATTGCCGTTGGCGTCGGTTTTAGGTGTGCCGTCGTCGTTTAGTTCATACTCTTTCTGATACTGAACTTCTATCTTGTGCGAGACTGTACCGTCAGGTCTTTTGACTTCGACATTGCCGTCGCTGTCGGAGGTTATACTGCTGCCATCAGTCTTTCTGACTTCAGTTCTGGTGACCCCATGGTCGCCGGTAGTGGTGATGCTGAGATCACCTGTCTCACTGTTTACTGCAACATCACCTACAATGGTCTCTTTCGGTTTGCCATCGGAGTCTTGGAGAGTCCATACATCTCTACCGGTGGCTTTGTCTTTCTCGCCGGATCTCTCCCAGAGTCCTGATTTATTGGAAATCTGGTCGACTTCGAACAGTCCGGTCTGGGGATTGCGAGTGTAATGATAGGAGCTGGTCAGCTCTCCTTTTTCATTGTAGAGAGAAGAGAGATTGCCGTTCTGGTTGTATTCCGCTCTCGAGCCGTTGTAGCTCTTTTCGGTTCTGCTTCCGTCCACATGGAAGGTAGTCTCGTTCCCCATGGCGTCCTTGATGGTGGCAGCTCCGGTTTCGGAGTTTATCTCCAGTTTGTTGGAGCCATCGCTACCGGGGGTGTATACGTGCCCCTTATCATCGACTACTTTCTTGGCGACACCGAATTTATCGTTTTCGACCTTGAACTTGACGAATTTCTCCTGGACCCGATTACCTTCGGAGTCGAATTTCGGAGGCACAGTGTCCTTGACCGCAAATTGCTCTTTTGTGAACTCTCCGTCGGATTTCCAGGTGGTGCGTGAATCGTCGGTGGTGTAGGTCAGCTCTCCGGTATCGGAGTTGGTGACCTTGACCTCGAATTGGCGCTTTTCACCTTTTTCGTTGGTCCACTCGGTGGGATTTTCCGGATTCCGGCTCCAGGTTCCTTCGGCAGTGGTGACTGTGTCTATGCGAGAGCCATCTTCGCTCCAACCGAGTTTTGTGTTGCGTCCGGCTGCGTCGGTTACTTCGGTAAGACGTTTGGCACCGTTAACCTCTGTATGGGTAAGAACGCCGCCGTCATCGAAAACTGTCTTGGACTCGAGTTGCTTGTCATCATTAACATAGGTGGTGTCTGCAGCGCCCTTCACTTCCTTGATCAAAGAGTTGGGCATCATCGATGCTTCCGCGGACATTACAGGCGGTGAAACCATCGCGGCTTGCTCTACCCCTTTGATCTCCCGGAAGCTCGTTACCTTTCCTGTGGCGTCGGTCTGGGCGATGAAGTCTTTGCCGTCAACCGTGTGAATCTTGGTTTCGTACTGCTGAGCCTCGGCGTCATACTTGGTGGTTACTCTGTCAACGCCCTGGATCTCTTGTTCTGTTCCGTCTCCGGTGGCGAATTTGACAGTGATTCCGGTGTTGGTGCCCGCTGCCCGGTCTGCTTCGCTTCCGTAGGTGATTGTTCTATCTATTAATCTGCCGTTTGCATCGAGATTCTCCTTGGCTTGGAATTCTGTGCTGGAGAAGATTCCGGTGCTGATTTTGCCGTCGTAGCTGTGACTGATGCCATCAGGTCTGATTTGGCTGTCTACAGCCCTTTCTTGTGACTTCGTGTCGAAGGATGGCATGTTGAACAAGCTGCTTTCGACGGTTTCGCCGACTGCATGCTCACCTATCCCTGGAGCAGCGGCGGGGTTGTAGACTCCGTCCTTCACCTGGAAGTTGGTAGCGTATACGGAACTGCGAGCCTCACCGGTTTGAACTTTGATGCCGTCAATATCGGTTTCGATGCTGGGCGGAGCTACGTAAGCGGTTTCTACCTTGTTGGTTGTGCTCATGTCGAGGGTCATGGCGCGGAAGTCTCTGACCGCGACCTCGCCCTGACCGTTCTCTATGACTTCCGGCTCTGTGACTGCGGCGTCTGCGATCCTGTCGGCATTCCCTTTGCTGGCAGCGTCCTGCGGGATCCTGACGTTGCGGCTGTCATCCTGGACCAGGCCTCTCGTCGCCCCGGTGGTGCCGACAGGAATATCACCCGTTGTTCTTGCGGTCGGGTCGTTCTGGAACTGAGCTTCTACCACCTCGCCAGTGCGTACTCTGGTGGGGTCGTTTTGATATGCGCCGTCACCAACTGCTTTCGCTTTAGCTGGGTCGTTTTGATATGCGCCATCACCGACTGCCTTTGCTTTGGCGGGATCGTTCTGGTAAGCGGTGTCTCCGGTGTCCGCTCTGCCCTTAGCCGGATCGTTCTGGAAGGTTGATTTGTCGGCGCCGTCCGTTCCCTCGACCTTAGTGCCGTCAGGATTAACGAGCTGCAGGTCGGTCAGCACCTTCTTGTCTGACTCGGTCACAGCGGCATTGGTCTCGAAAGCAGCTTTTCTGTCGGCTGGTTTTTCAGTTTCGGCTAAGCCTTTCTCCGCCGCGCTCGTCTCGACCTGAGACTCGACGCGTTCAGATTTAGCCTGTTGTTCAATAGGCTCTTTCTTGATTTCGCCAGCGTTGTCGGGAGACGGCATTACGTGAAAACAAACCACTTTGATCTAGATCTGGTATCTATATGCACTGACTATATACATACCTAACGTTTCCTAGGACATTTCGGCTGTATGAAGGCGGTGCTGGGCTTTTCGCTGTCGGCTTTCGTTTTTGATAGTAAGGTTTTGAAGTTTGTCAGCCTTCGGCATTTTTGCCCGGTTGCTCAGGGGGTCAGGCTTCTGCCCTCCGGCAACCGATGTCAATATACAAACATTAGAGAAATTTTACTGTTGTCTGGGCAACAAAAACGCCCACCAGCGCGGCAGATTTAATATTAATTATGCTGGTTTAATCTTTGCCTATGGGCGAGACCGCAAAAATTTGCGTTTGTAGCTTTTCCAGTTGCCGACAATATCGTTTTTAGCCAGCTCTTCTGCCGCACGGGAAGGCAAATCGATTTTGACCGACTTGCGCTTCTCTCCGGAATAATCGTCATGGCGATAGGTCTTCGATTCCCGGATCTCGTAACTTATCAATGTCTGCCAGCCCGATTCTCCCGCCAATTGCATTGCGTATATCAGGGGGCTTTCTTCTGTCTGGGCATGACGGACCAAACGGGTCATAGAGTCGAGGTCTTCGAGCACTTCTAGAGGTCGATCTGCTAGGGCTGGCATTTCGACAGAAGCCTCTTCTTCCCGGTCTGTTTTCACGGCTTCTCCGCCGAATCTATTCTGGCTGGAGGTCTGGCTGGAGGCAAAATCTCCGGATTCTGTATTAGGACCGGCAGCAGCAGCTGGCTCTATTTGGGTAGGAACTATCGGTTTTTTCTGCCCGTGACCACAAGGACAGGGCATGTCCACAACGGACATCCGACCGCAACCTTCGCACAGGCGCAGCTTCGGTTGGGTCTCAGCCATATTCAACCGAGATGCCTGAGGATCGAATGCCCGAGTAAGTCCTAACTTGTCCCTGTATTCGTTTATCTCATCCTGACTGGGGATCTTTATGGAGCTGCCCCTGGTCAGAGAGGCTTTGGGAGTTCCTTTGGAGTCGGTGGCGGTGGATAGATTATTGACCTCCGCCAAAAGTTTCCAGAGAGATATATCCCTGATCAGAGGATGCTTCATCGCTACACTTTTCAAAGTATCGCCCAGCCGGACTACATATTTACCGCCGGACGCGCCGGTCTTGCCTGGTCGGGGTCGGTCGAAGTCGCCCAGAACGGATTCTATGTTTTTTATTCGTTCTTCCGATTTTTTTATGGAATCTGCCAGAATCTGACCGCTGACGTCGGCATCGCCTTCACCTTCACCTTCACCTTCACCGCTTTCTGAACCGGACCAGTTGGTACCGAATTTGGCGGCAAGTTCCTCTTCCGGAGTGGTGTATTTGTTGGTCTCACCAGCGGTGGCATTGACTGCTGTGGGCATGGTGCCGCCGCCGGTAGCAATTTTGCTTTTGAATTCTCTTTGCTCGAATGGAGAAGGTAGCCAAATTACAAGACCCTTCCTGAGTTTTACTACACTTTTCCCTCCTTCCCGGACTACTGGAATGATTTTCTTGTTGATATCGTATATGAGGGCAGAAAAGCGAATGTTTCGAAGTTCTTTTTGAGCGATAGATTCGAGTGTGTCACCGTATTTGACTATATATTTGGTGCGTTTTTTGTCGTCTTGTTGGCGCTTCTGCTCCTTCAATTCTTTCTCCCGAATCTCTTTTTCTTTTTGCTCTCTGAGCTTTTGGGCTTGAAGCATTAACATCATCATTCTGCGTTTACGCTGTGCTGCTTCTTCCAGCTCTGCGTCTTTGTTCTCTAACTCTCGTTTTGAATCGTCCGTCTTCTCTCCTGGTTTTGTTGCCAGATCTCCGGGTCTGACCGATCCCACTACTCTACCGGTGGTCGGATCCAGCAATTTGCCGGTGTAAGGATCGTATGGCAGTCCGCTCACCGGATCTATCGGCTTGCCAGAGAGGATTTCATAGGGATTGAGGCTGCTCTGCGGGATATCGGATCTACCGGCGGTGTTCATATAGTCTGCTGCCTGGGCGAGACCGCCGGCTCTCATCGCTCCCATTCCCGTATCTATTGCTGACGCTGCCGCTTGCGTTCCAATGATGCCCGTGATATCACCTCTTACCACAAAGCTGTCCCCTCTCATTGACTGAGGCAACCTTGTCATAACATCCGAAAGCATGGGATTTCTAAGATCCATTCTCATGCCGGTACCGCCAGTGATATCACCTGCTTTTATGTTCAACTGACCGGATTCTATGAGGTTGGCGAGCTTGCCGCTGTTGTCCAGCAGAGTTCTGATCAATTGCTCCTGGGGACCATTCAATCGGGCTATAAAGTCATTGCCGGTGGTGCCAAGGGGATTCCTGAGAGAATTGGCATCGGGACTTCGATTGATCATATCCTGTAAGCGCATTCCGGGGCTCGTCTCTGCCCCTTTCAACTGTAGTCCGAGATCTCTGAGGTTTTGACCAAAAGCGGTTGCTGTGGGCTGGTCCAGATTGAGCGGTCTGGTTTTGAGGGTGTTCAAAAGTTGAGCTAGATCAGTCGGGCGCTGCATAGAGCCCTGACCTTCGAGCATGCCGCGCAATGTATTGAGTCTAAGCTGATCTACCTGGGAGAGCCGCAGTTCTCCTGTTTTGCCGATACCATGAGTCAGGTAGTTCTCCAGGGCTTTAGAACTCTGAGGATCCAGCCCTTTCAAGACATCTTGCAATTTCATGTTCCCGGATTGCAGATCTCCCGGCTTCAGAGTCTGCAAACGGTTGCCCAGCTCTTGAAAGAATTTGGCTGTTCTGGGATCGTTGGCATCGAGACCCAGTTGCTTTGTGAGATTGTCGAGATTGCCTTCTCTACCCAGGACAGATTGCATCATCTTTCTAGTTTCCGGATTCTGCATAAGCTCTCGAAGCGCTTCCGGATTTGCAGAAAGTGCTTTCAAGTCGGCTGGAGAAGTATTTGGTGCTTCTGCCCCTCTAGCATTGCGAGCCTCCACCATTCGGGCAAAGCGCTCGACCTGGGCGGGCATTCTCTCTCCATCCGCCTGCATAGCTCTGACCGCTCTAGACGAATCGCCCGGATTCTCGCGCATCATACGAGTCAGGTCGGCTCTGGCTTGCCTGTCTTGTGGGTTGGAGTCGACGGTTTCTACCGCTCGTCTGAATTCTCTGGCATCGAATGGACGTCCGTCGCCTTCGGCTCCCCTTCCAGGTCTGAAGTCGGGTCGGCCGTCAGGTCTGCCGTCGGTCCCCAGTCCCCGGGGAATGACTTCGCCGGGTGTCACGCGTCCACTTTCGCGAGGCGGTCTGCCGGATGTGTCTTCGACGGGCATGCCGTCGCGCCTGTTGCGGGGATTCTCTCCCTGGGGCTGCTCCACCGGTCTCACGCCGGGGCGACCTCCTTGAAGCTGTTGTTCTACAGCGGCTCGCGTCTCTCGAGCCCGAGCGGAATACTCGTTGGAAGAAATGTCTACCGGCTCGCCTGCCCTGTGCACCCTTGCCGGACCTACTTCGGCGGCGCTGCGGTTGATTGATTTAATGTCGTACTGAGTTCTTAGGGCTTCGGTTCTCTGTCCAGTGTTTTCGCTTCTCAGGCTTGTTCTGCCGTCTTCACCTCGCTCCACCCGAAAACGCTCACCTGATTCGCTGGTGAACATTCGCGTATCTCTACCGCTGGCGTCTTTCCCTGAGTGTTCAAAGCCACGGAGGGAACCTGCTTCGGTCTGGAACGTGGTCAATTTAGTCTCTACGGAGCCGACACCGCTGCTCGATCTGATTGATTCTCGGAATTCTCGAAAATCCGACGGAGAGCTTTTTCCGGAATCGAAGGAGGTAAGACCGGCTTCCGCCCTGAATTTGTTGCTGACCGATTCGCTGACAGTACCGGCATCGTGGGGCGCTCTTGCCTCTTTGAACTGTTCGCTCTGGGGATTGATCTTCGCGTCGGCGCCGGCGCTGGTGTCCGAGAAGTTAAAGCCACTTTGATCGGCCATAGACCCTCAATCCTCCTAAAGCTGTCGAATACAGCTTTCCCAGAATGGAAACTTTCTCTTAACTCGAAATTTTTTTGTAGTAAGGCTTTGGAAAGAACTTTCTCGAATCCAGAGAAATTAGAACCTCTATATTAAAGGTGTTCTTTGTCGGATGTCAACAGGATTGCGCCGGGCATATTTAATGTGGCAAGTCGCCTCGTATTTGTCCGATTTCAGGGAGGCGCGTATACAAATAATTCACAGGCCGAGCCTGCCCGACCAGCCCTCCTGAATTTCGAAGACTTATCAGAATGGACCGCCCCGTTACCAAACAGAATCAATTCGAATCGGAAAAAGCGGATACCGCCGGTACCTCTTTGAACAGGCTCGATGTGGAGTCCAGCCCTTCTAAGTCCTCTGATTCTCTCGATTCGATTCTGTCATCTGGCAAAGAGGGTGATTCTACAATCAATCTGGTTACGCTCACCAAGGATGCGGCTGTAGCTGAGGCAGCGTCGGCGCCTGGGGTGATGGAGACAGCCAGGAGTGAAGCTACTGTCGTGGTGGTCACCGGAAACACCTATGTCCCGGCGGAGTCGCTTCTGGCTGAGGCTGAGCCTCAAGAGAGCAAGCCCTTACTGCCGGTGGTTCGGGATAAGACCGCGGTCGTGGTTGTGGGTGGGGGAGCCTTCGTGCCGGCAGAGCCCATCTCGGAGTTGGTAGCTACCGCAGGGACGGAGAAGAGCGAATTCATCGTCTCTAAGACTCCGGAGAGCAAAGTGGAACTGCCGCTTGCTTTGAGTTCTTTGGTAGAAGGAAAGCCCAATGTCGTAGTCGATGGTGTGATTTTGACCGCTTCGGATAAGGCGCTCGAACCTTATCAACTCGCTATGATCAACGAAAGAATGGCCAGGGATGTGAATTTCGATCCTATGAAGATCGATTCCACCATTTATTTTGCAGAAAATATTCGGGACCTGAACAAGTATGTGATCTCCGCACCGGTTATCGTCAATTCGCCAGGTCTGGCTCCGGCTAAGGAAATTAGTGTCAGCGATGAAGCCGCAGCTGGGGTCTTGGACAGAGCGCTTCAGAATGTCTCTAGTGAAAAGCCTGATATCGTTATCGGCGGCTTGAAGACTGAGATCGTGAACAAGAGTCTCACCGAGGCTCAGCTTGCTCAGATCGCAGAGCGAGTCTCCCGAGACGGAAAGTTCGACCCCAATTCAATTACCACGACGGTTAATCTTGCCGCTCTGGTTAATTCCGATCTTCCTTCCGGAACCACCGAGGCTCCAAGGGCGATTGTCGTGGCAAGCACCATCAATGAGCTGCCCGGGGCAAGAATAGCCTCCGACTCTAGAGGAGTGGAGCCTGTTCAGCCTGTTTTACCGGCAGCTCATACAGCAGCGGTCAAAGATGATTCTATTGTTCAAGCGGAAAAGCCCCTTGCTTCTGTTCTTGCTAATCTGGGTCAGGTAGTGGAAGCCAGACGCGAAGAAAAGTCTTTGTTGATCTCTCGGTACGAGGGCGAGGACGCGAAACTATTTGCGTCCCCGGGAATAGACATAGCCAGACCGGTTCTTCCAGTGGTTCGTGAGGGCGTGGTTCTGACCAGCTCGGATAGGGTCGAAACAATCGGATCAGCAAGCGACTCGGCGGCCCCTGCTGCGTCCGGCGGTAACCTGGTCGACTTCTTTACCAAAGTTCGAGCTCAGGAGCATCCTGAGAATCTGGTGCATATAAAAGAACCGGATCGGATCCCCAGCCAAGTCGAAGTCAACTATAACCAGAGCCTCCCGTTTATTACCCAGACAGAAAAGGTTCTCACCAATCAGGATTTTGTCGCTCTCGATGCCGCCGGCAAACAGTCCGTTTTTGTTGATACCACCCATGTCAAAGTGCGCGCGGATCTAGCCGAACTGGTCAGCCGCGAGCCGGTGCTTGCCAGAGAGATGGTTAAAGCCTATTCGATAACGCCGGCAGAGACACTGACCATCGCACCACGGGAGAAGGTGATTGTGGCAGGTGATCTGGTGGCGGTTCCGGTGAAAGAATCCAGCGCTATAGAGTCGGGCTCCTCTTTTATCGCCCAGATTCAAGCGAGGGTATCGGAAGATAACCGGTCGCGCTTGCCAGCTCCTGATGCTGCCGACAGCATTCCTCCGGTAATGCATAATGGCGATCGGGTGATAGTGAGCGACAAGCTTTTGACAGATCAGGATGTGAATGCCCTCAAATATATCGCTGAGCGCACAGGCGGTGTCTCCACCACAAATGTGACCGATCGCGGCCAACTGGTATCGATTCTGGACTCCAATCCTGTGCTGGCGAGAACCGTCGCCGAGTCCTATGTCTCTTCTGCCCCCTCTACTCTGGTAGATTCTCTTCCGCCTGTCACCAGGGTGGTGGTTAAAGATCAGCATCAGAATCTAGGTCTACCCAGGGTTGCCGAGACCCTGCCTGTTGCGGAGGTCGCGCCTGTCGGTGCGGAGATCGCTCCCAGTCGATCGGCTATCGGAGCAGAGACTTTTCTTACCAGGGTTCATGAAGAGCGCAATTTAGGCGCGGATGTAAGACCGATTATTCCTGCTCGTGAAGAGTTGAACAAAGTCACTGTGCTCAATAGCGGTACTTTTTTAACGGAGCAGGAAGCAAATGTTTTCACCTCTGCCGCAGGTAAGCTGGTCGATACTCATAAATTCCAGAATCGCAGCGATATGCAGGCCGAGGTCGATCGCAATTCTACTTTAGCGAACATTCTGGCCAGGGCTTACAAAGAAGAGCCTTTTGTCGCCGCACTGCCTGTGAAGACCCGCACCGCCGAGACCGTCAGTATCGATAGTGGTGTGGTATGCGACCCTACCCCGTTGCCTTCCTCTGTGGTCCGAAACGATAGTTCGGCGGTTGATTTCCTTGCCAGGGTGAGAGCCCAGGAAGGCAAAGCCGATGTGGTTTCGGAGCGACCCGGCAATGGCTCGCTCGATACATTGCCGGTGGTGATAAATCATGATGCACCACGAGTAGTGCAGGCTGATAGACTTCTGACTGCTCAGGAGTTCAGCGCCCTTGCCCGTACCGCTCGGGAAGCCGGTCTGGTAGATACTACCAACTTTTCTAGCCGCGCCGACCTCCAGAACGTGGTTGCCAACAACCCCATATTGGCAAGAAATATAGTACAAGCTTACAACGGCGAAACGGATGCCAATACCAACACCGGTGGCAATGTCCTTGCCAGAGCCATCAACCAGGTAATCAAGCCGGAAGTTGATCTGGTGCCTTCGCTTCCGGTTATCGAAAGGAGATCGGCAGACGACGGCGCCGCCAATAACTGGGTCAGAAACGGTCGGGATGAGCGCTCTTCCCTGGGGTTCGGAATCGGCAGCCAAATTCAGCCGGATCTCTCTGCCAGAAATACCACCGGCGCCGGTGCCATCGCCTCCACCCCGGATCAGGATCTTTCTAGAGGACAGGCGACCCTTGCTCGCAGCTCCGTAAACAGCAACCTCGGCTTCGATGCCGGCACCATCTCCAGAGCCTCTGATATCCTCTCTAGCGTCAATCGGGAAGCGGCATTGACTGTGTCCTTGAGAGGTTCTTCCGCTGCCGCCGCTTTCAACGCCGAGTCCATCAGTCTGGCTGGCGGCAGTCTCAAATCGGTGGTCGCCAAAGGTGTCAGCCAGTTCGATTACGCGTCGGTCAAGCAAGTCTCTGAAGCTTATTCCGCCGGGTCCGATCTTAATGTATCGGGCAGTATCTCCAGACTCGTCCAGGGTGGAAAGTCGACTCTGACGCCAGGCGAGAGCAAGGTCAACCTGACTTCGAGCCAGCAGAGCGCCATAGCCAATGCCGAGGGGCTGGCAGGCAGAGCTGCAGCCTCTGCCTCCGCCTCCGCCTCCGTCTGGGCCGGTCAGGTGCAGAATCCGAATTCTAGTGCTAATCAGACCAGATTGGAGGGAGTTCCTTTTGATGGCGGCTCCAGAGCCTCGGCTCTCACCATAACTACCCGCTCCTTCAGCCACAGCGGTTCTACTAATGCCGTCGGCGCTTCTTTGATATTTACCGATTCGGTCAAGGTGCCGTCCGAGGTCAAAGTCTCTCAGTTTTCCGGAGTCGCTGCCGTACGGCTTGATGGAGTCAAAAGCGTGACAACCGCTATTGGAATTGGAATGGGTACTGGCAGCGGTAACAGTAACAGTAGCGGTAGCGGTAGCGAAGCAGGACTTACCTATGGCTCTATCGTAAAAGGAGAATTCAATCCTCTGTCCTCTGCCACCAGAGGCGAAGTCAAGGTCATAAACATCACCCAGGCCGCCGCTGTAACTCACGGCACTGCTCATGGTGTCAAGAGCGATTCTCTGGTAAGTGTGGTCAAAGTGGAAGGCAACGGTCTGCCTGTGAAAGCAGACGGTGCTGCAAAAGCGGATGCTACTGCGGTTCGCACTGTGGAACAAGTAATACAGACCGCTCGAACATTCGTGAATCACAACACCGCCCCGACGCTTGTGGCTGCCATCAAAAACGGCGAGCCGCTGCCGGAGGGAATGTCTTACGAGAACGGCTATATCAAGCTGACTCATAATGGTCAGGTTCTATATTTCCCCGGCTTGAGAGCGGCGTTGAAGTTCGTCGAAGGACTGGGAATAGAGGTCAATCTCGAAGAAGATGATGATGACCAGGAATGGTATGTTCAGACCCTTGACAAAAAAGGCAAGTCCTCCCGGGTTCAATACATCGTGGTGCCGGGCGATACCATCGAGTCCATCTGCCGGACCAGGCTTGGTGATGCCAGATATGGGGACCTTTTGATCACCATTAACCGCAGCGAAATCGTCTACAGGCTTCAGGACGGACTGAAGGTTCCTTTTGTCTATCCGTCCCAGGTAATCTGGCTGCCCAATCGCTATGAGATGAAGGTCTTCCGCAAGAACTTCTTCAAAAAGGAACTCGAGCAGGGTCATGCAGGCGGCGAGGCTGTCGTTCTGGAAATCTCCCCGTCCGGCAATCTGGTGGTTCGCCAGAATTCTGCCGAGGACAGCGCCACGTTACAGGGTGGGGCTCGGACGCCCGATCAGGTGCTGGAGAGACTGCATCAGGAAGTTGTCGAACATTACGCTCCTCCGAGTCAGAACCGGAATCCCTGTGGTTCTGTTTCACGAGGCAGCGAAAGTGGACCGCTGGCGGTGGTGATAGATCGTGTTCGTTTCGCCGGCGGCAGAGATTCGGTGGGCTTACATGAATATCCTCAGGCGGTCGGCAGTCTCTCCCAGAGGACATTTCATGCCGTCGTCGCCGGCGATACCATCATGAGTATCGCTCGTCGCCACACATTAATGGGTGACACCCGTTTCTGGAAGTTAATCGCCAGGGTGAACGGCTTGACCACCAGACTCGACGTTTTCGGTAATCCTTGCGAGACCCTGGTGCCCGGGCAGTTCTTGCTCATGCCTGATCAAAAGGAGATTGACGAGTTTGCTCGCCAGGAAGGCATCACTCTGGCTCCTGATCGCAAACTGGACGCGAAAACCGTCCTCACCAGTGAACTGCATGTGGTTTCATACTCCGACGGTTGTCGGGTCACCGAAGTGGATTTCAACGGAGTGGGCGGTGCCTTTTCTGTCAATCTCCAGGCAAGAATCGATGGCCAGTGGAAGACCATCGCCTCTTATCAGTTCCGCAACGGACAGTCGGTGAGAACCACCTACGCAAGAGTCGGCGTTTCCTCTTCTATGGTGATCAACCTGCCTGCCACTGTCGTCCGCGAGATGGCTTACGAAGATTTCAGCCGCAACTGGCGCAATAGAATTCGGCTCTACGAGACCGGAGAAAGAAAGGGCTCGGGATTGCCGAAACCGGTCAATGCCGAGTTTCCGGTAGTAAGCTAGGTGGATTTAGGCAAAATCGATTCGATTCTTTCAATTACCGAACCGGGCAGAATCTGGTCCATGCAACGGCCGGGTTCGGTCGTTTTTTTGAAACGGCAGCATTTTTCGGTCAGGCACTGGCAGCTGGCTGTCGTGGTCAGGGCGAGGTGATCGTTGCCGTAGGGACCGCTGCGCTCAAGCAGGGTCGGTCCATAAAGACCTATTACCGGTGTGCCTACGGCGCAGGCAATATGAGCCGGACCGGTATCGCAAGAGACGACGACATGGCAAAGGTTCAGGGCGGCGGCTGTCTCTTTCAGGTCGAGCTTTCCACAAAGATTAGTCGGTTTTTTTGTATTGCCGTCCAGTTTTTGTTCCAGGTATTCACCGGCAGAGGCTTCTTCCGGACCCCCGATTAATATGCAATGGATATTCTTTCGGCTTTGAAAATGATTGAGGACCGAAAGCCAATTGTCGAGCGACCATCCGCGATGGGGTCGGAGTCTGCCCACACCAGGGACGATGCCCAGGATGGTGGAGCCGGCGGTGCGTCCGATTTTTTCTTCGACAGCGGCAAGGGTCTTTGAGTCCGGGTAAATACTGGGAAAGTAATTATCCGGTCGGTCGACCACTATGTCTTTTATGCTCTCGACAAAATTATCGACCGCATGGAGAGTCTTCTCACTGCTTGTTCTCTGCTTTCGATAGGAACAGACCCTGGCACTTTTTATAGTGGCGAATAGTCCCAGGATTTTGCCTCTGCTCGAATTGGAGAGGTCCACGAATAAATCCGGAGCGAGGCTGGAGAGTTTTTTTATATGGCTTATAAGACCGGCATCTTTTTGATAGCTCTCGAAATTATCAACCGCAGGACAAAAGTCAAGGAGAATCTTTTCGAGACTGCCATGGCTCCAGTAAGTGATTTTTGTATCAGGAAAGTTTTTTCTTAAGGTCCGCGCCACGGGCGTTGCGAGCATCGAGTCGCCGATTGCTGCGGGGTGGAAGATAACTACTCGCTCGGGTGCTTTCATTTTAATTCTGCAGTCAGGGTAGATTTTTGCCAAACATGAATTATCATATTGGAGTTATGTATGACGATTATTTTGTTTTAGGTTGGCCTCAACCTTCTGGAAAAATTGCAATCCTCTGTCGGTCCAAGGGCACCAATCCCGGTCCGGCTTATTGTTGGACCAAGCGTGAAGCGATTCAGCTGAGGACCCGCTTAGCCAATGATAGACGAGGAGAGAGCAATCCGTCTGCCAGAAGGATCATTCAGCAGCTTCTGGTATATCGTTATCGTACCAAACAGCCTCTCAACTGGCGCCCTGGAGATCTCTGGGTCTATGCCGATCCGATGATTCTCGATCCCCAGGAAGTCCGGCACTACGCTTGAAATCAGCTATAAAACCGTATTCGGTATCGACTTAGATCTTGTCCGGGGCGAGACCGTTTTTGATCGAAGCGGTTATCAAGGTTTTCGCCGTCTCCTTCTCCTCCTCGAAGGTTTCGAGGTACCGTTGATGGTATCGTTCTATTGTTTCTTCCAGCGTTCTTCTTTTCAGAAAGTCGTCTCGACTCAAGGCCTGTTCGACTTCCTGGCGTAGTCTCAGGCTGCCTCCTTCGGCAAGCAGGGTGGCGACATAGGCGGAGCGCAGTTTTTTTCCTGAAGGAACCTTGAACCCTGTTTCGGGCACCTGTTTAAGACCGAGCTCTCGTCTGGTGTTGAGCTCGGCTAAAAGCGCTCCTGCTTCCGACCAGAGCAGGGTGTCTTTGACTATGGCGAGGGCAAGCGGTTTCTCTGCGCCGTAGAACTTGCCGAGATAGCGGTGAGCGGCATGATAAAGCTGATGGATCAGATCCAGGAGGATCAATTCCTTGTTTCTGGTCAGGTCGAGATGAAGCTCTTGTTTCAGCCGGTCGTACTCCACCGGATGTTCTTGTTTGTGCAGGCACAGGTTTATATGTTCAAACCAGGCGCAGCGTTCCATTCGTTCGAGAACCTCTCTCACTGTTCTGGAATTCGAGCGGATTTCCTGGTTGATAACACAGGCTTCATGACCGAGATATTGTTTTAAGGACATTCTGATTAGATAACTGTCATCGAGGCTCTCGCCGGTTATCTCGAATTTATCTACCGTCTCGAGGCCTTCGCTGAAGGAAGAGAAGGAATCTCCAGGATCTTCTTGTGATCGGCACTCTTCGCTGTCCTCTTGCAGTCCCACGATGTCGAACTTGTCAACGGCAGCCATCCCTTCTGAAAAGGATTTGAAGCTCTCTCCTTTATTCTTGAGCGCTTCTTCGAACTCTTTATTCTTAGCCGGGCTGTCGAGCCGCTCTTGCTCGAAGCGCTTTTCTGCTTCGCTGTCATTCTGACTTGGCAAGTCTCTGTCCTTCATTTTGATTTCGAACAGCTATTTTAGTTGATTAATATGAAAGAAGAATTCCG
>CAZCBH010000086.1:0-21324 GCA_964496875.1 uncultured Candidatus Obscuribacterales bacterium | reverse complement strand
GGATTTCCATACCGTTAGCGATGATGTTGAGCAAAGCTTCTAAGTTAGCCAGGTTGTTTACACGAACCGTGCCAGCGGTGTTGACACCCATGATAGCGGTGGCGTCGTCGCCCTGAGGACCTACTGTACCGTTGGTGGCACCCTGCAGAACAGGAGCATTACCGGCGGTGATTTGTTGACTCTGAGATCCGGTATTGTAGCCGGAGTTGTTAATGTCGTTACCCATGACGCCCTGGGAGGTGAATGCATCTCCACCGGATTGCGCCATTGCCGGTGCTGTGGAAAGACCAAAGACTACAGCGGCAGCGAGGGAAAGACGAGCGATAGCGATAGTAAGGTTACGCATAATTGGAACCTCCAGTAAATATGGAATGTGGTAGTAAGGTGTTTTAAATAACTGGCTGCGAAAAGTACAACCGTTTTGAATGAACTTTATTAGAGTAGGTTAAGATTACTCCCAAGTCAAGCTCAATTTTGTAAATTAGCTAACATTTTCTAGAGAATTTTCGGATTTTTTCTATCAGACCCGGCTCAGGAATGGGCCAGAATTCTCGAAAGCCTGGTGTGACTGAACATCAAAAGCTCGTAGGTGGCTGCCGCCATGCCGTCGAGGGCTGTCTCCCCCAGACGCTTTTCTAGTTGCCGCACCGCGGCGACCACATCCAGATAGCTCACTTTCTCCGCCCCCCTTGCCTTCGCAAGAGCCTTCGCCTGTAGTTTGAGCAGGGCGTAGATAATGGAGAGATGATGAAAACCGACTATCAGAGAAAGCTGACCAAAGCCGGCACCGAAATAGAGCTTTCCGAAAATACGCTGGAAAAGATATCTATATATAAGATTGTCTATCTCCCCATCACCAAACGGAAACTCCATCTTCTCGAGCTCTTCGAAAGAATAGGATTTCAGCATCACTTTAATGCGGGGCGGCAGAAATCCCAGAAAAATAGACTGATAGAGAAAACGATAGAAATTGAAATTCTGCTCTCCACGCCCCAGGGTCTTCACCGGGAAATAAATACTATGCAGAGCGACCAGCAGTTGCTTGTCGAGCCCCTTCAACGGCGGAGCGCTTTCCAGGCTGACCGGTTGGGGACTGGCCGAGGAAGATTCTCGCTTCTTCTTGAGCTCTCCCATCAGATAAGTCGAGCCATCTAATAAGCGCTGATCAAAAGTCTTGCTCTCATCTCTGAGAAACTCCAACAATTTTTCTTCGTGGCCAAGATATTCATCCCAGGTTAATGGAATGCCGGTAGACATCTGGAGCTTGGACCAGTTGGGCTGATGCTCCGGATAAAGGGTCTTGAACTCTTTGAGCTTCTTCTCCAGATATTCTCTCTGTTCAGATAAAGCCTTGCCCGAGTTGTTCACCGCCCCCACACTGACAAAGCTCACCGTGGCATAGATCCCCGAAGGAGTCTCATTGAAGCAATAAGGAAAGAGCTGACAGATAGATGGCTTAGTAGAAGACTCGAACTGGCTGTGGATAAAGCAGAGCTTGTCGACCAGAAATGGACAGTGCCCGTCTTCCCCCTCCTTAATGGCATGGGTGTAAGGAGTGTCTTTACTTTCGTAGTCTTTCAGCTCTCGAAACAGGCTTTTGCCGACAAACTTGTCATTGCGGGCAGCCCAGTCTATATCCGAGATCCTGAAATAATCCTCTTCGGTCATGGGCACCGACCAGCCGCCACAGCAAGTGCCGCAGCCGGTGCATTCATAATTAATGCCGTCCGGAATATGGAGAGTGAGCCCTTCTGCCTTGTTCGACATCGAAAGTTATCCTCTGATGAGTTTACCCAAGCATACACGTCTTGCCGCCCCGGTACAGACAGGGACATTATTAGGCACTTGAAAATAAGTCGTGTAGGCAAGAAGCGCAAAGAGAAGCGCTTCTTTGAATTTGGTCGAGATGCCATAGTCTTCGTGCAACTTAATTGAGAGAGGCCCGTTCCAGTACTCTTTGATCAAATCGAGCAAAGTAGAATTCTGCCCGCCGCCGCCTCCAACCACCAGCTCTTCGATGACAAATTCATTCTTTATATATAGATTATATGAATCGGCTATGGATTTTGCCGTCAGGGCCGTCACTGTCGCCACGGCATCCTCTTTAGCGATGCCTTTCTCCTGGGCTGCTTCGATCAATCTATCGGCGTATTTATAACCGAAGTCCTCTCGTCCGGTGGTCTTGGGCAGAGGTCTGGAGAAATAAGGATTCTGCATGAGTTCGGCAAGCCAGGATTTATCTATTTTTCCGTCTGCGGCAATTTTGCCTGCATCGTCGTACTCACAATTGAAGAAAACCTGGCAGAAGCGATCGATGACCATATTGCCCGGTCCTGAGTCATAGGCATAGCGCGCTCTTCCCGATGGGTCGAGAACGGTGAGGTTGGCGATGCCACCTATATTTAGGATGCCCAGGGACTTTCCGGAGCTTCCGAAAAGAACTTCATCGGCAAAAGAGACCAGGGGCGCTCCCTGACCGCCAAGAGCAACATCGTTTGTGCGGAAGTCGCACACAACGGGGATTTTTGTAAGGGTAGCAATCTCCGAACCATCGCCAAGCTGCAGGGTGCCCCGGGTTTCGACCCCCCATAGTTCAGTGGCGGCCGGCTCGTGCCATATAGTTTGTCCATGGGAGCCTATCAAATCGATTTCGATCTTCTGCTCTGCACAGCTGGCAATCACCTGCTCGGCAGCCCGGGCAAAAACCTTACCGAGAGCGGCGTTTAAAAGACAGATCTCTTTGAGGTCGGCACGACCGGAGTTGACCAGTTCGGTCAGATTCTTGCGAAAAGACTCTTCGAACGGGATGAGCGTAGAGTAGAGAAGCTCGGTGGAAAGCCTGGGCGGACCGCCATTCTTCAGCTCCGCCAGTGGAGTTATCTTGAAGACAGCAGCGTCGATGCCGTCCATGGAAGTACCGCTATTGAGACCAAGCACATTGAGAGATTTCACTGGACCGCCCCTTGCAATCGGAAAAGAACTGTAATTGTAATTGCTTCTGACAGATTAGTAATTAACAGTCAGTGTTAATATAGGCGAAAGTTGATCTCGGGGTTCTCGACATGGGCAAAACACTTGAATATTCAGGTTCTACACTGGGCAAAGATTTGTTTGTCGGCAAAGGCAAACCGACAAGAAGGGCCTATGGCTTCGACGAGATAGCCCTGGTGCCGGGTTCCGAGACACTAGATCCGGAACTCTGCGATATCAGCACGTCCCTTGGCGGACACAAGCTGGAAGTGCCGATTCTGGCAAGCGCCATGGATGGCGTGGTCGATGTCAAAATCGCCGGAATCTTCGGAAAACTAGGCGGGCTGGCGGTTCTCAATCTACAGGGCATACAAACCCGGTATGCCAATACCGAAGACGCCTACAACGAGATCACATCCTGCGACAAGAGCTCTTTTGTCACAGTGATGCAGAAGATATATTCCAAACCGATTGACGAAAGCCTGATCGCCAAAAGAGTAGAAGAGATCAAAGACCAGGGTGTGGTCGCCGCCGTTTCGGTGACCCCCAATATGGCGGAAAAATACGGACCGATAGCAAAAGAAGCCGGACTCGATATAGTCTTCGTTCAATCCACCGTAACCGGCATCGAGCACCGCTCCCAATCAGGAGAAGCCAGTCTCAACCTGGAGTCTTACTGCAAGTCCATCGGCTTGCCGGTTGTAGTCGGCAACTGTGTCGCTTACAGAACCGCTCTCGAGCTCATGGAGACCGGCGTCGCCGGCATTCTTGTCGGAGTCGGACCGGGTGCAGCCTGTACTTCAAGAGGCGTTCTGGGTATAGGGGTCCCGATGGCCACCGCCATCGCGGACTGTTATGCCGCATCCGAAGTCTATGCGCATAAACACGGCAAAGCGCCTCTGATTATTGCCGATGGTGGCATGGTCACCTCGGGCGACATCTGTAAAGCCATTGCCTGTGGTGCCGATGCCGTCATGATCGGCTCTCCTCTGGCTAAAGCCAAAGAAGCTCCCGGCAGAGGTTTCCACTGGGGCATGGCTACTCCCAGCCCGGTTCTACCGCGGGGCACAAGAATCCAGGTCGGAACCACAGTGCCCTTAGAAAAAATCATAAACGGTCCGGCTGATGTCGATGACGGCACCCAGAACTTGACCGGAGCGCTTAAAACAAGCATGGGAACCCTGGGCGCACCGGATCTCGAGGCGATGAAAGATGTGGAGGTGATTATCGCTCCTTCAATCCTCACCGAAGGAAAAGTCTATCAATCGGCTCAGAACCTGGGCATGGGCAGAATCTAGTTGCTTATTTCCGAAAGCAAAATACTGATGCTTCTTCTGGCAGGCAGCCTTTTGCTGCCCGTTCCTGGAGCACTTGCCCAAAAGGGAAGCGACACAAAGACACCGGCAAAGAATCAGGCAAAGAGCCCGAATTATTCTCCAAAACCTCGCAAAAAGCTGAGCGAGAGAATCTCTATCGTCTATCCACGCTTCAATCATCCAAGAGTAAGCGAGCACACGCTGTATATAGTCCGCACGACAATAGAGAATCTACCTGCCCATATCTATCAAATTCTCGATGAGGGCGGCGCAACCGTTTTCGTAGGCACCAACCCCCTGGATAAATTTCCTGATTCTCTCAAAGTGGTGCATCCGGCAGATGGGCATCTTTTCTGCAACGAGCCCGGCAGGACTTATAAGCGCGAAATGTACATCTGGGAAAGAGCCCTGGCTGAGCCCGGATATCCGGATGTGGGAGGGGTGAGAACCGACACGGACATAAAACTGGCTACCCTCATGCAGTGCGCCCATGCCCTCGATGACTGCCTGGAGAATCTCTCCAGAGAAAAAGCTTATCTAGCTCTATATAAGCAGGATATCGCTTCTATGGATCCGCAGTTGCGCTCGGAACTAAGTCTCTATGTCGCAGACCGCCCGGACGCACCCATGGAAGCTTTCGGCGAAATTCTGATGCTGCTGACAGGCGCCAGGACCCCCCTTTCTGACAAGATCAAAGCTGGATTCCCCCGGGCACGAATGTGGGTGGACTCGACTATAAAAGCAATCAAGCCGGCAAACAGCCGCTGACGCCGGTTTACCGGCCTGGCTCCGGGGGAATATGGCCTGGTATGACCAGCCTTGCTTCTATTGTTTCTTTATTGGTTATTCTAGCCGGCTCACTATTTTTAGCCGCACCGACTCTTGCCCAGCCTGCGGAAAAAGATTGTGCCGCCCTGAGAGCACAGGCTACCAAGAAACCGAACGATCTGGAGCTGCGATTTCGCCTGGCCGAATGTTATTTGAACAGTGGAAAGGTCGATGCGGCAAAACGAGAACTCGCCTTCTGCATCAAATACGGCGGCAAGACGGTAGTGGCGATCAAAGCAGGCAAGAGACTTTCTGAACTGGCAGAATCCGGACGAATCGAAGCCGATATCGAAAAAAGCCGCTCAGAATTGCTTGCCAGAATGGAAGAGGAGAAGAAGCAGGCTTCGCAACGCTTCGATCTCGAAATCAAAGCCATAGAGAAGAGCACCGCCAGTGAGGCGGAGAAAGAAAGACGCATGAAAGCGGCCTTCACCAGACTGAAAGAAGAAGAAGAGCGCTTGACCGGAGACTATCAAAGAAGAGCCGATCAACTGGCTTCCCAGCGCCAGGTCTTTTTGAAAAGCGCAGGCGCCCACGAAAAAATGCGCCTGGTGCCTGCCTTGAGCAATACCAGGGTGCGCAACTATGAAAACCTCGGTGACGATTCCGATATCCAGGATATTCCGGAAGAAGCCCCGATGAAAGCAGATCAGAAGAAGCTCAGATGAACGCATTGAAAGTACTGGCTCTATTTATGTTGCTCTGGCTCGTCTTGCCACTGCAAACGCGAGCTGATACTGAGAACAAAACAAAACCGCCTGTAACGCTGACCGGCAAGGTAGACGTTCTGGCAAGCTATCTGGCCGGAGCCGGGCTCGAGATAGAGTCGAGAAACCTGCCTACCCTGATACTCAAAGTAAGAAAGGGCTCACCGGCGTTCTATGGCGGAGTCGATGCCGGCGACCGAATTCTGGAAGGGGCCATTAAAGACAACCGTCTTCATCTGAAGATCGAACGCAAAGGCAAAATCTATCTGGTCAAACTGAGAGCAAAAACGGCGCCGGTGCCACCGCTTCTGGGTAGCGACCGGCGAAAGGTCCTGAATGCGGAGCAAAAGGCGGCAGACTATCACCTGGTGATTCTTCTCGATCGCTCCGGCTCCATGGTGCACAGCCTGGGCGACCGGGGAGCCTCTCGCTGGAGCTGGCTGGCAAAAGAGATCAAAGATTTTGCTACCAGGCTAGAACAACAAGACCACGCCCGGTTCGACCTGGGTCTGTTCAATGAGAGCTATGTCTTCGTGCCGGATATAGACGCGGCTAAAACGAAAACCTTGATAGACGGGACGATAACCACAGGAAGCACCGACCTTTTACCGGTCCTGACTAAAGCGACCCTTCACTATCAAGAGAAAGCAGAGAAAGAAGCAGTAAGTCGGCCCCTGCTAGTTCTGGTATTCACTGACGGAATCGGCCTGAATCAAGACCAGCCTGAAACCGGAAGCAAGTCTGCCCTGGGTGAGTTTTTGCACTCGCACTTTCCAAAAGACAGGCTCAGCATCGTCCTCTTTCAAGCCGGCTTTTCAGAAGAAGGAAGCCGCTTTGTCCGTCGGCTCAATGAAGAGGCGGGAGGCTCCTGCATAAAGACCGTGCTTTTCGAAAAGATAAGAGAAAAGGGACTTTATGAAAGTCTACCTGAGCTTCTGGGCGGAGATTAACCAGAGCTAACCTTTTGATTTGAACCCTTGAAAACATTTCTACGTTGAAAGAGATATGAATACGTTGAAAGTCTGTTTGACACAGGAGTCGAATAAAATGAATAGAACCATCAGCCTTGCCCTGGCAGTAGCCCTGTTGAGCGGAGTCACCCTGATTGCCGGCGCTGACTCGGCAGAAGCCAAACCCTGGAAGAAAAGGGTGAATCACCGTCAAAAACACCAGCAAAAGCGCCTCGCCCTTGGCGTAAAAGACAGCTCCCTGACTAAAAAAGAATATTACGGGCTTCAGAAGCAGCAAGCCAAACTGAACCGGATGGAGAGCAAGATGCGACTATCCGATGGCGGTCTCTCGAAAAAAGAAGCTGCCAGACTGGAAAGTTCCCAGGACCGCCTCAGTAAGAACATCTACAAGCAAAAGCACGACGACCAGAATCGCAACTGAAGCCATAACAGCCCCGGCGAATTCTTCAAAAGAGGACAACGACCTTCATATATTAAGAAGGGCGCTGTCCTCTCTTTCCATTCGAGAAGAGAAAAGCATGGCAAAATATAGATTGTCTGTTTGCAGATTAAGGAGAGAGCTCCATGCTCGAGAGAAGAAAGCAATCTATATATAAGGTCATCGCATTTGGAATTTTGTCCCTGACAGCGCTGGGCTCTATCTCTCGACCGAATCCTCTAATAGAAGGGGCTCTCGCCCATGAATCCGATTCTCACCTAGATCTTGCACCCCAGGCAGATTCTCCGTCCTCCAAAGCAGCCGTACTTTTCCAGGGCAATCTGATCGCCGATATTGCAGAGAAAGCTGCCCCGGCGGTGGTAAAACTGGAAGTCGATCGCTCCGGTCAGACGAAAGCCGGCGGAAGCGGCATTGGCATAGATCCCTTCTTCTCTCAGATCATGCCGGGCTTCAAAGACTTCAATATGTTCTTCAATCGTTATCAGATAAGAAAGAACGGTGTCTTCCCTTTCCTGCCCAATACCCACAATTCAGGCTCCGGTTTTATAGTCCGGGACGACGGCTATATCGTCACCAACGCCCATGTGGTAAAAGAAGCCACAAAAATAGAGGTCCGTCTAAACGACAAATCTATCTACCAGGCAAAAATAGTAGGCGCTGACTCTTTTTCTGATCTGGCCGTATTGAAGATCGAAGCCAGAGACCTGCCTACCCTCAAACTGGGCAGTTCAAAAAAACTTCGACCGGGAGAGTTCGTTATCGCCATCGGCAGCCCCCTGGGTTATGACCACTCGGTCACCCTCGGCATCATCTCAGCAGTAGAGCGAACGGTCACCGACATCAACGGCAATATCAACTTCATCCAGACCGACGCTGCCATAAACCGTGGCAATTCGGGTGGTCCGCTCATAAATTTGAACGGAGAGGTAATCGGAGTGAACACTGCCTTCCAGGGGAACGGACAGAACATAGGCTTCTCCATACCGGCGGATGTGGCCAGGTCGGTCTCGGATGATCTCATTGCCAATCGCAAAATTCTAAGACCTTACCTGGGAATCGGTATGGAAGCTCCCAGTGAGGTTGTTCTCAAAAGCCTGGGTCTGCCGCTTAACACCCGCGGAGTCTTTATCAAAAGAATCTACGAAGAGAGCCCGGCCGAAAAAGCCGGTCTCAAATCCCAGGATGTCATCAGAAAAATCGATGGACAGGTGGTCGAGTCTCCCCTGGATGTGCAAAAGATAGTGAAAGCACACAAGGTCGGAGAAGAGCTCGGTTTCTTGATCACAAGAGATAAAACCGATGTATCCTGCACCGTGAAGATTGGCGAATACCCCGATCAGTCAGTCCTCAACAATGAATAATGACTGATTGAAATCTAGGTACACTTTGGTCACAGAGCCTGACTATATTTATAGCATCCAATCCAATCCACACACGTCCACCCCCTTGATATTCCATATCAAAGCAAGGTTCTCGGCAAGCTAAGGCATGTCGAGATTTTGCTTTTTCAAGCATTTCAGCCGTCACCACATTTAATGCTGCATCTGTCGAAATTGGAATTCAGGCGCATATAGACTCCAGGAACCGCAACCAATTGACTTCGGTTCTTCTGCCCCAACCCTTTGTCATACAATTTCTATATGGAGTAGATCAAAACTATGCCTGATCAAGTTTCTTTCACCGAAGTAAATCAATCTCATGCCCAGACGGCTTCCTCAGGCAGCGAAAGTCGCTGGCAGGACATCGCATCCGGTATCATGAGCGGTGCCAGCCTGGCAGCAAAAGAAGGTTCAAAGTACGCCACTACCGAAAACATCAAAGAGATAGGTAAAGCCTGTGTCGAAGGAGCAATCTTCGGAGCCTCTGGTGAAATCGGCAAAGCCGGAGTGAAAGTCATGAAAGAGGCTGTCCAAAGTGCCATTCGCGGTGTAGACGACAGCACAGCCAAAGACAAAATCTTGAACAAAGCCGATGACGCCGCCGACACAGGCAAGAAAACCGGCAAAGAGAAAGCCGTGGACGGAGCAGCCAGCGCTATCGAAATGGGCGCGGCCATTGCAGGATCGGCTGTTGTCGGAAAAGGTGCAGCCGAAGCATTAAAGGCAGGCGGTCGCGCCGCCGGTCAAAAAGCGCTGGAAAATAAAGAGAAAGTAGCTCCCCAAAAAGACTTTGATTTAAAAAGCGAGCTCTTATCCACCCCGAAAGATATAGCCGATCACTTCAAAAGACATCCGATCAGGGCTGCGGCTGAGGCCATCGCTCTGCCGAGCCTTCTGATAATCGACTCGAAACTTTCGAAAGACTAATAGTCGGGGCCATGGCTGACGGTAGCGTATCGCAAAGCAGCCATGGCCGCGCCATAGCCATTATCGATGTTGACCACGGTGATACCGGCGGCGCAACTATTGAGCATGGTCAGAAGCGGGGCTATCCCACCGGAGCCGGCGCCATAACCCACCGAGGTTGGAACCGCTATCACAGGACAGGCGACGAGCCCGCCCACCACACTGGGCAGGGCGCCGTCCATGCCGGCTACGACTATCAAACAATCCTGCTTCATAAGCAGCTCGGTGCGATCTAATAAGCGATGGATTCCGGCCACTCCCACATCGAAAATTCTCTCCAGGGAGACTCCGCTGTATTCGAGAATCAAACAAGCTTCTTCGGCCACATTCAAATCGGCGGTACCGGCAGAAACCACCGCACAACGAAACTTAGAAAGCGCAGGATCGCGATGATTCAGATCACCGATAACAAAAACCCGGGCGCTTTCATGGTAATAAGCGGCAGGAAATGCGCTTAGAATCTCTTCGACTTGCTCCGGCAATACTCTGGTGGCAAAAACTTTCGCACTGTGATCAAGTAAACTGCGCGCCACTTCGACAATCTGGCAAGCGCTCTTTCCCGGAGAATAAATGGTTTCGGGGAAGCCCTGACGCAACTCTCTATGGGTATCGGCACAAGCGAAACCCAGATCGGTAAAGGGCATGTGCTTGAGTCGGCCGAGCGCTTCCTCGGGCGATACTTCGCCACTTGCCACCAGGGACAGTAGCCGGGTCAAATGATCGCCATTCATAGTATCTCTTGCCGCCTTACTTCAATGCGGCTGCTACTCTGCTGGAAGCCGCTACCGGCGCCGCGTCGGCACCACCTGTCTTGTAGCCTTGCGGATCGATATCGACCTCGGAGAAACCGATTCTCTTGAGCTCTTCCTCGATACGCAAAACCATATGGGGTCGAACTTTGAAGACATAGAGCTCATCAGCGCCTACTTCAACCGAAGCCTTACCTTCGAAATTGCGCACCCTTACTTGATTGAAGCCGAGACTGCGCAGAAAGCTTTCGCCTTTCTCGACCAGATTTAGTTTTTCCACTGTAACCTCCACGTTCACTGGAATGCGCGAAGCAAGGCAGGCATCCTGGGGTTTGTCCCAGGACGGAAGACAGGCTCTACGCGCCAGAAAACGAATCTCTCGCTTGGTTAGACCGGCATCGACCAGGGGGCTCTCCACCCTGAACTGGTCGGCAGCCATGTGCCCGGGCCGATGCTCACCCTGATCATTGACATTCGCCCCGGAGGCGATGTGCTGAATACCCCACTGACGGGCCTTTTTAGAAAGTGCATCGAAAAGGGTAGCTTTGCAGAAGAAGCAGCGCATCCCTCCATTCTCTTTATACTGAGGAATACTGATCTCGTCGGTCTGAACCTCTTCGAGATCCCAGTCACAAAGCTCGGCCTGGGCCCTTGCCGAACGCAAAGAATCCGCCGCCAGGCTTGACGAAACCCCAATAACCACCCTGGCCCGGTTGACCAGGAGACTCCTTGCGTAATGCGCCACCAGTGAGCTGTCCACTCCGCCCGAATATGCCACCACCAGACTGCCGAGCTGCAGGATTCTGTTTACCAGAATCTGCTCTTTCTGCTCGACTACTTCAATCTCCTCTGGAGTTAATTTCAGTTCCATTTCCCTGACTGTGTATCCTGTTTAAACTGGGTCGCCTTAATTCAATCCGTATGTCTTACTTTCGGTCACTCCCGGCTTCAAGCAGCCGCCTACTATCTTGTTGAGCTCAGCATGCACGCCCATGTCGTCGGCATCCTGCACCCCTTTCTCCAGCCTCTCGATATAACCTCCCAGTTGTTCTCGATTGATAGGCTGGGGTTTGCCCACAAAAATCTTGTCATAGACTGTCTTGGTCAGCCCCTCTTCCCTGGTGAGCAGCTCTTCATACAGCTTCTCGCCCGGTCTCAAACCGATGAACTCGATCTCTATGTCCACTCCCGGCTTCAATCCGCTGAAGCGAATCAGATCGTTGGCAAGATCGAGAATCTTTACCGGCTCACCCATATCGAGCACAAAGATCTCGCCGCCTTTACCAAGAGCGGTCGCCTGCAGTATCAGCTGCACCGCCTCCGGTATCAACATAAAATAGCGGGTAGCCTCGGGATGGGTAACGGTCACCGGACCGCCCATGGCTATTTGTTTACGCCATACCGGAATAACGGAACCCCGGCTGGCAAGAACGTTTCCGAAACGCACCGCCACATACTTGGTGCTGGTACGATTGGCGAGGTCCTGCACCACCAGCTCGGCCATACGCTTGGTGGCACCCATAACCGATGTAGGATTGACAGCTTTGTCGCTGGAGACAAGCACAAAGGTCTCCACCTCATAAAGATGCGAAAGTTCGGCGATTACTCTAGTACCGAGAACGTTGTTGGCGACGGCCTCGGTAACGTTGCATTCCATTAACGGCACATGTTTATGAGCGGCAGCATGGAACACCGTGCTCGGTTTGAACTTCTCGAAAATGGCTCTCATCCGGATTATGTCCCGGATATCGGCTATCACCGGCACAATCTCCACCGGCTCCGGTCTGGCTTTGAGCTCTTGCTCGATAGAGAAGATAGAGTTTTCACCCTTACCCAGAAGGATGAGACGAGTGGGTTGGAAGCGCATTATCTGCCTGCAGAGTTCGCTGCCAATAGAGCCGCCGGCACCGGTGACAAGCACGGTGCGATCTTCGAGATAACCGGCGATAGATGCGTTGTCCATCTCGATGGGAGCGCGACCGAGCAGATCTTCGAGCGAAACTTCCCGCAACTGGCTGACACTTACTTTGCCGTCGATCAGCTCGAAAAGTCCGGGTAGAATTCTTGTATCGACCTCGCATTCGCGGCAGATATCGACAATCTTGCGAATCTCGGATGCCGGTGCTGATGGCATGGCTATGATGACCTGATCTATGAAAAGAGATTCGATCAGGCTGGGTAATTCTTTTGTGGTACCAAATACGGTGAGAGCACCGATTCTGGTTCGCAGCTTCGACGGGTCGTCGTCAATCAGACCGACCACATCGACTCCAAGATCGGAGCGCTGGGATAGCTCTTTGAGAACCATCTGTCCGGCATCGCCCGCGCCAACGACAAGACTGCGTCTGCGAATCGGCTGCCGCCAGTGCTTTCTCTGGCTGTGTTCGATAGCGAGCCTGCGAAGCACCCGGGGACCGGAGAGGCTTAAGAAAGCGAGAATGCAGTTGATGAAGATTATCCCGTAGGACATGTGATGGCCGCCGATTACCAGATAACCAGAGGCTCTGACGATCAGGAAGATCGTGGTGACCGAGAGTACCGAACAGAAAAGCTCCATCACTTCGGTAAGACCGGTATATCTCCACAGACGCCGGTAAACACCGAATGCCCAGTTGGAGAGAAGCATCATAGTGATGGTCAGAGGAGCATAGACCGAAAGTTGATACCAGTAAGGCTCGGCGATATGACCATCGAAACGAATCAAATACGCCCCCAGAAGAGCGACAGAGAGCACTCCGCAGTCGAGAATCACCTGCATGACTCGCTTCCAGCGAACTTGCTCCACGAGCTTGACCGAATTCGACGGTGCTTCAGCTGCAGGCGTTCCGGAGTTATCTACTTTTTCCAGGCTGTCCAAGCGTAATCGACCCCACTGACGGAGATGACCTTATAAATCGGGCCGATTCTACACTAGTCAGGAGATTAATAACTTAGGCTCTATTCAGGTTAAACAGGGTTGCCAAGAGAAACGGCAAGCGATCACATTCGATCACAATCGAACAATGCCGCAAAGCGCTATTTGACGCTCATTTTGCCCTTCTGCTGGCTGACCCATTCCTTGACCCGCTCTTCAGGCAGGCCCAGCGCCATAGAAGTACCGCGTATCGCCACATCGTGACCGACGTCGAGTTTGAGAATCTGGTTGTATTTACGGATACACATGAGCTTGATGGCACCGTCCTGGAGAGAGCCGGTGGCGCTCCATACGAGAAACCCGGCCACTAAGTAGCCCATGATCAACCCGGCCAAAGCCGGCAACCAGTGGAAGGTGAGATAGCCTGCAGTAATTTTAATGCTATAGAAGTACAAACCCACTTCATACAACGCAAACAAGAGAATGTAGAGCTTAACGTTGCGTTTTTCGTACTTCTTGGTTAAATCCTGCTGTTGATCCCGAACAAAAATCTCACCACGGCTCTGTTTGAACCATTTGGTGTTGATCTCTTTGGGTTCGGGAAACAGGAAGTAAGCACCTAGAACCGTGAGGATAAGGAAACAGGGACCGTAATAGTGATTGGTGTCGGCCAGTCGATAACCCTCGTACCAGAGGACGACATAAGGTATGTACATGGCAGCAAGACAGAGCAGGAAATATCTTCCTGCTCCCATTTTCTGCTCCACTTTAGAGCCGAAGAACCATAAAAAGTAAGAGTTTCCGATTACCTGAAAGCCCGCGAATGCCGCCATAGAAGCCATGGGCAATTGCCCGAAAATCTTCTCCCATTGTTGACCGGCAATCCATTGCTGCATGGTGACAGCGGTAAAACTATTGTTGTCCATCCAGCGCTGCGCCAGGGCATGGGGCTCCCAGAGCTCGATTTTGTTGGTGCTCATAAAAGCGTAGGCGACCACGAAGCCGAAGATAACCATCATGGTCACAATCGGAATTGCACCCTGGGTATCAATCTGGACATCGTTGCCTGACCGGCCGTAAGTCATCTCGTCTATCCTGCTTTTGAAAGGAGAATTCTGAGACCTGGAGTCTCTATATAAGATTACCCTTATCCAGTCCAGCTGTAACCATGGTTGCCAAGATGGCAAAAACGGGCGGAGCCCGTCTTTTGCGCCCATGGCTCAGCCAGCGCCAATCTCCGCGATCGACGCCAGTCTGACCGGATCAGATAAGCAGTATATGGTCCGATAAACGGGCCTCAATGCATCAGAGAATCAATAGATCAAAGAACCACATTGACCAGTTTGTTGGGAACGACGATAACCTTCTTCACCGACTGACCGTTGAGCTTCGCTTTGACCTTTTCGTCGGCGAGGGCTAGTTCTTCTACTTCTGCCTTCTCCATGCCCCGGACACAAGGAACCTTGTTTACTATTTTGCCGTTCACCTGAAGCACCAGCTCCACTTCGTCGTCTATCGTCAACTTATCGTCGAAGCCCGGCCAGGAAAACACGTGGATGGAGCTTCCGTAGGCGTCCATGAAACCGGTGCGACTCCATAGCTCTTCGGTAAGATGGGGCGCCATCGGAGCGAGCATGAGAAGCAAATTACGGACCGCAAACGAGAGCAGTTGTCTCTGCTCGGCTTTCAGCTTCTCGCCGACCGGAGCGAGATTCTCGGTAGAGCCACCATTGGCGGCACCACCACTGCTCAATTCCTGGCAGTATTTATAGAGTCCGTTATTGAGCTCGATACAGCGCGCGATGGCGGTGTTGAAGACATAGCGACCGGGATCGAGATCATTGGTCACAGCCTTCAAGGTTTTATGCACGAGCATGTGAAACTTCTTGCTCTCCGCATCCAACTTATCGTGATCGACCTCTCCGGTATAAGCCTCTATCGCTCTATGCTCGAGAAGATCCGTCACAATTCTCCAGATCCGACCGAGGAAACGATACTGGCCCACAGCCCCTTCTTCGGACCACTCCAGCTCTTGCTCCGGCGGAGCGGCAAAGAGAGTAAACAGACGCGCGGCATCAGCACCATACTTTTCGAAGAAAGCGGTGGTGCCTACCACATTGCCCCTCGACTTGGACATCTTCTCTATACGTCCCGAAATCTCGGAATATTTAGTCACCATACCCTGGGAGAGCAAGTTGGCGAAAGGCTCATCGCACTGGACCAGACCTATGTCGCGAAAGGCTTTTGTAAAAAAGCGAGAATAGAGCAAATGCAGGATGGCGTGCTCGATACCGCCAACATATTGGTCAACAGGCATCCAGTAGTCGGCCTTGTCCCGGGAAAATGCGGTGGTATCGTTATTGGCGTCAGCATAACGAAGGAAATACCAGCTCGAATCGATGAAGGTATCCATGGTGTCTGTTTCGCGCCGCGCATCTTTGCCGCAAGCAGGACAGGCGACCTTCAAGAAAGAGTCATGCCTTGTAAGAGGCGAACCGCCTTCACCGGTGATGTCGATATCCTCTGGAAGCTCGACCGGAAGCTGCTTTTCAGGAACCGGCACTATGCCGCAATGTTCGCAATGCACCAGAGGAATAGGACAGCCCCAGTAGCGCTGACGGCTAATCAGCCAATCACGTAAACGATACTGGACACGCTTCTTGCCAGAAGCATTGTCGGCTGCCCATTCGGTCATTTTCACCTTGGCTTCGGCACTGTTCAGTCCGTTGAAAGAGCCCGAGTTGACCATTATTCCCGGCTCGGTATAGGCTTCTTCGAGCTCGCCTTCGCTAACCTTGCCGTCGGCGGAGATAACCTCGACCACCGGCAAGCCATGGGATTTGGCAAAGAGAAAGTCTCTTTCATCGTGGGCAGGCACACCCATGACCGCACCGGTGCCATAGTTCATCAAGACATAATCTGAAACCCATATTGGCACACTCTCGCCGTTAAAAGGGTTGATTACCGAACAACCGATAGGCACACCGGTCTTGGACTTCTCGGTAGAGATACGCTCGAGTTCCGTCTTATGCCGGGAGGCTTCGACATATTCATTCACCGCAGAAAGACAGTCGGGCGAAGTCAATTCTTGTACAAGCGGATTCTCCGGAGCAAGAACCAGATAACTGACACCATATGCAGTGTCAGGACGGGTGGTAAAAACGCTAATCTGAACATTGGGTTTGCTGTCCACGGTAAAGTGCAGCTCAGCGCCTTCTGAGCGACCGATCCAGTTTTTCTGCATCAAGCGCACCGGCTCTGGCCAGCCGGTGAGTTTTTCTAGATCATCGAGAAGCTCGTCGGCATAGTCTGTAATCTTCAAAAACCACTGACTCATCAGCTTCTGCTCGACCTTGGTCTCGGAATGACGCCAGCAGGCTCCATCCACGACCTGCTCGTTGGCGAGCACCGTGTGACAGTCCGGACACCAGTTGACCGGCGCCTCTTTACGGACGGCAAGACCCTTTTCGTAGAGCTTCAGGAACAGCCACTGGGTCCAGCGATAATAATCGGCTTCACAGGTGGTGACTTCCCTGGACCAGTCATAACTGGTTCCGAGCTTTTTAAGCTGAGAATCGCGCATGAACTTTATATTCTGGCGAGTCCATTTGCCCGGATGCATCTTATTTTTGATGGCGGCGTTCTCGGCGGGCAGACCGAAAGCATCCCAACCCATAGGATTGAGGACGTTATAGCCCTGCATGCGACGCTGACGCGAGATCACATCCGAAATAGTATAGACCCTCATATGACCCATGTGCAGGTCGCCGGAAGGATAGGGAAACATCACCAGCGAATAGAATTTCGGCTTACTATCCAGGTCATGGGCGGCATAGATGCCGTCTTTCTCCCATTGATCCTGCCACTTCTCTTCTATCTCGCGGGGGGTGTACTGGTTAGACATTGCTGAGCGATCCTCTATCCTACAAGTAGCTGATCTTATCTCAGACCCGACCCAAGCTCAACGAAAGGGAAGAGGCATGCAAAGATTTTTCACTGATCCGACTTACATTATTGTAAGGAGAGCCGCTTTTGATTAAAGTCGATAATCGCAAAAGACGCGACGAGGAAAAGACGGTGGACGCCACACAAACCGACTCTAAAAAAAGCGAAGAAAAAATCCCCGCAGAGATCATCGAAGAAGCCCGCGAACTGGGGCGCGGAGCCGAGATCTTGCCGGACGGTTACATGGGGCTTGCCCGCAAGCTTTATGAAGTAAAGAAAGCCGGTCGCAAACTGAGGGTAAAGCTCGGTGTCGACCCCACTTCGACCGATTTGCACCTGGGGCACTCGGTGGTCTTTCGCAAGCTGCGACTTTTTCAGGACTTCGGACATCAGATTGTTCTCATCATCGGTGGATTCACCGCCCAGATAGGGGACCCCTCCGGACGCAACGCCACCCGGCCGCAGCTCACCTCGGAGCAAGTCAAGGAGAATGCCCGGACCTATCTAGACCAGATGGGGCTGATTCTCGACATAGATAAGACCGAGACCAGAAATAACGAAGAGTGGCTGGCTCCGATGAATTTGAATGACATTCTCAAACTGGCGGGCAAAGTGACGGTTCAACAGCTTCTTGCCAAAGAGGCTTTCGGCGAGAGGATGGAGAACCAGCAACCGATCTCTTTTCATGAGCTTTTCTACCCGATTCTCCAGGGCTATGATTCGGTCGCCATCGAAGCGGATGTGGAGCTGGGTGGTACGGATCAGCGCTTCAACATCCTTCAAGGTCGCGAACTGCAGCCGCACTATGACCTCGACCAGCAAGTTGCATTTCTGCTGCCCCTTATAGAAGGCACCGACGGCGCCAAGAAGATGTCCAAAACCTACGACAATTTCATCGGTCTGTCCGAGCCTCCCTCGGACATGTTCGGCAAATGTATGCGTATTCCAGACGAGCTGATCGTCAAATATTTCGAGCTCACCACCACTCTTTCGGGCGCCGAAGTGGACGAAATCAAGACCTTTCTCCAGTCCGGCGGCAACCCCAAGGAGGCAAAAGCCCGATTGGCAAAACAGATTGTTCTGCAATACCACGGCGAAGACGCCGCCAGAGAAGCCCTCACCGAATGGGATACCATTCATAGCAAACGGCTGATTCCCGACGACATGCCAGAGTATCAGCTGACCGAAGAAAAACCGCTATTTCGTCTTCTGGTCGACACCGAGCTGGCGAGCGGTTCAGGGCAGGCCAAACGCCTGATCGCGGACGGCGGTGTGCGTATTGATGGCGATCAGGTCAAAGACGCAAATCAGTCCATCAACCCGGGCCAGGGAGGCTCTATAGTGCTCCAGGTGGGTAGAAGACGCTTTATTCGCATCAACCTCTAATAAGCCCGGCCGCCTTCTTCTTTCATCAGCTTTTTGAAGCTGAAGTCAGCCGGATAGGTCTTTTTGTAGGGCAGTGTCCACTGCACAAATACATCATCGCGGATACTCATAAATCGATTCGCCTGGATCTCGCCAATACCGGCACAGCGAGCGACGTTCAGCATACGCAACTCAGGCATTCTAGTCAGGCTCAAAAACTGACTCTCAGTCAAAGCCGCCGCTGTCAGGGTAAGTCTTCTCAACCCCTTCATCCTGAAAAGTGCTTCGATATCCGCCGGGGTCAAATCGCTGTACTCGTCTGTTATTCTGGCAAGCCCGTTCATATCTTTTAGATCGCGCAGCCGAATCGCCGTCTTGGTTATTCTTATTCGAGAAAGCCTGGGCATCGCCTTAAGGGAAGCCACACTCGCTTTGGTAATCCTGGAACATTTACCAAAATCGAGATGGTAAAGCCTCGGCACTTTCGATAGAGCCCTGATACTACTGTCGGTTACACCGGTCCCTTCCACTTTTATTGTGTCAAGCAAAGGCAGGGTACAAATCGCTTTTATGCCTTTGTCGGTAATTTTTGTATTGTCCGCATAAATCTCCTTTAGCGAGGGAAATCTGGCAAGATGAAACAAAGTGAGATCGGTTATGGCGGTGGAATCGAGCACAATCTTCTGAACACCCGATAGATCAAGGGCAGTCAGTCCTTTATCGGAAACCTTCGAATACTTGAAATCGAGAGTGTTATCGGTGACTTTGAAATTGCCTTCAATCAGATCTTCATCGTCGACTTCGGTTACTCGAAAATCACCGGGGATATAGCCGTCAGGGGTCACTTTCAAAGCCTCGCCAAGATACGGGTATTGCTTACCCTCCATGGCTTTGGTGTCCTTTGAGACCCGTTCATTAATGCTTGCTGTCTCTTGCGATTGCCAGAACATCACTGCCAACGCCGAAGAAGAGACGATAAGAAGCACCACCACCGGAATAAAAACAGGACGTTTCGCAAATCCCTTTGTCCAGGGAAACGAAAGCGACTGACCTGCCGCCGGCTCCGGCTCGGCATTGGCGTTCTCCAGCTCTTCCAGCGCCTCCAGAAATCCGAGAATTTGAGCCTTCGCTGCTCTCAAATCCTCGAGCAGAAGCTCCATGGATGGATATCGCTTGCCCGGGTCTTTAGCCAAACATCTTCGGATGATGGTATCGAAGAATTCCAGAATCTCTTCAGACAATGGCGCTTCATGAAACCGCAATTCAGAAGGCACCACACTCGGCACCACCGCTTTGACATGCATCTCCATGGTAGCCAGGGCAGTCTCTCCGATAAATGGCAGCTTTCCGGTGAGCATCTCGAAAAACACACAACCAAAAGAATAGATATCCGTTCGAAAATCCACCCGGTCGGCTTTTATAGATTCCGGACTGATATAGCCGGGCGATCCTATGACAGCGTTGCCGGTGCTCTCGAAAAGAGTGTTGTCGGCCGGGACCGCCAGGGTGCTCAATTGAGCTATGCCGAAATCAATCACCATGGCACGCGGTTCACCATCATCGTCTTCGGCAACGACAATATTAGCGGACTTAAGATCTCGATGGACGACTCCCTGGCCATGGGCATGGGCAAGGGCACCGACTATCTGAATGGCGAGGTCCAGTTTCAATATAAGATCCGGATTCCGCTCTTTGAGAAACTCGTTCAGGTCGGAGCCCTGGACATAGTCCATCACCATGTAAGGGTCCCCGTTTTTCATGACGCCAAAATCAATCACCCGAACAATGTGATCATGATTGAGCTTGGCGGCAGCCTTAGCCTCTTTCTGAAAGCGTATCAACTGGCTCTCGGAGGCAACCGCGCTAGACAGCGTTTTAATCGCCACCGTTCGCCCGAGGACCAGATCCCGGGCCAGATAGACTATGCCCATGCCGCCTTTTCCAAGCAGATTCAGGTATTCATACCTTTCTAACAGCTCCGGCGGAAATCTGGTCAAAGCGGACCTACACTATTAAAGCATTACATATGCCGTCCCTAGCGCAGGGCGGCTCTCAGACCGTAGTTTACCACTCCCCGCCCCCCGGCCTGGACGACGCGGCGCATCTTGCCGGCTTTTCGCTTTTGCTTCTTCTGGGGAACCTGACCGAGCATCTCTTGCGACTTTGCCCCGTTACGATCCACAAGCATGCCGCTGCCATTGCGAAAGTCCTCATTCTTATCGTACTTAGGTCTTCCATAGTCGACAAAATGGGCGACATCGAATTGATTGAAAGGCAGAAATGGTCTTGCCGCCATGCGCTCATGCATGATCACATCGGTGGTTTTGAAGGCTCCAGCAGGAATCTTCTGCCCCTTTTGCAAAGCCAGACTGGCAAGCTGGACATTGTTTACGGTGTCTGACGTATGGAGCCTGTGCTTGGCCTCGTACTTCTTGTCGAAGCCCTGCATGTTGGAGCGACGCACCATGGCCTGCGGATGTTCATGAACATGGGCGAGCTGCATGCTCCGAAAAGCTTGATCTTTGGCGGTGCGAGAAAGAGACGGATTGGTCCAGAGATCGTGCAGCCGCCCCGCAAATTCAATCTCCCGAACCAGATCCTGCGGGTTCCAGTATCCGGGCAGACAATGCAGCACCGTGCCGTCGGAGGCAAGAATAAAGGTCTGCAAATTATGCGGTCCGGCTCCATTGGTGGTCTTTATGGCATTGCCGTCAGGGCGATGTGCCCCGGAGAAACCGGCATAACTCTCTTTCGAGATATCTCGATATCCGCAAACAAGCTCATTCTTCAATACGGAATAGGCTGGGTCCTGCGAGAGCGACACGGCTCTCAAGC
>CAZCBH010000085.1:0-21462 GCA_964496875.1 uncultured Candidatus Obscuribacterales bacterium | reverse complement strand
GCCAGGTTGAGCAGGCCGATGCTGAGCAGGATCAGAAGACCCCGGAAGAAACCGCCCTGGCGAACGGCGACATTGCCTGAGGTGACGGCCGGTACAACGACCAGAAGCACGACCACCTTGAGCACGAGAGCGATAAGGAATTCCAACATTTCAGACTCCTTTGGTTACAGGTTGTTGAATGACGAAGGGTTCAGCCCTGGGGCGGGACAATCAAGTCGAAAGTGCGCTTGAGCTCATGTACCTCCGCCAGCGTCAGATTCCTGTTTCGGTAGAGCGGTTCGCCCAGAATCAGGAGAATCTTGGTGACATGCTTGCGGAAGGGATGCGCTTCGCCCAGGCGAGACGCTATTTCCGAGTAACCGGCGGTTTGCAGGTGGAAGAGTTCCCGGATGGTCAAAGCCACCTCGAGGAAGTTTGCTTCGGAGAAATCTCCAGCCACAATCCTCTCGTAGACAGCATCGAATCGTTTCCGGGCAATCTTCTTTCTGCTATGGAAGTCTGCCGGCAGTGCCGCGACGAAGAACTTCCTCTTCAGATGCCGATTCAGGAAAATAAGAGAGGTTGCCCCGACCACACCGAGAGCAACACAGAGAAGAGTATTAATGACCAGGGCGAGGCTGTTCAGGGAGGTGTCTCCTTCCTTTACGATATCCCGCCCGTCCCAGGTCTTCGAGGTGTATGTCTCGAATACCGGCAGATCAAAGAGATGGTCTTCGTTCGTCTCCTGGTCCCGGTAGAGCATGTAGCCCTTCAGGTGGAGTCGTTCGCCGATGGCCATCGATTGTAGCTTCATGCGGATGTGGATGTATCGCGTTCCGTCTTCGAAGTCTTTGTACTCGAACTCCGGCACTCCGACGATGGCGAAATCGCCTTCTGTAGAGAGGCTGTAGACGTCGACCACTGTCCCGGGTTTCTGCTTGATGTAGAACTCCGCCGGTACGATGTCGCCGATCCGCCAGCCGAAATCCCTCGCCTGTTGCGTCACCACATCTGGTGCGTTGGCGGGGGCGCCTTCGGTTCTTTCGAAGGTCGGCCATTGTTCGAAGCTTGCCTTGTTGTACAATCCGGCACCGAAGTAGATGCCGGTGACAAGCAGGGCAAGCCAGAAGATGCATTTGATTACGTTCTTCATGGTTTTTCCTTTGGATTTGAATCCAGGCTTATCACCGCATTACTTCTTCTTGCCGGCAGCCGTCTTCTTCGAATTCCTGCTCTTGCTCGAGCGAGGAATGAGGATGGCAGTCAGCATCAAGGCGAATGCGGTCATCAGGAAGTAGGGAAAGAGTTCTTCCTTCCCTTTCTTTTTCGTGACCTCCACACCGGAGATCAGTCGGCCAATCTGGAAGTCGCCGGGGTTGACCATGCGCACATAGCGGGCTCCGCCGCGGTTTCGCATGATCAAGAGGCTGTTCTCGTCGAGCTTCGACGTTACCACCTGACCCTCGTGCTCGTAGTTCTCCATGTCACCGAAGCGATTCTGATCGCCCTTGGACAGGAGCTTTATTGGGATCGGACTCGGAATCGGTTTGCCGCAGCCCACGATCATGAGTTCGATGTCGCGCTTCTCGAGCTCGTTCATGATCTGGTGTAGAGAGGCGATATCCGCGTCATTACCGCCGTCGGAGAAGAGGACGATAATCTTTTTGTGATCCGCTGCGGAGTCGAGCTCGAACATACGCAGGGCAAGATCGAAGGCTTCCACCATGTTGCTACCCTCGCCGGGTGCACTACCCATGGTTATACCGTCTTTCAAGACCCAGCGCATGGCTAGCATGTCATCGGTGAGGAAGGCGAGAGGATTCGCCTTGCCTGCGTAGGTTACCACTCCCAGTTTGTTGTAGTTCAGAGACGGAATGATGTCGTGCATAATCGTATGCTTGGCGATGTCCAGCCTGCGACCATCCGGGTACTCAGAGCCTTTGAGGGCTTTATCATAATCCGGAACGGCCATGCTGCGGCTGACATCGATCACAGCGACCACATCGATCTTTCCGTGGGGAAATTCAGTCCATCCCTGTTCGCGGACAGGTCGCGCGATGGCGGTGATGAGGAAGACCAGACCGGCCGTCACCATCACTGCTGTCACCACGAACCTTCCGGCGGGCATGAACTCGGAGAACTTCCCGAAAAGGGGAGTCTCTCCAAAACGTTTCATCATGTCTTTGTCTCGGCGCCAGGCGAGCCACAAGAACATTCCTACGATGGGAGGAATGATCGGCATCAACCAGAGCGCCATGGGGTACTCGAAGTTCATAGTCTTGCTCCGTTAGATGCCTTTTTGCTTGTTGCCTGCTTGATTGCCGCCCTGCTGGTCTGGCTTTTGCTTGCCCAGGTCAGGGAACTGGTTCTTGAGGCGCTCGAGATTGTACTTGCTCTCCAGGTTATTCGGATTCGCTTTCAGCGATTCTTCATAAGCCGCGATGGCAATTCGAAACTGTTTTTCGCTTTCGTTTACGACTCCGATCATGTGTTGGATGCGGCTCGCCCTTTCTTCTTCGCCCACGGGTACCAGACCCGAGTTGTGGGTGAGCTTGTTGTAAGCATCAGAGAGGTAGAGTTTAGCCCTGTAGCTATCGCCGCGCTCCTTGAAGGAGCGCAGGGCGTAACCGTACATGGCGTCGACGTCGTCACCGACCGGAGATTCGAGAGCGCTGTAGTAGTCTTTTTCCACCATGGGACCGGTGTAGAAGACCCACTTCAGTAGGCCGTATCCGGCGAGCAGTAAACAGGCAAGGATGCCTACCCTGACCAGGTTGACCAGGATAAATCCTTGCACAGACAGGCTGCCGTTCTTGGTTTTCATAGCTTGGTGCCTTTGTCTTGCTGGACCTACCTGTTCACCACGAGGGAGCGCAGGATAGTGCCGAGAAGGAGAAGAATAAGCGCCGGGATGGCGAACCAGTGGAAGAGTTCCTTACGGCGCTCGTTCACTTCGACGGTAACAACCGACCGAGCCAGTTCGTCGATTTCTTGAAACGACTTGGTCAGGTCGCCGGGTTTGTCGACCCGGAATGATTTGCCGCCGGTGGCTTCGGCCAGGCGCAGAATGTCCACATCGGCGCCCCGGGAGATAGACTCGCCGACACCGATGACGTAAAGCCGAACGTTGTTTTCCTGGCAGAGGTCCACCAGGCGGTCGATGGTACGACGGGGAATGGCGTCTTCGCCATCGGTGACCATGATGAAAACTCGGGTCTTGGCTTTGCCCATTTCCTGGAAGTGCGCGATGGCAGCATCCAGAGGACCGGGCTCGACCCTGCCGAAGTTGGTACCGCCGCCGACACCTTCGTCTGCGAAGTGAGCCTTGCGGAAGATCATCTTCAGGTCATGGGTGAGCGGCCAGGACCAGTACTGGTCGTCGTCGAAGGTGAAGATTCCGACCCGGTCGCCGTTGTTCATCTTGTGCCGGTACCGGACGAAATCCAGAATAGCGCCTATGGCGTGATCGATGCGACGCTGACCTTTCTTTGCCCGGTAAGAGTACTGATCATAGTCTTCCTGGACAAGGATCTTGTCCGGCTTTCCGGGGAAGTCTTTGTCCAGGTCTGTTTCACCTACCACCGAGGGTGATGGCGGTCCGAAGGGGCTTTCCATGGAGCCTGACTTATCCAGGGAGATGATGATGTCCCGGGACTGGAACGACTCGGTGGAGAGAACTTCACTGGCTTGTGGTCTGGCGAGGGCGATTGCCAGGGCGACAAATCCCAGGATTAACAGAAGGGTTGGCATTACGCTCAAAAAACGGCTGCCGCGCGTGTTGCGCTGGATTTCCAGATTCGGAAATCCGACGTAGCCCTTCCTCCTGAGAAGGATCCAGGGCAGAGGCAGCAAAAGAAGGCTTAGAAGCCAAATTGGATTTGCTAAAACCATACTTTTCCTTTTTTCTTAGGTATAGAGCTGGATTGCCGGCAACAATCGGGACCGTCGCATCTGCTTGGGGGATGCGTTGATACAGCTCAGCGTTGGGCGGAGCTTTTTATAGTGCTGGCAAAAAAGTCTTGTTACTCGTTTTTCAGTTGGCTTATGGAATCGATGACTAGATGAAAGTACAGGTTCTTTGAAAATAGAAACAGGAGGAGATCCGAAACAAGCAAGACGGTTAAAGATCTGGTAAGCATAAAAGAGTGTTTATGACATCATCAAACCATGCAAGTTTTCTACAGCCGGTTATAACAAGGGTTTATGTGATTTTGTCAGGCTGTATATCTGTTGTGCTAGCCGCGCTATAAACTACATGATCTGTGGCTAATGCTCAGGGCTTTCGGAGTTACAGAAAAGAATTGCTTATGAAGATCCTCTTGAAAACTAGTGCTTATTCGATTCGTCTTTTCTGCTTATGGGTAAAACTTTAGAGTTGGAGATTAGCTCTTTTACCATTCAATTTGTAGATGTTCTTCGAAGAAAGCAACCCGGGCTCTACTGCCACCATAAAATTACAAAAACTGAGTCACATTCCCGCTTCCGGCGAACTCGCATTTGCTCTGGAGCAGGCGCGCACGACCCCTCTTGCCGTTATAGAATTGCCCTGGAAAGCCGCCACCGGACCGGCGACCTATGTGTTGAAAGTCTCTTGCGGGGAGAGTATCAACGAGGCAAACTGGGTGCTGCACAGAGGCGAGACCCAGGATGCTGCTGTGCTCTGGAGTTTCGATAGCGATGACCTGTCTTTGATTGAAAGTCTTATCGCTGCTGAATGCGACAGCTCCAGAGACCTGGAGGTTATCGGCGAACAAGTGGTAAATCGCGGTCCTTCTCCTGCTCTTTCAGCCTCTCCGCCCACGCAGGTGCAGCAGGCTCCGTCCGGTTTTTCCACCGGTAATCGTCCTCCGCTTCCTCCCGGTGTGCCTCTCGATCTGGCCAGTATTCAGGCGACCGGCAATCTCTTCAAAGAACAGGGCACTGCTCTAACCCAGGAAAAATTCTTGCTTTATTTCATGATGCGTGAATTCGAGCGATTTTTGGCCGATGCAACTCCATTAGCTCTGGTCATGTTTCGAGTGCGTGTGGACTATGGTGACGGCAAGATCGGTTTCCTACCGGAGCGAGCCGCGCAGGAGGCTATTCTTCGTTGCATCAGAGTATTACGTAGCATCGATATGATCGGGCATTATCAGGAAAATAAGTATCTGGTCCTCTTGCCAGGAGCATCTGTAAATGGTGGTGTTCAATGTGTACAGGCTCTGGAAAGAGCGCTCGGCGGCGAACCCTTGCAGCCTGGTCTCGATTCGCAGCAGCTCCGCTTTTCCGCCGGAATAGCTTCTATTCCTGATACCTGCGATAAGCTTGATGTTCTCATTGCCGCAGCTCTCGATGCCTTGAAACAATCGGCGGAAGGAAGCAGTTCTCTGGTGGTCTTTCCCAGCGTCAGTCGTGCAATCTGATAGTCTGTCGGGATATGTTCAAAGCAAAAGATCTTTGTGGAAGCAACTCTGTTCCTGCTTGATTCTCTCGATCAGCTCACTGACTCGACCAGGTTGGGAATCGTTGGTGGCGGCTGCGCCCCCACTAATGGTCGCCGGCACCATATATGATGCGTGAACCTCTCCGAGCTCTTCCGGGCTGGAAGTGTTTAGAACCCGCATGGTAGCCATGACTGAATCGGCAAGGGCCTCGGTGTTGTAGCCGCCTTCCAGCAAGCAGAGTACCCGGGCTCCCAGAGCGTCTCGCCAGTCGGCTACACGCTGGCTCATCATGGCAAAACCCAAAGTACTCAGGTTTTGCCCGGCGATGAAGTCGTCTTTGTGGGCATCATAGCCGGCTGACACTATGATCAGATCCGGTTTGTAGTCCAGACAAATCGGTCCGACGATTTCGTCCAGACATTTGAGATATCCGACGTCCCCGGTACCTTCGGGCAAAGGGATATTGAGATTGTAGCCTTCCCCGTCCTTTTGGCCGAACTCGTCCCGATAGCCAGAGCCAGGCGGCCAGAAAGGATGCTGGTGCAATGAGGCAAAAAATACTGTCGGGTCATCATAGAAAAGAGCCTGGGTGCCATTACCGTGGTGAACATCCCAATCCAAAATAAATATCCGTTTGAAGCCCTTCGACTTGGCTTGATTCGCGGCGATGGCGACATTGTTGAACAGGCAGAAGCCCATGGCCCGGTCGGCGAGGGCATGGTGTCCGGGCGGTCGCACCGCTACGAAACAACTGTCATGGGTCTCTTTTGCCAGGCAGTCTATGCCTTCTAATGCGGCTCCCACCGCTAGTTTCGCAGTGGTATAACTCCTGGGGCTCATCAAAGTATCCGGATCTATCCTTATTAAGGAGTCCGTGTTCATAGCCACCTCGGCCATTTTGTACAGGTCTTCTATGTAGCCGGGAGAATGGGTGGATGCTATCTCCTCTTCGGTCGCCTCTCGCGTCTCCAAAAAGTCGAATTCCGATTGGAATCGCTGGACCAGATTGTTGATCGCTGTTATACGCGCAGGCGATTCCGGATGGCTTTCCGGGGTCTTGTGTTCTCCGAAGCGTTTGTCCTTTATCACTGCCAGTCTGGAACTCTTCATGGGAAGCAATTCTCCTCCTTGTTTTAAGGCATTCTACCCTATCTTCAGGTGCTCTTATTTTGTATTACTATACAAGACAGTATTAGATCGATTGAAAAAGAGAAAGAGAGATGTCGGGTTTGTGAGCCGTGACAATCTCTCTTCCTCCGGGGAGTTCAAGTTTCCCCGATAAAGCTTACTTGAAGCTGATCGGCTTCATGATGTCGTTGAACAGCCCATAGAGCATGAGCCAGATCAGGAGCATGAAGAAGATGCTCGAGAGCCGGTTGCGGGTCTCGATACTGACGGGCTTTCCGCGAATCGCTTCGATCGAATAGAACATGATATGTCCACCATCGAGGAGCGGAATCGGCAGAATGTTCAGAATCGCCAGGTTGAGGCTGATCAAGGCGACGATGGAGAGGAAGGCGAAAGCGCCCTGACTGAATGCGTCCGCACCAATCTGGACAATGCCCACCACTCCGTGCACATCGGTGGCGCCGTCCGGCAGGTTGGGCGGCGGTTCGACCAGACCGACCATCATGCCGATGCCTTTGACCATGCCCACGAGCTGATCTCCGGTCTGCTTGGCGCCGTTCGAGACCGACTCGCCGAAGCCCTGCTTGTGATAAGTCACCACCGAGTCGACACCGATACCGATGCCGATCTGCCCATTGGCATTCGGGGTGAGCTCCACCGTCAGGTTCTGACCGTTGCGGTCGACCGTGACGGACACAGGCTTGTTCTTGTGGGACTGGAGCGAATTGATCAGGTCCTGCGGGTTGACGATTTTGACACCGTCCACGGTGACGAACTTGTCACCGGCTTGCAGTCCGGCGTCTTCGGCGATGGTAACCTGTTGAGGGCTGACCGCCGTGATTTTCGTGCCGGTGATCTCGGCCGTCGGCTGACCGATGAAGTAGAGCAGCGAAGCGAAGATGACGAAGGCGGTGATGATGTTCATCACCACGCCAGCCACCGCCACGAGCATGCGCTGCCAGACAGGGAAGACCTTCAGGTTCTGGGCTTCGGGGGAGTTCTTCATGAGTTCCTTGGCGGTGGTCTCATCCTGAAGCTCAGGAATGGAGACATAGCCGCCCAGGAGAATGGGGCTCAGGCGGAACTCGGTCTCCCAGAAGGTTCCGATCACCCAGGACCATTCCCGCTTGCCGAAGCCGATGGAGAAAACCGGCGTTTTGAAGCCGAACATTCTTGCGACGATCCAGTGCCCGAACTCGTGCACCAGAATCAGAAACATCAGCCCGAGGATCATGGCGACGATCCCGGGAATACCAGATGTGGATAGCAGTTCCAGCATATTTGATTACCTTTTACGCAGATGCAATCTGTGTTTTTTGTTGGCGTGGCTGGAGGCATGAAACCTTTTCATGCCTCCAGCTGTTAGGTCAGGATCGGGCTCACGCCTCGCCCTGATCGACAGCGCACTTCGATTTGTTGCGAAGTTCCTGGAACTCGGGACCGAGGATGGTCTCCTTCTCCATCAGAACAGCGCAGATCGAGTGGAAGCAGTCCTCGTCCTCCTGGAGGATCTTGAGGGTCTCGTCGTAGCACTCCTGAACGATCTTCATCCAGGCTGCGTCAATCTTGTCGGCCAGGGCCGGTCCGGCTTCCTGGTGCACAGCCATGCTGCGACCGAGGAAGGGGTTGGGACCGCCTTCACCGACCGAGATCGGACCGAGATCGGACATGCCGAACTCGGTGACCATGCGGTACGCCATCGCCTTCGCCTGTTTGAAGTCGTTGGAGGCGCCGGTGTCGATCACCTTGAGGAAGTGCTCCTGAGCGGCTCGACCGCCCATGGCCATCATGATCCTGGCACGCAGGTTCTTGTCGGTGTAGTTGAACCGATCGCCGGCGGGCAGCGCCTGGGTGTAGCCCAGTGCGCGTGCCCGGGGAACGATGGTGATCTTGGTGACCGGGTCACCGCCCTGCCGGAGTTCGTACAGTTTCTGGGATACCCAGGCGTGACCGAGCTCGTGGTAGGCGGTGTTCTTCATGTCCTCTTCGGACATGCGCGAAGCGGCGCCTTCCTTGGCGGGACCCATTTGGACGCGGTCGATGCCTTCGTCCAGGTCCGCCATGGTAATGGCCCGTACCACACGCCGGTTGATCTCATCTTCCGGCACGTTCTGGTTGCGCAGTTCGGCGATCTGATCTTCGATGCGCCGATTGGCGACAAGAGCCGCCTGGTCGGTGACGCCTTCGAGCTGGGCGCCGGAGAAGCCGGGGGTGTTGATTGCGATGACGCTGAGGTCGACGTCATCGGCGAGCCTCTTCTTGCGCGTGTGGATCTTGAGGATCTCTTCACGGCCGTGCTTGTCCGGCGCGTCCACCAGGACCTGCATGTCGAAACGACCGGGCCGGGTGAGGGCGGGGTCGAGGACGTCAGGGCGGTTGGTGGCGGCCATGAGAACCAGGGCGTCGTTGGCTACGAAGCCGTCCATCTCGACCAGGAGCTGGTTGAGGGTCTGCTCGCGCTCGTCGTGTCCGCCGCCGATGCCGGCACCACGCTGACGACCGACCGCATCGATTTCGTCGATGAAGATGATCGCAGGTTTGTTGGCTCGCGCGGTGTTGAAGAGATCGCGCACGCGGGCAGCACCCACGCCGACGAACATCTCCACGAACTGCGAGGCGGAAATCGAGAAGAACGCCGCGTCGGCTTCACCGGCCACCGCCTTGGCGAGCAAGGTCTTGCCGTTGCCGGGGTCTCCGATGAGAAGTACGCCCTTCGGAGGCTTGCCGCCCAGGTAGGCCAGCGAGCCGGGATTGCGCAGATAGCGCACTACATCGCGCATTTCGCGCTTCGCTTCTTCGGCACCGGCGATATCCGCGAAGGTCTTCTTGTCGGCCGAAGGTTCGAACTTCTTGGCGCCGGACTGGCCAATCTGGCCCATCCCGCCCATTCGTGACTGGGCGAACCGGCCCATGAGCCACATGATGACGAAGAAGATGAGGATGAACGGAACGATGCTGAGTATAGCACCGAAGATTTGCTCACCGGCGGTGGGCTTCTTCTCTTCTTGAATCAGCGAATCGACAGAGATGTGCTTCTGTTCCGACAGGGCGAGCAGGCGCTCGTTGCCGGCTTCGCCAGGAACCTGGGCTTTGAGGGCCGGCTTGGTCTCGTCCTTGTAGAGGACCTGGACTTCCTGGACGCTGCCGAACTTGTCTTTGATCAGCACGACTTTGCTAATCGAATCGGAGCTTTCGCTCATGGATTTCTTCACTTCCTCGAACGATACCACCTGCGGTTGCACGGCGGTGGCGTCCGGGGTCGGCTCTTTGCCGCCCTGGAAGATGAGCATCATGAGAATGAAAGCACCGATAATCCAGAAAATTGAACTTCGGTTTTTCATATTATGGTCTCCAGAGTTCAGCCTGCCGTTTTCTTGACGATGTCGGCAAGCTGTGACTGTAGGGGGAAGAGGTCATCTTCACCCGGGTTAGATCTCTTCGGAGGAATCCGGCTTGGTCTTCGACCGGATAATGCCCCAGCGGACCATGTTGGAGAGAACGAAGTCGATGGCGTCAAGGTTGTTGTACTCCTTGGCGGCACGGTGGCTTTCGAACTCCCGGCGCTCGACCTCCTTGCCGATCTCCGCCCACGCGTCGATGGTGGAGGGATAGGCGGTGAGGACTTCTCCGTCGCGGGAGATGTGCGCTTCCTGGGTGATCACGTTGAGGGTGTAGAGAACCCTGGCTTCGGTTCTCTCGATCTGCTCTTTCGTATAGCGCAGACCGATGAGGGCGTGCCGGGCCGGCGCACCGATGGATGACCAGTCCGTGAGGGACCGTTCGGTGCCTTCCACGGTCTGGCTGTCGCCAGCGGTGAAAATCCGCGCAGAAGCACCGTCGGTGGAAATCTCGTAGCGGTACTTCTGTTGGCTCACACGCGTTCCTTCAGCCAGCTCCAGGGCTTTGATGTAGGCTTTCAGGCCTTTGATGGCCTTTCCCTTGGTCTTCTGAAGAGCACGGGCGGTGTTTGTTGTTTTGTTCATTGGAGTGCTCCTTTTGTTAGCAGTCTGTGGCCGCCGGAAACGAATGTTCTCCGGCGTCCGATGGTTGAATTAGATTTGGTCAGGCAGCCTGGCTACGATGAACGGTTTGTCATGCCGTCTGAGCAATGCGAAACCACCGATTTCCACGCCACTACCGAGACTCTGAAGAGCACTCAGTACTGCATGTCGGGTCGAGAGTTGCGACCGATGTATTTCTGGTGGTAAGGCTGCAGAAACTTTTTTACTGATACAGATATTGATCCCTGTCTATACCTCGCGCCTAGACACGAGAGATTGCATAGATTCGTTTCTAATAACTAAGAGAAAACGGCTTTGGCGGGGATCAATGACCAGATGTATACAAAATAGACTGTATGAATCTAAGAACTCCTCCAATGTATATTCAAGCAACTGGGCAAGCTCTCCAGATAACAAATAAGACATTAAACGGCCTGGGAGAGCCCTGGATGCCAAGAGGGCTCTTGTTTACCCGTTATTTCAGCCCTTTAGATTGTCTGGATCGTCTTCCGGGGGATCTGGACTTGGCTGGTAAGCAATTAGCGCAAGTGGTGAAACGCTTGACATCAAGGCCGGCTGAAGTTCTCTGAAAAGCCACTGTTTGTAAGGCTTTAGATGTCAAGAATGGTTATCGGTAGTCATTGGCTGCAAGCTAGTTGAGTGGACCCTGCCGATAGGGAAATTTGGTGGATCTGATGCTTGAAAGTTTATTCGGAGTACATAAGCCGGTTATCGGCGTGATACATCTGATGCCGTTGCCTGGCTCATATGGATGGAACGGCGATCTAGAAGAGGTTATGTTGCGGGCCGAACAAGAAGCACTGGCCCTCGGGTCTGGTGGCGTAGACGGTATCATATTCGAAAACTTTTTCGATGCGCCTTTTGCCAGGGACAGAGTGGATGTGTCCACGGCTTGCGCAATGACTCTTTGTGGGAAGCGCATTGTCGAAAGTTGCGACTTGCCGGTGGGAGTAAATGTGCTTCGTAATGATGCGCTCACCGCCCTGGCTGTAGCTACCGCTTGCGGGGCACAGTTCGTCAGGGTCAATGTGCTTAGTGGAGCGATGTTGACCGACCAGGGCATAATCGAAGGAGACGCCAACGGGGTTCTGAACTATAGAAGGCGCCTGGTGGGTGATGATTCGATCAAGATTTTTGCCGATGTGATGGTCAAGCACGCCTATCCGTTATCAAACGCGCTGGAAATCGGCCAGGTTGCCAGAGAGACCATGGAGCGAGCTCGTGCCGACAGTGTCATCGTTAGTGGGACGGGAACCGGGGCCAAACCCGATCTCAGCGATTTAAAAGCTGTGAAGGAAGCCGTTCCCGATGCTCCTGTCTTGATTGGCAGTGGCTCTAGTAGAGATAATGTGGCAGAGCTTCTCGAATATGCAGATGGTATTATCGTGGGTACTTCAGTGAAGCGGAAAGGTAAGCTGGAGAACCCGGTGGATGTGGACAGGGTCAGACAGCTTGTCGACGCGGTACGTGAATTGAGGGATTGAACAGATAGTCAGCCTCTATGGAAGAGAATTCGAAGTCGAGTAAAACTAAAAAGAAGAAGAAAGGCAAAGCTCCGGTTTACCTTTATCCCCTGCTGGCCGGTCTGGTGATTGTTTTGCTCGGTTTATGCGTCTATTTCTTTTTGCAGTGGCAATCAGGCCAGGACGAGGATTCCTCAACCAAGCCCATCCGGATACTTATGCTGGGTAACGACTACATGGTTACCAATGATATTCCGGACATGTTGCGGCAGCTCCTCAAAGACGATACCGGCACAAGAAAGATAGAGATAGTTTCCATAGCAATCCCGGATAGCAAGTATGATCTGGGAATGCATCTTGCTTCTGATGGTTTTAAGAAGTTATCGTCAAAAGAGAATGAGTGGGATTTCGTGGTCCTGCAAGATGGACCGGAGCAGATCCTGGAGCATCCCTATGTCGTTCTCACTAACATAAGAAAAATCAAAGAGGCGGTCGAAAGTCCTAGAACCAGGTTCGTATTGCTGATGCCCTGGGTCAAGCCTGGTGAAACAACCAGGCAGGCGGTACTGAGTGCGGTATCAAGACGAATAGCCAGAAATCTCAGTTTACGAGTTGCTCCTGCCGGCGACATCTTTTTTGAGCTTGGTTCTGTATATCCTGATCTGTTGCTTTATCTAGACGACAATCGTCTTGCTAACGCCAATGGTGCCTGGGTGGTGACGGCCTGTCTCTATAATGTTCTCCGAGGTGAGCAGCCGGGTCCCGAGAAGCTCGCCGTCTCTTATCGTTACGGTACAGAGTCCAGGTCTGCAATTACTATTCCCGATGATGATCTGCCTGAAATCTGTCAGCTGATTGGCGCCCAGGTCGAAATGAAAAATCGAGGATACCGTCTGGGATTGCGGCCGGCTAGGCGCGAGTCGGTAGGAATCATGCGGTCGGTAAAGTCCTCTATTGGAAGTGGAGCGGATGGCCGGGATTCGGACTAGTGTTCCCTCTCCTCTCCATCATCTGCTTTCTTGCGTTGCCTGGAATTGAGACCGAAGCTGTCTAGAGAAGGGTTTTGAGCAGTGCTCTCTTTCTGGAGAAAAGATAGTCTGCCGCCGACACCTCCTATAAATGAGCTGCTCAAGCGAAACTGGTTGGCGCTGCCGCTTCTCGCAGAGCCTGTCAGGTCGGAAGTGCTGAAGATGGTATCGTATCTGGACTGAAGACTGTTTTCGCTTCTGGTCTCTTCCGAAGGCAGGGGCGGAGGTTGGGGTGAAGCGAAATGCGCTGTCTCTATCGTGCTTTCGATCTCCTGAAAGGCTTCCGTGGTAAAAGCCTCACTGGATAAGATGTCATATATGGTGGCGAGGTTTTTTCTTGTTTCGTAAAATTCAGCATCAGTCTGGTACATCCAGCATTTCACTCGATCCACCCAGATCACCATATTGACGATTGCCTGGGTCAGATCCGGATTGTCTTGCTTGAGGCGAGATACCACCCAGGTCGGCAAGTTGAGGCTGTTTCCCTGTCCACTTTGTGGCTCTACGAACTCTGCCAGCCCATTTTCGAGCCATTCTGCCACCGTTCTGACATATTCGCGTCGAGAAAGCCTCTCTGCGGCCAGGGCTTCTTTAAGGGTTTTGATACCGTCCAATTTATTGATGTGTTTGTATCCTTGCAGCAACTTAGCCGTAGAAACAGCTGTTCCGGTGCTTTTTAATATGGTATCCGGGTTGACGTTGAGTTCCTCGAGAAAGGTCTTTTGCTGGACATAGAGGATGCCGTCTTTAATCAAGGCTGACAGATTGAGATTCTCCGGTAGGGAGACCTTGTTGCCGTCCACTTTCTCTTCGTTAAAAGCAAAAGTGCCGCTAGACCACAAGAAGAGCTCCATTAGCGCATCCGCTCCGGTGGCTCCTTCCAGCTCGACATGAACCGGATAACCGTCCCTGACCAGAATAATGGCGTAGCGAACTCCCTGGGATATGGATAGCTTGCCTGTGAATCCGCCGGTTTTTACAAGCTGAAGCAGATTCGGCAGGTTTACCTTGGCTAGTTCTCCTGATAGTTGCACTTAATCTTTTCTTCGGTTCCGATTGACGTCTATGCAAGTATAGCTAAGGAAGCGAGAAACCGTAAAGAATTTCCGAGTCGCATTGTTCTCGTAAAATTACAGAAGGATTGACATTCTCTTGGTAATTATCTGGGTTATACTGGCTATCCTGAATTTGGCCCTCCTGCTTTTCAGGGGGTCTTGAGTCTTGCCACGGGAGTAGCGGTCAATGGAAGTCAAGGAAAATCTAAACGAGAGTGGAGCCGACGTCCTCGAGTATGAAGAGGCCGATTCCGATCGTTCTCGCTGGTATACGGACACCATCATCCAATCTGAGCTGGCTGACTATGCGCCGGTGAAAGGTTGCATGGTAATAAGACCCTACGGCTATGCCCTCTGGGAAAACATCAAGTCCGCCCTCGATGACATGATCAAGGAGACCGGGCACGATAATGCCTACTTTCCTCTGTTTATCCCCGAATCTTTTTTGAACAAAGAGAAAGAGCATGTGGAGGGCTTTGCCCCCGAGTGCGCCGTGGTTACCCATGGCGGCGGCAAGAAGCTGGAAGAGCCTCTTATAGTCCGTCCTACTTCCGAGACCATTATCAATTACATGTTCAGTAAATGGGTCCAGTCCTGGCGAGATCTACCTATTTTGATAAATCAGTGGGCTAATGTAGTGCGCTGGGAAATGCGCACCAGGTTGTTTCTGCGGACCGCTGAGTTTCTCTGGCAGGAAGGTCACACCGCCCATGCGACCGCCCAGGAAGCCGAAGAAGAAGCGAGATTGATGCTGGAGTGCTACAGAAAGCTCGCTGAAGACTGGATGGCTCTGCCTGTTCTCACCGGAGAAAAGACCGCCCGGGAGAGATTTGCCGGTGCCGACCGGACCTATTGTATCGAAGCGATGATGAGAGACGGAAAGGCTCTCCAGGCTGGAACCTCTCATTTTCTCGGTCAGAATTTCGCCAAGGCGTTCGATATTCAGTTCCAGAACAAAGAAGGAGAGCTCGATTATGCCTGGCAGACAAGCTGGGGTGTCTCCACCCGTCTGGTCGGTGCGATTGTGCTTGGCCACGGGGACGAGAAAGGGCTCATTCTGCCTCCTAAAATTGCTCCTCACCAGATTGTTATTGTTCCTATCTACAAAACCGATGAGGAACGCGAGAAAGTAGTCGAATACTCTCTGAAGTTAAAAGAGGAACTCAAGGAAAAATTCCGGGTTCAGTTCGATGATCGGGACAACCACACTCCTGGTTTCAAGTTCAATTACTGGGAACAGAAGGGAGTGCCTATAAGGCTCAACGTCGGCCCCAAAGACGTGGCCAACAATGTTGTCGAGATCGCACGCCGTGATACCGGCGAGAAAATCCGCAACGTCAGCCGCAATGGACTGATAAACGAGCTCTCCGGTCTTATGGACCAGGTCCAGAAGAGTATCTTCCAGAGTGCCCTTAAATTCAGGCAGGACAATACAGTCAAGGTAGAGTCCTATGACCAGTTCAAAGAGACTCTCAAGGGGCGGAATGTATTCATAGAAGCATACTGGGACGGTAATGACGAAGAAGAGGGCCGGGTCAAAGCGGATACCAAAGCCACCGTCAGGGTTCTTCCTTTCGATAAAGAGGAGGAAGAGGGCAAATGCATGATGTCCGGCCGTCCTACCAGACAAAAAGCTATCTTCGCAAGAGCTTATTAAACGAGCTCGAGATCGGAGCGGCTGAACTTTGAATGAAATCATCTGGGGAGAGCAGCTGGATATAGCGGGCCCTTCCGGACGCATCGCCGCGTCCATTCATCGCCCGGCAGAGAGCCGACATGGCGGAGCGGTGATTTTTTTGCATGGGCTTGGCGGCAATCGTCATGAACACAACGGTATCTTTACTCGCATGGCGGCAAGATTGGCTCAAGAAGGGGCTCTTGCCCTCCGTTTCGATTTCAGCGGCAACGGTGAGAGCGATCACGATCCTGAGTTCATGACCCTTGAGACTATGAAAGCCGATATAGATGCCGTTATAGATTATCTGAGAAACCATGAAATCTCACCTCAAGAAGAGATCTCTTTGATCGGTTTGAGTCTCGGTGGGCTGCTGGCTGCCTATGCGGTCTCTTATCGCCAGGACCTCAAGGCGGCAGCGCTCTGGGAGCCGCCTTTCAATTTGGTGGCGACCTTGAAGCGATTATACGGACCGATGGCATTCGACCGTGTTCGGGTCAGGGGCTATCTGCAAGCCGGTTTGATGAAGTTGAACGCTCAATTTCTGGGACAATTTCTCGAACTCGATGCGTCTGCTTTTGTGCCATTGATATCAAAGCCGGTGCTTCTTATCCAGGGTGAAGCGGATCAGGTGGTGACCATGGAGGATGCCGCCAGATGGGAAACCGTCTTTGAGAAACACGCTGATTTCGAGAGTTTCTATCTAGCCGAGGCTGATCATGCCTTCACTTCCGAAAGTGATGCTCTTTCGGTGATTGATCGGACAATGTCCTGGTTCGCCAGGCTCTGACATTAACTATTCGTATTTGACATAGCAAAGATAGTAAAATTAGCAGGTCTCGACATTACCGACGGCACCGAATCGACAGGAATCTCATTAGTAAGATGGATCTATTAACAAGCTATGCTCTTGATGCGGCCATGGGAAGCGGCGCTGATTATGCCGATGTACGCCAGGTCACAGAACAGAGTGAGTTGATCAACACCAAGAATCTGGCTGTTTCAGGACTGAATCAATCGACCTCCCGGGGGATAGGCATTCGGGTATTGAAAGACGGAGGCTGGGGCTTTGCCGCTACTCAGAAATTGAGCAGGGCGGCGGTGGCCAGGACTGCTAGACTGGCTGTGGATCTTGCCCGGGCCAGTGCCGGTAGAATGAAAGTGCCGGTTACGCTTGCTCCGGAGCCTGTCTATCAGGCACAGTGGATATCTCCGCATTTAATCGATCCCTTTGGCGTATCCCTTGAAGACAAGCTGGAGATTCTCTTCAATGCGGCTAGAGAGATCCTTTCGGTCACTGGCATTACGCTTGCCCAGGGCAAGATGGTCTTCGTCAAACAGATAAAAGAGTTTCTCTCTTCTGAGGGCTCAGCTATAGAGCAGACTTTTATTCGTTCTGGCTGCGGCATAGAAGCATTCGCTTCCAATGACTTTGAGAGGCAGCGACGTTCCTATCCCAAGCATATGGGGCAGCATGAGCTGGCCGGATTCGAAATGGTGCTCAATTGGGATCTGCCGGGCAATGCCCGAAGAATAGCCGAAGAAGCTGTCAGTCTGCTTTCGGCAGATCAATGTCCTTCAGACAGGGTCGATCTTATTCTCGGCGCCTCGCAGCTCGGTCTGCAGATTCATGAATCTTGTGGTCATCCAAGCGAACTGGATCGAGCTCTCGGTCACGAAGTCAACTTTGCCGGTGCTTCTTTTTTGACTCCGGATCGAATCGGTAATCTGCAATATGGCTCAGAACGGGTCAATCTGGTGGCTGACGCCACCTGCCCCGGGGCGCTGGGCTCTTTCGGCTTTGATGATGAAGGGGTGGCTTCCCAGAAAGTATACCTGGTTAAAGACGGCATGTTCAGCGGTTATTTGAGCTCTAGAGATACTGCGTCTCTCATCGGTCTGGAGCGATCGGGCGGGGCGATGCGGGCCGCTTCCTGGAATTTCGCGCCCATTATCAGAATGACGAATATTTCGATGGAGCCTGGCACAGATGGAGCTCTCGAAGATTTGATCGCCTCTACTGACAGTGGAATCTTGATGGAGACGAATAAATCCTGGTCTATCGATCAGATGCGTTATAACTTTCAGTTCTCCACCGAAATTGCCTGGGAAATAAAAGGGGGACGCCGTACTCGTCTATTGAAAAATCCAAGTTATAGTGGAATCACGCCGGAGTTCTGGAATTCGTGTGATGCTGTATGTGGTGCCGACGAATGGGTGGCCTGGGGCGAGCCTAACTGCGGAAAAGGTCAACCGATGCAGACAATGTGGACCGGCCATGGCGCCAGCCCGGCGCGGTTTAAAAACATTCAGGTCGGAATCGCTCACAAATAAACTTTACGGTAAGGAGTCTCTCTTGAACGAAAGAAGCGCAAAGAAGTTGATTGATACTGTGTTGGATTTGTCCTCCGGAAGATTCGACGGGGTTGAAGTCGCTCTTACGGGGTCGGATGTGGCTACTTCTCGCTTTGCTGAGAGTCAGATGACCCAGAATCAGGCACCGGAATCGCATCGCCTGTCGGTGAGGGTATTGAAGGACGGGCGCCAGATTCGTCTGGACAGCAGCGATACCGGTCCGGCTGGTATTAAGTCTGTCCTGGATAACGCCTTTGAGGCGGTAAAGTATTCTGAGCCTGACCCTGATTTGCTCAGCATGGTCTCGAAGGAAAGTTTTGTCTCAGCCTCCTGCCCAAGGGTAGACAGGCTGGATTCAAGAGTCAAAAAACTGGGCGGGCACGAAAGAGCCGCCCATATAGGAAACATCATCGAACTGGCGGACGCAGCCGGTCTGACCAGTGCCGGCGTGGTGGCTTCCGGCACCAAGTTCGAGGCGGTGGGTAACTCTGAAGGTTTATTTGAGTATCATCAAGAGTCTCATATGGAGTGTTCTGTGACCATGGTCGGCTCTGATTCTTCCGGCTGGGCCAAGAGTCAGAGTCCCCGGCAAGAGGATGTCGACCCCAGGGCGCTGGCTGCTTCTGCGGCGGAGAAAGCGAAGGCAGCCGCCAACCCCAGAGATATAGTGCCGGGTCGTTATGCTGCAATACTGGAGCACAGTGCTGTTCTCGATCTGCTCAGTTTTCTGCTCTGGGATTTCGCCGCCACCAGCCACCGAGATCGGCAATCTTGCCTTCTGAACAAAGTGGGTGAGCAGGTCTTTGGAGAGAATATCAACATAGTCGATGATGTCTATCATCCCATGCAGGCAGGATCTCCCTTCGACGCCGAAGGATTGAGTCGCCAGCGCATCAATCTGGTGGAGCGGGGGCGTCTGGTCAATCTTGTCTATGGAAGACGAAGCGCTCGTCTTGCCGGCAGGCAAGATGGCGGAACCGGACATTCCTTGCCGGAGCCGAGCATAATGGGTGAATATCCGATGAATCCTATATTGACGGGAGGAGATCATAGTCTTGAAGATATGATCGCCGGCACCAATGACGGTATCTTGCTCTCTCGAGTCTGGTATGTGCGAACTGTTGATCCGGCAAGAAAGATTCTGACGGGAATGACCCGAGACGGCACATTCAAGATTGAAGGTGGAAGAATTGTTCATGGCGTCAAGAACCTGCGTTTCAATATCAGCCTTCTTGAACTGTTCAACAGGGTCGAGATGTTGAGCAAGTCTATGCGAGCAGCCGGAGAAGAGGGCTTCCCCGCGGTGGTGCCTGCCATTAAGGTTAGCGAATTCAACTTTACCGAGGTGACTCGTTTTTAGTCGCAAACACAAAACCGAAGCCAGGGCTCCGGTTTTGTAGTTGATCTATGGACTTGGTTCTGTCTCTACTGTCTAAGACCCTCCATGGCTTGATGGGCATCGAAATTACGATCCACAGAATATCTTCGAGTCGTTTCGATGGTTCTGTGACCGCCTATCTGGGCGACCAGTAAAAGGTCGTTGCCGTTTCTGACCAGATTGCTCAGGCAAGTATCGCGCAATACCTGGGCGGAGAGATTGAGGTGGGCTCTGTGGCCTATCTTCCTTACAATCAGGTCGACACCGACGGTGGAAAGTCTGTTGCCTTGCGGGTTCAAGAAAAGCGCCCGCTCGGTGGTTTCGCCGAACTTTTTATGGCGGTCGATTAACCATTGGACCAGGGCGCGTCTGGCTACAGTGTTGAGAGGGACGACTCTTCCGTCTTTGACGGTGATTCTGCCTGTGTGGGCGGTGATATAGATGTCGTCGATATCTAAAGAGACACATTCTCCTATCTTGATTCCGGTGTAAAGTAGAATGCAGGCTATGGCTCTATCTTTGCTGGATTTGGTTTTGAAGATAGCGTCGACAAAACGCTCCTGTTCATCACGAGACAAGCTTTTGGGCGTCGATTTTGGCCAGGTCTCTCTTTCTACGGCACCAATATCGATACCGGAGAAACTCATCAGATCTTCGATGGCGGTAAGGCTATTGTTGATTGAATTATGACTTGCCTGGTGTTCGTTCTTGAGGTGTTCTTTGTATCTGGTGATTATGTCTGACCACTTGAATGTGTCAGGAATATTTAGGCTGATCATGCCTTCCGATTCGTATAGATAGGAGAGAAATTTCTTGTTTCTAGAGAGATAGGCTCTCTTTGTGTGCTGGGATAGTTCTTTCTCACCGAGTTTTTGATCGTACCGGGCTATCAGTTCTGAAAGTTGTGGGGGAAGTATTATTCTGACCATGGGAGTTCTCTATAGTTGCGGTTGAGGGATTGGGAAAGGTTGTGATATCGATACTTTTCACAAATTATTGGTTTTCTGTGACCAAAATGTACCGGCGGGGGGGAAATCACCACTTGACAAAAATGGAAAAAGTTGTTAACGCGAAATGCTCACCACGTCCAGGATTCCATTCTCCACGCAGGTCGGTAGTAGGGTGCGGATTCTGAAGCCGTGTGCTCTTCTATATATAAGTACGCAGTTTAGCCGGCAAAACGTCCCCCAAAAAACACGTTTGAATACCTGGTGTCATTTATGGTGTCACTAGTAAATTGTCGATGCTTGTCAGATTATTGTACTATTGCATATAATAGGATGGAAGAAAAAAGTGATGCCGAGTTGCAGGGGGTCCTGAACTCGGCATCAACCGGCCTGGTGTCTCGCGACGCTAAGCCGGCGAATCAATCAGGAGAGAGCTTGTACGAATTGCACGCGCTCCGTCCAGATTGATTACAGGAGCTCCTCCGGCAGCTCGAAGTCACCGCGAGCCATGGCGACGCGAAGCTGAAGCTTCTGCGCATGGCGGTCCTGACGAGACCTGCGGTGCGGGGGCGGGATGTCGTCGTCATCGTTGTCGTGGTGATTCTTGGTGTCACCGCCGAAACGACCCTTGACCTGCTTGAGCTTGCCGCCGGGGATTTCCACGAAGTTCTTCATTATGGTTTTGGCTCCTGATTCTTTTGTGGTAACCAGGAGGAGGGACTGGTTTCCCGGTCCCCCCTCCTGTCTGCTTTGCGAACGGTCACCGCAGAAGTCGGCGACCGTCTTCTTGAAACACCGCGTTCCTTCAGTTGGGCTGCTCGACGTCGAACAGAATGTCGAGCAGAGTGGTGGCGTAGGAACCACTGCGCAGCATGAACTTGAGCGTTGCCACTCCGTCCCTGCAATCGCTCTTGAACCCCTGGACGGAGACGAAGAGCGGCCGCCGAGGCGGCTTGCGGTGGTACTGCTTGGGCTTGCCGGTGTGGCGGTCCTTGCCGTCCACGAGGGT
>CAZCBH010000084.1:0-21901 GCA_964496875.1 uncultured Candidatus Obscuribacterales bacterium | reverse complement strand
TAGAATGCTGCTTTCTCGTACCGGATGGAGACCATAATGAAAGCTGAATTGACCTTGCTCGCCGCTACTGTTCTGTTGGCGACTTTGCCGGGACCGGCATTGGCCAAGAAGAACCTGACGGAGCCGGAGAGAAGACCGGTGGCTGAGCAACCGGTGCGGTGGAGCAGCATCGTTGTTCGCCCTACCTGCAATCCCAGGCCGGTAAAGGGCACGGAAGGAAAATGGAACCTGGTCTATGAGCTTGAGGTTACCAACTTCCTCCGGGATAAAATCGACATCGAAAAGCTTCAAATCTTTGACGCTAAGAGCGGATCAAGCCTGAGCAAACTCTCCGGCAAGAAGCTCAAATCGGTGATCACCTGTGTGGCCGCTCCTAATGAAAGGACTTATCTGAATCCCGGCGAAACGGGGATAATCTGGGTCAATATCGCCCTGGATAGCATGGAAGGGCTCAAATCTCTGCAGCACAGGTTCGAATTGAAAAGCAAAGATGGAAAGAAACTGGACAACTTCGAGCTTTCGATAGATCCGGAGGATGCGGTCAAGATAGGACCGCCTTTAACCGGCCAAAATTGGCTCGCCATGGGCGGCTATTCCGGAGTGCTTGGCCATCGCCGCGCCCTCATGCCCATCGGCAATCGTCTTGTTTTGAGCCAACGCTACGCTATAGACTGGATCAAATTCGATAAGGACTGGCATACGTTTAAACCGGACGGCTCCTGGAAGCAAGAGCGCGACTCGGTCTGCTATGGCGAACCGCTGCTTGCCGTGACCGACGGCGAGATAGTGGGCGCCATCGACAAATTCGAAGACCAGCCCCCCTTCGTCGAAGGCAAGGACATGGGCTATCCAGGGGGCAACTGTATCACCCTGAAAATGGACAACGGCTACTATGCCTTCTACGCTCATCTGAAGCCCGGCAGCTTGAAAGTAAAAGCCGGCGACAGGGTGAAAAGAGGGCAGGTGATTGCACTTCTGGGAAATTCGGGACATTCTTTCGAGCCCCATCTACATTTTCATATCAGCGACAGCCCCGGCATACTCCTGGGCAACGGCATTCCCTATGTTTTTGACAGATTCGAATATCTGGGAGAAGCAACGGATCTGAAGCGATACGATACTAATAAGCCGCGCAAAGAGCCCGCCCCGAAGAAACTGCTCAAATCCGCCCAGGAAAGGGAGCTGGAGTTGCCCGCCGAAGGCGCGATCGTCAATTTCGAGCCTTAGAGCAAGACTGACCAAACGTCCAATAAGATCTTCAACCGGATCTCGAAACCAGCACCATGTTTAGATAAAGGGTTCAAAGGGGAAAAAAGAGCTTGGATATTGAAGAATTTCCCCGGCAGAATTCATAGAGTCGAGAAACGAGAAACGAGCTTCAAGTGACACCGATAGTGGTATCACATCTTATGTTTAAATGGCCTAGCGAGCAAGAGAATAAAACAAACCTGGCTTCCAAGCCCGGTCTTGAAGACATCAAAAAATTCATGGTGCAGGCGGCCCGCAAGAAGTCCGCGCATTTCGCATTTGCCTGGAACGATGACTCTAAAGAGAAGAAGAGCTATCTGCTCACCCTCCAGTATGTCCCCAAAGGCTTCACCTTCGAGTGGAAGCTGACTCTGAGACTGGAGGGAAAGAATGAATCGAAAGAGCGCATTCTCTGGACACGGCATTCGGATGATCCAGAAGAGATCCATTTAGCCATAGAGACTTCGGTGGACGCCAGGGATCCTGCCAGCCTGGGCTTCACTATAGACGAAAAAGAGAGCAAGCTGACCAAAAGCCAGATCTCTGAAGCCAAAAGAATTTATGAACAGACCTTCGACACCATGTCCATGAAAGACATGCAGCAGATGTCGCTGGTACCTGAGACCCTTACAGGCAACCTGGAAATTCTTCAGATCACCAACCTGCTCCAGTCCATCTCTATGGGAGGCATGTCCGGTCGCCTCCGCATCAAACGGGCGGCTGCCTATGCCGATATTTTCTTCGAAGAAGGCAAAGTGGTCCATGCCGAAGGGTCTAGAGCCCTTGGTCAGGAGTGTTTTATCCAGGTAATCGGCTGGAAGGATGGAGAGTTCCACTTCGAGCCCAAGCTCAAAACCGACGAAAAAACCATCAACAAGCCCATGGAAGCCTTGATTCTCGAAGGCTGCCTGCTGATGGACAACACCGACTTCATTAAAAATGCCGGAGTGCATCTTCAAGCCGTTCTAGTGCGGGTCAATCAGGCTCTTAGCGAAACCGAATTCGAGCAAGCCCTTACCACGGTGGATCACAATGTCGAGATAGAACTGCTGAAAGCGGTCTATCTCCAGGTAGACAGCCGCAAAACCATCCAGGACATAGTAGAGATCCTGCGTCTGACAAGAAGCCAGTGGGTTTTTGCTGTCGCCGCCATTCTGAAGGCTAATCTTATCCAGGCAGTGGACCGAAACAAAATACCGCGGGTGAAGCCGCCGCCTAAGAATGTCGACTATACTCCGGTGAAACAGATAAACGATTCTCTAATTCGAAAGGATAGCGGCATCTTCAGCTATCCGGCTTTCCTCTTTTTGCTCGACCATGAATTCAAATTTTCCTGGAATCGCCCTGTATCCATAGTGCTTTTCGGTTTTCAACCGAAAGGAAGCGGAACCTCGGTCAGTGCCGAAAGCATCCAGGAAATAGCCCGCTATATCATGAACATTCAGGGATTCAAGGGCATGATCGCCCACTACGAAGAAGACGGTATGGTACTATCCCTGGTGGGCGCCAATTCCACCCAGGCCGCCACCATAGCCGATAGATTCCTCAAATCCATGGTGAACAGCTCCCTGGATATGAAACTGGAAGCGGTGCGACTGGCTATTGGAATCGCCTCCTTTCCCGATGACGCAGAAGACGTACCTTCCCTGCTAGCCTCGGCAGAGCTGGCCCGAGACAGAGCCTGGCAAAAATCAGACCGAGCCATAATGTTGGCCAGTACCTTAATCTAGATCAAGGTTTGAACATCTCGAAAAAATCAGCCACATCCTGATTCTTGGGATCATCCGTGGCCGCTTCCACATAGAACATAACCTCGGGAGTTATATAGAAGCGGCTGTAGACTGTCCGATCTCCCGCCGCCACGGTGTACTGCACCGTATAGCCATTCTCGTTCTGCACACAGCCATCATAGCGATCGGCTCTATAGGAACCCTTGGATTTCAAATCCTTCAAAACCGGACCCATAATGTCCTGGGCGAATTTCTGAATCTTCATCTCATCGGTAATATGCGCTGCCTGGTCCTGGGCTTGTTCGCTACGGGGATAGACGACCACCTTGAAAGTGGCGTCGCCTTTTCTGCCCTGATACTGATGTCCATGCCCAAGCGGATTGTGTCTGTATCCATGGGGCATGCTGAAAGTAGTGGATGATCCCTGGAGCTCGATGCCCTCCCAGTTCTGTCCGGAGCAACCGGCGATAAAAGCGATGGAGACTAGAGCCAGAGTCGTTCTGGATAGGACCTTCAGAGACTTTCTTTGGATAGACATGCAAGAGACCTCTTTTGAAAGCGGCTTCAGTGATTGTAGCATCTGAGGCGCCAATGGTCTTTCTATTTAATACGTGAAATCACCATTTAGAGCGGTGCTTTAAATAAGATGCTCAGCTCCTTTTTGAGGCGTTTGTATAAATCCGGCAACCAGACAGGCTGCTTCTTCATATCGATGACCGGGCGTTTACTGGTCAGATCGCAGGGCGCAAGCACAACCCGGGTATTCTCTCTGCCCGTGTCATAGACCAGGGTGAAGAGCTCTTCGATGGTGCTGTCACCCATAGCAAGACAGCCGATGGAGCAATCTTTGCCATGGATCATGATATCGCCTCCCAGCTTCTTGCGTCCATCTTCGCGACCATGCTTGCGGTCCTCGGCGTTGGGATAGTCCACACGCAAGGCAAGATGATAGAGCGAATTGGGATTAAAAGCAGAGATCTTGTAAAAACCCTCCGGCATCTGAAAATCGCCTTCTTTTAGCTTGGGACCGGTAGTGCCGCTGGTGCCCAATATCGGAAATGCGCAGATTTTTTTGATACCGGATTCAGCATCAGAAGCAAATACCAGAAGACTCTCCTCGTCTTTCAAACCGACCAGCACAAGCTGTTCGGGAGGATAAGCAACCGCCGCCTTATCAAAACGTGCCTTCCACTGACGACGGGCCGCCGGCCCATAACTCTGAATTACTTGCTCAACTGTACGGTGGGATCTGACCACACCGACTTTGCGGGTTGCCTGCTTTAGAGTTCCTGCAATCATCGGCGGCACGCTGATAGGAAAAATAGCGAAAATAAAAAGCAGGAAAGCCAGGAAGCTCATAAGTAAGACACCCGATAATAGAGCCGTTTTAAAGATTGAACTCTTCATTCTAGATCAGCAGCTGCGGTTCTGCCGGGATATAATATCGCGGAAGCAAGCCCTATATTACCAAAGAATCATGCTAGACTACGACAGATTTAAAAAGAGGGCGAGATGAGATTCGTAGACCTGATCGGCACGACCGTCGGAGATCGTTATAAACTCAACGCTCTAATAGGACGAGGCGGTGTCAGCGCCATCTTCGAAGGGATCGACATCGAAGACGGCAGGAAGATAGCCGTCAAAGTAATGACCGACGCCAAAGGCGATACCATAAACCGTCAACGCTTCGAGCGAGAAGCACAATTGGTCAGTCGTATGGATCATCCCAATATCTGTCGTATCTATCATTACTGGCACGATGACGAAGGCGTTCCCTATATGGCCATGGAATTGATAGAAGGCAAGACCCTGGCCACCCTGACCGAAGACTATGAGCCCCTGGAGTTCGAGCGCGCCATAGCGATAACCGAGGATATCTGCCTTGGTCTCGATTATGCTCACAAGATGGGAGTAGTCCACAGAGATCTAAAGCCGGAGAATATAATGATTGAGAATCTGGACAGCACGGAAGAGACCGTCAAGATTCTCGATTTCGGCCTTGCTAAGAACCCCCGGGACACCTCTATGGAAAAACTCACCCAGACAGGCTGGGTGCCCGGCACCCCAGGCTTCATGAGCCCGGAGCAGATAATGGGCAAAGAGCTGGACGGTCGCTCTGACCTTTATTCTCTCGCCTGTGTTTTCTATTTGCTGGTCACCGGCAAAGAGGTCTTTGAACACAAGAATCCTCTAGAAGTAATGCGCCGCCATGCCAAGGACGAACCTGTCTTAGATCCCGCCCTGCCGTCCAGCCTGATTCCATTCTTCACCATCGCTCTGGAAAAATCCCCGGAGAAACGTTTTGAAAATGCGGGGGAGTTTTCCCGGGCTATTGCCGCCGCCACAAAGATTTGAAGCGATTTCGGCAACTGTCACGATACAGTCACTTTACTGGGCTAAATTTGAGAGTGTAAAGCCCCGCTTACCAACTCCAATCGCTCGAACAATATCCTGCCCGCGCCCCCCCGCAGCCCACTGACCGAGGCGCCGCATACAAGCACGTTTCTAGAGGTAAATTATGAAAGGTCAAGCATTAGAGAGCACTACTCCCAGCACCAAAGGCGTCGAATCCGCAGAGAAAGGCGGCGAAGCCTCGACCACGATAGTCCAGGAGAAAGACAGCCAGGCAGGAAAAGAGTTTCACAATACCACCTCGGAAGCCACAAAAGACTTCACGAATAGCACCTTCGGCAGCGCAGACAGCATTCTGGATATGGGTGACAACGGAAGTAAAACCCAAAAGACCGGCAATATGGAAAACACGACCGGAAAACCTGCCGACAGAGCCGGCGACCCAGAGGCGAAAGGATCGAGCGACCTCCAGGATGGCATAGGCGAGGACGCAGGAGAGAAAGCCGCCTCCGGCAAAAAAGGTGACCTGGAAGCCAAAAAGATCGAGAATGGAGAGATGAAGCCCGCCGGCGAAAGCGGCAACAATGAAGCCGACAGCGAGCGTGACGGCAGCCAGGCCCAGGGTAATCCAAGAAGAGATGCGGACGGTTCTGCCGAGAGCGCCAAAGACAAAGCCAGTGATGGCGGCTCGAAAACCGGCGCCTTCGGCGAAAAATCCTCAGGTGAAGTAGACGAGCAAGATCGCCATGACCGCTCCACCACAGGTGGTAGCTCCGCAGACGAGATGGCCAAAGAAGCTCTGACAGAAGGGACAGATGCCGCCGCTGCTTCCAGCGGCAAGGATCCGTCCGGCGACTCTGAGGCTGGCAAAGTTGAAAGACCATCCGACCCGGAAGCGGACAAGCCCGAAAACCATCTGCATAAAGAGCCGTTCCGCCCGGAAGACTTCCAGGGAATCAACCCTAAAGACCTGGAGAAGGCAGAGCCCCACAAACCTGATGCATTCAAAGACGCTAATCCCCAGGATTTCGAGCAAAAGCTCCGCTTCGATCCCAAGGCTTTGCCTTTAAACTAGTGCACCAGGGGCTAATGTCCCTAGCAATGAACTGATGTATGATGCCCTGTTAAAAACCAGGGCATCATTTTTCATGAGGAGACACCGTGAAAACAAAAGGCATCCACTCACTGGGTCTGGCAGTTCTTCTGGCGAGTACATTCAATGTTCCTGCCGAAGCAAAAGAGATCGATACCGATACCACAAAGAAAAGCGCAGACACTCGAAACCTGGAGAAAGAGCCAGATTCTTCTGACAAGCAGAAGCTGAGAATCAGTCAAATCCCCCAGGCACCGGCCTATGGACAGCCGATGATGCAAAATCCAGGTGCGCCTCAAGATCCTTTTTATTCCACATATTCTCAACAGGCGCCACCCACTATTCTTCCCTATGGCAAAGTACTGGTATCGACTACCCATACTATCCCCGGCTTCAGGGTGGCCGAAAACAAAGGTATCGTTCGCGGTGATGTCGTATTCGGACCAACCATTCTCCAGGCTTTCAAATCGAGCCTTAAAGCAATAATCGGCGGAAAAATAGGCGGCTATACCCAGATGTGCCAGCGTGCCAGAGAAAATGCCTTTGAAGATATGCTCAATCAAGCAAGGCAACTGGGAGCCAATGCGGTTGTCGGCATCCAGTACGATAGCTCCACATTCAGTACCACTAACGACAATGATGTCGGCACCGAAGTTTTCTGCTACGGCACCGCCGTCACCATCGTTCCCGAACGTTAGGACAATTCGAGTTCAGGCCGGGACGGGAGATTTGAGAAATCCCTCCCCTGCGTGATTGCTGTCGCCGGGGCGAAATGAAAGGATCGAATAGACTGTGCAGGACAGGTCTTCGGTGGAGTTAAATCGGTCTACTCAACTCCCCCGGGCGCCAGCCTGCATGGTCAGCACCTTTTAGGAATCCTGGGACAGAGAGCTGATTCTCTCTTTCACTGCTCTGGCTTCGTCAGGGCGATTTGACTTCTCCAATAGCAGAGCATAGTTTTTCAGGACCGGAATCAACTCGGCATGATCATTGCCCAGAATGTTCTCTCGAATCTCCAGGGTCCTTTTATAGAGGATCTCTGCTTTCTCGTATTTCCTTCGCGCGCTATGCATTATGGCCAGATTATGCAGATTGACGGCAGTTTCGAGATGTTCCAGTCCATAGATGTCCAGCTTGATGTCCAGCGCCTTTTCATAGAGTGGCTCGGCAAAGACGAATTTGCCCTGGGCATGATAGAGAGCAGCCAGGTTATTGGCGCTTTTGGCCACACGATTCTTGGCTCTGGCAAGCGGTGACTTCAATCCGTCTTTATCGGGTTCATCCTCTTCGCTCGCCGATGCTTCCTCTTCTGTGTTCTCCAGAAGCACCCGAGCCAGCTCCAGACCTTTGATGAAACTCTGCTCCGCCTTTACGGATCTGTTATTGGCAAAGTGGTCGTTACCCTCTTCAATCAGTTCTATCCAGTGCTCGATGGTAATGGGGCCTTCGAGCTTGTCGGCAATGTCTGATTTGGATGTAGTATCGCTTTTCATAAACCTCGATCCCGCGCTCCTGCGCTCAGTACTTTGGATAAGCCCGATTATAGATCCTTATATAGATCAGAGCGGCTGAAATTAAGTGCCTGATAACTGCTTTTAATGAAAAAAGTGCTTGCACACCCATACGTTTGTATGTATTATGAAAGCATGAAAACGGTAGAGGTTCATGCATCAAGCATTCTCACCCCGCAAAAAATGGGGTCGCTAGCAGGAAGCTACCAGTACTCTCTAAATCCATACGCAGGCTGCGCCTTCAGATGCAGCTACTGCTACGTTCCGAAATTTCCCAGTCGACGCCAATATGATTTTATGGACTGGGGGAAATGGCTGGAAGTAAAGATAAATGCTCCCGAGCTCATCAGAAAGGAGCGAGCCAGGGTGTTCGGGAGCTCCATCTTTTTCAGCTCAGCTACCGATCCCTATCAGTATGCCGAGTTGAAATACAGATTGAGCAGAAAGTGCCTGACGGAGTTACTGACCTATCAGCCGGCCCGGCTGACTCTTCATACCCGCAGTCACCTTATTCTTCAAGATCTGGATTTGTTGTCACGATTCGATAGGAGGAGATTGAAGGTCGGTGTAAGTATAACCACCGATGATGAGTCGATTAGAGAAAAGTTCGAACCCGGGGCCCCCAGCATCGCCCGCCGGCTGGAAGTCCTCAAAGCTCTTCACGAGAGGGGCATCAGAGTCCATGCATCCATAGCACCTCTTTTGCCCTGCAATCCGGAGAGACTGGCAGATCTGATCAGCCCTTTTGTAAGTCAGATCTGGCTGGACACCATGGGCCACAAAGAAGTCAACACTAGAAAGGAATTGCTGGAGCACTACAAAGATTTTTTCGAGGAAGATGGTGAAAGGAGAACCCGGGAGATTATCCTCTCCCGATTCTCCAACCTGAGCCGACCTTCCTCTAACCCCCAAACAGCAAAGAGTACAGACTCAGGGGGAAGACAGGACAATGTTAAAAGCCGCCAACTAACGCTTTTAAATCAGGGCTTATAAAAATTAAACATTGTCAAGAGATCCCTGAATCGACCAACATAACAAGTTTTCCAGAGCACTCTCCATTTTGCTGCTGCCCGGACAGCGTCTTGATAAACTCAAGACGCTGTCCTCTTTGCTACTATAGAATAAGCCGCTGTCGAACCTAATTTGCTTACTATCATTATCAAAGCGCGATTCTATTATCCATAGACGCAAAATCTGACGTGTAGAATTACGTCAGGAGCGTCAAAGGGAAATCGGAGCAACTTGTGTCATCTGTTAATAAAGATCCCGCTATCGGTAGGCGCAAAAGGCGCCGCCGCGGGCAAGCTATAAGTGAATATGCGATGTTGTTGGCTTTTCTGGCCATCCTCATTGCGCTGGTATTCGCCTTTGCACCGGACAAACTTGCCCCGGCTGTCTCGGCAGCCTTCTCGAAAATCTCAAAAGAGCTCAATGACATGGCCGACGCAGCCGACTCGGCATCTTCCTTCATCAATATCCTCGATGTAGATATTATTGCCAGATAGGAAAGGGTCGTGTAAATAGGCTCCAGGGTTTATCATAGAATCAGGCCGATTGAAATCAAACTGCTAGCGCACCCCATCCCCTTGGTATATTTCCATGGCCAGACATAGACTTAAGAACTACTCTCATCTTCGCTCAAGCAAAAACAGAAGGTCTCCGAGGGGCCAGGCTATCACCGAATACGGAGCGATCCTGGCCTTTGTGGCCGTACTTGTCGCCCTGACTTTCAGCTTCACATCAGGTTCCGTAGGACCGGCAGTTTCAAAAGCCTTTTCGACCATAGTCAAAAATCTGAACGACATGGCCAATACGGCAGATAGTGCAAGCAGTTAATGTATCATAGTCGCGTGAGCGACATAGCTGAAAAACACTGGCAATTCTGGATCGATAGAGGGGGAACCTTCACCGATATCGTCGCCCTGCGCAGTGACGGACTGGTATCAATAAAAAAACTACTTTCCGAAGACCCTGCCCACTATCAAGACGCAGCCCGAGAAGGAATCGAAAGAATAATAAATTCCGATTCGCACGGAGAATCCGCTTCGATCAAGCAGATCAAGATGGGCACCACCGTGGCCACCAATGCCCTCCTGGAAAGAAAAGGGGTGCCGACCATGCTGGTCGTCAACCGCGGCTTCGCCGACATCCTCAGAATCGGCTACCAGGCAAGGCCAAATCTTTTTGCCCGACATATAAAATTGCCCGAAAATCTCTACTGCCGGGTGGCTGAGCTGAAAGGTCGACTCGATGCAACCGGAAAAGAGATAGAGCCCCTCGACGCCGAAGAAGTTCGCACCAGACTGAAAGAAGCCCTGGATGCAGGGATCGAATCCCTGGCCATCGTCTTTATGCACAGTTATCTAAATGATGTCCACGAAAAAGAATGCCTGGAAATAGCGCAGCAACTCGGCTTCAAAAGCATCGCCCTTTCCAGTCGCACCAGCCCTCTAATAAAAATCGTCTTCCGCGGTGATACCACAGTGGCGGACGCCTATCTATCTCCAGTTCTCAATCGCTACATAGACCGCTTCACCGGTTCATTCTCAGCAAAAGAGAAAACCAGAATCTACTTCATGCAGTCAAATGGCGGGCTGGTGGACAAAGTTCACTTCTCCGGCAAGGACAGCCTCCTTTCCGGACCAGCCGGCGGTGTGGTCGGGGCGGCCAGAACCTGCATGAATATCGGCTTCGAGAAGGTAATCGGGTTCGATATGGGTGGCACCTCCACCGATGTCTCGCACTATAACGGCGAATACGAGATCAGAGACGAGAACATCATCGCCGGTGTTAGAGTCAGAACCCCGGTAATAGACATCAACACCGTCGCCGCCGGCGGAGGTTCCATAGTGAGCTTCGACGGTCAGCGCTTGCGGGTCGGTCCGGATTCGGCCGGTGCCGATCCCGGACCGGCATGCTATCGAAAAGGCGGTCCACTGACCATAACCGACTGCAATCTCTTGCTTGGCCGAATCCAAAAGGACCTCTTTCCCCGGGTTTTTGGTCCCCTGGCCGATGAACCTCTCGATATCGAGATAGTAAAAACAAAATTCGCTGAGCTTTTAAAACTCACCGGCGAAAAGATTCCAAGCGCCGAAGCGTTAGCCTGGGGCTTCATAGAAATAGCGGTAGAAAAAATGGCCCAGGCCATAAAGAAAGTCACCATCGAAAGAGGCTATGACATAAAAGACCATGTGCTCTCCTCTTTCGGTGGAGCAGGCGGGCAACATGCCTGTCTGATTGCCGAACGCCTGGGAATCAAAACCGTGGTCATCCACCCTCTGGCAGGCGTCCTCTCGGCAGTTGGCATCGGGCTCTCCGACATCAAAGTAGTGGAGACCAAATCGATTCAAAAACTGCTGCCCGAATGCAACTCTCCATTCAATCTAGAAGACGCCTTTAGTGACCTTGCCGCAATAGCCCGAGCCAAGATAGAGAAGCAGGTAGACGAGCCAACTTTCGTAAATTTCAAAAAGAAAGTCTTGATTCGCTATCAAGGAAGCGATACCAGCCTGGAGCTTCCATTCGATGCCGTCACCGTCATGGAAGCCTCCTTTCACGACCTGCATAAGCGTCGCTATGGTTTCTGTGATCTCCATCGCGCCCTCATCGTCGATGCCCTGCGCCTGGAGGCCGATTGTCCGAGCGGTAGCGGCGACGAAACAGCACTGCTTGAAAAAGAACCGGCGCCGAACAAGGATACCCCTCGAGTATCGATGGCTGACACCGAAATCTACAGCAAAGGAAGCTTTCACCAATGCCCGGTTCTGAGACGAGAAGAGCTTGACAATAAAGTGCTGATCGGTCCACTTTTGATAATAGATGATACCGGCACCAATATCATAGAGCCGGGCTGGCAAGTCGAGAAAAGAGAGGAGGGGTCTCTGATTCTCAGTCGAATAGGCGCAAACGAAAAAAGAACTTCCGAGGCGATAGAGACCGACTTTGAAGCGGATGCTATAAAGCTCGAACTATTCAACAACAAATTCATGGCCATCGCCGAAGAGATGGGAGTAACTCTGCGCAATACCAGTCATTCTGTGAACATAAAAGAACGCCTCGATTTCAGTTGCGCTCTATTCGATGATCAAGGACGCCTTATTGCCAACGCGCCGCATATGCCTGTGCACCTCGGCTCCATGGGAGCCAGCGTTCAGGCGGTAATTGAAAGTTTCGGGGAACATATGCAGTCCGGGGATGCCTTTATTTTGAACGACCCTTATAAAGGGGGAACGCACCTGCCCGATATCACAGTGATTTCGCCTGTGTTTATCGGAGACGACGACAATAGTCCCCCCAGCTTTTTCACAGCCTCAAGGGGACACCACGCCGACATCGGCGGTATCACTCCCGGTTCTATGCCGCCTAACTCCAGGACAATCGAAGAAGAAGGGGTTCTTATATCTCCCTCTCTGCTGGTTAAAAACGAGCGCTTTCTCGAGGCAGAAATGCGAAGTCTACTGAGCTCTGGTCCCCATCCGGCAAGAAACATCGACCAGAATCTGGCCGATCTGAAAGCCCAGGTGGCGGCCAATAAAACCGGTATAACCGCTTTAGAGAAGCTGGTCGAACAGTACGGTCTTTCTATGATTCAATCATATATGAGCTTCGTCCGAGACAACGCAGAGTTTTCGGTGAGAAAGACCATAGAGAGCCTGGAAGATGGAAGCTTCTCCCTGCCCCTCGATAGTGGTGCCACCATTAAGGTGTCCATTGAGGTGGACAAAAAGAATCATTTGGCACGCATCGATTTTACCGGCACCTCGCAGGAGCAGGAAAACAACTTCAATGCCCCTTCCTCCATAACCCGGGCAGCAGTTCTCTATGTATTCAGAACCCTTGTCGAAGCTCAGATTCCTCTCAATGACGGCTGCCTGAGCCCACTGGATATAATCATCCCGGAAGGTTCCCTGCTCAATCCGACTTACCCAAGAGCGGTGGTGGCAGGCAATGTGGAGACCTCCCAGGCCGTTGTCGATGCCCTGTATGGAGCCCTGGGGGTACTGGCGGCCAGCCAGGGCACCATGAACAATTTCACTTTCGGCAATAGCTCTTATCAGTACTACGAAACCATATGTGGCGGCTCCGGCGCCGGTCCGAATCACCCGGGCACCGCCGCCGTGCAGACCCATATGACCAATTCCAGATTGACGGACCCTGAAGTTCTCGAGTTTCGCTATCCGGTTCTATTGAGACGCTTTGCCATCAGAAAAGAAAGCGGCGGAAAGGGAAGATATAGTGGCGGTGATGGTGTCATTCGCGAAATCGAATTCAAAGAGACTATGCAGGCCTCTATCCTCTCCCAGAGAAGAGCCATAGCTCCATTCGGTCTGGCAGACGGAGAGCCCGCCGCCTGCGGCAAGAACTATGTTATTCGCCGCTCCGGTAAGGTGGTGCAGTTAACGGGAACGGACTCGATAGAAATGGCGCCGGGTGACCGCTTCGTGATAGAGACGCCGGGCGGCGGCGGATACGGGAGTACAAAATGAGCGAAGCAAAAGAGATCGCCCGGGACCAGAAGCAAGAGCCGAAATCTTCACCCCTTCCCGATGTCGGAGACCTTCTATTCATCGGCGTGATGTACATACTGCTATTCGGTCGACCTCACTTTCTTTTTCAGGATGCTTCTATCGGCTGGCATCTCCAGGCCGGCAAATATATTTTCGAGACCCGCTCCATTCCGTACACAGATCTCTTTTCTTATACATTTCCCGAAAAAGCCTGGGTCGCCTATGAATGGCTATTCGACCTTATAGCCTATTTGCTTACCCTGGCTGGTGGATACAACTTGCTGGCAGTTGCCGTTGCCGGCTTCATCGCCCTGGTTCTGACCAAGATGTACGACAAAACGCGAGACAACGGCGGCGGTCTGGCCATAGCCACTTTCGCATCTCTAACGGCAATCCTCGCTTCAGCCGTACACTGGCTGGCTAGACCGCATATAGTCACTTTCCTGGCGGTTTCGTCCTTCGTCGCTTTATTAGAATCCTTCCAGCGCGATCAACTGAGCCGCTCGAAGCTCTATGTGTATCTGAGTTTGCTGATGCTGCTCTGGGTCAACTGCCATCCGGCATTTCTTCTGGGGATAGTCTTGATCGGCGCCTACTTCGCGGTCAATCTGGTTCTCGCCCTGGTTCAAAAAACTTCCTTTACTCGCTGCAAAGATCTTTTCGGCGCCGGACTTCTGGTAAGCGCCACCACCCTGCTCAATCCTTACGGCTGGAATCTGCACGTCTACATTTTCAAATACCTGAGAGGAAGCAGCATCATCGAAAAAACCGATGAGTTCCTATCCCCTGTTTTTCATGACGACATTCATGCCCTCTGCCTCGAAATTCTCATCCTGCTTTTTGTTGTCGGCTTGACCATCAGCAAACGAAAACTATCGGCGCCTTATCTGGCAGTCACCATGCTTTTTCTGCATCTGTCGCTCTCGGCAGTGCGAAACATTCCACTCTTCGCCCTTGTGGTGACACCGGCAATCGGTTTTCTATTCGCCGAGAACAACCTTGCAGAAAGGATACGACCGGTAACAGCAGGATTTCTAGCCAGACTGAAAGTATCTCTCACCGAATTCGATGCCCAGGAGAAGCTCTCTAGAATGAGACTTCTTTCCATCGCCTATTTCCTCATCATGGCGGCAACCGCTCTTTCGGGAGGGAACCTCCTGGGGATAGTAAACCTCGATGCCGGCTATGATAAAACAAAGATTCCGACCACTACCCTCAGCTATATCAAAGAGCAGCATCTAGCCTATGATCGGGGCTTCAATTATGATAACTGGGGTGGCTTGATTCGCTATGAACTGGATCAAAGAGTCTTCATAGACGACCGCGCCGACTTTTATGGAGAAGCGTTCTATAACCAGTATGGAATCGTGGTCGAGACCCGTCCCGGCTGGGAAGCGATTCTGGACAAACATAAAATCGACTGGATCTTGATGCCATCAAATACGAAACTAGTACTGGCTCTCAAAAAAGAGCCCGGATGGAAACTGGCGGCAAGCGATGCGGCCTCCTCGCTTTTTGTCAGAACCGAGGGCAGAGCGCCTGTAGAAAAAAAACAAACGCCCCTGGAGGATGAAGACTCTTCACAGAATCCAGTCGGCCAGTGAACTGCAACAATTCCAGAGCTCGCGCAAAATATGGTCCATATCCCAACCGAATAGGACACCACCAATCAGTATGGAGCCGCCGCATAAAAAAGTGAATCCCAGGGCGAGCGCTAAATAGGACCCGGAAAAGTAGTGATCCCCGTTATAACTATAGTCCGGCTGAAAAGGCTCATAGACCTCGTCCCCGGTAGAATTGCGATTGGACCAGTTCATCAAGGCAAGTCCGATCACAAAACAGACAATTCCGCCCCCCACAGCCAATAACTTTTCTTCCATCTGCAAAATCCTCGAAAGAACCTAGCTAAGCAGTTAATCTCAGATCCCGAATAAATGTCTCAACTGTACATAAAAAGCAGGAACCGGCCAGTCCATGAGCACCACTGCCAGGTGCCATGTACCGAGCGTCATCAAGACCGTTCCCAGAAGCACCACCGCCAGGGGCGATCTCTCTTCCTCTTCCGCTCCTGAGACGGCATACTCCATAAGCCAGTCTTCTTTGAGTTGTTGAGGTGAAAGCTCGTTGCTTGCCTGGACAGTGGTCCTCATTCCCACAATGAAAAGAACTATCCCAACCAGGAAAATCAGGATCTTCTCACCGAAAACGATTGTAGAAAAGTCGTTCATGACCCTATTATTCCCCCGGCTAAATCCTTCAAAGCCTCCACTGGACGTGTTTAGCCTTTCCTTTAGAATTGCGCCGAGCAGATATCATCCTTCAAGAGATAGAAATAAAAGCCAAAAATCAGGCCAATTAGCTAGAGCTATGACACCCTGTTGGGCGATAAACAGCCTAGAACCTATGATATATAACTGCTAAGCTAGACATAAAGTATACTTGGGACGGATCCAGCCTTTCGGTTTGCTACCATGGGCTCCCCGCCATAGAAGTCCCAGAAAATAAGAGCTAATTCCCTCCCATGAATCACCAGCCGCCCTTCAAAGTCGTCCTCGCCGAAGACCATGAAATAGTCAGAGTAGGTCTGAGTTTGCTGATAGAGCAGTGGGACGATTTCGAGGTTATTGCCGAAGCCACTAACGGCAAAGAGGCCATCGCCCATGCCGGCATCTACAGACCCGACCTGGTCTTGATGGATGTTGGAATGCCGGTGCTGGACGGTGTGCAAGCCACCCAGGAGATTCGCAAACGCTACCATGACACCAAAGTTGTCATGCTGACTTCGCACAGCGACTCGGATACCGTCTTTGCCTCCCTGGCTTCAGGCGCCCAGGGCTACTGTATCAAGGACGTCACCCCGGAAAAACTTAGAGCCGGATTGACCTGCGTGCTCTTCGGCGATCTATGGGTCGACGCGGTTCTCGCCCAGCATCTGCTCTCTTTTATTTCCTCGGTCAATTCCCAATCTTATTTAACTGATGCAACAGACCAAGAGCTTGTCGTCAAAGAAGCGTCCGCCCAGCCCCAGGCGAGGAAGAGTGCCACCCAGACCCAGGAGAAGCCGAATCTTACCGGCAGACAGATGGAGATTCTGGCTCTTATCGTAGACGGCAAATCCAATGCAGAAATAGCCGAATGCCTCTATATAAGCCGTGATACGGTCAAAACCCATGTGCGTCATATTCTAGAGAGACTCTCTATCACCGACCGCACCCAGGCTGCGGTAAAAGCGATTAAAGAAGGTTATTTCGACGACTGATGCATACATGAATCGCCCCAGCAATATATTTCTAAAAGATGCCAATAGAGCAAACAGCGCTCTTTTAAGACATATACTGCTCACCCAGCCAAAACCCTACCGACTATTCAGCTTTGGTTCGGAAAAAGAGATTCTCGATTATCTCACCCTGACAGCAGGGACTAATCCTCGACTGATGCCCGACGCCATTATCCTCTCTCCGGGGATAGAGGACCCAAAACACTCTCTACTTTTGAAGCATCTGGAAAAGGAGAAGCGACTCGACAGAAGAGCTATTCTTCTCACCAGAGAAGCCCAGGAAGAAAGAGAGTACCCGGAAGGCTATCAGGTAATAGCCTCTCCCCTGAAAGAAAAAGAGGTCGAGAACTTTCTGAGAGTTCTCAGTCGGCTTCCGGCAACCGGAGGAGAGGATAGCGCCGATGCTGCTTCTTCTACCGAGCAAGACGGCAAGGAAGGAGAAAAGAAGAAAAGCCGGAAAAGTGGGAATGGCGGCAAGATCAAACTAGAAAATGACGGGAACGGCGACGAGAAATTGCCCGGCAATATGCGGGTGCTTCTGGTAGATCCTAATAGAGCCACCAGCGAATTGTTGAGCCGCTCTCTCGATAGATATCTTGGAGGCAAATGTTTGCTCGAGAGCTGCCGCACTCTCAAAGAAGCCACTCGGCTTCTGAAACGCCAGAACTATGACGCCCTGGTGGCTGACCTCAATTTGCCCGATAGCGGCGGCATTGCCACGCTCAAGTCCCTGAGAACCGTTAGACCCGAGCTTGCCACCATAACCGTGGTCGCCCGGGGAGAAGATTCCATTGGCGAAGAGGCTCTTAAATTAGGCGCCCAAAAATATCTGGTCAAAGATCCGGACAACTACATACCCAGCCTGACTCGCTCTCTCTATTCGACATTGTCCGGCAACGGCAAGGACTCAGCACCGGAGCTGGAGCCGCACTTCGAAATCGGAGAAGCCCTGGATTCAGCACCATTTATGATGATCGCCATCGACCAGGATCTCATTGTGCGAAACTGCAACGATGCCTTCTACAGCCTCAGTCGCCTGGAGGAGAAAGCCGTACTGGGAAGCTGCCTTTTTGCGATGCTGCCTGAGCTGAAAGTGCTTCCTCTGGCGAGGGTCTTTTCTGATGGTAGAGCCTACCAAGACTATAGCTACAAACTGTCGAAGATAGGCCAGGGACATTACCTTAATCGTTACTGGGACCTCTATGCCTGGCCGATGACGGAGCCCGGTCAGAAGAAACCGAGAGAGGTGTTTTTGATAGCCACCGATGTATCGAAGAGGGTGGAGAGCGAGCTTGAGCGAAAACATCTTTTCGCCGCCCTGGCACATGATATTCGTAATCCGCTGCTCGGTATCAAAAACACTCTCGATGTGGTTCTCGGGGGCAATATCGGTGAGATCCAGCCGCCCCGACTGAAGGGCATACTCTCTGCATTTCAGAAAAGCAATTATGGATTACTGCTGATGCTAAGCAATATAGTAGATGTCTTCAAACATGAATCGACGACAGAAGTCTATCGCTTCAAACCAGAAAGCATAGTGCGCATCGCCAGAGAAGTGGCTGCCGAAGTCGAGAATCTATCCGGCAACGAGAGTGTCAAAATCTCGACCGATTTCGAGGAAGGCATTCCCGATATCAACCTGGACGAAGCAGCCATAAGAAGACTTTTCATGAATCTTCTTTTTAATGCAATCAAATTTGCCGAGCCGGGTACCGAGATAAAGTTCGATATTTTTACCCTATACAACCGAGCCTATGTTCTGGTGAAAAATCAGGGAGAGCAGATGGGCTCTAATAAGCTGGGTTCCATCTTCAGGGGAGTGATGGAAACCGGCAGTATCAAATACGGTTCGGGACTGGGTCTGTATTTATGTAGAAAAATCGCCGAAGCGCATGACGCACCGATTCAGTGCCTCAGCAAAAGTGATGGTGCCACAAGATTTATCGTAAAATTCGGCATGGAGGACGAAAACTTCGAATCACCGAACAATCCTTTCTCCAGGCATGATGATTTGTATTGAAATAAAGTTTCCCTTCCAGGTCACGCCTCGACCACAGAGTCGATGGTGAGACTGTCATTAAACACCCGCCTGGCAAAAACCACCTTTACCCTGCTTGTAATCAGATCCTCGGGCATTTGGAATTTGTCGAAATCAAGATAGTTAGCCTCTTTGGCATACTCGATGCTCTTTGCAGCCATTGCCTGGATCTCAACGTCCGTTGTCATTTTCGTTTCAAACTCGACAACCTCTGCTTCAGCCGCATTTACTTTGAATTTGTATTCGACGGCTCCTAGTCGTCCGGTGAGAGAAACATATTCATCATCGAAATCATCGACACTATTCGACAATTCCAGATCAGTCAAATCCAGAATAGATCTGTCGCCTCTCAGAGACGGCATCAACAGCTGCGCTATTACAAGAAGGTGACCGAAGGTTCTGCCGTTATAATCGACAACAGAACTTTCCATTTTGGGTATGACCTCGGCATATTGAATATCCTTGCCGGAATAATCTATTCGGCGAAAAGAATCCCCATCGCTGACCAGAGAGAATGGTTGCCATCCTTCAATTTCAACTATCGGCTTATAGTCGAAGCGAAATATCGTCGGTCTGATATAAACAGAAGAGAAGCTGAGTCCCCCTGCATCTTGAGCCCAATCTCCCGCTCTGAGCTTTGCCTCGATTAGACCGGAATCTTGATATGTCGAGCAAGAAGAGTACTTTCTTATGATCCGATCCAGCAACTCATGGGGCATAAAAAAAATCCTGATTCGCAAACTTTGATTTATCTAGAGACCTCGCTAGTATTATAAAGCACAAGACGTTTCAGGCAATTTTAGAACTAATCCCATCTATGTCAAAAGGAAAAGGGGATGGTCTGAGACCATCCCCTCCAAAACACCGAGACTTCTTAAGTGAACCTATTCAGGATATAGTGAAGAAATCATCTACGCTGATCATGCCACTCAGGAATTCAGAAGGCAGGTAACGTAGCAAATCAAGTATTGACTGGTAGGCAGACCCTTGCACAAGTCGGCACAGAATGATGAATTAGCGCTTGCTCCAACAGGACCGCTTCCCGGATTGAGCGACGGATCACCCTGGACAGGATAATACTGCTGCGCGAAAGTCTGATTGAATGGCGTTACCTGGCCGCTGGTGTCAGCGACAAAAAGAAGACCTCCTGCCACACCGCTTAATACCCTGTAGATCACTCTGTCATTGCAACCACAGCCAGCACTATCAGTCAAACCGAAGCTGGACTGCATGGCGGCAGTAGGCTGAGCGCTACCGCTCCAGGCATATTGCCATTCAACAGATCTGATCACCTGACCGGACCAGCCGCTACGATCAGCGCCTGATGAAGCACAGGAACAGTCCGCCGCCAGACCGAGCGGGTCGGTAAAGGCGAAGGGACTGTTATGCACATAGGAATACAGATTGAGACCGTCGGCATAGCCTATTGGATCAGGCTGCAAGAAGCGCCCCAGATAAGGCGAGTAGATGCGATGCTTGAAGTAGTAGAGTCCGGTCTCCGCGTCGTAACGCTGCCCGGTATAACCAAAGACTGTGCCGCTCATAGAAGCACTCTCACCGAAGGGCGAGTAGGCATAGGTGTTCTGAACGACACCGGAGGCGTTGGTGATAGCGACAATCGAGCCCATCTTGTCGTGATGCAGATAGGTGACATTGCCCGACGCATCCACCCTAATCAAGGGCTCGTCCATCTCTTGACCATAGACAAAACGGTCTACTAGATTGCCGGAGACCCCGTCATACTGAGCAATCAATTGAAGCTGCGAGTAGATGAAACGGGTCTTGGCGGATCCCACGGTCTTCTGGGCCTGGCGGTGCTGCGGGTCATAGACATAAGTGGCACTGAGACCGGTCTTCACGGCCGAGACAAGATGGTTCTCGGCGTCATAACCGAAAGTCCAGACACCGTCACCGGTAAGGGCGCCGGCATTGTTGTAAGAATAAGTACTGCCGCCGACGCCGGGATACTGATTGACACCGTTGGCGGTGCCGTAGCTCTTAGTCCCACCGGCGGCCGGATGCCACATGAAGGCCGCGTTGTCCACATCCTGACCGGTGAGTTCGTGCACGGCGTTATAGCCGTACTCGAAGTCGACCGAGGAGCCGACGAAGCTCTGGGAGAGAAGGCTCAGGTCGTTATCGAGTTCGTAATCGTAATCCGTGACCACACCGTTGATGCAGGTCAGGCGGGTTCGACGAGAGAGCTTGTCATAGGAGAAAGCGAGGGCGCTAGAGGTAGCACCGTTCAGCTTTACTGCCGAAAGCCGGTTGAGTTCGTCGTAGACACGATCGACATAGTAGCCATCGGGATAGGTCAGCCGGGTAACGTTGCCATTTTCATCGAGCTGAAGCTGGACTTCCTTGCCATCCGGGTACTTCTCTTTGGTCATCCGACCGGCGCTATCGAAGAAATACTCGAAGTTGCCGGTGGAAGGGTCTCCGGACACCGTCGGCTTGCTAGTCTTCTTGAGCCTGCCTGCCAGGTCGTACTCCATGCTGACAGTGCCCTGTCCCTGGGGAGCCCGGCTCACCATGCGGTTGAGCACATCATAGGTGAAGGTGATCGTGTTGCCGCCCCTGGTCCGGAAAGTGAGGACGTTGCCGTTGGCGTCGTAAGTCATCTCCTCGTAGGTCGCGTCTTCGAAGATTCGCTTCTTGAGCCGGTCGTGACCGTCGTACTCAAGATCGGTCTCATTGCCGGAAGCATCGGTAACCGACGCTTTCAAACCGTTATCCGTGTAGGTAGCCAGTTGCTCGACGTTAGATGCCGCATCGATAACTTTCCAGGGACGGCTGGCGTCATCGTAGAGAAACTCGGTCAAGCGGCCGGCAGCATCGGTCCTCTTCCAGAGCCGACGCATGGTGTCATAGACATAGGACTCGGTATTGTTGCCCGGGTCTTTGAGGCTGGCGAGTTGGCCCTCTACCGTGTAGGTGGCGACAACTTCCTGCCAGGGATTGCCGGTGTCGCCGGTTTCTCGACTGGCTTTGGTGCGGTTGCCGTTGTCATCATAGGTATAGTTGATGACGGCGCTGAAAGGTGTCGGCTCTTTGCGCTGGGTCAGCTGCCGACGCGCGTTGTAAGTAAACTCGACCTTGTTGCCGCGCGGATCGGTGACGCTGACCACATTACCCACAGAGT
>CAZCBH010000083.1:0-22083 GCA_964496875.1 uncultured Candidatus Obscuribacterales bacterium | reverse complement strand
ACTGATTAATTCGCCCGAGCCAAGATTCTCTCGCCCTCTTGATGGTCCAGAACTGCGGAACTTTTGTACAGACTCCTAGTCTACTCTATGTTTAACGTCAGCATTCGAGTTGAGAAATTGTCGTTGTAAAACTGGCGACTATCTATTGGAAGGGTCTTCACTGATCCGATTGCCATCCATAAAGGTTGGTTGAGATCCATCCGACTTGATTCTTAAGCTCAACCCATGGTCAAGTATTGGATTGGTAGATTTAGCTAAATTCCGGCACAAATTACTATGTACGCTCAAGGTATCAGTATTAACAGTATATGAGTAGATTTGAGGCCAACCATCGTAAGTATCGGTCCCAAAAATAAACCCGGGTACGGTTTTACTCTCGTAAGCAGAGATCTTCCGGTTATATGTTGGAAGCTCTTGCTTCCTAAAAGTAAGCAACCCATCGCTCATGTACAAGTTGTCTCGATAAGCTTCAAACCTGACTCTATCTGCACCATTTTCACCTGGATACTGCTTGGTATATTTCTCTTCAAGTTGCATGAATGCTTTGCCTCGATCGTCCTCGTTCGGAATACTATCAAGATATAGTTTAACTGCACAACCATTGCCCTTCGCCAGTTCAGCTGCGACGTCGTCCAGCGATTCTAAGACTTTTCCGTGATTGCCTTCAGTTATGTCTGTCATAATTTCACACTCCTTGCCCTTATTCTTTCTCAATTTAGTATCAACTCAAGCGAGAGAGGAAACACGGTGTCTCCCATCCGGGGTTTAGGGTTGAAGCCGTATGGAAAAGCCAAAGTTTCTTGTTCATAATATCTCCGAAAAACACAAATCAGGGAATCAGCTCTCACACTGCACGATCACTTTGTTATGCTCCACAGCATGCTTCCACTGCGACGGCTCAAAAGCCTTCTTATCGCCGGGGCTCACTCAGTGAATTTCGCGTGGTCTACCATGACAAATCTCCACAGAACCCGGCCGTCCATAGTGACACCGTATGTACCACTACGTGACAGACAGCCGGAAATTTCTAGATAAACATCCCGGCGGCTTTGTTCTCTTGACTGCTATTGAGCGAGCCTCTAAAGCATATCGCCGAGTTGTGGCAAAACCGTGAAACCACTGTGCAGCCTTTGTTACAAGATCTGAAAGGATCAAAAGACGCCCCGCGCTTGACAATTCTGCGGTTTGGGAATTAGACTTTAAGCGCTCACAATTACTACCTTCTGTTTTCCCCTTACTATAGACTCCGGCACGATCTGACGAGCCAGCAAGTGTGCCAGGAGAGACTAAATCAGGAGTTCGCCGCAATGGATGCAGAGGGCGACAAATCCACAGGTACCGCAAGAAAGCTACTAGATCAGGCCGCGCACGGAACTGATATCTCTGATGCCTATAACCAGTTGCCGGATCAAGAAAAGATGAACATTTTCAAGGCGATGAACGCCATGCAGAAAGGAGAAATTCCCGGATTTCCCTCCTCCAATCTGCTTGTCGAAGGCGTAGACACGGATCAGGATGGCGATCCGGATCAACTGAAGTCAATCATCGATGTAAGCAACAGCAAACAACTCTTCAAGGATAGACCCGCCTCTAACTACTCTGTCAAAGATGGAGACAATCTATATAAAATTGCCGGCCAAGCCCTGGGAAGCTGCTCTGTAGAGAACCCGACTCCTGCAAAAATCATGGCAGCATCTCAGGTGATTGCCGATGAGAACGGAATGACCGATGCCGATATGGATAAGCTCAAACCGGGAGACAACCTCTACTTAAACGGCAATCTGGTCTCCCCGGGACGATACGCTGAAGAGCCTCAGACCGTAGAGAATCTGCCTCTCGAGATAAAGTCTGCCGGGGCCAGTCCCAACCGAGTCGAGCGCATCAAAGAGGTACTGGGCTCAATACCGGAAAAGATTACCTCTTTTCTGCACGACAGTGGTGTATCTGTGCTCGCCTCCCTCGAACTCTGTAGCGAAAGTCCAAGTCTGGCCATGGAGACCCCGCGAGGATACGAGAACGGTTCTCTGGCATCCGAGTCTCCTGCCATATTCGATCCGGAAACCGACACGGTTATAGTCCGACAGAAATTCAGCGATGGGAAAGACGAAGTAATCGCCAGCCCCGACGACTATGCCGACAGTATCAGGCACGAGGTAGGCCATGCCCTGGATAAATCCCTCGGAGATATCTCACACAGTGCGGTTTTCGCCGATGCTTACCAAGCCGATGTAGCTGATATGACAGCCGCACAAAAAGAAGACCTATCCTATTACGTCTATGATACCAATGATAGTGATGCCTATATCGGTCAGGAAGAAGCCTTTGCCCAGGTCTTCTCGGCCGTATACAAAGATGAAACCCTGGTCCGAGACCCGAAAGATCCTATTCACGAAGAGCACCAGAAGATTCTCAAGGCTTTTCCGCGCCTGGCAGAAGCGATGCGATCCCAGTTCAAAGTGCTTTTTCCGGAGCATGACAAATCTCAAGCCTAGGAGACATATCTCATCGCAGGCACCAGGCGTGAAGGTTTTGCGATCTTTACTATATCTTCTAGTTTTACAACAGAGAGAGAAGAAAGTGGAGAGCCCGCAATGACTTTCATCAATCTCGGACCCTCCTGAATCAAGAGCTTACCAGCTCATTCGAGCCATCTCCGGGTTAAAAATCCTCTACGGAACCATGCCCATCGCCGCCCCAGATCTCTGATGTGGGCTCACCTTCTCCGACATAGTTCCAGACCTGAATCTGTTTGGCGTCATGCTGTCCTCCGTAGACCGACTTCGCCTCGAATCTACCATGATAGATTCGCTCACCGGGGCGGGGGACATCCACCTTGAAATATGCGTAAGTAGATCCCATTGGACCGTTGTCGGTAAGCTCTCTGCGTACGATGTAGCCTTTCGGGTTAATAGTTGACATAAGAATTCACCTCTCTGTTTTTAAATGTTTTGTCTGCGATTGCTCGGCACCGTAATTCAGTAGATCGTCCGGCAAACGAACAGCCAGGACGACGAGAAACAGAAAAAACAAAGACAGAAAAATCGACCAGGATTGACCCCTTGAGGCAAGCATCATCGAAAACAAAACCACCATAGTGCTGACTCCATATAAGTAAGGGAAAAGAATCCTTATAAGCCAGAACATCCTGGCTGCCTTGACGGTCATTCCCGCCAGGAGCCAGAGAGCAACTATGCCTCCTGAGACTATAGCTCCAAGCGCAATCAATTGAAAAAGAACATTCATTGCCGGGTCCGAACTTCTGTGTTGTTCGTGTTTGTCAGTTCCCTGTCGTCGCCAAGCACAAAGCACATGACCAGATAGGCCACCGCGCCGAATCCGACCAGGGAAGCAGCGATAAAGACAATGCGGACCGCATTGAGCGGCAAGCCAAAATGCTCGGCCAATCCTACACAGACACCACCAATAATGGCGCCTTGCTCGGGCATGGGTTTACGGCGCGCTCCATCTTTGTGCAACCAGACGGAAAGAGCGACTGCGACGATGATTTCCAGGAATAGTGCGAATCGCAACATGTTTTTTCTCCAGTGGATGAAACCCTTGCGATCCCTCCTTGGTCTCGGGGTCGATTTGATAAGCCGAACAGATCCATCTGCGGCCAGTTGATAATTTGAGTGGATGAAATGAAACGAGATCTACTCACCTTCTATCGGTGGTAGAAAAAACATGCCTCTCAAGGCTATAGAGCTCCATGGTCTCTGTATAGATTCTTACTCCGCCGGCGAACCAATCGCCCAGGGACTGAAGCTTACGCTCGACCGATAGCTGTGTTGCACCCACCTTCGAGCTGGTGATTCGAATCACCAGATCCGGTGTGCTTGCATCGGTCTCTCGATGGCGAAGATTGAGCGCATCGACGCTCTTCAGAAATTTGATACGTTCCTCAAGACAGAGATTGCCGATGACTTTCTCGATAACGCTTCCGTCTCCCGCTTCCAATCCTCTGGTAACACTTTCGAGGGTATCCTGCGCATAGACAGTGCCGGTGAGAGAGGCAAGAAATATTGCTATTATTGCTCTGGTTTTCATTACTATCTCCTGCAAGTGACAATCGAGCCGTCCATGGCTCGATTGTCAATTCAAAAAAATGACTCTATTGGCAGACCGGTCTTTGACCTACCACATTGCCGTAGCGATCATAGACCGGTTGAAAGACTTTCCGGCAGGGTCGAACATATCCGTTCCATGCTCCTCCCTGCCTGCCTTGATGTTGATGCTGAAACTGCTGCTGATTTCGATAAGCATTTTCTTGCTCACGGTACTCATGGTCGCCGTAGGCACCGCCGGCCATACCACCGGCAGCTGCACCGGCAGCTGCCCCTTCCCAGCCTCCCAGTGCTCCGCCGATCAAGCCACCACCCACAGCACCCAGGGTGCCGTAATGTTGCCCGAGGGGAGTGGCACAGCCGCTCACTCCGATCAGAAACGCGATCAGGAGAAGGATTCTAATTACTGTTTTCAAATGTTTTACTCTTTACTTGGTTGATTGATTCCATCCACTGGGACAGGGGAGTCTCCGCATCCTCCGGAGACCGATTTTTTCGACTCGATTTGCAGTCGGACAGCCCTGATAATGTTCTCGAAAGCGGCGGTCAGATCTTCGATGATTAACCGCCCGTTCTCGAGCAACAGAACCATCGCCTCCAGTTCGGCGACCGAGAGATTTTCCTTGCCTGCCAGAATTTTGACAAGCTCGGTGTACATCTTAGTAAGCTGCTTACCGCGCTGGACGATGTAATTTATAGATGGTTTGAGTGTGAGCTGAAATGCTTGCATATTGGACTAGGTAAAGCTCCTCTTGTCAGTTGCAGTTTCGATGAGTGAAGTTTTGTCCTTGCGATCAATCGAAGCCGCTCATAGCGGAATAGAAAGAAAGGCGACTTCCCGCCAGCATTTTGATAATGCTGCTGGGCTCATAGTTGCCTTCGGGATGCATGGCATGAAGACAGGATAGCTTCTGCTCCAGGATGATACTGCCCATAGCATCAGCATATTTCAGCAGTCCACCCCGGAATGGAGGGAAACCTGTGCCGAACACCATGGCTAAATCAATAGCATCGGCATCGGCTGCCACTCCGCTTGCAAGCAGACGAGAGGCCTCGTTAATCATAATCAGCATCAGACGATCCTGAATCTCGAGGGCAGATTTGATCACCGGCATCGCCGAAAACAATGCGACTGCATCGGGATTCGGCCCGGTCTTGCCGCTGTCATCATAGAGATAAAAGCCTGCTCCACCTTTTTGTCCGAGTAGACTCAAAGCGCGCAAGCCTGCCAGAGTGGCAGGCGGAGCGAAACGCTCACCGAGGGCTTGATAAATCGAATCGAGCACATGACCGGCAATATCAAGACCGACGGTATCCATCAGCTCGAAAGGCCCCATGGGCATGCCGAAGACTTTCATTGCCTTGTCCACGTCCACGAAAGGAACTCCCTGCTCAGCCAGCAGTATCGCTTCCCGCATATAGGGTACAAGAATCCTGTTCACGATGAATCCGGGACCATCACCGCATTCCACCGGCACTTTATCCAGCCTGACCACAAAATTCCTGGCAGAGTCTACGGTAATTGATGATGTCTCGTTAGCCTGGACGATCTCCACCAGTGGCATTTTATGCACCGGATTGAAGAAATGGATGCCAACTATCCGGTCGGGATACAGTGCTTCCGGAATACCTGCCTCCTTGTCCTCAAAAGCCATCTCACCGACTGAAAGCGAAGAGGTGTTGGTGGCGAAGATATAAGGACCAGGCATCACGGCATCGAGGGCAGCCCGCGTCTCCTTTTTGACTTTCATGTTCTCGAAAATGGCTTCGATCACAAGCTGGCAGCAGGTCATATCAGCATATTCCAGAACCGGAGTGAGATTATTGAACAGCTCTTCGACGCGCTCTTCTTTGATTTTTCCTATCTTGACCAGCTTCTCGATTTGAGCACGAATGCGGGCCACACCAACATTCAATGCTTCCGGGTTGATCTCTTTCAATACCACGCGATAACCAGCCATAAGACAAGCAAGGACGATACCTGCTCCCATCGATCCGGCACCGATTACCCCAAGGCAGGTGACCGGCGGCGAGGCTCCGTCGGCCACGGAGAGACTCTTTTTAGCTGCCGTCTGATTCATATAGATATCGACCAGGTTAGCAGACACACTGGAGCCGGCCAGTTCTAAAAAGGCAGCGGTCTCCATGGCTTCAGCCCGAGCCCTGTCACCGTATTTCGACTCTAGAACGACTTTGAGCGCAGCAAGAGGGGCAGGATAATTGCCCCGGGTCCTTGCCATAATCATTTTAGCGGCTATCTTTTTCAGACCGCTGCCGTAGACTTTAGTACTTTTCAGCTTTTCCGCAATCCCTTTGCCTCGGTTGGCTCTCTCCGGTATCTCACCATTGAGGATCGCAAAAGCGCGCTCTACCAGTCTCGACTCCTCGACGATCTCATCGACGAGACCAAGTCGCCAGGCTTCTGTAGCTGGCAGCGGGTCACCGGAGGTGATCAGTTTGATCGCCTCCTCCACATCGATAAGATGAGGAAGACGTACACAACCGCCCCAGCCCGGGATGAGACCGAGTTTGACCTCGGGCAGACCGAGCTTTGCCGTGGCAGCGGCCAGCCGGTAGCGGCAAGCAAGAACCAGCTCGCAGAAACCGCCCAGGGTAAGCCCGTTTATGGCGGCTACGCAGTTGAAGGCAGCGATCTTATCAAAAACACGCTTGCCGCAAATAATCACTTCGTTGACAGCGACACTATCACCCTGCTTGGCTTCGATCTCTTTTATATCCGCACCGGCACCGAATACCCCCGGTTTCGCCGATGCAAGAATAATCCCTTTCAAGCCCTCCAAGCAGGCCAGTTCATCCAGGGCCGCATCGAGCTCTTTCAAGGCGCTCACAGAGAGCAGATTCACTTTATTGCCCGGAGTATCAAAGGTAATCACCGCGATATCATCGGACAACATGTTTGTTTTGACATTTTCAGTCATGACATTCTCCTGGGGATAGATTGATTGAAAGCGAGGGCGAAGATCACCATGTTCTTCTCAGAAGCATGGCATAGCCCATGCCGCCACCGATACAAAGAGACGCGATACCATATTCGACATCACTACGCTGCATCTCTCGAGAGAGAGTAAGGGGCAGCCTCGCTCCGGTCATGCCAATCGGATGACCGAGCGCGATGGCGCCTCCATTTACGTTAACGATTTCGCGATTGAGACCGAGCAGCTTTTCACAGGCCAGATATTGCGCTGCAAACGCTTCATTGACCTCGATCCGACCGATATCTGAAAGCGACAATCCTGTCCGTTTCAAAAGAGCCTTTATGGCTTCCACCGGTCCCAGTCCCATCTGCTCCGGCTCCACACCGACCACTACCATATCGACAATTTCAGACAATACATTCAGATCATAGTCCCGCACCATGTCTTCCGAGGCAAGAACGAGAGCGCAAGCAGCATCGTTCAATCCGGAACTATTGCCGGCGGTGACATCCCTCGTCCCCAGAGCCGGTTTCAATCCGGCCAGTTTTTCCAGACTGGTCTTGCGCGGATGCTCATCCACGGAGAAAAGACCCCGACCGGGCACGAGAATCGGACTGATCTCGCCTGCCATGAAGCCGTCGGCGATGGCTTTACCAGCCAATGCCTGGGAGCGGAGCGAATATTCATCCGCTTCCTCACGGCTGATCTTATACGTATCGGCAAGACGCTGCGCAGTTCCGCCCATATAGTATGTCTTCATGTCCTTGATCATATGCAGGGGAGCCAGTCCGTTATCGGCCAGATGAAAGAAGGATGGCCGAGGACCAAGTCTTGCCATTTTCAAATAACGTGCCACCACGCCCTTCCAACGCATTGAGCCCGGTATCAGATATGGCACTGTAGAAAGAGATTCGGCACCACCAGCCAACATGAATCCGGCGCCATTCAGCAGAATTTGATTGACTGCCAGAGCGATCGCCTCCATGCCGGAGCCGCACTGACGCTGCACCGTGGCAGCCGGGATGTCAGCCGGCAGTCCGTAGTTCAGTTGCGCCACCCTGGCAGTGTTGGGAGCATAGGGTGACTGATAGCCATGGCCAAGGTAGATGCCTTCGATGAGACCGGCCTCGATGCCGCTTGCCTCGATGGCCGAAAGAAAAGCATGACCGGCCAGATCTTCTACGTTTACGGATCTCAAGCTCTGGCCGAAGTTCGCTATGGGGGTCCGCTTACCGTTAACGATAAAGACCTTTTTTCTTGATTGATACATAGTCGTTCTCCAGTTGGTTTACAAAGAATGGAGGCGCCCGCAGACGAGCACCTCCGGTTTGCGAGTTGGAGATTAAATACATCTGCGTGTATTTATCGAGAACCGGTAGCCTTCCGGGTCAATCCGAAAGAGAAACCGGCGCCGGTGAAGGCAGAGAATCCGCACCATAATGCGGTGAATATCGAATAGTAATATCCGGTCAGGACGATGACCAGAAGTGCGGCAAACACATAGAATCCGAATTCATACTTGCCGACTTCGTGCCAGAGCTTCACAAGGAAAAAACCTGCCCACATCATCCCGATTATCAATACTGGTGCCAGGATTTGCATGACTTAGTTCTCCTCTATATGACGATTCCAACCGATGCCGAAGGCAGCCCCGGTACCGATGGCCAGACCACCCCAGAGCAGCTGGTAGAACGAATAATAGAAGCCGACCAGAACCACCACGAATATCATCGCTGCCAGGTAGATATAAAACTCTTTCTTGTTCATATCAGAACGTCTTTTGAATAGAGTGAAACTGCCCCACATAAAAGCGATGACCAGAATATTCATTACCGTTTCCATTTTTAATTTCCTCACTTTTTGAGTTTGATCGTCAGAGAACGAGATATTTCAACAAACAGAAATTTCAACTGCGCATCTATTTGCAGTGTCTCCGGCGATACCATTTTCAGGACCGCCCTTTCGAGCGGCAGGGAACCGGGCAGGTAAGGGGCTTTCACAGTCACCCCTTTCACATTGCTCAAATGCAATTCCTCCCCGACAACTAGATAATCGAACTCGACAGGATTGTCGAAAACGATTCGAATCTTTCCGTAACGTCCCTCTTCCAATTCGGCGAACACTGTTACATGTCTACCGTCATCACGGTATCTTTCGGCTTTTAAAAGCCGAATCAGCTCGAGAAGCGATCGCTCCTTAAAAGAGCCGACCCGGGCGTAGCCCAGCACCGGATAGTCACCAGGCAGAGAGGACGACAAAAGTAAAACCAGTAAGAGACACAGGCAGAGAATCGATTTGACGATGCTTTGTGCTCTCATGCAACACCTCGCAGAAAAGCCTCTCAGACCGAAAACTGCTCTAGAGTATCCTTCAACAGGTCCCGCTTCCAGTGTTTACGCTCGGGACCGCCGGCTCCCCAGCGCATGACACCATTGGCTTTCAAACCGATGGAGCAACACTGTTCGGTGCGCGCACCGCCAAGGGTCAGACTGTGAAGACAGATGATTCTGGACTGATCGCGACCGTCGGAAACCTGCAAAGCAAGAGCACCGCAGGTGTCGACTGCACCGAAGACGTTAAACAATCGAATGCCCGCATTGCGATAGAACAGAAGCACTTCGGTATTCTTAAGCGGAGGTCCTACAACGAAGCCGGTTTTCAAATTGCCTCCCAGTTCATAGCCACAGACTACGGAGTGAATCAGCTTGTTAAGCCGCTTCACCAACTTGTTTCCACTAGACTTTTCGAGAATTGCGCCAAGCAGGCTGCCTGGCAAACCGAAGCGGTCTTTCAAGGAGCTATACAAGGCTTCCCAGTCCCTTACTGTGCCCATCATGAATGATGGCTTCATAGCGGCGGTATCGGTCAGCAGTCGGCTGCACGACCCGTCACCATAGATTGAAGTCCAGCCATTCCAAATGCTGAGATAGGAGCCATTAATGCGCTCAAACACATTGGATAAAGGCAGATTGCACTGGTAGATTTGATCCTCATCAAGGCCGGCACCACAACTAACCATAGCTCGACAGGAAGCGGCAATCTGCCCATGGGCGATCACCGTGTTATCCAGGCGACCGGCCCTATCGAGATCATAGAAAATGGTGGCAGGGGCAGCAGCAGACTCGAATGGACTGTCCAGAAGGTCGAAGATCGCGTCGAGCACACTGTCAATCCGACTTACTTGGCGACGCTCCCTGAAGAACTCGAACCCGGCATCGGTAGAGTATGGACGAACCGATAGAAAGTGCGATACCGGCAAGACCTTCACCGGATGAGCCCGGCGGCGATCATCTGTGTAGGTGTCATCAACGATAAGCAACTGTGCCCCACACTGCTCCATAGCTGCATCCACCTGGGTGGAATTGAAATAAGGCGGTATAGAGACCGAAATAGCATTCAGGCTCTGAATAGCCAGATCAATCCAGATCCACTGGACCGAGCTTGGCATTTTGATGGCGACCCGGCTACCCGACTGCACCCCCGCCTCTGTAAGTTTGTCCATGACCGTCGCCACCAGAAATCCGCTCTGGGCCCAGGTCACTGGTCGATATTCTCTATCAGGCAAATTGAAATTGTGAGAGGAATGAGCCACCGAAATGCCAGGTCCACCCTGATTCTTTACATAACAGGCGGCCTCGAAAGGTCGTCTATCTACATGGCTCCAGAATCGCCCCACAAGGAAGTCTTTGTAAGAACTATTTTTTTTCATAGATACGCTCCTATTTGAAAAATGTGCAGGTTTTAGAGCATCAATCCTGCTACCAGGGTGAGGAAGTCCTCGAACTCCTCACCATCGACAAGCCAGTCCAGCAATTCCGCCGCCAGCTCCAGGTTGACATCAATCTCTTTCGAGAGTTCCCATTTCACTTTAGACAGAGCCAAACGATATTCATCGACGGTTATTTCGGCACCGTCATCGGAGAACCGGGCAGAATGCTTGACCCATTGCCAGAGCTGCGCCCTGGAGATCTCTGCGGTGGCAGCGTCTTCCATCAAGTTATCGATGGCTACTGCTCCCTGTCCATTAAGCCAGTTCGCCAGGTACTGGAGAGCGACAGAAATGTTTTTCTTGAACCCGGCACGGGTTATAGAACCGCCCTCGATTTCGAAATCGAGCAGCTCGGAGGCAGAAACATTACAATCTGCAGGGATAAAATCCTTCTGGTGGAAAGCTCCTTCGAAACGCTCTTCAAACTCTCTCCATGCCACCGCAACCAGGTCAGGATGCGCGACCCAACTACCGTCGAAACCCATCTGAGCTTCGCGGCGTTTATCCATGCCGACCTGGGCAAGCGCCCTTGCGTTGACGTCCTGGTCTTTTCGGCTGGGAATGAAAGCAGACATGCCGCCTATGGCATGGGCATTTCTTCTATGACAAGTTTTAACCAGAAGCCTGCAGTAGGCTTGCATGAAGCCGACCGACATGGTGATAGTGCTTCGATCCGGCAAGACCCTGTCCGGGTACTCGCGAAATTTCTTTATGATGGAGAAGATGTAATCCCAGCGTCCGGCATTCAGTCCGACGATATGGTCCTTTAACTCGAAAAGTATTTCATCCATCTCGAAAGCAGCCAGAATATTTTCGATCAAGACGGTAGTACACATGGTGCCTACCTCAACACCGATACGCTGCTGAGACCAGACGAATACATCATTCCAGAGTCGCGCCTCTTCATGATTTTCCAGCTTGGGTAAATAGAAGTATGGTCCTGTTCCCCGGGCTATCGCTTCGGCAGCGTTATGGAAGAAATAGAGACCGAAGTCGAAGAGGCTGGCAGAGATAGGCACGTCATCAACTAGGAAGTGCTCTTCGTCGAGATGCCAGCCACGCGGTCTGACAAGCAGAGTGGCGGTCTTCTCGTTTAGTCTGTATCTCTTTCCATTATCGGCATCGAAGGCAAGTTCATGCCTGACGGCGGCGATCAAATTTTGATGGCCGCACAGAATATTGAACCAGGTAGGAGAGGTCGAATCCTCCAGGTCGGCCATGAAAGTACAGGCACCGGAGTTGAGGGCGTTGATCATCATCTTGGCCTCAATCGGTCCGGTTATCTCGACCCGACGATGCACCAGATCGGAGGGTGTCTCTCTGACAGTCCATTCGGCTTCTCTTATAGACCGAGTAGTCTCCAGAAATCCAGGCAATTCTCCAAAAGATATGGAAACCTGCCTTTCCTCTCTGGCCTCGAGTAAAGCCTCACGGCGAGAGTTGAACTGCCGGTGCAAAGCCGATAGAAACTCTACTGCCTCCGCGGTGAGCAGACAGCGTTCGAGAGATTCGATTGTGGTTTTCTCATTCATGAATGTTTGATCTCGCTTTTTTATAAGGCGATGAAAGAGAAGCTGCATAAAAGAGTCTCGAACAGGGCATGCGATCAATGCCTAGGAACTGTTCGAAAAAATAGAATCAGGAGAAAGAGCTTAGCTGTCTTTGTGCTTTCTGCTACTCCGACTTAATTGAGAAATAGATCAAAATCTATCATGAGGTTATCACTGCAAGCCTAAACTAAACAAGGCGATATCCGCCCTCCGGCACCATGAACAGGCAAACCCTTGCCATCCCGGAGCCAAAGCAAACCTGTACTGTTATCGGTGTCTTCCAAAATCGACCTTAAAGTGGCCGCCCTTCTTAATAAAAGCAAAACCGGTTCACAGACCGCGACAAAACTGCTCGACCACGGAATCGATACTGTTTTCATCCATGTAAGCAAATGGAATAATGAATTCGTTATCCGGAGGATTCTCCAGATAGTAACTGCGGGTTGGATGGAGAGAAAGTCCGCTGACTTCAGCCATCTCGAGCACTCGGTCCTCTTTGACAGGAGCATTTACCTTGATGAGAAGATCCATACCGGCGCTCTCTGGAGCGATAATTATCCGCCCGGCTGCATATCTTTCGATCGCCTCGATCAACTTGTCATGCCGCTGAGAATAGAGCCTTCTTGCTTTTCTTGTATGTCTTTCTAAATGCCCCTGGTTGATGAAATCGGAAAGAGCGAATTGATCTATGATGGGCAAATCTCTCTCCACCAGGGCCTTGGCAGTGTTCATAAGCCTGAGCAAACGCCGGGGCACCACAAGAAAACCCAGGGTAAGCAGAGGAGATAGCACCTTCCAGAGACAAGAGAGATGAATGACCCAGCCGTTTCGATCCATCCCCTGCAGAGATGGAAGAGACCGGCCGCGATAGCGATACTCGCTGTCATAATCATCTTCTACGATGAATACACTATTCTTGTCGGCCCATTCTAACAAGCGCTCTCGCCGGGCAAGCGAAAGCACCGCCCCGCTCGGCTCGTGGTGGGACGGCGAGATATAGATCAAGCGCGGAACCTCTGCCATCGCGAAAATATCATCGACCACTATCCCTTCATAGTCGACTCGAACAGGAACGATGGTGGCGCCATTGGCGATGATTTTGCCCCGAATACCAGGATAGCCCGGATTCTCCAGGCAAACTTTATCACCGGGCTTGAGAAGCAAACGACAAACCATATCGAAGCGCAGCTCCCGGGCACTGAAAACAGCAACCTGGGACGCATCGGCTCGAACCGCCCGGGTCTTGACCAGATAGGACAGATAGGCTTCCCGAAGAGGCTTGAATCCGAAGGGTTCCTCCTCGAACTCGAGTTTCGAGAGATCTCGAAAACGGCAGTGATTCTGCTGAAGCTCCCGCCATATATCATAAGGCGCTATGGATGGCTCCGGTCCGCCGTAATAACTCAAGCTTACTTCGAAATTTTTGCCTTCCAGCGAATTCAGCGCTTTTCCATAATCGGACAGGATAGACTTCAGGTCAAGCGGCTCGGCTTCACTCCCGGAGCTCCGCATGCGGTATCGAGTCACATCGCCCGGAGGGGTATTCTTAACGAAACATCCGGAGCCATGTATGGTCTCGATATAACCTTGACTGGCCAGGTCCTCCAGGCTTCTAAGCACTGTCGACCTCGCCACATTTAAATTAGCAGCCAGAGTTCTTACTGAAGGCAATTTTTGTCCAGGCCTGATATGACCATCCATGATACTGCTCTTCAAAGCCTGAGCTATCTGACCATGCACAGACAGCTCTGCCTCGGTGTCTATTTCGAGATTAAGCTCCAGGGATTCGATGAAATTCTTGAGAAGCATAGAACTCAGGGCCTCAATTCACTAAGTCGCTGTGCCGGAGAAGACGCGCCCAGTTCTGTATTCTCTCTTCGATCACTTCGGAATCCGATACCACAAATGGCATCATGAACTCTCCTCTTCGTTTTTCACCAACATAGTATGTTTCAGTGCTCATAATCTGAACACCGGCTCTGGCAGCCAGTTTCACCACCTCATCATCGGGAAGATCAGAATAGATGGTAACCAGAGTATGAGTACCGGCAGACACCGGCGCGATCTCCAGATAATCCCTCATATGTCTTGTAAGAGAGAGGAATAAGCGCTGCCTATGAATAGCGTATACAGACTGCGATTTATGCAAAAATCTCTCCAGGTGTCCATCATTTATGAAATCCGCCAACGCCAGCTGCTCCGGCAAGGGTAAAAGCTTCTCGGTATGTGTCTTGGCGCGCTGCATCACTTCCACAAGACAACTGGGAATCACCATATAACCCATGCGAATCGACTGGTAAAGTATCTTCCAGAAAGAGGAAAGAAAAATCACCCTATCACCGGAATCCAGTCCCTGCAAAGAGGGCAGAGAAGCAGTGCCGTAGCGATACTCACTGTCATAGTCGTCTTCGACGATCAGTACATTGCGCTTCTTGGCCCATTCCAACAACCTCATTCTTCGGTCCATCGAAAGACTGACTCCGACGGGGTCCTGATGGGATGGCGTGACGTAGACCAACTTGAAATCCAGCGATGAGGCGATCAGTTCATCCACACAGAGCCCTTCACTGTCGACTGAGATGGGTACAATCTCGGCTCCATGCCAGGAGAGTACTTGCCTGGATTCAGGATAACCCGGATTCTCATAGGCGACATGATCGCCTGGATTTAAAATCAGCCGACAGATTAAATCCAGCCTGCCCTGTTTCGTTCCGAAAAGAACCACGCGGTCGGCCTCGGCCTGGACAGATCTGGTGCGATTCATATATCCGCTAAGAGCCTCCCTCAAGGGGATGTAGCCGAAGGGGTCGAAATTATCCCTGGAGGGCAGATTCTCCTCCCGGGCGTATTTGAGCAGAAGCTGCTTCCAGCTCTTCAATGGAGCGAGCTCGATAGGCACCCCACCGAAATTAATCTGGGGAGAGTGTACCGACTCAAGATTGCCGATATTCACTTCGATCTGCTGCCCGAGATAACCAAGAGAGAGATCTCGACCATCTAAATCCGTGTCACCGGATGCTGAAATCTTTGAGAGAACCTCATTGCCGAACTCTCCGGGAAGAACACTGGCAACAAAGGTTCCGGCACCCTGAACCGACTCGACAAGCCCCTGGGCTGTCAGATCATCGAAAGATTTCAAGACCGTAGACCGTGAAATATGCAGAGTTTCAGACAGATCCCTGATAGATGGCATCGGATCGCCGGGCTTGAGCCTGCCGTCAAAAATAGCTTTGCGCAGACCGTCCGATATCCTCCGGTAAAGAGGAACATATGGCTTGTATTCGAGCTCCAGGGCAAAATCCATAACTGAAATTGTAACCACTTGATATCATTGATCCGTGCCGACCAGGGCAGCAAATCAATATGCCCGTCATTATAAGAGCGCGAACAAAATTCGCCGTGCTTCTGACCCTTATAGGAAGCTTTCTTTCCGGTTCTGTCCATGCGGCCCGGGCAAATCCTGTCAGGGTCTTGAGCCAGAAAGATAAGCGTACCGGAGCAATACGGGTCTATGTCTCTGATGAAGCCGTCAAAATTGAGAATCCCCGGGATAAAATCTTAGTTTCAGCCAGAAAACCCGACTGGCAGATATATCTTCTAAATTGTCAACTTTCTCTATCAGAAATAAAGAAGTAGCAAATGAGACGCAGGTTCAAGAGGATAACGACCAGAAGAAAGATACGAAGATCCACCCGGAGAACCTCGGTCCCAGAAGTTAGAGCCAACCGCCGGCTCGGGCTACCTTGATGCTGACCCCCGGTCATTGCCTAAAAGAGGCCTGCCTCGCTGAGCAGCGCCAAAGAGAGCAAGGCCTTTAGCAGGGAAAAACGGAGGGACTGCGCCATTGCAGCCACTCGATTTGCTGGTGAGATTTATGAAGAAAGCGATAAGGACAATAGCTAACCTGCCAGGAACACATTATCCCGTTGCAATTTTAGTCAATGCCGGATAGCTGCCACATCTCTTAATGAAATAACCGCCTCTGATGCACAGTCGTTGAATGTGATACCACTGACTTACCACCAGGTTTTCAAGACATTCATCAGGAGCGTCCGCTCTAGCCTTATCAATAGCGCATCCCCAAGCATATTCCAGTTTCTCGATCATTATCCTGATCGAATACTTGAGACCGGCTGGTCGCTATAGCTCTCCAAACTCGATTATCGCTTCGAACCTCCTTAACAACAGGAAGAAGTTCTATGACCGAAATCAACAAAATATCGCTTGCCTGCGGAACCATCGTAGGTCGGCACCATGTTGGGATATCTTCAAGCCTTCTGGTCGGAAAACCGAACCAGGACGCCATCGGCTTTTACCAGGGGAAAAGCTTCCTCATAGCGACTGTGCATGACGGTTGTAGCGCAGGAAGATACTCCGAGATAGGTGCTCGTCTCGGCGCTGGTGTTTTCATCGACTGCATAGCTCAAGCAATAGAAAACGGCAGCTTGCATGCCGGTTTGTCTCCAGATGCTCATGCTGCCGCCTGGGAAAGCATCAGAATGAATGTGCTGAGCAGACTCTATCAACAAGCGCTTCTCCTGAAGTCACCAGGCTCTTCCAACATAGTCGACTGCCTGCCTCAAATAGTTCGCGACTACTTTCTTTTCACCACCGCAGGGATTTTGATTACCGCCGAAGAGTGCACCGTATTTGCCGTCGGCGACGGCTACTATGCCCTCAATGGCGTGCTGGAGAATCTCGGAGAATACGAAGAGAATGCACCCCCGTATATAAGTTACGGCATGATCAAAACAAAATTCGATCGCACGCCCGAGTTGCTCAAAATCCAGATCAAATCCAGAACGCCTCTGAGCTTCGTAGACACCGTCATGGTCTCCACCGACGGACTGACTGACTTTATCAAGCACGAGGACACCCTGATACCAGGCAAAAAACGAAAAGTAGGACCGGTTTCCCAGTTCTGGGATTGTGATGAGCACTTCACCGAGACTTACTACGACGAGGAAGGCAACCTGATTCAGACTCTCACACGATTACTGCGACAGGTAAATAGCGAAAGCAATCGTCTTGTTTCAGAAGGAGATCAATCACGCCCACGTATAAAGAGAGAGCCTGGCTTGCTTCAGGATGACCTGAGCCTGATTTGCCTAAAAGTGCGCAGAGAAAGCTTGCCCGAAGCCGAGAACGACAATGAATAAAGTCTTCCTGGAGAATCAGCAAATAACGCTCCTGCCGGAAGATCTTCTGGGTGAGGGTGGCGAAGCTGAAGTCTACTCCCATGGCAAAGGTGCGATCAAAATATACAAGGAAGAGAAACACCCCAGCTTCGCCGGAGATCCCTCTCTACAGAAAGCCGCAGTGGTCAGGTTACGAGAAGTCCAGACCAAACTGCCGGCCTTTCCATCCGGACTGCCTCCATCGGTGGTGACACCGCAAAAGCTGTGCTATGACGGAAAAGGACCTAATAAGAGGATTACAGGCTATTTAATGCCGCTTATCCCCCAGGCGATCTCATTAAGGGATCTTGCCACCAGGGACTTTAGAGAAAGATCCGGCATCACTCAAGAACAGGTGGTGGCTGTGATGAAAGACCTGCACGAAACGGTGAAGCGGGTGCATGATTCGTCGGTGGTAATTGGCGACTTCAATCCATTCAATGTGCTGGTCTCGGTCATGAAAGCCTTTCTTATAGATGCCGACAGCATGCAGTTCGGAGCCTTTGAAGCAACAGCCTTCACTCCACGATATGTAGACCCGCTTATTTGCCAGCCAGGTTTGAAGATCCAGAAGAAGGTCAAGTCGCACACCATCCTTACAGACTGGTACGCCTTCGCCATGCTCTTTTTCGAAGTGCTGATGTACACCCATCCTTACTATGGTGTGCACAAGCCAAAAAACCGGGCAGAGCGCTGCGGAATAGACGAGATGCCCCTCAGACGCATATCGGTCTTCCATCCGGACGTCAAATACCCTTGTGCCGGCATCCCACTGGACACGCTGCCCGACACGGTTCTAGACTGGTACCGGGATCTGATCGAGAACGACAATCGAGAAGAATTCCCACTCAGATTCCTTACCGATATCCGCTTCGATCAAAAAGCGGCCTATCTGGCAACGGCCACCAATGACAGTATCGTAAGTCATGTTTCGAACGGCACCGCCTCTTCAAGCAAAATCTTCCAGCTTTCCCCTCCAGGGGTGATTTTGCAAGTGGCCGAGCAGGGCGGCAAGCTCTACTATCTCTACCATAAAGACGGCAAGTATTTTAGAGAGGACGGCTCTGTCGTCCTCGCCGAGAGCTTGAACCAGAACCTTCGGTTCAAAATCCACGAAGCAGAATCCCTGATCGCTAAAACAGGCAATAAGAAAGTTATCTCTTTGCCGGGTAGAAACTCGACCACTGCCGACCTTTACCGAGGGCATGCTCCGGTATTCGATACCAATGGCAAAAAGATGGTCCATGTTGCCGGCGGCAAACTCTGGCTCACCCAGAACGGCAAAACCACCCAGATAGATGAAGCGGTCGAGAACCAGACAAGACTCTTTGCCGGTGAAAGCTTCGGCTTCGGCTACTACCTGGCCGGAGAATACAGACGTGCCTTCGTCTTTAGCATGGATGATAAGAGTACCGGCAAAACCTCGGTGGACATCTCGGTAATTAATGGACAGATAATCGACCTGCAGTGCTATTTCAGCAAAGAGCGCCTCTGGCTTATCACCACGGTGAACGATAAGGGCAGGCTGGTGAACCGAGCCACCCTGATCAAAGCAGACGGACAGCTCCTGGCCAGGATGGAAGATATGGACGGAGCGGACTCCTGGCTGGGTCGCATTCAGGGTAAGTCAGCCCGGGCATTCGGCAAGCTAGAGACCCTGGTATGCGCCACTGATTCAGGAATCCAACTGGTTACTCAGAACGGCACCAATCTGGAAGTCGCAAAAGAGTTCGCCGGCACAAAAGACCTGGTGGATGCCTCGGACAACGTAATCGCCGGCGAGAAAGGACTCTATGTCTGGAACGGAAGGGAGATTCGCCTGATCAAAACACGCAATTGATCCATCTCAACTTCGCCGTAAATTTCAAAAACGGAGAGAAAAATCCATGCAAAATCAAACATCATTGAAATCCTTCGAGCTGCCACTGCCTTCTATCTACAATCCGGACACCGTAGGAGAGTTCTTCACCCCGGACTACAATCAAATAATGGCGGCAGCCAGTGAATGGCGTAATCACCACAACATTCTGCCTCGCCGCAAAGACAAGCACACGGTGGGCTTTGCGGTAATCGACCTGCAACGCACCTTCTGCCTGAAAAACGGTGAGTTGACCCTGGAGCCAGCCAGCGTCGAGGACTCGAAGCGCATCTGTGAATTCACCTACCGGAACACCCGCATAATTTCCAACTTGATGGCGACCCTGGACACCCACTTTATGTTCCAGATCTTCCATCCGCCTTTCTGGCTGGATGGAAACGGCAGCTATGTGGCACCGCTGACGGTGATCGAGACCAAAGACATCCTGAGCGGCAAATACCGTGTCAATCCTGAGATGGCCTACGCCATACTGGGCAACATGCAATATCTGGGCTGGCTGCAGGAGTATGTGATCGAATACACCCGCAAACTGGCCGAACAGGGCAAACCACCACTGGTTGTATGGCCGGTGCACGGACTTTTCGGCAGTCCGGGTCACTCTCTGGTGCCTGCCTTCCAGACCGCCTGCCAGATGCATGAGCTGGCTCGCTATGCCAGAACCAACTACCGTTTAAAAGGCGACAAGCCGCTAAGCGAGCACTATTCGCCTTTCGGTACCGAAGTGGTAGAGGTGACGGTCCACAACAACCAGATGACCGTAGGAGAGCTCTCGGACAGAGTGGTGGACGATCTATTGAAAAACATCATTCTCATCCTTGCCGGTGAAGCATCATCTCACTGTGTGGGCAGCGGCATTTATGATGTCCTGAAACGCATCAAAGCGCAGGATCCTAATCTGGCCAAGAAAGTCTACATCCTGAAAGACTGCACCTCTCCGGTACCGGGCTTCGAGGCCCAGGCAGACAAAGCCTTCGATGAATTCGAGAACGCCGGTATGCATCTGGTGGATTCAACCACCCCGATGGATGAATGGCCCGATGTACCGGACGAGGTATTCAAGCAAGTCGCTTGACAAACAATCGCTTCGACTCATATCGAATCCCATTCAATCAACTTCGAAGTATATTCAACGGAGATAACCCATGAACGACCAAAATCCAGTGATCAGCAGCCAGGACCTTTTCGACGACAGCCAGATGGAAGGTATTCTCTCCCCTTCATCGGCAACCGTGCTGAGCGACCTCTCCAATCGCATTGACAAATCCATGCAGCAACTGAGCGTCACGCCCACGATTACTACCCAGACCCTGGTGGCCATGCTTCTGGACAACTCACCATCTATGAACTACTGCGCCAATCCTGGTGCTCAGAATGCCCAGAGCAACTACCAGTCAGTGGTAGCAGGACACAACCTGGTGATCGAGTCGCTGAAAGGAGCAAAGGCAGTCAACTCTATAGAAGCCCTGACCCACCTTCTCAATCCGGAGGCGCGCTATATCAATGCCGTTACCGGTGGCGATAAGGATTTCAAATGGCTGCCTCTTTCAGCCGCTCACAATCTTATCGAGGAAGAATACATCCAGGGCTGGAGCACACCTCTTTATGACCGCTCTCTGGAGCTGCTCGGCAGCGTAATCGCCAGAACAAAATGGTGGGAAGACGAGTACGGTGTACAAACTACTTCTCGCTGCTTGATCCTCTCCGATGGCGAGAACACCGACGGCAGATACACAGCTGCCGATGTAAAACAAGTGGTGGAAGACATGCTGGCCATGGAAAAGCATCGCATCTTCTTCCTGGGCGTTAAAGGTCCGGACAGTAGCGTCGACTTCCATGAGATAGCTTCCCAGATGGGTATTCCCCAGGACAGCGTAGGGGTGGTTCCATCGGATCCAAAAGCAATCCGGGCATGGTTCCAGCTCTTCAGCCAGTCTGCCACTGCAGATGTATCCGACCCTGTGAACGTCAGCGACGTCAACTTCTAGATGGATTTCGGTGGAGGCACTACAAGCAGTGCCTCCACCCCTTCGAGCGGGCAAAGTATCTCTTTCCTTCGTATACTCACAAGACAAAACGGACAAAGTTTGAATCTGCAAGAACTAATGAAAAAAATGAACGTGACATCGGCAGACATTCTGTATTACAGCAGGTGGATACTCTGGCCGTTCTATGCCGGGTTGATACCGCTATTAGTGATGTATCTTCTGCGCTATACGAGCAAGCTCATTCATCTATACCAGGAGCTCTGGACTTACACCGACTCTCAGTTCATGCTGGCGATCCTGCATGTACTGGACGCGGTTCTTGTGGCCAACCTGATCATCATGATAATGATCGGTGGATTCGTATCTTTCATTCGAGCGCTAAACTTTCCCCAGAACCACGTCCAGCTATCCTGGTTGAGCCACGTAGATGCTTTCGCGCTGAAAACAAAACTGGGTCTATCCCTGGTCGGCATATCCAGTATTCATCTTCTGGAAGCTTTCGTAGAAGCTAAAGATCATGACATGCTCTACATGGTCAAAGTGATAACCACTCATCTGGCCTTTGTCACTTCTGCTATTGCTCTGGCCTGGATTGAAAAACTGATCAAACATCACAAACCATAACTGGCAGGCATAAGCCTTGTACTTCCGGCAGAGGCTTCATCCCCTCTGCCTCTCTTTTTCGGGGAGCCTTCTTTTATATCCTATAGTATATAGACCACA
>CAZCBH010000082.1:0-22105 GCA_964496875.1 uncultured Candidatus Obscuribacterales bacterium | reverse complement strand
CGCTCTAGAACTGCGTCCAATCAGGGTAGTCAGGCTGCTCGAAGGGAGGCTCGATTCAGCTCAGCTCGTCTGAGCCGAACTATTTCACGATGCCTTCGAAGATGCGACGCAGCTCAGGATCGTCGAGCCCCTGGATGATCTCTTTCTTCTCTTGCAGAAGATCTTTCTCTGCAAGTTTGAGCGCCGTCTGCAGCGCAATCGAATAAAGCTCTTTGACATGCTCCGGATCGAGGTTGCCGTTCAGACCCTGCTCGCAGAGCCGATAGAGCGACTCTCGAAGAAAGAGCACGGTCTGGGTGCGACCGGCAAGTTCAATCGCCTTGCTCTGTAGCTCCGCCTGGGCTTTGGCATCGATGCCGCCCTTCTGAGACTGCACCTCAGCCATGATCCTGCTAACGAATTCGACGGATACGTCGGGTGCAGGTTCTGCACAGATGCCGATAGGCTGGTCTTTGCGGATGACATAGGCGGCGCGACGGGTCGCGTCCATGTCGATGGCGTAGGAGCTATCCGGGCGAAGCTCATGAAGACGGCTCGGGTTGGTCATGCTGGCGCAGCCGCCGAGAAGCGAGAGGGAGAGCAGCCCCATAGCAAGAGCTGCCAGTTTGGTAATGCGAGTTTTCACAGGAAATTACTCCGATTCAGGTTTGAAGAACTTGATCTTTTTCAAGACAACTTCTAGTACTGGAAGAACGAGGGTGGTGATGATAAGCAGCAAGGAGCCGTAAAGCGGCTGGTATAGCTGCGGAAACGAGATAGCGATAGGGCCGCCGTCAATGGCGTAAACCCAGACGATAAAGCTGAGCGTACTGGCAAAAACGCAGTACTTAGTACTCACGGTCTTGTCCTGAATCTGCCCTGGAATGTACAGGACATAGAAAGGCACCAGTATGAGCAGCACCAGGAAGACGCTCCAGTGCAACCAGGGCGGATTCGGTGCAGCTTCAGCGAGTAGACCTAGCGATGCGACATAGGCAGCGTTGATGGTGGCAGGAATATGCCGGACGATCTTCTCGAAATACGATGTCGTGGTAGCGCCGCCGTCGCCAGGATTTGGGTTGGGGGTCGGATTGGGCGCCGGTTCAGCGTTCGGTGTCGGATTGTTTTCGGTGTCAGGTCCTTCGACCTGACGTTCTGTTTCATCAGTCATCTTTTTCTCCTTTCGAGTCTGAGCAACTGAGTGAGGCCGGGGAGTTCTCCCTGGCAAAGCTTGGAGGAAAATTGGCCGCACTAGAGCTATCTGTAGACGCCCAGGGCAACCAAAAACACATATTTACTTGCAAGTGCAAGGGCAGGTACACCCATCGCCACCACGCGGCTGCACGGTCAGTTTCATGAGGTCTTCGACGGACCCCTTGAAGCGATTCAGATCGACGGTATTAGTCCCAATACCATCCAGCTTGCCACTCTCCGAATACTGCCAGAAGGTCCAGCCCGATGACTTCGACCATGGTGCCGGCACCCGGGGTTCGGAGCGAGAGGTATAGTGCGCCAGCCACAGAATATATTTCTCCATCTCGGCGGCATTGCGCAGCACATCGTCGGCAAAGGACGGGCTCAGGTAGAGAATGGGCTTAATCCCAAGCGCCTCTTCGACGCCGACCATCCATTCTTCGATCATCCCCACCCGCTTGCTGACCGAGAATCTCGTCCAGCTCGAGGGCACCTCGGCGTCCAGCACCGGCGGCAGGTCACCGACCTCCAGCGAGCCTACCTTCGTCACCAGATTGTCCACCTGGCGGCTGACCGGGGCATTGGGTCGGAAGAAGTGATAGGCGCCACGGATGATGCCGTTCGCTTTCGCCTGGTTCCAGTTGAAGTCGAAGCGCTTGTCTTTGAAGGTCGAGCCTTCGCTCGCCTTCATGAAGCAATAGTTCACCCCTGCGGCTTTTACCTTCGCCCAGTCGATGACCCCCTGATGATGGGAGACATCGATGCCGAAGAGATGCGAGGCAGCTGTTTCGGTTTTGGCGTTCGTTGTCATTACTATCTCTTTCTATTTTTCTGTTTTCGATATGTTTTTTTCTGCACCTGACTTACCTATCACCGGCCTGGCGATGAGGGCGCTTTGTTATTAACCGGATGGGGAGGCAAATGAGTATGCTCTCATCCACCCGAGAATTTATCTTCAGGTGCAATCCCTTGAAATTCGCAGCAGATAACCCGTTCAGGAACTAGGCACAGTCCCCCAGGCAGGCTAGCTGCTTCGGGGCATTGGCGAATCTGCTTGTTTGGGAGACAATGTATTGAACTGGGTGCGATTTATTCCGTGTTCTATGGGTGGTACGTTAGGTAACTATTACCTTAGACCGGTCCACACCCAGTTCTCCATTTTTAGAGTCATATTTCTTACCCAAAGGGCATAAGGCAGAAATTCCTGAATTTTCCAGCCTGGGTAGACTTAAGGAACTCATCTGGGAAAAATTTTGATATCAAGATGAGAGAGAACCAATTTTTCTCGCTCGGAAATTTGGCTGACGCGGTTAGCGCGAGTTTTCCGTGATACCGATCTTGGTGCATATCAGATTTCATCTCCTGGCACCGCCGGCGGTTTCCATGAGGATTAATCCCTTGCTCGATTTTTCACCCTTCCGGGTGAATACGGATGTATGGATTAAGCTCAAATGCCCGCAATAGACACTATTCACGAGATTTGTAAATTGCGTTGCGTTCTGTCAAAAACGATAGATTTTTATTTCCCCCGTTATCACGACAGCTTAAATGTGTGGTATCGCAGGCGGAGATTTTCTAGAGTCACCACCACCAATGCTATTGCAAGGAAGTTTCTATCAAGCTTGAGAGCAGGCGGCTCCGGTCTAACTCTTACTGCCGCCGATACCGTCATTCACTATGACCCCTGGTGGAACCCCCAGGTGGAGAACCAAGCAACAGATAGAGCCTATCGAATAGGGCGGGACAAGCCGGTCTTCGTCTACAAATTAATTGCCAGAGGGACTATTGAAGAGAGAATTGTTGAACTCCAGAAGAAGAAAGGCGAGCTTGCCCGGGACATTCTTGATTTCAAAAGCAAGAAAGCGGCCAGTGGACTTATTCAAGATGACCTCAATCTTTTGCTGTCTCCGGCTGAATTTCAACCCTCCGAGCGGATACGTTGAACTCTCACTCAATATGCAACCCCAAATTATTGGTGGCGGGATATAGGACCGGCTTTTTATACAGCCTACAGCGACTGGTCTTCTTTGCCTACAAACTCTACTTTAAGTCGCTTACCGAGCACGGACGCTATCTTCTTGAACATAGGCAAAGAGTGGCCATCATCGTCGGCACCTTCAGGCCGGCTGATTACTGAGGGAGTAGTGCTGATCTTTTCTGCCAGGTCTTTCTGTGTAAGGTTTGTCTCTATTCTGAGATCATAAATCTGTTGGGCGATTTTGAGATTGACCATATGGTCTTCTATCATGCTTGCCAGCTTGGGGTCTTTTTCTAAGTAACGACGACGCAGTCCCCAGCGTTCTTTGTTTTCTTGTGGCTATTCTTACTCATCATCATCATCATCACCTTCTTCGTAGGTATGTTTCTCTGGTATGCTCAGGTACATCTGTCTAATTTTCTTTGCTCCCTGGATTTCCGTGCTGTTTCGCCGCAGCTGACACCTCCTTCAGGATGAGGTCGGAGAATCATTTATTATCAGACCTGCTACCTCGATTAAACAACAGTATGAATCCTGCTAAGGTAATTATTACCGTTGTTAATCGAATTAATCTAAAAAGTCTCAGTGTGGGTATATCTTTGTATGGTATATCGTTCTGAGAGTCAAATCATGCTTCCGGGTCATCCGTTAGTTACAAATACTTTCAAAGGTCGCCGCTTTGACGATCATGGCTTAGATTTGGAAGTACTCCCCGAGCTGGCTATCTATCATCGAATAGTCGTCGAAACAGCAAAGGAGCTGTGGAGAAAAAACAATCCTGAGAAGCAGCGGTTGAAAAAGAATATTGATGAGGATTACCGGCTTAAAATCTTCAATTTAGAAGAGGGAAGTGTTTCAGTTCCTATATACCGAGAACTTCCTTCTGGTCAACTCTTTATTGTACCGGATGAATTAGATGATGCTGTCGAGTTAGTCAACGAAGCAATTGAGTGCGTTGATAGTGGAAGGCGTATCCCTGAAAACTTTCCCAAAAATGTGATTCCGATATTCGCTAATTATGGACGAACCTTGCAAGATGATGAGTACATAGAACAAAAATGTTCTAAAACTGGAAGGGTTGCTAGATTTACTCATAATGTCCGAGAAGAATTTGAACGTCTGGTGTTAGCTGACTATGAAGACGAATTCGACATTATCGCCAAAGTTGTGATGGCGCGAGTAAGCAAACCGAAATTCGCTGTACTTGTGCATAATAAGGAAGTCGAAGCACCTTTCGAAGATGAATTTACAGATGTTGTTTTTAAAGCCCTTGAGTCCAAGACCGAGTTGCAAGTCCGGATGGTAGGTTTAGCTGATTTTTCTGCGGACGGCATTATGAGTAAGATAAAGCGCTTGGACATGATCGAATTGATGGATTCTGTGGATTGTGGAATCAAAAAAGTTTCTGTCCCTTTTTGGGAGCGGTGCCAGAAACTTGTTGAATCCTGCCCTCCTGAAACTTTTGAGAATATTCCAAATGATTCAGTCGACAAATTGGACAAGTATCTTTATGGTACCGATGCTTAATGCGGGCTGTTTTCGCTGATACAAACTATCTAGTTGCACTCATCGTTCCCAATGATGACTGGCATCAATTAGCAGTAGAAGCAAGCAAAAAGCTAGTCAACGCCCATGTTTATACGAGTGACAGTGTAATAGTAGAGTTTCTCAATTTCTTTTGTGAAAGGGGTGAACATGCCAGAAAACTTGCCGGGTGTTCCAGGAATTGCCGATGTAGGGGATTAAATTGAGACTTATGCAATTAACTTTCAATTCCTTATATCGACAGGGGCGAGATACTCTCCGCCTGGGCTTTGAGCTTGCCTACGGCGTCATCGAGAGAGAGCTTTCCTGTACGCACCAGGGTTTGCATGCGCAGAGCATAGAGCACCAAATCTGGTGTGAAGTGCTTCTGCCTGATCAAAATTTGCCCAATCGGAATCTCCTGAAGCTGGCTCATGGTCAGGCATAGCTCCAGATCCTCTTCTGATATCAGCTCGGCATCTATAAAGAGCTTGCCCACTCTAGCTATATGGGCCGGCTCACTTACAAGAGACATCTCTTTGAGCTGGTCCTCCAGGGTGACGATATCCAGCGTCCCTTCGGCTATGTCGCGCACATAGGGATTGTCATCTTCCATCAGGCATTCCAATAAGTGCCGGGGCAGATTGGGCTCGTGGGCGAGCTCCAGGCGGACATTGATGTCTTCGTCTGCTACCAGCCGCTCCAGCATCAGTCTATCGGCACGCGGATTTCTGCATACGGCGGCACGCACCTCGCCCTCGGCGTCAGCAATGAGCTCTTTGAGCATATCGTCGGGACTACTGGGATTCTCTGCCAGTCGCACCCTTATTCTGGAACAATCCAGATAATACAGCTTCCAGAGTTGGTCGGCGGACTGACCGGGGTCGCCTGCTTTTACATAATCTGCAATTTTTGCCATTTAAGATCCTTCCTCCCACATATTCTATGGGGTTTTCGATTTGATTTGGAGTTTTCAGGGCGACTCAGCCTATCTCGTGCTTTTGAGACTCCGGAGTCGCTAACAAAGAGAGTTGATACCCTTGCCAGAAAGAGGTGGTATTTAAGAGATTGCCCAAATACGATCGTCCCATAACTGCGTCCATACGTCATCACCCACCGGTGTAAACTTTGTTTCCTGGGTATTTGATCCCGCCAATTACGGGTGAATCCTCAACCTTAAGGGGGCGTGCGGTGTGAGATGGCCCCACTCATTGGAGTTACCCTCTATAATGCTCTAGTTCAATCGATTGCAAGTAAGTTCGGAATCACATGGCGATCCTCACCAACTGTCAGTCTCTTTCAAAGAGTTACAGCTCGAGACCGGTCTTCACCGACCTCACCTTCGGCGTGGAGGAAGGCGACAGGATAGGTTTAATCGGGCCGAATGGCTCCGGCAAATCAAGTTTGCTCAAGATTATCGCTGGTTTAATCGAGCCCGATGGCGACGGGGGAGAGGTTGTCTCCCGGCGCAATCTCAGAACCGCCTATGTTCCTCAAGAAGATCGGTTCGACCCGGAGAAAACCGTTGAGGAGATAGTTACCGAGGCGGCTTCGGCGGCGCGGTTCGAGGATCATGAACGAGCTGCTTCTATAGATACTTGTTTGAAGCTTTTCAAATTTCCGGATCGAAGCCAGAAAGTAGGTGCTCTCTCCGGCGGCTGGCGCAAGAAGCTGGCTCTGGCTGCAGGACTGTCCACCGCTCCGGATCTGCTTTTACTAGATGAGCCCACCAACCACCTTGATCTTGAAAGTATCTTCTGGTTAGAAGAGTATCTTCAGAACGCGCGTTTTTCATTTATTTTGATAAGCCACGACCGGGCTTTTCTGCAGAATGTCTCGAATCGGGTTATCGAGCTCAATCCGGCTTATCCCCAGGGTTATCTCAATGTCTCAGGCGACTACCAGACATTTCTCACTCTCAAAGAAGAGAAGCTCTCGGAACAGAAAAATTTAGAGAAGTCCCTGGCCAGCAAGGTGCGGAGGGAGATAGCCTGGTTGTCTCGGGGGGCGAGGGCACGTTCGACCAAATCCGTGGCGCGCATAGAAGAAGCCGGCAGGCTGATGGAGGAGCTGGATGCCACAAAACAGAGAAACCGAAGCCGCACCGCCATTGATGCCGGCTTCCAGGCTTCCAGCCGTCGCACCAAAGAGCTTATCGTGGCAGAGTCCATATCGAAGAGTTTCGGCGACAGGAATTTGTTGAAGGATTTCGATTGTCTGGTAACTCCGGGTACCAGGCTTGGCCTGGTCGGGCGCAACGGTTCGGGCAAGACTACGCTTTTGAAGCTTTTGATAGGAGAGCTTTCGCCGGATGGTGGCAAATTGAAGCGAGCAGATGAGCTGAAAGTGGTCTGGTTCGAACAGGACCGCTCCAGTCTCGATCTCGAGAAAACTCTGCGGGATTCATTCAATCATGATGGCGATTATGTGGTTTATGGAGGCAGTAAAGTCCATGTGGCCACCTGGGCAAGAAAGTTCGCCTTCAAAGATGAACAGCTGAACATGCCTATCAGCTATCTATCCGGTGGGGAGCAATCTAGAATTCTTATCGCCAACTTGATGTTGCAGGTTGCGGATCTGCTTATTTTAGATGAACCTACAAACGACCTCGATATCGAGACTCTGGAGACTCTCGAAGACTGTATCTCAGAGTTCCCCGGGGCGGTGGTGCTGGTCTCCCACGACCGGATGATGCTTGATACTGTTTCCGATGAGATTCTGGTGCTCAGCGGCGACGGGGACTATGCTTATTGTGCGGATTTCTCTCAGTGCGAAACAGTACTTTCGTTCTATGAAGATCGCAGGAAGAGAGCGGAAAAGGAAGAGAAGCTGAGCCGTCAGGAAAAAGGCTCTGGAGGTTCTAGAAAAGGTAGAGAGAGAGCCGGGCTGACAGCGCCGGAGAAACGCGCTTTAAAGGATCTGCCGCTCAAGATAGAACAGGCGGAAGGCGCTCTGGCCGAGTTGCAAGAAAAGATGGCTTCTCCGGAAATTGCCTCTAATTTCAGTAAGCTGGAGGCTCTCATGCAGGAAGAGGGCCGGATGAAAGAAGAGTTGGAGCAGCTCTACGAACGCTGGCAGGCACTGGAAGAGAAAGCATCGGTAGAGGCCTGAAGCCTGCAACCTTAGATCTATTCAGAAATGTGCTAGACCCAGGTCCACTGCATCCTGGAGGGAATATAGCTAGAGCACTCTTCACAGACCGATTCGAGACTGCTTTCGCTTTCGAAGCATCCTTTCAAGAGTTTCACCGCATTGGTCCTTGAGACATAGCCCAGGCGCAGGGCGGTCTGCAATCGAAGCGCTTTGTAGAGCATCGGCTCGCTGAGGATTTTTGACTTGAGCAGGAGGCTGCCGACCTTGACGGCGCTATCGGATTGATTGCTCAGAGCGCTCTCTATGCTGTCCTTCTGGCATATGCCCGAGTCCACCAGAAGATCGCCCAATCTGGTGTCGGAGTTTTCTTGGGAGGCTTTCAGCTCTGCCAGGCAGGCATAGATGTTCTTGTCCTCCTGCACCACCTCGCGCAGAGCGATGGCAGCCTGATAAGGCAGCAGCTCTTCGTTGGAGATTGATGAGAGCAGGCTGACGGCGCAGTGCAGTTGTTCGGTGGTGGCAAGACCTCTTTCGAGCAAAATTTGTCCGAACTGTTTTTCTTTGAAGAGTTCAATTTCAAGGCATTCGGCAAGGGCTGCTTTGCTCATTAAATCGGCCATGACGAAGAGTTCGCCGATTCTGGTCGTTTTCGAGTCCGGATGGACGAAAAGCCCCAGTTCGAAGAGGGCTTGCTCCAGGCTTATGTCCTGGCGATAAGCATGCTTCAGACTTTTGATAGCGGTCTCTTTGCTTATTGCCTCTTCGCGAATCATCAATATGGCGTTGAGCACCGAAAGCAGGTTTTCGGAAGAGATTACTTTGTTCAGGGTCATGACCTGACCGATCATCACCGAGGATTCGTGAGATAGAACCAGGAGAGGTCCAAGCGCTTCTTTAGTCAGCATTCCCGATTCCAGCATCAACTCGGTGAGGAGGTTGGTGGCGGATACTACCACCTGGGTTTTTTGATGAAGTTTCCTGGCCTGGTCGACAGCGGCCGGAAAGCTCATTCTTCCCTGGACGGCTATGCGCAGGGCGCGAATGGCAAGGTCAGGTGTTACTTCCTGGGCAAGAACCTGGCGCTGGGCTTCATTGGAAATGGCCAAACCAAAATCTGTGACCAGACCGGAGCTTTTGATTGCCTGGGTGACTGAAATTTGTAGATCTTTGGATATGCACTTATAGTCGGCCAGGTCGTCTTTGCTGACCAGACCGCTACCTTCCCAGAGGCTCAGTAATACTTGATCCGCTTCGGATTTCGTTTGCATATTCCAGGCCTCCAGTAGATAACTCCGGTAGCAATGTGTGGTTCAAGGCGGAGGAGTATTCGAGCGGGCAAGGCCCCGCTATTAATATCTAACCACGTAATTCGATCCTTATCACATTTAAAGAACGGCTGTGTCGGAAATCACCTTTTATAGGTAGAAATAGCTTCACCTTTGTTCAGATTGTCCCTTGAAAGTGGGATTTGTAAATGGATGGTGGCATATACGCACCATCGGTTGTTCGTGGGTATTCAGGCGGCTGCTTCGCAAAGGACACCTTCGTGTCTCTTGTTGCTTCCGCGGTCTTGGATGCCGGTGCCGATGCGCTCGAAGGTGCTCTGGTTCGCCCAGCCGACTCTCTCCAGAAAGGCGTCAATATCGAGCCCGGTCAGGGTGCTGATATGCAGAGCAATGAGAGCTTGTTCAATCGACAGTATCGAGTGTTTCATCAAATAGGTAAGACGCACGCTTGCCCGGGTCAGGTCATTGCCCACCTGTTCCGCCAGGTGACTTTGTTGATTGCGCCGGGGCAAGCCGCTGTTGGCGATGAACTCCAGCTGTTGCCATTTGTCCGGGAAGACATCGGTGAGTAACAGAAACTCTGCCGGGCTAAGATCCTGGCTGTCTGCCGACAGGGTGTTGACTGTGTTCAGGGCTTCTTGAACCGTGACATTATTCAGATAGATATGATTGAGAGCCTGGCTGGCTCCGGCGAATTTTATGCTTCCCGTATGGAGAAGGCGTTGCAGATGCAGCGCCGAGTCGAGCATGCCGTCCCCCAGCAAAGCGAATATCTTGAGCACTTCGCCCAGGGGTTTGCCGTTGATTCTAGATACTTCCAGAGCGTCATCCACATTCTTGCGGCTTAGAATGCCCGAATTAACCAGCAGTTGCCCCAGGGGCACAATCAACTTCTGGCTGGGGGCGCGATAGCGAAGCAGACCTCGATTAATGCGCTGCAGTCCGGCGATGGCATGATTCTCCGAAATGTGACCATAGCGCAAAAGCTTCTGAGACTCTAATGAAGCTGAGAGCATATTTTCCGAGACCTGCGCCCGGTCTTTGAGCAGTTCTCCGAGTCTTACCCCTACTCTTCGGCTGACATCCAGGTTATCTTCCAGGGTAATCCGGTCGACACAGCCCGAAGCCACCAGGAGCTGTCCAAGCCGCCTGGAATAATCGACCCTGGCGATGCTGTCTCCGGGAACCACCCAGGGAAGAGCGTTCTCCAGAGAGACTCTGTACCAGGAGCTGAAAGCGAGCGCCCTTTTGGCATAGGGTAGACTGATATGCTGGTCTCTCAGAAGCGCCTGGGCTTCGATAAGATTGCGCAGCTCTTCAGGAGAGATGTAAGAGTGCTGAAGCAGAATCCTGCCCAGGGGTTGATTGCTCTCATCGGCTATCCTGGCGAGGTCCTCTAGTTTAGAGACCGGTATCCAGCCGAGTTCTGTGACTAGTCGGCCAATACAGCAGTTATCCTGGTTCTTGCTCATTTATTGTTTACTAAGTGGTTCTGGTAGGAAAACCCTATTTTGAACAAGGCCTTGGGAGATGTCAATAGGGTGTTTTATCACGACACAAATCCTGCATCTCCCATTCTGCCGGGCCTGCGGCAATGATCGGCAAGAGTCGAGAGATTGTAATCGAGCACATTTAATTATTGGCTCGTACGCTCGATTCTTTTGGATGATACTGTATACGATACCATCTGGTGATTGTTCTTGTCCTGGATCTGTTCGAGGGACTAGCTCTTTTGTGATGTGGTCGAGTTGACAGGTATATGGGATGCGGTCAAAATTTATAGTTGAAGCGCTTTTATTTGGAAGCTACCGGAGTCCGAGTCTGATATGAAAGAGCAGATTATTTTGTCACTGGCTTTACTGGTCGTGCTGCCGTGCCATGCGGTTGCAGCAAAGGCTAGCGAATCGGAGCCGCAGTTCTATAACAAAGGGCGGCAATATTATGCTGCCGGTCATTATGACCATGCCCGCAAGTGTCTCGAGTATACAAGCAAGAAGAGTCCTTCTCACTGGCCGTCACACTATCATCTGGCCAATACGTACATGAAGCTCGGGATGAAGCCTGAAGCCAGAGAATCTTATGCCGAGTGCATGAAGAATATGCCGGATTTTGCAACTTACAAGAGCTGTCAGTCGGCGATAAAGGCGATAGATCAAGAGACTGGCGCCCGGGACGCAGCCAGCCAGGCTGCCGAGCAGAGAGTGAATGCCGGCGAGACGGAAAAAGCGGTGCATGAGCGCCTGGAAGTGGATCGGAACGAGCATATTCGCAAGAAGATCAAAGAGCTGAAAGCCAGGAAAGAGGCGATTCTCGAAGAGGGGCGTCGTGAAGCTGCCGCTATAAGAGCGGACGCCGAGCGGCAGATAGAGGATTTTGCCCGCAACACCAATCAGTTCATTCAAAATTCTCGCACCGGTGAGGTGCGTCTTGGAATTACCAGCAGTCAAGCTAATGCGATTCGGTCGGAAGCAGAAGTTCGAGCCCGCCAGGTGATGAGCAACGCCGAGGTGAGAGCCCGGGGTATTCAGATTCCCAGGGAGCCGGATTAGATTAGTCAGGCTTCGGTTCTATGGAGCTGGAAAGAGAAACGAGCGCCGCCACCCTGTTTATAGAAATTGCTCGGGTCCGCAGCTGCGCCGGAGTCGCTGTTTCTCTGGGAAATATTGCCGGCGCCGATACGGGCCGCCAGCTTCAATTCGGCGCCTTTGCCGTTGTCGGCAATAAACGAGAAGGCAAGATTGGATTTGCTCTCCTGTTCGCCTCGATAATCAGTCAGGCGAGAGCCACCGGCATCGTCGGCGGATGCTATCGGGCTTCTGTCTCCAGGAGCCGCTGCTTTAGAGAGTTCGGAGAGAAAAGCCTCCGCCACTACTCTTTCTTGATTGTCCCCGGGATCCGCCTGGTCGCCAGCCGAAGAGAAATTCGAATCACCTAGATGAAAGTTCATGTTTTCGAGGACCTTATCATAAAGAAGTTACCTACTCTAATATATTGTACCCAGTAAAATCGTCCTTACTCGTGCCAGAGACAGTATCGAAAAATTGAATGCATTTAAGGCTCTGGCTATGATTCGAGTGAGAAAGGAGGAAATCGCTTTGAGGCAAGACTTTCGCAAATCTGCCAAAAATCAGAAGGTCCAGAAGATTCAAAAATTCAAATTTACCGCTCCGCAGGTTGGCGATGCGGAAGAGCTGGAAAAACTGGAGCGATTCGATCCCCTGGACGAGGACTCTTATGATGCCATTTTACTGACCGGCCTGGCAGCCGGGCCGATAGCAGTTCGGCATCTGACTGTAGAGAATTCGGTTTTCGACCATGTCAATCTGGCCGGATCGACCCTGGAGGAAGGGGCGCTACGTGATATCGTATTTGATACCTGTGATTTTGCCAATCTACAAGCTGCCGAAGTCAGAATCAGGCGCTGCCACTTCAAGGGCGTCCGTTTGACCGGAGCCAATTTTTCCGGCGCAAAATTAGATGGGGTCTTTTTCGAGGCTTGTCGAATGGATATCTCTAGCTTCTTTCATGCAGAGATGGTTTCGGTTGGTTTTAAAAGTTGCGATCTGACCGACAGCGATTTTCGAGAGGCCGATCTTGCCGGTTGTCTTTTTGAAGATTGCAAACTGGATGGGGTGCAATTCTTCGAAAGTCGTCTCAAGGGAGCGCGCTTTGTCGACTGCAATCTGGAAGGCGCCAGAATAGCCGCTTCCGATTTGAAAGGTGTGATTATGGCGCCGAATCAGGTGATTGACCAGAGCTTGTTTCTGGCGCGTTTGCTTGAGATTGAGGTCGAAAAGGAAGACTGAGTTTATGCCGGAAAAGAGCGTCAGCCTGTAAAGCCAATTACCTGCCTGCTCTCGGTGCGATAAAGGTACACACGGTAGAATAGACTTCCGGAGCGCTTTCTTCTACGCTTTCTGCTTTCAAGCTCTCCAGGCAATTGACCAGATCTTGATACTGGCGATTCGTGAGATCGGCTGCTTGATTGTCCGGATAATAATGAAAAGCAAGTCGGAAACCGACTCGTTTTTTGCTTCCCGGTAGAGTGCCGAAAGGAGCGGCACTGTCTATACTTTCCACCACGGATTTATCGACGCTTCCGACGCTGCCGGATTTGATGATGCTGACCGGTTTTTTCAAAGCGCCTGAATGATCGAGTTCGAAATAGACGACTCCCCAGCTGCTTTTGTTCAGGCTGGGAGGACGCCAGTTCGAGGCGATGTTCATTTTGAGATTCGACAGATATGGTGCCATGGCGGCATGCTTCGGTCCGCATAAGCTGGCTTGAGAAGATTGCTTGCTCTTTGTCGCCCGGGCGGCTTGAGCCGGTTTGACTGATGCGACTAGACTGTAACTGAGTGTCAGGGCGCAGATAGCGCCCAGGAAAAACCTGCTTGATTTCATGTTCTTACTTCGGATAACCTGCGGGACTCTAGCGATAGTGGGAAATATGCTCTATTTCGATTGTGCCATCCGGCTCCCTGCCTGTACATGGGTAAAACCCCTAAATTAATACTTCGGACCGGCTGGCATTAGGGGGATCCGGGCAGAAAGGGTAATTAAGGGTACAAAGAATTGGCAGAGAGCATTGAATAGCCAGAAGAATTGGTTCTATGGGCGAATCCGAAATCACTCCCCTATCAGTTGATCGAACCGGACTGTCCGAGCCGACCTCGATTGCCGGTCGATATACTGTGATGGAAAAACTCGGTCAGGGCGGCATGGGCAGAGTCTACAGTGCGCATGATTCTGTTCTTGATCGCACCGTCGCTATCAAAATTCTTTTTGGAACGAATATTCCCCAGGACTACTGGAAGCGATTTCAGATGGAGGCTAAAGCCGCCAGTAAGTTGAAGCATCCTTCTATTGTGCAGGTGCTTGATTTTGGCGTTTTCGACGATGATCAGCCTTTTCTGGTTATGGAGTACATGAAAGGAAAGACCCTGGAAGATTTACTGGCTGAGGAAGGTCGGTTACCTTTAAAAGACGCCATCTCGATTGTCGAGCAGGTCTGTATCGGCATGGAACATGCGCACAATCAGCAGGTTTTACACAGAGACTTGAAGCCTTCGAACATCATGATCTCTAGAGACGAAGAAGATTATAGTGTCCATATTCTCGACTTTGGCGTGGCCAAAGTCGTGGATCAGGTGAGTCCTCAAGAAACACTGACTAGAACCGGTCAGATCGTGGGCAGCCCTCGCTGTATGAGCCCGGAACAGGCGTCAGGAGAGGTGTTGGATAGAAGGAGCGACATATATTCTCTTGGTTGTGTTGCTTTCGAGCTGCTTTCCGGTAAGCCACCATTTCTGGGGCGAACTGCACTTGAGACCATCGCACAGCACATGTTCGATCCGGTGCCGTCTGTGGATCCGGAGGGACTTTTGGGAGTGCCTGAGTATCTTGCCGCGGCGGTCGAGCGGGCACTGGCGAAGTCTCCTGCTGATCGCTACGGTACTATGGCTGAATTTGCACAGGAGATTGCCGGATGCGCTGCGCTTATAAATGAAGCCGAGCGCCTGAAGCAACTCGAAGAGGAAGAGGATGCAAAAGACGAAGCTTCTGCCGTTGATGCGGGGCGCCTGAAGTTGTCGGCACCTCTGGTGATATCCGTTGTGCTGGTTTTAGCAGCCATTTTTCTGGTGGGCACCTGGTATGCGTTGACCCCTAGAACAAGTAACAGCAAGAGGATAAAGGCGGCCAAGGTTCGGATCAAGAAACAGAAGCGAGAGAAATTGCACGATCTCGGATATCAGATGGCTAATTTCGGGGAGGAAGAGAAGCTCTTCAGCAATCCTAAAATAGTCCTATCTTCCTGGGTTTCTATTTCGCCTGATACCACCGAGGCTGAGAAAGAGGAGATCTTCAAAGATAAGCCGAAGACCGATACTTTTAACATCAACAACGTCCCCGTCGACGAAAAGCTGGTCGATTACATGGCGCAGTTTCCGAAATTTCGCAAGTTACGTCTGGCTGAGACGACAATCAGCCCGGGAGCGTTGAAGAAACTTTCAAGAATAAAGCGTTTTAGTCAGATTCAGTTTTTGAAGTGTGAATTGCCGGTGGCGGTGCTGAAGCAGATTGCCGGCATGCCCGGTGTGGGGATTTTGGAATTTCAAAGAACGCCACTCACCAGCCTGCATATGCAAGCACTTTCAAGCGCGAAGCAATTGAAGTTGATTCGTTTCAAGTTTATTTCGAATCTCATGGTTGATGATTTTTTCTATTTGAAAGACTTGAAGAATACCGTCATCGAGTTGACCGATTGCAAAGGCTTTAACAATGACGAAATCGAGCATATACGCTTGAAATACGGTCTTAATAAAGTGGGTTCGTCAAATCTACACGAACTGGACCAATAGTACTGGATGCTTTCTCAATCTTCTATATTCATCTGACGCCCAAAACAAAATTCGGGCCAGTCATCATCTATGTGGGACTAGTCCCGCCGGTGATGTCATGTCACCCACATGGGCTATGCCACCGCCGGTGATGATCGTTAACAACTCCGGGTAACATACAGAAATATTTCTTTCTGTTGCGCCTTTAGCTTTTCTACCGATTCTTTCGATCCATGAAATATCCAAAATCTCATCGACCTATCGCAAACGACGCGAACCAAATCCCCTGCCAAGCAGCCCACAAAATGGCAATCGCCTACCTCGGTCCCATATATTCCAGTAGTTCCTATCCCTCCCGATTTCGCACAAGGAAATCCCCAGAGCTATTAAGCCTCTCCGATTCAAAAGTAGCCACCCAAAAATCGACCTGGTCGATCTGACTATGGCCATTTACTTGTGCCCCGGGACCCAGGAACACCCTCAATCAACAACCGAAAGGTGAACATATGAAAGTAAGCATAAGACGATGGCTCGGCTTTGCTGCCCTGCCAGGCGCACTCTTGATGCTCGCATTGGCCTCTCCAGCCAACGCTACGGTATACAAGTGCGACAACGACACAACACAACCGACAGTCCCTGATTTGCCCACCACGCTGTCTGAAACGAATGTGTTGCAGGACAGTATCATCATCAACCAGACTCCTCCTGGAGGCTGTCAAATCAACCATGAACTTTGGGCCAGGGATCAGATCTCTATTCGAGTATCGACCGGCAACTTGGACGTCAACGCCCAGAACATCGTTAGTACCACAAACAAGGTCGAGCTGTTCATTGAAACCGACAATCTCGATGCTCCGGATGCCAATATCAAGGCAGGTAAGACTATTGAAATTATCGCAGGAGTGGACGGAGGAACAGCCGTTGGAAGCGTTTTTGCAAAAGACATTACCTCCAACCTAATAAACAGTAATATTAGTGATGGCAACATCCTCATAAGGGCACAAAAGGATGTAAAAGTTGGCGAAATCAAAGCGAACGGATCACTGGGAACAGAAAGCATTCGTTCCGGTGAAGTTCAAATTGATGCCAACCTTCACAGCAGCAATAACGGCAATCTATCAATTGGTGGAACAGATCCGAGCATTGTACTTGTAGATTTGCGTTCACAGCTCGGCGGAGAAGCAAATCCGCAGATGGTTAGTAGTGGTGTCAAAATCACCAACGGCAATCCTGGCTCAACAGGAAACATAACTCTTGGAGATGCTGGAGCCCTAATGGTGAAGCACTCATTGTCTCGGTCTGGGTGGATAGAACTGAACACTCAGATGGGCAACTTGATCATCAATGGTGGCACTATTGATGCGAGTGGCGATGCAACCACCTTATTGAACAAAGGCGGAAGCATCTATCTGCTAGGTGAAAAAATCCAGTTCTTAAATGATACTACGATAAATGCGAGCGATGCACCAGGTTCATCATCTGGATCTACACGCCAGATAATTCTCGCCGCTTCAACAATCGATTTCAAGAATGCTAGCAAGCTCGATATAATCTCAAACGGGAACGGTGTTTCCAACTCCAGCCCAGCAACCATCTACTTTATGCCCCAGGGAGGCGTAATTCCGAACGTCGCTACCGATGTACTGAACTTGCATTGGACGTTCTCGTTCAACGGATCTTTCTTCTTCCTCGACAAACCACTGCATTTTGATGGCGGTGACACGGCCGACCTGAATATCACTGCAGATGGTAACGCAGTCCAAATTGCAATCACCGGACATCCCATCATATTCGATGGCAAGAACGTTCAGATTCAATCCAAAGGTAACCACAACATCGGGAAACACGAAATCGTGATGGGTTACTTTGGAGCCCAAACTGCTGTTCCTGGAATTGATTTTGGAAACTCTGGAACCTTTGAGTTTTTCGTTCGCGGCGAAGGCAATAATGCTGCTGGTGGAGACATCCAAGTTCAAACATCCGGCGAAGTTATTATTGACGCAGCAAATCTCAATCTGAAAGCGAATGGACCCGCCAATAAGCCAGGCGATGGTGGAACTATTTTCTTCTCAGCGCCAACAGTCACCGCTAGTGACAACACAAAAGTTAAATTCCTGGCTGATGCTTCTGAAGGTTCAACAGGTAATTCCCAGATATCGAGAAACAACCGAAAAGCAATATATTTCGATGCTGGACAATCTACGGTCCCCATTGGAACGCAGGTCAAACAGTTTAATTTCTCAGCAAATGGAGGAGGTCAAGGAGGAAACGCTGGTGCTATCGAAATTGTTTCTACCGGAACAATTCGGGTCCGTGATCAGAATAGTGTAGCTATTGAAGCTCATGCAAGAGGAGCAACTGGCGACGGTGGCGTTATAATGATCAATGCCAATAAATCTGTTTTCGTTCAAAACAGTAATGATGAAACCCAATTTGCCAAAAGGGCCATCGACGCTTCTGGTGGTACAAATACAGGCGTTGGAGGAATAGTTCAAATCGTTAATGCTGAGCATAAGGTTCAGCCCAACCCGATGGATGCGGATTCAGAGAAGAAGCAGAGCCTAAATGTTAATGCGCTGATAAAAGTTGATGGCGGGCCAAATGAACCGACAGGCGGTTTCTTCGGTGCCATTTCTATCAATGGTGTGACATGTGCACAAACAAAATTACAGCAAACATGGCCAAAAACCATCTGGTCATGCAACGTGGGTACAGCGCACAGAGATAAAATCCTGGAAGGCGCTAACGGCTTGTTCAGTTCCTTTAAGCCAGATTTGCAGAACCGCTCGGTTACTCCAGACAATCCAGATGTTCAATTGTATGGAATGGACTCAGATGCGTCTTTCAAAACCTTCTTCAATGCAACGGAATATATTGTTGCTGGAGCGAATGGTGTGTCCAATCACATTTCTCGTGTAACGGCAGTATTTGAAGGTGTCACTGGAGGATCTATAGAAGGCGCAAACAATAGTTCATCCATGATTCAAGCTACTACAATTCATGAGCTTGGCCACCAACTTGACTACATCTGGAACCGTCATCATCTGGAGCCCCAGTTTTCTAATGCATATCTAACTGATAAAAACAGCATAGATTCAATGCCCTGTAGCTCTGTCTGGCCAGCTAGCATCTGCAGCAAACCCGAATACTCTAATTTTCTCAATACAGAAATATTAGAACTGGGAGAAACCAACTTTAACAGTACAAATGAAGGCTTTGGATGGCTATTTGAGCAACAATTTGCAAATGAAGCACATGGGTACGAGAATAAGAGAGTTGATGTTAACGGTAGTCCCGTCCCTTACATCAACAATGTCTTAGGGCTATTTTCAAACTATCTAAGTGCTCTGGAGAGCTTGAAAACAAATAAGCCAACTCCCGTAAACTGAAATTGAATCACTGAGCCCTTAATCGTTTAAGAGGCGCACTCTATGGTGCGCCTCCTTTATTCACTCGAAACCATTCTGAGGAGCAATCGGGTGTCCTAAATCTATATCTTCTCAGTTTTTTACCAACAAACTCCATGTCCAAGTAGCATGTGTGGCTCTCTCCTTTTACGTTTGGCATGTATAGCTCGTAACTATTTAGTTTGCTCTCTGGTGCATTCTCTTTGCTTGAAATACTTCGTCCGTATAAACTGTCAGCTGTTTCAGTAGTAAATTCATCTAATTCAGGGATAGGACCATAGACAAAATCAGAACCAACAATCTTATACCTTGGGTTTAAGGCAATTGGCTTTTGGTTATCCCTGGAAAACGCCATTACCGCTACAATCCTCTTGTCTCTTAAGTTATATAAGAAACGGAAATTCTGTCTCTTACCATCATTTACTGATACATAAGGTGATTTGGTGACAATTGAAAAACGCTGCAAGGTATTGATGGTTGCATTTGGCGAGTCTATATTACCTTCCTTGCAAAAGACTCCATATGCACCGAACAGGAAACATAGCAGAAAAGCGATAATAGGGAATCTAAGCATATCTTGAAATTAGCTTCTTTGAAGGGAATGACACTATTTCATATATACCCTTAAAATAGACAATCCGTTCCAGTAGATTGAGAATGACAGAACAAGCACCACAGCCAGCTCAGATAGAGAAAGCACTAAAAACCTTATGGACAAAACTGGCTTCATTTGATACATAACGGACATTGTCAGTCCCGGATTCGATACCAGTTTTTCATTCTGTTTCAGTCTACTATTGCTTACAATAGATGCGCCAAAACCAAGCCAGGCTCAATCATCTCCTGATCTGGCTATATATCCCCCATGACGGAGAAAGAGATAGCAAAATCTCCAGAGAAATCGCAGCGCTCGGATCACTCAGATCGAGCCTCTCACCAGACTGCCCAGGAAGCCGTTGTAGGCGACGACAAAAATCAAAGCCTCCACCACAAGGCCAAGCTGTCCGACCACCAACACAAGCTCTCAGACCCCGCTCTATTAACTCCAAAAGAAGGCGAGTTGATCGAGGACTATCGAAAGAGAGTCGAAGCAATTCAAAACAAGCGCTTCTAGATAACCGGCCTCGAGGAAGGGACTAATTCTCCACAAGACTAAGACGACAACATTACTGACTACCGCAAAGGTCAAAGTGTCAAAGCACTAGATGCGATGGCGTCGATAAGATCGCCTCAGCCGCGCTTATAGAGCGGGTTCGCCATGTCCATCTCGGTTATCCTTATGGCCTGCTTGTCGGTCAACTCGCGGACTAGATGACAGAGTATAGTCTCTATGCGGATGCAGCCGACCAGGCGATTATTTTGTTTGTTGTCGACCACCGGCAAGGTCTTCAGCCCATGTTCGCGCATGGTCAATACAGCCACTTCTGTCGATTCTGTCTTGGTTATGGAAATAGGCTCGTGGTGCATTATGTGACCGACCCGGATGATTTCGTCTTCTTTTTCCGAGAGGGCGGAAGCCATCTCTATGGTTCTGATCAGGTCCGAGCGGGTAACGACCCCTTCCAGTTTTTTGTCGCCGTTCAAGACACAGCAGAAGTCTAGATTGCGATTTTGAAACTGTTCCAATATACCGACAATAAGATCATCGGCGGCAAGGATGTCTCCTGGAACCGGCTCGATTATTTTGCTCAGAGGCATATTCATAAGCAGGTCCTGAACCTCGGGAATATGCTGCCATACATTGGTCCTGCGCCGACCTGCCTGCACCAGGGCATCCTTGAGCGGTGTGAGATGGCTCGACATCTCGGTAAATAAATTGCTGCCTATTTTAACCACCATCAGATCTTCCCTGGCTCTCACCGAGGCGTTTCTTGGTCGGTCGGCAATCAATGCTGCCTCTCCGAAAAAGTCTCCTTTACCAAGCACCGCCACCAGTTCATCGCTCTGTTTTTTCTCGTTCCAGACAAGAATATCGACCTTGCCCTGCTGAATCACAAAAAAATCGGTGGCAGGGCTGCCTTCTCTGAAGACATAATCACCGGCAGAGTAAAATGCCCGGGAGATGCTCTTGGTTCTGTCCACTTTGACATAGCCGAGATCGCGCGGAAAGATAAGATCGCAGGCCCATTCTATGCCGACTTTGATCTTTTGAGAGAAAGCAGGCAGCTTCATCAAATAAATAGTCCGCCACAGGAACCAGGCAGGAAATCCCGATATATGAATGCCCCCTATCTCGGCCACTGCATTTAGTCCGCCGATGGCGCAGAGATGGCCAAGGGACGTATGGGAAAATGGTTTTGTGCTAGCGCCCTTCAGTTTGGCAGCGATATTTTCGGCCAGTTGTTTGCCCTGTCTCTCGGCAAACTGTCCTACCGGAGGCGACAACTCTCCGCCGGCGGCGGCATTGGGCACGGCGGCACAGTCGCCTATGGCCCAGGCATTGGCAAAGCCGGGAATGGACATATCCGCTTCGGTCATGATCCGGCCCCGGTCCTTTTTTACCGCCAGGCGGTCTATTAAAGGCAGCGGTGTGGTGCCGATGGTACAGACCACGGTCTCGCCACAGACACAGGTGTTGTCCGTCAGAAAGACGCCCTCCGGGGTGGCTCGGGTGGCTTTTTGGCCGAGGTAGAAGTTTATTCCCCGGGCTTCCATCTTCTTGCGGGCGAACTCTCGTAATGACGGACTGACCTCGGGCAGAATCTGAGAATGTCCGTGAATAAGGTTGACGGTTACTTCGTTTTTTTTGATGCTTTCGTAATAGCGAGAGCTCTCTTTGACAAATTCGTTCAGTTCGCCGGCTATTTCAACGCCACTGAAGCCGCCACCAACTACGGTGAACGATAGATGTCTCTTCTTCAAAACGGGATCATCGCAGACCTCCGCCTTTTCCATCTGTTCGATGACGTGGGACTGTAGATAGAGAGCATCGCCCACACTCTTCAAAGGGATGGCATGTTCGTTCATGCCCGGGACGGTGGCAAAATTTGTGGTATTGCCGCAAGCGATTACAAGGTGGTCATAGTCCATGCGGCGCCTGGTCAGGTCGAAGCCTTCGTATTCTATGAAGCTTTCGTCTAGATTGACGCTGAGTACCTCTTCGGTTCTGCATTTGACGCCGTTCAGCAGTTGACGCAGGGGAGCCGCCACGTCTTTAGCTTTGATGGCGGCGCTGGCGACCTCGGCCAGCAGAGGCGAGAAAACCATATGGTTCTCTTTGTTGAACAAGACTATCTTGTATTCGGCTCCGGGAAGCAGCTTTTGCAGAGTCCTGGCACACTGTACTCCGGCAAATCCTCCCCC
>CAZCBH010000081.1:0-22210 GCA_964496875.1 uncultured Candidatus Obscuribacterales bacterium | reverse complement strand
GCCGGCCAGACGAGATGTCGCATCGGCAAGCCACCAAAGTTATTACCGGCGGCAGCGACTATGGTCACCCCGGCTGCATAGGCTCTGTTTACGGCTTCTGCCCACAGCCTGGAGGGAAGACCGCCCATGCTGATAGAGATCACATCGCTTGCCCGGTCGTCTTTGCCCGCGAAGCTGATGGCATAGTCGATGCCTTTGGCGAGGCTGCTGGTCCAAAGATGCACCACAGAGTTGGCGACACGCACCGGGATAATCTCTGCTTCTGGTGCGGCGCCAAGATAGTCGTCGAAGACCACCTTGCCTTCGCCGTCGACAATCTGGGTCTTCGCCCCGGCCAGAATGCCGATGGTGCCGGTGCCGTGCCCGGGGTTATAGAGCACGCCGCGCTTACCAGGGTCGCTTGCGTCGGGCACGCCCTCGACGATGCTGTATTCAAGATCGTTGTTGATGTTCTCGGGCTTAGTCCTGTGGCTCTTGTCATAGCCGGCATCGAGAATGGTGATGCGCACTCTCCTGCCGTTACCCGATGCGATCACCGCGTCTCGGGCAGCCTTCAGCTGGGAGTAATTCTCTCCCAGATGCCAGGCGAAGCTGCCACCATAGGGCCAGGACTTGTCGGGGCCATTTTCGGCGCAGGCTTCGGCAGCAAATTTGTCCGCAGATTCCTCTGTGCTCGCATCATCGTCAGCCACCTCCATCGGTGGTCTGTTCAAATACGGCCAGCTCTGCTCTATGTCAGGCTCGACATAGACAGGGTCTGCCAAAGCCATCGCCTTCTGGTATCCGGTGCAGAGGTCATGGGCCCAGTCCCAGGGATTACGCCCTTCGAAGTCCGATTTCGGAATCAGCTCCAGCCATGATGTGCCACCAGATAGAAGACCTTCTGAGGGCTCATGGAAGATGCTGGCGGCGTCAAATTTGCGCCGGCCTATTCTGACCACCCCGGAAAGTCCAGAGGCTTCCTGGAGGGTTTTAACCGCCTCTGGTGGCAGCTCAATCAAGAAGGCTTGTTTGCGTTTCTTAGAGTAAGGCATGCTGCCTCCTCTCTGCATGGTTTCTCTTGATGCTCTTGAAATGGAGGACTAGTTACTTGGTGGCGTTTCCACAAGTGCAAGGGCAAGTACACCCATCGCCACCATGCGGCTGCACGGTCAGTTTCATGAGGTCTTCGACAGACCCCTTGAAGCGATTCAGGTCGACGGTATTCGTCCCAATACCATCTAGCCTACCGCTCTCCGAATATTGCCAGAAAGTCCAGCCAGATGACTTCGACCAGGGTGCAGGCACCCGTGGTTCGGAGCGAGAGGTATAGTGCGCCAGCCACAAAATATATTTCTCCATCTCTGCGGCATTGCGCAGCACATCGTCGGCAAAGGACGGGCTCAGATAGAGAATGGGCTTAATCCCAAGCGCCTCTTCGACACCGACCATCCATTCTTCGATCATGCCCACCCGCTTGCTGACCGAGAATCTCGTCCAGCTTGAGGGCACCTCGGCGTCCAGCACCGGCGGCAGGTCCCCGACCTCCAGCTTGCCGACCTTTGCGACCAGATTATCCACCTGGCGACTGACCAGGGCATTAGGTCGGAAGAAGTGATAGGCGCCACGGATGATGCCGTTCGCTTTCGCCTGGTTCCAGTTGAAGTCGAAGCGCTTGTCTTTGAAGGTCGAGCCTTCGGTCGCCTTCATGAAGCAATAGTTCACCCCTGCTGCTTTCACCTTTGCCCAGTCGATGACCCCCTGATGATGGGAGACATCGATGCCGAAGAGATGAGAGGCAGCTGTTTCGGTTTTGGCGTTCTTAGTCATTACTATCTCTTTCTATTTTTCTGTTTTCGATATGATTTTTTCTGCACCTGACTTGCCTGTCACCGGCCTGGCGATGAGGGCTTCTTGTTATTGACCGGATGGAGAGGCAAATGAGTATGCTCTCATCCACCCGAGAATTTATCTTCAGGTGCAATCCCTTGAAATTCGCAGCAGATAACCCGTTCAGGAACTAGGCACAGTCCCCCAGGCAGGCTAGCTGCTTCGGGGCATTGGCGAATCTGCTTGTTTGGGAGACAATGTATTGAACTGGGTGCGATTTATTCCGTGTTCTATGGGTGGTACGTGTGGTAACGACTACCTTAGACTGGTTCTCACCCAGTTCTCCATTTTTAGAGTCATATTTCTTACCCAAAGGGCATAAGGCAGAAATTCCTGAATTTTCCAGCCTGGGTAGACTTAAGGAACTCATCTGGGAAAAATTTTGATATCAAGATGAGAGAGAACCAATTTTTCTCGCTCGGAAATTTGGCTGACGCGGTTAGCGCGAGTTTTCCGTGATACCGATCTTGGTGCATATCAGATTCTATTTTCTGGCACCGCCGATGGTTTCCATGAGGATTAATCCCTCACCTGCCTCTTCACCCCTCTGGGTGAATACGGATGTATGGGTTAAGCTCAAACGCCTGCAACAAGCCATCTTTACAGGTTTTGTAAATTGCGTTGCGTTTTGTCAAAAACGATAGATTTTTGTTTCTCCCGCTATCGCCATAAGTTATTTGTGTGGTATCGCAGGCAGAGATTTTCCTGAGTCACCACCGCCGATGCTATTGCAAGGAGGTTGCGTGAAGGCCGCTAATCGATAGAAATATGCCGAGTCACAGGTTGTAAAGAATGAGTTTGCGCTACCTTGTCATCTTCTGCAGGAAGAGTATCTTTGACTCTATCAGCTAACTTACTTTGCCCGGGAGATTTCTGTTCGGCGATGATAGGTGCTCTCACTCTACCTGAACTTTGCCGATTCTTTGAGTCGACCATTGATGTCGATGACTATGACAGTGACAGCCTCCAGGATTTTGACTCAGAGCCAAGAATCGAAGATTTCTCTCTTTCAGATAGATCTGCTTCTGCCAGCATCATATCTTTTGATAGATACCTCTATTCTGTGAGAGCTTCCTGGCGACTCAGTGCCGACCACCGAGTTGTTGATATTGAGACCGACTGCAATTGCTCCAAGAAATCAAACTGTCTCCATGGAGCTGCTCTGGTTTTCGAAATGCTCAGAAGGAAAGACGGAGAAGGAGCTAGTTCTTCTCTGTCGCCGATTGTCTCCGGCGCCCTGCTTGAGATTTTCAAAAGGAAAGACACTAGAGCCCGCTCAAAGAATTCAGCGATTGCTCCAGTGAAGTCCTCAGAGTTCTCTGCAAGCTTCGAGGACCACGGACGGTTCTGGTTCAAAATGGAGCTAGGCATCATCGTTGATGGAAAGCATCATCCGCTACTTCCGATTCTGGTGGAAGCTCTAGACAAACTAAATGGAGACTACAGCGAGCAGAGCCTGGAGAAGTTAAATCGAGATGGCCGCTTCATCGCCATGCTCCCGGACGGAAGAGAAGTCTCGATGCCGTTCGATAGAATCAGGACCATAGTCAGGTCAATTGTCGAAATCTTCGGGAAAGCAGCAATAACTGAATGTGCTCAGATAGCTCTTACTCCTCAGCAGTTTAAGTCTCTTGAGAGTCGGGGCTTCAGTAGGCAGGTCAGATTAGAAGGAGCACGAAGGCTTCGCTCAAGGGCTCTTGATCTGGACAAGCTCTCCTGCATAGAACCAGTCGAAGCAACTAGGAATCTGAAGGCTGACTTGAGACCCTATCAAAAATATGGTGTCGGCTGGCTTCAGGAGATAGGCCGGCAGCGTCTTGGTGGCATCCTCGCCGACGATATGGGTCTTGGAAAAACTCTGCAAGTATTGACTCATCTTCTAAGAGCAAAAGAAGCAGGAGAACTGAAAGAGCCGGCTTTGGTAGTCTGTCCAAAATCAGTGGTCGATGTCTGGATATCTGAAGCAAGAAGATTCGCTCCGTCGCTCAACGTCCTCGACCTATCCGGCCCCTGGCGAGAGAGACTTAAGTCTGATATCGAGAATCGGGACCTGATTGTTATTACCTACGGGCTTGTTTCTCGCGAGTTGAATCGCCTCAAACAAAAGAGATTCTTTGCCATCGTAGCCGATGAATCCCAGAACATGAAAAACCATCGGTCGATAGCTGCTAGAGCAATGAAGAACCTCAGTGCCGGTCACAGAATTTGTCTAACCGGAACCCCTGTGGAAAACAATCTGATTGAGCTTTGGTCTCAGTTCGACTTCCTCATCCCTGGGCTTCTAGGTGACCTCAAATCTTTCAAGGGAGTATTTGTAAACGCCGGGGCAGAAGATGTCGACAGTGCGCCTGTGGATATCCTCAAAGAACGCATTCGTCCTTTCATTCTAAGAAGGCTGAAGGAAGATGTGGCCAAGGAGCTGCCACCAAAGACGACGATAGTAAAATCTATTGCTCTATCGAACGAGCAAAGGGACCTCTATGAAGCAGTCAGGCTCTCAACCAACCAGATTGTGCAAGAAGAGATTGCCATACGGGGCATAGCGAAAAGTCAGATCCAGATCTTTTCAGCCCTGATGAAATTGAGGCAAGTCTGCTGCGACCCTGGGCTAATGCTCGGGGATGAAATCTCTTCAAAAATCACAAGCGCAAAGCTTCAGCAATTGCTCGATATGGTTAGAGAGCTGCATCAGGAAGGCCGCAAAGTCATCGTGTTCTCGCAATTCACAAGTATGCTCTCTAGAATTGGAGCAGCTCTCAGGCAAGAAGGAATCGAGTACGTGGAGCTGACTGGATCTACACAAGACAGAAAGACGCCAGTGGATAGATTTCAAAACGGTGCTGTACAGGTTTTTCTAATCAGCTTGAGAGCAGGCGGCTCCGGTCTGACTCTAACTGCCGCCGATACCGTGATTCATTATGACCCCTGGTGGAACCCCCAGGTGGAGAACCAGGCTACTGATAGAGCCTATCGAATCGGGCAGGACAAGCCGGTTTTCGTCTACAAACTCATTGCCCGGGGGACCATTGAAGAGAGAATTGTCGAGTTCCAGAAGCAGAAAGGCGAGCTTGCCAGGGACATTCTTGATTTCAAAAGCAAGAAAGCGGCGGCTAGTGGCCTAGACCAGGACGACCTCGATCTTTTGCTGTCGCCGGCCTCATTTTAGACATAGCGTTGGTGGATATATAGGTGGTTGCGAATTTTGCAACTAAGGGCGTGAAGCATTTGCTATAGACTATAGTTATTGCAACGTGAAGAAAATTTTGGAGATGAAGGAGGCTTATAACCTCCGTTATGTCTCAGTGCAAGCTCTGTAAAATACAGTGTTTCCAGCTCCGAGTGCCCAATTACCGATTTTTGGGGCACTCTCTCGAACCCGATGCCGGTTTATCAATCTATTTCAAGAAACTCGCGTAAAGTAGTCTCTTATAAATCAGATAGAGTTTGAACATCCACCGGAGCAAAAGGATTGAAATCAAAATTAGTAATCTCTTTACTCTCACCAGGTTCTATTGGTTGACACAAAGCTAGCAGCTCTTTGTATTTCGGAAGTTCGGGAGTTATTAATATAGGCATCTTTGCCTTGAGAGCAGCCCTATGCCTCTCATACCAATCTTTGTTATTCCTTTCTCTTTCAGCTGTCCCTGCTTTCCACTTCGCCATTTCTTCTTTACTTAAACCATTGAGATAGGTCATGCATACACCTTCACCTGAATAGGGTTTGTCTAAACCAATTCGAGTAAATGCGAGATCACCGTTAGATCTAAGTTCTACGCTGAATGAATGATCGTCCTTGCCATTGGATTCACGGTTTCTAATTCGATGATCCAACTGGTCCATACTATATTTCGAGCCCCTAAGCACCTTTTCCTCGCTGGCGAGAGGAGAAATAGCAATAGCATCAGAAAGAGAGCTTCGAATTTTCTTGTATGGATCAGAATTTAAATTTTCATCAGGAACAGCCAGCCACGCTTTCCGCAACTTGTAAATAGCATAGCTGTAGTCTTTATCTAAAATGGCTTGATTAGCTTGGTCCAGCAATACCTGCCATCGAAGGTTCGATTCAGTATTTGCCGAAGAGGGGGATAAAATCAGAAGGCAAAGAATGAAAGGAATATAGAAAAGACTTTTTTTCATTTTCCATGAATCTCAAAGAAAGGGGGGTGATAATTATCACCCCCCTAAAGAAACTAGTCAATCAGCTATTCGAGTGAAATCACGGATTATAGCCAGTCCAATCAATACCATCCATGTAATCCCGGGTTTCATTCCAGAATTTGTTTGTCATCCAGGTACTGAATTCGAGCTGCTGCTGATTGTCGGTAGTTCCACCGATTCCACCCAGTCTCTGCCCGAAAATGTTCGCAAAGAACTCGCGGTCAGAGGTTTGGTATGGCCACTGGCACTGTGCAACAGTCCAGTTGGAGACGCCCTGCTGTGTGACTGGGTCCCAGGCAGCGTTAAAGGTAGTCACGCATTCAGTCCTGATGGTTACAAGATTTGACGGAAAAGCGGCAGCGCGAGTCTTATGATCAAGGTCATAAATGTCATTAGCTTTTGCGGAAGACCAATAAGAACCGGGGTTCGAAGCCGGACCATTTTTCATTAGATCAAAAGCATGACCGAGTTCATGATAAACGGTGCCTTTGACAGTCGTTCCCAGATATACAGTGCCATCAGTGTGTTCCCGAACGATCCCTACAGAACCGACAGGAATATTGGGGTTTTGAGCATTATCAACAGTCCTCAAAGTGACACCAAAGAACTTGCCGCTTGGTGCATAGCTTGTACCCCAGTAAGAGTTCAAGTCATTTACATTCTTGAAGAAGTAGATTCGGGTACCCTTCTGGTAGTACTCATTTGCCAAATAGTATGGCGGGTTGCTGGTACCACTATGACCGATAGATTGCGCCCCTTGCCACATCTGATGAAATTCACTAGTGGTTTGCGTACCACCACTGCCGTTGGGATTGCAGTTGTAAACATGAGATAAAGCTGGATTCGAGTTCTTTTGCTTGATTCGAGGCCAGTCATTGATCTTACTATCCGGGGTGTCCGCCAAAGGAGGTGCCGGATAGGGATTACAGGTTACCGTTGCGTGAGCCGCAGGAGCGGCGAAGAGGAACCCAGTGGCCAAAATTGCCAGGGCACCGAGCATGGATGTTGCTCTTTTCATATGTTTTACCTTTTTAGTGGTTGATGGATGTTCTCTGTCCCTCCAGGCACAAGAGGCTAGATCTACCTGATTCGACCAATTCGAATTTCGGGCGCCTGCTTGTCAATCTCGGAAGCTGAAAAGCTTGCTTGATTTGCCTCTGTAATAGGAAGGAAACATGAGAACGTCAGGACTATACAAACCCACCTGCCGGTAATTCCATAAATTCCCGCAGCCCCTCTATTTCCAGGCTAGCGCCACCAGCGATAGGGTCTCAAGATCAGGCGAAATTCGGCTTCTCTTTCAATAACGAACAATTCCTTAAAGCGCAACACTATGTTATGTTTCGGCAAGTTAACTTGTCCGTTTAAGATCATTACAGGCGGTGTCATGACCCATCTGGGTGGTATGACAACACGGACTAGTCCTTTCACCGGGCTCTTGACAGAAAAATCGCCGGGATAGCGCCAACCATGGGACTATAGGGATATTTGCGCCGCCAGGGATTAGTCCCATATCTAGTACCACCCGCCACGCTCGAAGTTGTCCCGGTCCTTCTGCTCTCTCTCCTGCTTCTCCCTGCTCTTCCTCTCCTGCTCCGCTCTTTGGCTCTCTGCCTCTTTCGCTCCCGACCGCCCCTTGTTCAACCTCTCCCTGGTCTCTTTCATCTTCTCTCCTGCCTTGGTGCCTTCATTCTCAAAGCCGATCATCTGATCCAGCTCCCAGTGCTCCGCCCTCGATATCTTCTCGTCCATCTCTTTTACTGCCTTGTCCATGTCTTCCCAAGAGACTCGTTGATGGAACGAGGGTTTTAGAAAAAGACTAACACCTGATGACAATACGAATGTCACCAGGTGAAGTGTCAGTCTGACATTGTTTTTAGTGCCGGTAGTGCTGATTACCTTGCCCATAGTGAATTTGGTTCGTGCTACCAGGGGGATTCGGCGTAGACCTATTTCCTTGATTCACTTTGTACCTGAAGTATCCCTGTGCGCCGGCCTTGTACAATTGCCCTCCAAAAGTACTTGGTTGGACTTTCTGAAGACCATCAAGAAGTCTTTGATCGGCCGCTTGCTTCGCAGGATTAGTGTTTGGGGTATTGGCTGTAACCCCACTACGGATGTAGTCATAGTCGTGGTTTCTAAATTGTCGGTCCATTTCATCGACAGGTGGCTTCCATGTACTCTTACAGGAATTCGAGCCATCATCCCATTGGCCGCCAGTCCATCCTGGACCTCCATAGTTACCATGATTAGGGATCACTTTGTCTGACCATGCCGCTTGAGCCATTGCAGGTGTTGCCAACTCCAAAGCAAGTACCATGGTCAGAATTGTCTGTAGTTTCGATTTCATGTTGTCCTCTCTTTGTCTCGTAAAAGTGGTGAGCATCAGGGTTTCCGATTTTTTTGTGGTTTCAGCGACTTGCGCTACCTAGACTCTAATAGCTGGGTCGCTGTGAAGGGTACAGAGGGTCGATTGAGACCGTAGTCCCGTAAGCCGGTTCAGGCCGGCTAAAACAAGGTGGGCGGTAGGGCGGTTTGCTCCGGCAAAAATGAGGTGGGTCGAGATGGAGGTTCTTGCCTCCGATGTAGTGAGTATCGCACCGTGCGCAATAGCTTTTTACTCCACATCCCCCTCCATAGGAGGAGTCTGGTTTGTGAGTCGGACACTTGCAAGCCATTGCTGAAGGCATTGAAACACCGCCCAAAAGTAAGCTTAGACAAAGCACTGACGCCGAATTCTTCATTTTCATTTGCTACCCCTCAAGCTATTTCCTCTTCCTCTCTCATCCTAGTGCTGGCCAGGAACACCATGCCAAGTTCTTCTCTTCATAATTTCCTGAGCCTCTCTTCTAGCGGCTTCCAATCTTTCTCGCTGTTGCTCACGCATTTGTTCTTGCCTGGCCCTAATTTGAGCCAATTGTTCTTCGGCAAGTCTTCTTTGAGCTTCCATTCTCTCCTGACGCTGCTGCGCTTCTAAAGCTCTTTGCTCTCGCATTCTTTCGGCTTCAACACGGGAGCGCTCTAATTGTTCTTCCCATTGACGATGCAATTCAGCCTGGCGCTCCTGAACTCTTACCAAATCAGGGTTGGCAACATAGTGAGGCCGAGGATTAGGATAAGGATTAGATCCAGTATGGTATTGAGCAAAAACAGGACAAGCAGATAAAGCAAGTAAGGTAGGAATTATAATTTCTCCTTTCATTTTCAACGCCTCTGAAAAAAACGGAGTGGTGTCATTGGTGATACCGAACTCTTTAAGCATAGAAACGAGATGTGGAAGATTCGTGGCAAATTGGCTAACAAAATAAAGCAAAGATGAAGATTGGATCTTTGTATTGCGAGAGAATCCAGCAAAACCAGTTTTAGTCATAATCATCGTAGTCAGTGTGACTTTTCAATTTATTTAGAGATCAGCCAAAAAACAGTCATCACATCCATAAACGATCAAATCCTTAAAATGCAATATCCGTTTACTTTTCAGAAGTTCAGGCCCTTCACAATTGATCACCATATATGGGATTAATAGCGGTGCTTAGTCCTTCTTGCAACAAGGACTAATCTCGACACCTACCGCTTGACAGAAAAATTACCGGGACAGTGCGAACTATAAAACTGGAGGGATATCTGCCCGGAAAGAATTAGTCCCATATCTGATACCAGCCGTCACATTCGAATTTGTTCCGGTCTCTCTGCTCTCGCTGATAGCTCTCTCATACATCCGAGACATAATGGTAGAAACTAACTACAGGAAGGCCGCAAAGTCATCGTGTTCTCGCAATTCACAAGTGTGCTCTCTAGAATTTGAGATGCTCTCAGAAAAGAAGGAATCGAGTACGTTGAGCTGACAGGATCTACACAAGATAGAAAGACACTGGTGGATAGATTTCAAAACGGTGCGGTACAGGTTTTTCTAATCAGCTTGAGAGCAGGCGGCTCTGGTCTAACTCTTACTGCTGCCGATACCGTCATTCACTATGACCCCTGGTGGAACCCCCAGGTGGAGAACCAGGCAACAGATAGAGCCTATCGAATCGGGCAGGACAAGCCGGTTTTCGTATACAAACTCATTGCTCGGGGGACAATAGAAGAGAGAATTGTCGAGCTCCAGAAGAAGAAAGGCGGGCTTGCCAGGGACATTCTTGATTTCAAAAGCAAGAAAGCGGCGGCTAGTGGCCTAGACCAGGACGACCTCGATCTTTTGCTTTCACCGGCTTATCTGTAGGCATCGCTCTGGTGGATGTAGAGGTTGTGGTTATCTCCGCGGTATCGAAGGATTGATCCTGATTCCGGGGCTGACTTTCCGACTACTGCTGCTGTCTTTTCTCTGGTGCGCTTAAAAATAGCCTGCTTGGCTTCGATTAGAATTGATTCTCTGTATTAAATATTATGCGGATCTACTCAGTTTTATCGGTTTTGTAGTGAATTGGCTTATCTCAGTCTAATCTGGGTATATGCAAGGTCTCTTACAATAGGGATTGAATTGAGAAGGCATCGTTATTACAAGAGACTTCGGGAGACTTTGGGCTTTATTTTATGGACTATGCCACTCTAGATTACCTTAAGCAACATAACTCTGCCTGGCGATTGCTTCGGGCAAAGCATGCTGCGCTGGTGATCAGTTTCTTGAATAGAGTATTCGTAGAGCCGAATGTGCGAGTGCTCTCTCAATCCGAGCTTTCAGCGAAGTTGGAGGACGAATTATTCGCTCTAAGAGAAGTGCGGGAAGATAAAGAGTTTCAAAAAAGCGCTCTGGAATATTTGGATAATTGGACTACTCCCGATAAAGGTTGGTTGAGAAAGTTCTATCCTCATGGTTCCGATGAGCCTCACTTTGACCTGACTCCGGCATCTGAAAAGGCTATAACTTGGGTCAAGAGTCTGACGGAGCGATCTTTCGTTGGTACGGAGTCTAGATTGCTTACTCTCTTTCAGCTTCTAAAGCAGATAAAGGAAGGTAGCGAGACAGACGCAATAGTGCGATTGGCTGACCTGGAGAAAAAACGAGCCCAGATCGAAGCTGAGATTGAGCGTCTCAAGGAAGGAGATATGAATCTTCTGGATGAGACAGCGATCAGGGACAGGTTCCAGCAGTTTGTCGCTGTGGCTCGGGAGTTGCTGGCTGATTTTAGAGAAGTCGACCAGAACTTTCGCATTTTAGATCGGACTGTAAGAGAACAAATAGCCACCTTCGATGGCGGAAAAGGTGAGCTAATTGCAGAAATCATGGGGGAAAGAGACGCAATAACAGATTCAGACCAGGGCAGAAGCTTTCGCGCTTTCTGGGACTTTCTAATGTCGAGCCAGCGCCAGGATGAGCTGACAGATCTGTTAGAGGATGTTTTGTCCTTGCCGGCGGTGGCAAACTTGAAACCTGACTCTCGTTTGCGTCGGGTTCACTACGATTGGCTGGAAGCTGGAGAAACAACCCAGAGAACAGTTGCTCAGTTGTCACAACAGCTAAAGCGTTTTCTTGACGATGCGGCCTGGCTGGAGAACCGGCGAATCATGGATATCCTGAGAAATATAGAGACTCGCGCGCTGGCTTTAAGAGCTCTTCCACCGGAAGGGGATTTCTTCGCCATCGACAGCCCCGGGCTCGCCATCGATTTGCCCATGGAAAGGAAGTTGTATTCTCCCAAACATAAACCGAGAGTGCACTCTCTCATTGAGGAAGGCGACGGCAGCAATGTAGATGCGGCTGAGCTGTATAATCAGTCAGCTATAGACCGCAATGAGATTGCTCGCCATATTCGTAAATCTCTTCAGAGCAAAAGCCAGGTCACCTTGCAGGAGTTGGTCCGGAGCCGTCCACTAGACCATGGTCTTGCAGAGCTTGTTATTTATTTGCAGATGGCGACGGAGAGATTTAAGAGTGTTATCGATGAAGAAACCAAAGAGAAGTTATCCTGGCAGGATAGTGAAGGGCGAGTGAAAGAGGCGATCCTGCCCAGAGTTGTATTCGTCAGGAGTACAGGAGAAGTGCAAATTGACCCAGAATTCAACTGAATCTACTTCCCTCGAAAACCATATTGAGGAGAGTCATAGAAGAGTATCTCTCGACGACCGGCTTTCTATGGTACTTGTAGCATTGTTTAAAGGTGTCATTCAGCAGGAAGGTGACAACCGATTATGGACGGATCTGTTGCGATTGCAAAGCAGGGTTCGTGACTATGTATCTGTACTGCGATTGGAGCTGATTCTAGACGAGGCTGAAGGTTACGCCTTTCTGCGTTCCATGGTCATGGATTCTGATTTGGAACTTGAAATTGATGCCGACAATGGTTCCGAGAGCCTTAAATTATCCAATCGCGAGGAGCTACCCAGGTTGGTTCCAAGGCGACAGTTGACCTTTCATGTAAGTCTCCTTCTTGCTCTTCTGCGAAAGAAGCTGGCAGAGTTCGATGCCAGGGGTGGTGACACCAAGCTGGTATTATCAAGGGATGAGATTCTTGATCTGGTAAAGGTTTTTATGCCCTCGAGCAGTAACGAAACCAAGCTTGTTCGTAAAATCGATGTTCATATCAATAAGATAGTCGATATGGGTTTTTTAAGGAAGATGAAGGCTTCTTCAGTCAGGGAAGACAGTTTTGAAGTCAGGCGCATTCTTAAAGCCTTTGTAGATGCTCAATGGCTTAGCGAATTCGATAAGCGGCTCGAAGAATACATAAAGAAGTTGAAAGAGGAAGAGTAAAATGGATTTACCCGAGAAGCCGTCTACAGTTTCGCGTAAAACCAGATCCGGCGACAACTCCGGACAGCTGGCAATTTTTGAGGAGCTGCCGGCATCGTTTGCAGGCAATCTCGAATCTCCGGCAGGGTTATCGCAAAGCAACCAGGAAACAGAGTCGCAGGTTGAGCTGATAGAAAGTCTCCAGGCGGGTTTCAGGCTGAAGCGTCTCGAGATCTTGAACTGGGGAACTTTTAATAAAGAGGTATGGATTTTAAATACAGAAGGAAGGAACACCCTTCTTACTGGGGACATTGGCTCCGGTAAGTCTACAATGGTGGATGCTATCACCACGCTTCTTGTCCCGGCGCATAAGGTGGCTTTCAACAAAGCGGCAGGAGCGGAAAACAAAGAAAGAAGCCTGCGGTCTTATGTGATGGGTTTTCACAAAACAGAGAGAAACGAGATCACCGGAACGGCCAAGCCTGTGGCGTTGCGCGATCATAATAGTTATTCGGTAATACTCGGAGTTTTCTACAATCAGGAGCTCAGGCAGACTATCTCTTTAGCCCAGGTTTTCTACATAAAAGAGCTTCAGGGACAACCTTCTCGATTTTATGTGTGTTCGAAGAATGACCTCACTATTAGTGGCGACTTTTCCGGATTTGGCAATGATATCAGCAACCTTCGAAAAAAATTGAAAGCTCGCAGCGAGGAGATCTATGATTCCTTTCCTCCCTACGGTGCATGGTTTCGAAGAAGGTTCGGGATTGATCATGAGCAGGCCCTGGAGCTTTTTCATCAGACCGTATCAATGAAATCGGTGGGTAATCTGACGGATTTTGTTAGAAGCCACATGTTGGAGCCTTTTGACGCCGCCCCCAGAATTGAAGCGTTGATAGGTCATTTTGATGATCTTACTTCCGCCCATGAAGCTGTGCTGAAAGCAGAGCGTCAGATTGCGCAGTTAACGCCATTAGTAGATGACTGTAGAAAGTTCTCTTCTCTGGAGACTGTTGTGAATCAGCTGCGGTCATTTCGAGAAGAATTGAGACCTTATTTCGCTGGTTTGAAGGTTAATCTGCTGGAAAACCGTATCACAACGCTGGAGGATGATTGGAAAAAAGCAGATGCTTCAATAAATCGTTTAGAGGAAAAGGCGAATCAGAAAGACATTGAGACCTTAGATGTAAAGAAAAGTATAGAGGACAACGGTGGGGATAGAATAGAACGTCTTGGGCAAGAGTTGCTTCGCCTTGAATCTGAGAAAGGAAGACGCCTCATGAAGGCGGAGCGATATGCCGAGATTGTTTCTAAGCTTGAGCTTCCAGCTCCTGCTTGCGAGGAGGAGTTTATTAATCAGAGAGCCGGACTGACGGCTATGGTAGAAGAAGCAAGTGCCCAAGAGGCAAACCTGCAAAATGAGTTGACAGAATCGACAGTAGAGCTAAAACAGTGTCGAGAAGAACATAAAGAGGTGCAAGAAGAGATTACTAGCTTGCGAGCTCGAAAGAGTAATATTCCTAGAGCACAACTGGCGATACGTGATGCTATATGTAGTGCATTGAACTTGGGCGAAGACGAAATGCCCTTCGCCGGTGAGCTTCTTCAGGTCCTTGAGCAGGAGAGGGATTGGGAAGGGGCAGCGGAGCGAGTTATGAAAGGCTTCGGGCTTTCTCTAATTGTGCCAGATCGCAGTTACAATCGTGTTTCGGAATGGGTCGACTCTAATCATCTTAGGGGAAGACTGGTATATTTTCGAGTGCGAAGTTCGAGCAATAGAGAGTTTCCTGAAGTTTACCCGCATTCTCTGAGTAGTAAAATAGCGATTAAACCTGACTCTCCTTATTATGACTGGATGGAGCAAGAGCTGACCAATCGGTTCAACATCGCTTGCTGTGAAAATATAGAGCAGTTTCGTCGTGAAAAACGAGCGATAACGAAATCCGGTCAGATAAAGGGCGGTATGGATCGGCATGAAAAAGACGACCGATTCAGAATAGATGATCGATCGAGGTATGTGCTTGGCTGGACTAATATCGCCAAAATTGAAGCCCTGGAGAAAAAGGCGGCACTGATTGAGATTCGTGCTCAGAATGCAGGAGCGGCGATAGGGCGAATACAAGAAGAGCTGTCGCAGGTTAGAAACAAGCTGGCTGCCCTGTCTCGTCTTGAGGAACATGGCAACTATCAAGATATGGACTGGCAGACTATATCTGTAGAAATTGCCAGGTTAGAAGATGAGAAGCGTGAACTCGAATCCGCTTCGGATGTGCTTTTAAAGTTAACGGAGACCCTCCGGACTTTAGAGGCGGAGCGTGAAGATTTGAGAAAAAGGATTCAAGACCAGAGGGATAAACGCTCCAAGATTGAGTGGGAGAGCTCCAACACGAAAGATGAGCTAAAGGAAACAATGGAGATAATAGAGTCTCGACCAGAGCCATTGGACGAGAGCATGAAGGCGCGGCTTGACGAAATCAGGCAAGAGGCACTGGGACAGCAAGCAATCACAATCAAATCTTGTTCCAACCGTGAACAAGATACCCGAACTTGGCTTCAGAATAAAATCGACAGCGAAGACAAAAAGGTGAGCCGCTTGCGAGAAAAGATTGTCGCAGCCATGACGAAGTATAAGGAGACCTTTTCGGTAGAGACAAACGAGACGGATAGCAGTATAGAAGCCGCGGCCGAGTACGAGTCGATGCTTGCTGCGCTCAATAAAGATGACCTTCCTCGATTTAAAAATCGCTTCAAAGAGCTACTAAACGAAAATACCATTCGTGAGATAGCCAACTTTCAATCTCAGCTGGCTCGGGAAAGAGAAGAGATAAAAGAGCGCATCTCGCTGATTAATGAATCCCTTTCGAAAATAGACTACAACCCCGGACGCTATATTGTGCTGGAAGCCAGGATTAACCAGGATGCCGATATTAGAGATTTCCAGAGTGATTTGCGAACTTGTACCGAAGGCACTCTGGTCGGGGTGGACGATAGCCAATACACCGAAGAGAAGTTTTTGCAGGTGAAGGCTATAATTGATAGATTCCGTGGTCGCGAAGGTTGGACAGAGCCGGATAAGCGCTGGACCACACGGGTTACCGATGTAAGAAACTGGTTTGTGTTTGGTGCCTCGGAGCGCTGGCGAGAAGACGAGAGTGAATTCGAGCATTATTCTGACTCTGGCGGCAAATCTGGCGGGCAGAAAGAGAAGCTTGCATACACTATATTGGCTGCTAGCCTTGCTTATCAATTCGGGCTGGATTTTGCAGAAAAGAAATCTCGAACTTTCCGGTTCGTAATGATTGATGAAGCTTTCGGTAGAGGATCTGTCGAGTCTGCTACCTATGGGCTGAGACTTTTCCAGCAAATGAATTTGCAACTACTGGTGGTGACACCATTGCAGAAAGTAGATGTGATAGAGCCATTCGTGTCCAGTGTTGGATTTGTTCATAACGAGGGTGGCAGCGCTTCTATGCTGAGAAATATCTCAATACAGGAATTTCGAGTAGAGAAAGAACGACTTTCGGCGAAGTAAACCATGAGTGATCCAGGAAGTTTCTCATATACAGACATAAGAGATATTAAGAGGCAGTTGTTGAGACGCTGGGAGCGAGGAGAGATTCTCGCCAACATTATTTCGAGATTAGATGCGGATCTACTGTCCGAAGCTGATAAATCATGTTTCCCACTTAGAATGAAATTGAGACGGCCTTCCCCCAGGCAGATGAGTGAATGCTATCAGGAAGTTCGCCAGTGGATATCGGACCTCCGTAAAGCAAAGAATATCAGATTGGAGTTCGAGACTATCAATCACAAAATCCTCGGAAAAAACAATGTGCCGAAGGAAATCTGGATTGATACCATGGAAGATGCTGTGACCTTGATAGGAAAGCAACGCGAAGTCGAACAATTCAAGATTATTGTCGACTCCGTAGCTAAAAGAGAGCCATCCATTCTCAGCTGGCTGGCAAGGAAACCGCTCAAAGCATTGGAGCATTCCACAAGCTGGCCTAAATTGTTGAGTGTTGTCGCCTGGCTAAAGGCAAATCAGCGACCTGGCATTTATTTGAGACAAATTGATATCCCGGGGATTGACAGCAAGTTTGTGGAAGAGAATAGAGCAATTCTTATCGAACTTCTGGATCTCTGTCTTCAGGAAGACTACATAGATAGAACGGCAGTTGGTGCAACCCGTTTCGCCCAGCGCTACGGCTTTCTTGATAAACCTGCCAGGGTGAGGTTTCGAGTTTTAGACAAGAAGTATTCAATGCTGCCTGGAAAGTGCCTTCAGGACATAACCCTGGATATAGAGAGTTTTAAAGGTCTGTCTCCGCAAATCGAGCATGTGTGGATAACAGAAAATGAGATCAACTTTCTTGCGTTTCAAGAACTTGAATCAAGCCTGGTTGTCTTCGGCAGTGGCTATGGACTGGATCTTCTATTTGATGTCCCCTGGATTCAGAACTGTAAAACCTACTACTGGGGAGATATAGATACTCACGGACTGGCCATTCTGGACAGAGCTAGATTGCACATTCCTCGTATCAGGTCGGTTCTGATGGATAAAGAGACGCTTCTGGCGCATAGAGAGCTCTGTGGAGAAGAACATTCTCAGAATGGCGCCGATACACTTGCGACCCTGACGGCAGACGAGAATGCGCTTTACGAGGACCTGAAGAATAATGTCTATGGAGAGCGAATAAGGCTGGAGCAGGAGCGCATTGGATGGAACTATGCCTGGGGAAGCATTTTAGAAGTGATCGCTTCCGGTTGATATCCCTCATGGTGACAAGAATATTTCAGAATTGTCCGACTAAGATTATTAGTACCCAAGGCAAAAATCGCCTGATCTCTTCTGTTGGAGAGGATATTGAATAGATCTCTTATCTCTTCTTAGGATAAGATTCGTGCCTGTCCTGCCATTATGAACAATACTTCCTCTCGGATATGTTTTGTTCATTAAAACAGGTCAGATATTGTATTGCAAGAAGCTCAGATCGCGGAATCGCAAATAGGTATTCAAAATTGGGCATTTTGCGGAGTGAACAAAATAAGACTTTTGTTCACTCCTTTCGACAATCCTAAAGTATACTTTACCACAAGTTATAGTAATATTAAATACCAACAAAAAATATGGGATTCACTTGCCACTGATATCGATACCGTTATTTTCAGCCCAACCGATGTGGCTGTTTAGTAATCTGGATGTTTCAAGCTGCAAATTCGAAATCGCACATGCCGTGGGTGCTTTCGAATTTGTAGCAGTAGCGTAGAGCTTTTTGGGGTAGCCTCATCTATTCGATCTCGCCAATTTCGACTAGAAAACCTACACAAAACTTTTTTGAATACTGTCCAAAAGTTTTTGACACGTTCCATTTCTGCGCTTTTTCGTCGCCGTTAACAATCAAGATCCGGTGACCACTCTTGAGCTCGACCGTTAGTTGATCATTCTTTATCGTCACTGCTGCTGGTGATTGTATTTCTACCGGCAAAAAGATCTCTAGTGGAGCATCGTTCGGTCTGCTTCGATAGTATTCAGCTTCCAGGGCGGCAAACCATTCGGGTTGCTCAGCTCTTAACTTACGCTGCCAGTAAAAGTATCTTCGGGTCGATAAATTTTGCTCTTCGCAAAATTCTTTTATCGACTTGCCACTCAAGCGACAACTTCTGACCAGCTGTTTCCAAATTCCTTTGTGGTTGCACCAGACTCTTCGGCCTTTCTCTTTACCAACTCTATTAACTGGAGGAGAGAATGCCACAGATTTCTATTTGATGCTAGATGTGGTTCACCGGACGGGTACGAGAAAGCGAATGTGGTTTTAGTAAGCACAAATGGACTGGGCAAAACCATGATCGCCCAGAATCTGGCCTACCAGTCTTTGATGAAGGGGCACAAGACGAAGTTCATTAAAGCCAGTCATATGCTGGCGAACCTGGCGGAGGCCGTAAGTGCTGCCGCCTTGAAACGCTGGATGAAGAAGTTCTGCTCCGCCGAACTCCTGGAAGTAGACGAAATCGGCTACATGGATTACAGCCCCAGATATGCTGACCTGCTGTATGAGGTAATCTCGGAGCGATATCAAAAACACTCGACAGTAGTAACCACAAACCAGGCATTCTCAAATTGGGCAGAGATCTTTCCTCATGCAGCCTGTGTCGTCACGCTCGTTGACCGGCTTCTGCGCAATGCTGAGGTAGTCACCATTGAAGGAGAGTCCTACAGAACCCACGAAGCTTCTTTGCGAAAAGAAGCTAAAGCCAAAGAGCGCCTGAGGAAACGTGGGCGCAAAACAACTGCCTGAGAGCACCGCCTCTTTCAGGTCCATTGTCGAGAGTCAAGCGAGAAGGGAGGCGAGTAGCCTCCCTTCTCGCTTGACTCTTATCCAGGCACCAGCAATGCCCGCCGGATTTCCGCGCTTTTTCGCCGCCGTTAACACCTACCTGGGAAAGGCTTGATTTACTCAAAGAAGCAATAATTTCGCTTAAACAGTCTGGCAAATGGAAAGGACCGACATTGGATTATCTTCTAAATGAATTCGATAAACTAGCGTCTCTCCATAAACAAAGTGATTCAAAGTTAAAATGAGCTTCCCGAAAAGTATTCAACCAGGCAGTCAATTCAGATGCTGCTTTATCTCCATTACATTCAGAATTTAAGATCTCAGAAGGACTTCCTTCATTCAAACTCTGATCTTTCTGGCCGCTTCAAAAACTTGTCTGGCAGTCTGTTTATTGTGAACGATACTTCTCTACAAAATTGTTTTGTTCAGTCAAATAGGTCCGAAACAAGAATCCTGAGAGCCGAGATCTCGAAACCACAAACAGGTAACTGAAATTTGGTCTTTTGCGGAGTGAACAAAATATGACTTTTGTTCATTGCTCCCGAGAGCCCAAAAGTGTTTATTACCATAAGATATAGTGTAATTATTTAGCACCATCAAACACCAAAAACGATATCTGTTTGTGTTTCAGAGTACTTCGACAAATTTAAGATTATATGATACTGTATTTGGTTACAAAAGCGGACATTCTAGTTTTAAAATTTATAGGCTAATCGCAGTGCTGACCTAATGCGATAACCTGGCGAAAAAAATGGCTCGGAGGGTTCCCTCCGAGCCTGAAACTCATTCAGTATGAACCAATGTCGACTTTAGACGCATAATAAATCAGGTTGACGAACCTGATTTCTAAATGTCAATATAAAAGCAAGTTCGCCAGACCATTATAGACGACTTAATGTCCGATGAAATAAGGAGAACAGAAGCAATTATGAAGTGGCGTTCGATAAGTTTATACACTAGAGTATTTCTGTTAGTATACTTCTTGTGGATACTCATTGTAGTGTGGAACTTAGTTTCTCTGGGATGTGATCCTCTAAAGGCAGTAATTGCGAGCATCATAAGTGGAATAGTCATTGGTCTGTTGGGTGTGATATTGACTGTACTGTTTCACGAGATTCCCCTCAAGCGCCTTAGACCCAACAGCCTTGAAAGGATGTTGGGCAACCATCAGGTAAGCGTAGTCACCATAGATCAACCGATCGAGGAAGCTTTCAACATTTGTCTCTTGTCACTCAAGAATATGGGTGATTGCCGAATCGCATACGAGAATTTCGAGGCTGGAGTTATATCCGCTAAAACAGGCAAGGATTGGGACGGGTCGGGAGAAAGAATTGTACTAACGGTGTCAGCGTCAGGAATGAACTCAAGCATCGTGACTATCTCAAGTAAGTTAAAAAACAAAATTGCCCCGTTAGATGCGGGTAAAAACATTGAGAACGTTCGTTATATAGAGAAGGCAATCTTTGATCAGACTTGTTCAATTCCAGATCAGTTTAATCAAGAAGATAGTTAGCGGGTTGTATCTATGTGTATTGATGAAATTCGCTGGATTCGGATAGAGACGTAGCAATACCTCCAAAAGCTTCAAAGTCGATGGAATTTTTGTGTGTTGCTTGTTGATTGACAAAACTAAGGCGAAGAGCGGGGAAATAGCAAGCTATCTCCCCGCAGCTGCAATGAAGTTTACTAAGAAGCCCTATCCGATGGCGCGATGAAGTCCCCAGATTAGTTTAGGATCCTAGAAGAATTACGAACCCATTTGATCGGTCTCAATATGCAATAGGGCTATAGCAATCAGCTGAAGGAGTGACCTCTTCAGCTAATATTTGAAATTAATACCCTTCTTGATCCTGCACATTTTCCATAGTCTGCCCCCGTCTTAACTGCTTTCTAGTGTCGACGTGGACTGTATATCCAAGGACGAACAACATGACAATCATAACAATCAAGGCGGTGAGTGCGGCCGCCTTTGCTTTGGTTGCGGGAGTGCCGGGGACAAAGAACCATGCGAGGGCTGCAAAAATTGAGCTCACGTACAGAGCAGCAATTGCAGCATGCACATTGATATTCAACTGGAAATCTGGATGCACATACTCGGTGTTATTCATGTTCTGCTCGCCAAACTGTTGTTCAGTTCCAATATTCATTTGATTGACATGACTCTGACCCCAAGCGGGTTGCATTAAGTACGTTGTAAAATCTATCGTATGCTTGACGGTAATCGCTGGTCCGACTTCATCTGGATTAGGCGAATTGACAAAGGTTGTGGTTTTTTCAGCATGTACATGAACAGCCAATGATTCATATTCTTGCAATCCAAGCGGATCTGTAAACCTCAGAGGTGAGTTTCTCACATAGGTGTATAGGCTGAAATCCTCGCCGGTATATCCAATCGGATCTGGCTGCAAGAATCGTCCGATTGCTGGCGAGTAGTAGCGGTGCTTGTAGTAGCACAGTCCAAGCTCAGAATCATACCGCTGCCCTGTAAACCCGAAGTCTGTTCCAGACAATGTTCCAATTTCGCCATATGGACCATACGCATTGGTATTTGTCACTGTACCACTGCCATTTGTCGTTGCGATAACGCTTCCCATTTTGTCATGGTGTAGATAGGTCTTATTCCCTGAACTATCAACAGCAATCAGGGCTTCATCCAGCCCTGTGCCATACACATATCTACTTTGCAGGTTTCCTGTCACTCCATCGTAATCGGCAATTCTCTGCCATCCAGAGTAAATATACCTGGACTTTGCCGATCCCACTGTTTTCTGAGACTGTCGGTGAATAGGGTCATAGACCATACTCGCAGATACACCCGTCTTGCTTGCCGACAACAGATGATTCTCTGTGTCATAAGAATAAGTCCAGGTGCCATCTCCGGTTAGGTTTTTGTTTCCATCATAGCTGAGGCTCACACCACCAACAGTAGGATAAGTGTTCACACCGCTTGCAGTACCATAGGTTGTTGTACCACCAGAAGACGGATGCCACATGTAGCTTCCATCATCAATGGACCGACTAGTCTCCTCGTGGATATTGTTGTATCCATAGGTGAATTCAACTGAAGCAGAACCATTGTACACCTGCTCCAAGCTGGTCATATCGTTGTTGTCTTCCAGCCCATAGTTCACGACTGCGCCATTACCATAGGTAAGAGTTGTGCGTCGGGACAAAT